>JAJQIJ010000001.1:90472-212546 GCA_021199275.1 Clostridiales bacterium
GGCGGCTCTGTTTCGGGCAACACCGCGCTGACTTACGGCGGCGGCGTTTACATTCAAAACGGCAGCAGCTACAGCACTTATTGGAATGTGTTTGAAATGAGCGGCGGCACAATCAGCTCAAACAGCCTTGCCAATGACGACGCAAGCTACAGATACGGCGGCGGGGCATTTGTCGGCAATTACAGCACCGTGACTCTTTCGGGAGGTAAGATAAACGAAAATTACAATGTGCGCGAAGGCGCAGGTATATATGTTGGGCGCTATGCAACCGTGACTGTTGAGGGCGACATGGAAATTTCCGGCAACCGCATGTATATGGAAACCTATGCCACATGCAGCGGCGGCGGCATTTACGTTTACACTTACACCAACATTACAATTTCAGGAAATGCCCAAATTACCGGCAACACGGCGAAAAAAGGCCGCGGCGGCGGTGTGTATGTTTATATGAGCAGCACATTGTCAATGACGGGCGGCACTGTTTCCGGCAACACGTCGGGCAACTATGGCGGCGGAATTTATTTTGAACAGGCAACTGTGACTTACGACTCGGAAATCAGCGGCGGCACAATAAGCAACAACACGGCCGTTTACGGCGGCGGCGTGGCTTTGGGTTACAGCTATGCCGCAACAAACGCGCCGTTTTTACTGACAATCAGCGGCGGCACAATAAGCGGCAACACCGCCAATTTAGGCGGCGGCGTTTACACATATTGCTCTTATGTGGCAATGTCGGGCAGCGCCGTTATAACTGAAAATTCAGCCACGACTTACGGCGGCGGCATATATGCTGACAGATATGCGTCTGAAGTCTGGGCTTCCGGCTATGAAGAGCCGCAAGACGGTTATTCCGTTATTGTGTCGGGCGGCAGCCTTTGTTCAAATACGGCGGGCACCGGCGGAAACGACATTTGCACGGTTGAATATTACAACAATGCCGCCAGCTATCATTTTCCTTACATAAAGCTTGCCGCCGCGCAGGACATGAACAGCAGCAGCGAAGATTCCGCATGGCTTTACGAAGTCAGCGCCGGCAGTTGGGGCGGCACGGGCCTTGTTTATGAATCAATAGACACTAAAGACGAAATGACTTCTATTGAATATTCAAGCAGCTATAACCATTACCGCTATTATACATTTACAGCTGACACAAACCCCGTGGCGCAGATAAACAGCACAGTTTACACCAGCGTGCAGGCTGCGGTTAACGCTATTGCCGGCGGCAGCCAGGAAAACGGTGCGGAAATAGTAATGATTGCAAACAGCAGGGAAGATGTTGTAATTCCGGCTCAAACAGACAGCGGCGAGAGCTTCAGCGCAACCATAAACCTTGCGGGCTATGAGCTGCGCGGGCTTATGTCAAGCGTTATTACGGTAAGCGCCGGGGCAGCCCTTACCCTTAAAGACACTCAGGTTAATTTTGACGAAAGCGGCAACATGGAAATAACCGACGCCGAAACCGGCACCGGAAAAATAACAGACGGCAACGGGCAGGCCCTTACATTGGGCAGCAGCGAATGCGTTTGCGGCGGCGGCGTCTTTGTTGCCGGCAGCTTTATTTTTGAATCGGGCACAATAACGGGAAATGAGTGCAGCAATGTTTCAACCGCTGCCAATGCCTGCGGTACAGCCGTTTATGTGGCGTCTGGCGGCAGCTTTACAATGACCGGCGGC
This sequence comes from Clostridiales bacterium, assembly GCA_021199275.1. Lineage (GTDB taxonomy): Bacteria > Bacillota > Clostridia > Oscillospirales > Acutalibacteraceae > Eubacterium_R. The sequence goes on from JAJQIJ010000001.1 coordinate 92,147, forward strand.
GAAATTTCAGGCAACGGCGCTAACAGCTATAACCACACGGTTTGCGCTGTTGCGGCGGCAAACAGCTTAGAGTCGTCTGCAACGGCGCAGCTAAAGCTGACTGGCGGGTGCATAACAGGCAACACAGGCCACGGCCTTACAGCCGCAGGTCAGGCTGAAATCACCCTGGAAAATTTTGAAATTTCATCTAACACGGCTGCGTCATACGGCGGCGGCGTATTTCTGTGCGATTCGGCGTCTATGGTTGCAACAGACAGCAAAATAATAAAAAACACCGCGTCGTACGGCGGCGGCATGTCGCTTTACGGGGCCAACACGGTTGAACTTTACGGCACGTTAATTGAATCAAATGCCGCAAGCAGCGACGGCGGCGGCATAAAAGTTGAAAGTTCCGGCACGCTGACTGTCGGCGCCGGAACCGTTATCACAGGCAACGCGTCAAATTCACAGGGCTCACTGGGCGGCGGCGGAATTCAGCTGTACAGCACGGCGGGCACGCTGATTATGGCGGGCGGGCAGATTTACGGCAACACGTCTCTTGACACATATTCGGCAAACGATTTGTGCATTTCCGGCAAATTCTGCTATGCTGACAATGAAGACAGCGTTGATTACCGCGCCGCAGAAAACATGGCTGTGTCCGGCATAAACAGCTGGCAGAGCATTTACACAGGCGTTTATTATGTAGGCGAGCTTGATTCAGCAATGGGCTCTGACGTCAAGGCGCTTTCTGATATGTTTGCAAGCGACGGGGTTACGCTTAACACACGCTATTACCTTACCGCGGCAGACTATACAGATTCCAATATTGTTGCGGGCGTTGTGCAGGAATATGACGAAAGCGATTCTACAGCCGGCTGTTACAGCAGCGTAAGCGCGGCAGTTGACGCTGCGCTGACATACAGCAAACAAAACGGCAATGCAGACGTAACCGTGGAACTGCTTTGCGACACCTCAGATTATATTTATTACAAAAACACTCTTGGCTCAAACGTTACGCTTGACTTAAACGGCTATACACTTACAGGCAGGGTTGCGGGCGGCTATGTTATTTATATTCAGGCGGGCAGCTTTGTTTTAACTGACAGCAGCGCGTTTGATGAAAGCGGCGAGCTGGGCTATGACAGCGATTACTGCGTGTCCGGCACGGGCGCTTTAGTTTGCGACGAAAACAACACAGACTGCCGCGCAGTTTATGTTTACACGGGTGTGTTTGAAATGAAAGCGGGCACAATATCCGGCTTTAATTTGCAGTCGGGCAGCGGCGCCGCAGTTTACGTAAACAGCGCAAACAACGGCAGTTACAGCAATAACGCAGCAACATATAAAAACGACAATTCAGTAAGCTATAACACATTTGTTTTTTCAGGCGGCACCATTAAAGACTGCACTGCAAGCAGCGGCGGCGGGGCAATTTATGTTGCCAGCGCAGACAATTCAAGCAAAACTTATTCCGGCGCGCTTAAAATGAGCGGCGGCAGCATTGTAAACTGCACTGCAAACCAGGGCGGCGCCATGTATCTGGCATTTGGCTCTCAATACACCAAATCTTATGCCGAAATAACCGGCGGCGTTATAAGCTCTTGCACGGGCAACACAAGCGGCGGCGGAATTTATTATGCCGGCAGGGGCCGTTCAACATATGAAGCGCGTTATGACATGGTTGAAATATACGGCGTTACAATAACCGGCTGCGCTGCGGGTGATTACACAACCCAAAGCTATGCCGGCGGCGGTATTTATGCCGTGCACCCGGCAACTGCCGTGACATATAATGACGACAACACGCAAGACGGCGGCAGCACCGGCACAAACGAAGTTTACGGCTATTTCATTATAGGAGACATTACGGGCGAAAGCGAAACCATAATTGAAAACAATTCCGCTTATTACGGCGGCGGCATTTATTTTTACACAAATTACCAGGGCGCGGCGCAGTTTTCGGCTGAAATTTATAATGTGACGTTTACGGGCAACACGGCGCAGCACGGCGGCGGGCTTTATTCTGACATTACGGATTTAATTATGAGCGGCTGCACATTCAGTGAAAATTCAAGTTCGCTTTCAGGCGCGTCCGGCATGGGGGCTATTGTTTATGGCTTTGCGGCGGTTATAGAAGACTGCACTTTTGAAAAAAACACAGCAACCATAGCGGGCTACGGCGCCGGCTTGAGGCTGTATTCGCGCGCAAACAACTACGGGCGTGAAGACGGTAAAATGACAGTGCGCAACTGCACTTTCCAAGATAACGAAGCGGCTTACGGCGCCGGCGTAAGAATTGATTTGGCAAAGAGCTCGCAGATTCCCGTTGTGTTTGAAAATGTTTCGGTGCTAAATAACACGGCGGGGCTTTACGGCGGAGGTATTTGTTTCGGCGACAACACTACTGACGCCAGGCGCGCCGTTACATTGACAGGCTGCACTGTTTCAGGCAACACGGCGCGTTATGGCGGCGGCATTGCCACATATGCCATGATGGGGATTGACCTGGTGCTGGAAGACACAACCGTGTCAAACAACACCACATACAGCAGCGGCTACGGCGGCGGCATATATTTTTATTCGCGTTACAGCACAAGCGCTTATGAATATGTTCAAAACAAACTGACCTTACTTGGCAGCACGCAAATTACTGACAACTTTTCTTCTTACAACGGCGGCGGGGTGTATATCAGCGCAGCCAGCCTTATAATTGGCAGCGGCGACGGCGAAGACAGCGTTACAATTTCCGGCAATACAGTAACTTCGTCCGGCTACAACGGGGGCGGCATTTACATGACGTCCGGCTCAATGACCGGGTGTGAATTTACAATGTACAGCGGCACAATTTCAAACAACAGCGCATACAGCGGCGGCGGCGCATATCTTTACAGCAGCGATTCCACCGGAATTCGCATAACCGCCAATATTTATGACGGCACGTTTTCCGCCAACACGGCAGACAATATGGGCGGCGCGCTGTTCATAAGCGGCTATCAAAATGCGTCATACACTTCTTACCTTGCCCCGTCAGTCAATATCACGGGCGGGCTGTTTACAGGCAACACTGCGCTCAGCGGCGGCGCTATTTATATGCATTACCAGTCAACCGACGTAAACGTTTCCGGCACGGCTGTAATCACCGGCAACACCGCCACAAGCTATGGCGGCGGTGTGTATCTGCAAAGCTACAACACATATTTTACCCTGGGCGACGGCGGCAAAATTTACGGCAACAAGGCGGCGCTCGGGCAAGATGTTTACGGCAATTATTCGGCAAGCTATAAAAATTCAAACCTTTCATTGATTTCAGCTTCAAGCATGTTTGAAGACGGAAACGAACAGGGAATTACAGCCACTGCATGGCTTTACGAAATGACAGGCGACACTTATACCACGGCGCTTAATTTTGCGCCCATGACAAAAATATATGCGCTGACTCTGCAATATGCCATGGAAGCCATTGTGGCGGTGGTAAACGGTGTTGCGTACACGTCTGTTCAGTCTGCGGTGGACGCTATCAATGCGGGCAGCACCGGCTCTGACACCACCATTATTTTAGTGGCAGACCCCACGGAATGCGTCACCATTCCGTCAGGCTTGTCTGTCACGCTTAATCTTAACGGCTATACCCTGACAGGCGGCGGCAACAGCGCCATAACCTGTTACGGCAATCTTGAAATTATAGACGAAGCAACGTCCGGCACCGCAACGGCAGACGCAAACGGATTTTACGGCACAGACGAAAACGGCGACGCTGCCATTGTAACTGCGGGCAGCGAGCTTGAATATGCAAACGGCGGCGGCACCGGCACAATAACGGGCACCACTGCCATTGCCGGCGGCGGTATATATATTGACAACGGCGGGCAGGTAACAATGAAAAGCGGGCAAATTGCAAACTGCTATGCCGGCGGCACAACCAATTCTTCAAGCTACGGCGGCGGCGCCGTTGCAATTGCGGCGGGCACGTTTACGCTTGAAGGCGGCAGCCTTAATAACAATTCGGCAATACGCGGCGCGGCGGTCACCCTAATGGCTTCTTCCGCCAAATTCGTAATGACAGGCGGCGTTATTGAAGAAAACCAGGCGGTTTCAACGGCTTCCGTAACCACGGGCTACGGCACTATATGCAACAACGGCGGCACAGTGCTTATAAGCGGCGGCACAATTCAAAACAACCATGCGGGCAACCAGGGCGGCGCAATTTATAATGGGTCAGGCACGCTGACTATTGCCGGCACTTCGGCAGACAGCCCCGTCATTATAACCGGCAACACTGCGGGCAACACGTCCGGCTCAGACGGCTCAAGCCAGGGCGGCGCCATTTATGTAAACGCCGGCACGGTGCGCATAACAAACACCCAAATCAGCAGCAATTGCACAATATCAACAAAAAGCGCCAGCACAACCACTAAAAACGGTGTGGCAAAGGGCGCGGGCGGCGCCGTTTATGTAAATAACGGCACCGTTACCCTTGGAGACGGCACCACAATAACAAACAATTCGGCAATACGCGGCGGCGCTGTTTACCAAAGCGGCGGCACGGTTACTATTATGGGCGCGGTTATAACCGAAAACACAGCGCTTATGGGCGGCGGTGTGGCGCAAAACCCATTTCCCGGCAACACAACCACCAAAATGAATATTGTTTCAGGGCAGATATATGGCAATTCATCGACCCTGACTAACACCGGCAACGACATTTATTCGCGCTATGAGGGCGGCAGCGGCACTCTGGAAGAATATTATGCTTTTCTGGGCAACAACACATCTGTGCCTTATCTTACGGCGCTGGGCGCGGCAGACATGGGTGTAGACGGTGTGAATGTTTGGAAAGACGACTCTTACACAGGCGAAAACCGCACCGCCGAATATGTAACCGAAGGGCAGTTTATTATAAAGTCCGTTAAATCGTCTACAAATTTGACCCTGACTGCCGAATATTATGAAGTAGACGTTACAAGCGACTATTCAAGCGACAAAAAAATCAGCAGTGTTTACATTTCTTCAATGACAGACGGCACAGGCGTGTGGGACACCGGAGACGATGTGGCGGCGGCGGAAATTTCAGCTGAATATATGCTTGAAAATGCCACAAACGGCGTTTACACCGCAGCAGACGGCACGGCTTATACAGTCAGCGAATCAAGCAGCACATATTGCGATTCGACTTCATATAAAAACGAACTCAATTATATAAGCGTCAGCGCAGACGGCGGCGACGCAGTGCTTTATGAAAGAACACAGGCGGTAAGCTGGTCTGCCGGGGACGACCAAGACGCATACAATTACATTGTGCGCAGCTGGGACACTGTGTCTTACAACCTGGGCTATGTCTGCGCCAACACAAATGAAGAAACTTCCAATGAAGGCAGCGAAGAAAAAACTTACAGAATCTGGCTGACTGCAACGCTTGACTGTTCCACATCGGAAGGCACGTTTACAACAATTCCGCTTGACAGCTATATTCTGACTGAATCAGACGGGGTGCAAACTCTTTACGGCTATTTTGACATAACAACCTCGTCAGACAGCATAACAGACACCCTGCGCCTGGTTGTAAGCGTATATGGCCTGACAGACGGCACACTTATCAAGCCCACATTCACCATGTGGGTTGACGGTAATACAGACAATGAACAGACCCCTGCCGAAAGCGAATCTGCCACAATAACCGTTTCGGCAGCTCCGCGTTATAATATTGAAATAGATTACAATTCCACGCTTACATATACAGGCTATTTCAACCTTGAAGCCGGTGTGGAAGTTTCAAGCGGCGAAGCATTAGACGACAATGGTGACGTGAAAGACGGCTATATTTACGGCACGGTGCTTGGCTATGGCATTACGCTTGAACTTTACAACAGCAGCAACAGCAAGGGCTTAAAGGGCATTGAAATACCCACAGACAGCCTGTCTTTTGAACTGAGCTTCAAGGGCGCTCTTGTAACAACAGAAAGCAGTTCTACAGACACTACTATGTCAACCGACACCACCGTGTTAAGTGAAGCCGCGCCTTATATTTGGGCTTATAAGGAAAACAACACGTCTGAATACGGCACGGCGCTCGGCGGCACCAAAGCCACGGTTAACATGAACTGGAGCGATGAAGACGAGCTTACACAAACAACGCACTATGCATATAACGCTGCGCCTTATAACACCGGCAGCAACAGCTCTTCGTGCTATAACGGCGGCGGCTGGAGCATGACAGGCAGCCAGCCCGAAAGCACAGACACTGAAACCACCGTAACTGTAACGGTAAGCAATTACCAGTTCAACACAGACACAAACCCGACTAAAAATTCAGACGGAGTAACTGACACAACTCTTGCGCTTTCAAGCGTAAAGGCATTTTCGGCAGGCTATGTGCAGGTTATTTACCCGATTGACACGTCTTTAACAACAGAAGAAACAGGCGACACCGAATATGTTCAGATTTTAATGCGCGCCGCTGTTTCAAAGCTTGACGTCACAAGCACAAGCGGCAAGTCGCCGTCTGATTATATTGACTCTGCCGGCAGCGAAGACCTTGAAACGCTTAACAAGTTTTTTGAGGCAGATGATTCCGGCGATTTAACCCAGTCTTCATATACGTATACAACGCAGGACGACAGCGGGGCAGAAGTCACCGAAACCGTTACCGGCGGGCCGTGGGCGGTAAATGAAATACGTTATGACGACAATTATTCGCAAATGACAACGGGCTTTTATGTTTTTGACGGCGACAACGGCGACTGGCTGTGGAAGCTAAACCATTTTTATAACACAGCGGGCAGCACCGCCCTGACTAATGACGCCGGCAGCGGTTCCACCCCTATAGGCAGCGTTGTTTATATGGACGGGGAAATGACTTTCTACAGCGGCACAACAGACAATTCAGATTATATGGATTCGCTTGATTCCCAGTATTTCAGCGCCATTGAATATAATTATATGACTGCCATGAATATGTTGCAGAAATTTGACGCAGACGCTTACACCCCGGTGGGCGCAGATGCCGTTGTGGGGCAGACATATACGGTTACGTCAAACACAAATTTGTCAATAGGCAACGGCGCATTTTTGATAAAAACAGACGAAACCGCGCTTGGCACAGACGCAACATGGGCCAATGGGGAAGACCCCACGCTTACGTTCGATTTAACTATTTTGTATGCCGCAAAGCCTGACGGCAGCAATTGGGACAATATTGATTTGTCCATAAACGGCGACGCCTATGAAGTCACCACCACGTCTTCAGGCACTGAAAAGGGCGGCGACGGCGGAGTTACAGACATGGACTCATACCGTGAGGAAAACCTGATTTATTTCACCACGCTTGACGATTTGTATGACTATTTCGGTTATGACGAAGACGGCAACCCCAAGGGCCAGTGTGTGGCGATTTTATATGAATTCAGAAACTGCTGCATCAGAAACGGGCGCTCAATTTATTGCAAGGCCCAGATGAATGTGACAGATGACTTTGAAATGACAGGCGAAACATATTGCACAACAAACGATGTGCATATATGGACAACTTACCGCCCATATTATAAAATTCTTTATTGGAACGGCGTAGACAAGTCTGAATATTTATATAATTTCACATGGACTGACTATAAATATTCAGACAGCAGCGGTGTTGACGTTTACGGCGTGGCGCTTGACGAGGGCACGGTGTTTTTAACGGACTCAAGCAATGATTCAGACGACAAATATAAAACACTGTACACAGTGGGCACAGACGCCGACACAGACGCTGTTTATGAGGCGTTTACAGCAGAGCCAACATATAAACTTAATTTCGGCACAGACGCAGACGGCAAAAACGGCACGCTTACCACCAACAGGGTAACAACTTATGTAGACGGCTATGTAAAAACGACATATTCAGGGGGCAGCATTGTAAGCGGCTCGCACAATGGCGCATACAGCGGCAATTCGCTGCTGCTTTATACGCTTGACACATCTATAACGCTGATGGTGGCGGACACTGTGGGCAGCGGCAGTAACGCCGTTAAAACAACTTATGACGTGGCGCTGGGCGAAACCACCGTAAATTACACCGTAACGCCTGACATAGACATTTCAAGTCTTGTAACGAACACATTAGTTAATAACGGCACCCAAAACACTGAAATTACCATAACGCTGGACATACCGGACTATTTGACATATGTAACCGGCAGCATTGAATTTGACTATTCAGTTTGTGACTATGAAGACGGCGATTTGCAATGGACTGTCAGCGTTGTTGAAAATTCCGACGGCACGCAGAGCGTAGCCCTTACGACCTATGTGTCAGACGTTGAAAAAGGCCTGCCGTCTTTCGGCTTTTCGGCTAATATTGACACGTCAAATGACTATGAGGTGGTTGGAAAGACGCTTACCGTAACAGGCTCTATTTCCGCTGTTTATGAAGAAACGCAGACATATGCGCAGCAAATGCATTCTTCCAGCGCGTCAGTTCAGGTAACAATGTCAACGGCAGACGGCATTTCAAAAACCATTTATGAAAGGCTGACTGAAATAGGCGAGTCGTTTACATATAACCTTTCATACACCAACAACACGGGCGTTGAAAAGGTGCTTGAATTTACAGATGTGCTGCCATATAACGGCGACGGGCGCAGCAGTGTAATAACCGGCGGTTACCGTGTGGAAAGCATTGTTATAACGCTTGACTCGGAAAGCTGTGCGCTGTGTGACAGCTATAGCCTAATACTGAAATATATGACCGGCATTACAAGAAGCGAAAATACGGAAGACCAAGCGGCGCTGCTTGACAGCTTCGGCGGCGCTGAAAGCGCGGCAGACAGCGGCTGGGGCGAAATAACCTTAAGCGAATCAGATTCGGCTGCTTACACGCTGACTTATTACCCAATCGGCCTAATATATTATGATTATGAAACGGCGGGAATTGCCCTGTTTTCAAATATTTGGGTTGCTGACAACGGTGCTGTTGACATAACTGTTACGCTTTCCCCGCTTACGGCTGACAGCGGCGTGCTGATTACCGGCAGCAGCAATTCCACACAAGACGACGAATGCATTTATTATAACGACTTTTTCTACAGAAGCGCTAATCTTACAGTCAGCGGCGGCGAAGCGGTTATCAGCAGCTTCACTACGCCCGCGCCGTCTAAAGCAGTCAGCGTAAAGCCAATCAGCAGGGTCTTGTCCGGCACGGTTTGGCTTGACCAAAATAAAGACGGGCTTTATGACGACGGCGAAGAAGATGTGCTTAAGGACATTGACGTTTATCTTTACACCGTAACCGAAAGCATTGACTCAGAGGGCAACACGGTGTATTCGCCGTGGCTGACCGTTGATTCCGCCGGCCGGTTGACAGATTCGACCGGCAATGAAGTTACCCTTACTGACACGGGCGAAACAGATGATTCCGGCTATATTATTGCAGAGCTTGACTCAATTTCGATTTCATGCATTGAAATAGACGGCGTGCTGATTCCCGCAGCTCTTACAGATGTGCTGGGCAATGTGGTTTTGCCAACGGCTACCGACTCGCAAGGCAAATACAGCTTTAAAAATCTGCGCCAGGGCGACTATATTGTTATGTTTACAGACGACGCCGGCAGCGCTTACACATTAAACGACAGCGGCGAATCCGGGCTGCGCAGTTTTGAAAACCTTATAGTTACAAATCTTGACTACAAAACGCTTAATAACGGCAACAGGTCAACCGCCGTTTCAGACGGCGACGCATTGCTTGGCGCAGTGCTTTACACTTCTGTTTCATTGCCGGAAAAAAGTGCCATTCAGTCAAGCCCGTACACCAGCGCAAACTGGAACTTGGGGCTTTATTATGACAGCTTTGATTTCATTTTCAGCAAAACGGTTTACCAGGCAGACGAAGACAGCACCCAATTTGAATTTGTGCTTTCACTTGTAATGCCGACAAACAATTTGGGCACGGCTGTAACCGGCGAATATGATTATGTCATTTTAAACAGCGACGGCACTACTGCGTCAAGCGGCACTTTGTCAGTTACTGACGAAAACAGCGGTGACTTTTCGGCAAACTTTACGATGACTCACGGGCAAAGCGTATATGTTTACGGCCTGCCGCCCGGCACACAATATACTATTGCCGAAACTCTGTGCCCGGGCTACACTGCCGCTTATGCGGTGACAACGGAAAGCGAACAGCTTTCAAAGGGGCTTACCGCCCCCAGCGGCACTATAGAAGACGCAGACATATATGTGCAAATTGTCAATTTCACGGGCGCGCTGCTGCCCGGTCTTGGCGGCGCCGGCACGGCATTGATTATTTTTACGGCGGCTGTAATAATGGCATTTGGCGTGTTCTTTGCCATAAAGTCGCGCAAAAAGCGCAAAGCAGGCGCATAATAAAACACGGCGGGGCGGCATTTAGCCTTGCCGTTTTTTGCAATAAATTAGGGGGGAATGGCCCCACATCGTAAGGCTTCGGGGCGATTTTTAATCAGCGGTGAGTACAATCTCCCGCTGGGGGGGGGCGACAGTGGCTGTCGCCACCACGTTGAATAACGGGCAAGCCCTTATTGAAAAAGCTAAACTTCCGCTTGAAAAGGCTTGACGGCAGGGCTACATTTTGATAGGATAAACGCGCAGCAAAAAAATTTCCGCGTGTGTAATTGTGTGCCGCTGCCGGTAAATGCTGCGCCGCGGAAATTAAAAACAGATTTTATTACGGTAAGGGGGCGGTGTTTTGAGCATTTTAAGCGTGCAGAATTTGGAACTTTCATTCGGCGACGAAGTTATATTTGCCGGCGTGACTTTTAATGTGGAAGAAAAAGATAAAATCGCGCTTATTGGGCAAAACGGCGCCGGAAAGACATCTCTGTTAAAAATAATAAAGGGCGAGCTCGAGCCGGGCAGCGGCAGTGTTTTTATGCCTAAAACCCTGAAGCTGGGTTATATGGAACAGCATGCCTGCCGCGATGACAAAACCGTGTGGGACGAACTCCTTTCAGTGTTTTCAAATCTTTCCAAGCTGGAAATACAGCTTAAAGAAACGGCTGATGAAATAATTAAAAGCCCGACGGCTGAACTGATTGCAAAGCAAGACGAAATGATGCAGCGCTTTAACAGCGGCGGCGGGCTGACATATAAGAGCCAGACCCGTTCGGCACTAATGGGGCTGGGCTTTTCAGAAAATGAGTTCGGCAAAAAAACGTCTGCCCTGTCAGGCGGGCAAAAATCAAAGCTTTCTCTTGCAAAGCTGCTGCTTTCAGGGGCCGATTTGCTGCTGCTTGACGAGCCGACAAACCACCTTGACATCAAGGCGCTTGAATGGCTTGAAAAATTTTTGGGCGAATATTCGGGCGCTGTCATAGTTGTGTCGCATGACAGGTACTTTCTTGACAGGGTAACAGGGCGCACAATCGAAATTATAAACAAAAAAATATATTCATACCGCGGCTCATATTCCGAATTTATAAAGAAAAAAGAGGCCCTGCAAAAAAGCACTGAGGAAAAGTATAAAAACGATTTAAGGGAAGTTCAAAGGCTTGAAAAGGTAATAGAGCGGGAAAGACAATGGAACCGTGAAAAAAGCATAAGAGCCGCCGAAAGCAAGGAAAAAATGTTAGAGCGCCTGAAAGCGCAAATGGTGCCGCCTGACAGGGCCGAACAAACAATCACCTTTGATTTTAAACCCAAATGCGTGCCGGGCGAAGATGTGCTGAGTGTAAGCGGGCTGTCTTTTTCATTCGGCGAAAAGCAGATTTTAGACAATGTGGAATTTGAAATTAAAAAGGGGCAGCGCGTGTTTCTGATTGGCGAAAACGGCGCGGGGAAAACCACGCTTTTAAAAATTCTGCAAAAGCAATATAAGCCCGGCAGCGGCAGCGCAGTGTTAGGCGCCAATGTTTATTGCGGCTATTTTGACCAGGTGCAGTCAGATTTACATCTTGAAAAAACTGCAATTGACGAAGTGTGGGCGGCTTTTCCTGCCCTTACGCAAACAAAAGTCAGAAACGCCATGGCGGCGTTTCTGTTTAGGGGAGACGACGTTTTTAAGCGCCTTGCAGACTGTTCCGGCGGCGAAAGGGCAAGGGTGGCTCTGATAAAGCTTATGCTGGGCGGCTATAATGTGCTGCTGCTTGACGAGCCTACAAACCACCTTGACTGGGCTTCACGGGAAGAGCTTGAAAAAGCCCTGCTTTCATACAGCGGCACCATGCTGATTGTGTCGCACGACAGATATTTTATAAACAAGCTTGCAACTCATATTTTAGTTATAAATAATAAAAAAGTTGAAAAATTCAGCGGAAATTATGACGACTATCTGTTATCTGAAATCAAAGCTTCGGCAAAGCCTGTGCAAAAGCGCAGTGAAAAAAAGGTAAACGAATATCTGCTAAGAAAAGAATCTGCCGCCAAAATACGCCGCCTTAAGGGGCAGATTGCCAAGACAGAGCAAAAAATCGACGCCATTGAAAATGAAATTAACGAAATTGAAAGCTTTCTTTCATCAGGCGGCTCATATGAACAGCTCGGCGAAGCTGCAAAACGTCTTGATGAAAAGCTTGTTGAACGCGACGCACTTTATGAAGAATGGGAAAAAATGAGCGGCGAATTGACAACGTTAAATAAATAATTTATAATATTTATAAGCCGTTTTTTCCTCTTTAGGCAACGAACAGAACAGCCTAAATCAATAATTGCGGCGCCACGCCGTTAAACGCGGCAGGCAAGGCGGGGCATTTCCACCCAAGCTATTTAAAACTGACGGAGCAATAATAAATATGCGAACATGCGTAATAATAGGCGCCGGTGCGTCAGGGCTTATAGCAGCCGCAGAAAGCGCCAAGCGCGGCAATAAAACCGTGTTGGTTGAAAAAATGCCCAAATGCGCGCGTAAGCTTATGATAACGGGCAAGGGGCGCTGCAATGTTACAAATAATTGTAACGACATTGAAAAATTAGTTGCCTGCACCCCTAAAAACGGGCGCTTTTTATATTCGGCTTTTTCGGCTTTTATGCCGCGCGACACAATTAAGCTGCTGGAAACTTTGGGCGTTAAAACAAAGGTGGAACGCGGCGGGCGTGTTTTCCCCGTTTCAGACAGGGCGTCAGACGTGGTTGACGCGCTGGTTAAAAATGCAAGGGGCTCAGGCGTAAAATTTGTGCACACGGCCGCACAGGCGTTTGAATTTAAAGACGGGCTTATAAGCGCAATTTTGCTTGCAGACGGTCGTAAAATTCCGTGCGACAGCGCCGCCGTTTGCACCGGCGGTGTGAGTTACCCGCTTACAGGCTCCACAGGAGACGGCTATAAGCTTGCCGAGTCAGCCGGGCACAGCGTTACCGAAATAACGCCCAGCTTGGTTTCGCTCAGGTGCAGTGACTCTTTCATTTCCGCGCTTCAGGGGCTCAGCTTAAAAAACGTGCTGATAAAGCTGCAAAAAAACGGCAAAACTATATACAAAGATTTCGGCGAAATGCTGTTTACGCATTACGGAATAAGCGGGCCTGTTGTGCTGTCTGCTTCAAGCCACATAAGAAGCTTCGGCAGTGCCGAATATAAGTTTATTATAGATTTTAAAAGCGCGCTTGATGAACAGGCGCTTGACAAAAGGCTCTTGCGCGACTTTGCCGCTAATTCAAATAAAACATTTGAAAATGTGCTGGCGCTTTTACTGCCGAAAAAGCTTATCGGCACCGTGGTTTTGCTAAGCGGCATAGAGCCGAGGCGCAGGGTAAATGAAATAACCAAAGAAGAACGGCGCAGTCTTATATATCTTTTAAAAAACTTCACAGTGAACATAAGCGGCTTTTATGACATAAAAACCGCGGTAATAACAAGCGGCGGTGTAAATGTAAAGGAAATAAACCCTAAAACAATGCGCTCAAAGCTGGTTGAAAATCTGTATTTTGCAGGCGAAGTAATTGATGTTGACGCATATACGGGCGGCTTTAATTTGCAAATAGCTTTTTCAACAGGCTATCTGTGCGGAAAAAACATTTAAATGTGGTTATAGAGCCAAAGCAATAATTTTGCACCGCCGTGCGCCATGTCCGGCTTAATTACAGACTGCTTAAATCAAAACAGAAAGGTGTTAATCATGATAAACGTTGCAATAGACGGCCCCGCAGGCGCGGGCAAAAGCACAATTTCAAAGGGCGCGGCAAAAAAGCTGGGCTATATTTATGTTGACACGGGCGCGCTTTACAGAACGGTGGCGCTTTGTGCAGCCAGAAATTCTGCCGTGGGGGACGCTGCTAAAATTGAAAAAATGCTTTCTAAAGCAGATATTGAACTTAAATTTGACTCTGCGGGCACCCAGCGGGTTTATCTTAACGGCGAAGATGTGTCAGATTTAATACGCACACCTGAAATTTCAATGCAGGCATCTGCGGTGTCGCAGCTTGTGCCGGTGCGCAAATTTTTGCTTGGGCTTCAAAGAAATATTGCAGAAAAAAACAATGTTATTATGGACGGGCGGGACATTGCCACAGTTGTTTTGCCCGGGGCAGACGTTAAAATATATCTTGACGCTTCAGCCGAATGCCGCGCCGAACGCAGATACAGGGAACTTGTGCAAAAGGGCGAAAAAGTCACGTTTGACGAAGTTTTGAGCGATGTAAATAAGCGAGACCACCAGGACATGACCAGGGAAATAGCGCCGCTGAAGCCCGCGACTGACTCGATTATTGCAGACACCACAGGCTATAATCTGGACGAAAGCATAGATATGGTTGTAAAAATAATAAAAGGCAAAATAAATGCCGAATAAAAGCGTGACTTGAGGGGTAATTAAGATGAAAGAGTTTGACTATTCCGTTGTAAAGCATTATAAATTTTACGGCTTTGTAAAAACGGTTTTTGCGCCGTTTTTCCGCGCCGCTTATAAGCTTACATATAAAGGGCTTGAAAATGTGCCGGCAGAAAAAGACAAAAGGTACATAGTTGCAATAAACCACACTTCGGCATTTGACCCCGTGTTTGTGTCAATGCCAAAGTCGGTGCCGCCGCTGCATTTTATGGCAAAGGTTGAACTTTTTAAAAACCCGGTAGTGGGCTGGGTTATAGAACATCTTTACGGCTTTCCGGTAAAACGCGGCAAAGGAGATAATTCGGCTATAGAATACGGCGAAAAAATTATTGAAGAGGGGCATGTAATGGCAATCTGCCCGGAAGGGCGGCGCATAAAAGACAAAAACGGCGTGCCGCAAAAAGCCAAGGCGGGCGTTGCCGTTATTGCCAAAGCCACAAATGCAGACGTGCTGCCGGTGGCGATTTACTGCGACGGGCCTATAAAGTTAGGCAAGAAAGTCACCATTTCATATGGCAAAATGATAAGCATAAGCGACATGGGCCTTGACAAAGAAGACGCCGCCCCAAGCGACATAAAAAACGCCGCCGCTATGGTTATGAACAGTATACATTCCCTGTGGGAGGCTGAACAAAGTGCAAATAAAAGTTGCTGAAACAGCCGGCTTTTGCTTCGGCGTAAACAGGGCGGTAAATTATGTTTATGAACGCATTGAACAGGGCGAAAAGCTGTGCACGCTGGGGCCGATAATTCATAACAAACAAGTTGTGGCTGACCTTGCAGGGCGTGGCGTTTATGCCGCAAAAGGCCCAAATGACGTCAGGGCGGGTTACAGCGTTGTAATAAGAACTCACGGCGTTGAAAAAAGCGTAACAGACGCACTTGAAAGCCGGGGCATTGCATATAATGATTTAACATGCCCGTTTGTTTTGAAAATACACAAAATTGTCATGTCTGCCCCTGAAGGCACAGTGACTTTGATTGCGGGTGACGAAAGCCACCCCGAAGTCAAAGGAATCCGTTCGCGCTGCGTCGGAAAAAGCTATGTGTTTTCAAATGAAGAGCAGCTTAAAGAAATTTTAAAAAATTTAGAAAAAAATGAAAACGCTTCATTAATTTGTGTTTCGCAAACGACTTTCGACAAAAAAATTCTAAAAAATTGCTTAAAACTTTTGAAAAAGGTATGTACAAATTGTGAAATGTTTGATACAATATGTAATGCGACGTCTGAAAGACAAGCAGAAGCGTCAGACTTGTCAAATCAGTGTGACGCCATGGTTGTAATCGGCGGGCGCCATTCTTCCAACACTTGTAAGCTTAAAGATGTCTGTTCCCAAAACGCGCCTACATTTCATATTGAAAGTGCGGCGGAGCTTGCGGGAATTGATTTCACGCCTTACAAGACAGTTGGCGTTACTGCCGGGGCTTCGACACCCTCGGCCATTATTAAGGAGGTACTCAAAACCATGTCCGAAGAAATCAAAGAAATTAATGAAAAGGAAGTTGAAGCAGCCGAAGTTGCTGCCGAGACAGCAGAAGCACAGGCACAGTCCACTGAAACGTCAGCGCAAGCCAATGCTGCTGATATTGCCGAAGAGGCTGTTGTCGAAGCAGATGCTGATGGTGAGGCGTCCTTCGCAGAAATGCTTGAGGAATCAATGCGTGATTATGTTCCCGATAAAGTCGTAAAGGGAACAGTTGTTAACATCACCCCGACAGAGGTGTATGTTGATGTGCCCAGAAGAAAGCAGGCGGGCATAATTCAAAAGGAAGACCTTTCTTTTGAAGACTTTGAAAACTGCAGCGACGTTGTAAGCGTCGGAGATGAAATTGACCTTATTATCATGAAGGTTGACGACCAAAGCGGCACGCTCAAGCTGTCAAAAAGGCTGGTAGACCGCTATAAGGTTTGGAATGACATTTACAGCGCAAAAGACACCGGCGAAGTGCTTGAGGGCGTTGTAACAGGCGCCAAAGATTACGGTGTGTTTGTTAAAATCAAAGGCGCGGGCATATTCGTTCCGTCTCCGCTGACAGGGCTTCGCCGCGGCGAAAACAACGCACAGCTGCTTGGGCAAACCGTTCGCCTTATAATAATTGAAATAAATAAAGCTAAACAGCGCGCAGTCGGCTCAATTAAAGCCGTCTTGGCGCAGGAAAGGCGTGCCGCTGCCGAAGCCATGTGGGACACCTTTGAAGAGGGCATGACTCTTACAGGCACCGTTAAATCACTTACACAATACGGCGCATTTGTTGACGTGGGCGGCATTGTGGGGCTTATACATATTTCTGAAATTTCATGGGCTCATATAAAGCACCCGTCAGACGTGCTGGAAGTGGGGCAGGAAGTTCAGGTTACGGTTATTTCCGCAAACAAAGAAAAGAACAAGCTTTCGCTGAGATTCAAGAAATTTGAAGACAGCCCGTGGGAAATCATGAAACGCGATTACACTGTCGGCGCAGTGGTTGACGTTAAAATTGTAAGGCTCACTGATTTCGGCGCCTTTGCCGAAGTAATTCCCGGAATTGACGGGCTTATTCACATCAGCCAAATCAGCCTTAACAGAATAAAGAGCCCGCACGAATGTCTCAGCGTGGGTGATGTTGTGGCGGCTAAGATAGTTGAAATAGACTATGACAGAAAGCGCGTCGGCCTTTCAATAAAAGCGCTGCTTCAGGAAAAAGAGCAGGAAACAATTGACGCCGAACGGGAAGAAATTGAAAAATACCTTTTAAACCAAAATGCTGACGAGGAAGCGCCGGCTGAAGACGCTGTTGCTGACGAAGCACCGGCTGAAACCGAAGAAGCACCGGCTGAAGACGCCCAAGCCGAATAAAAAATAAAATTATTTAAAATCTGCTTCGCTTAAAGGCGGGGCAGATTTTTGCTTTTTTTAACATTGCTTGAATTTTAGAGCTGCAACAGTGCCTTTACATTTCCAAAGAGTCATAACTTAGTGGGAAATGCCCCCGCCTCTACAGGCGGCGGGGCCCGATTTTGAAGGAGCGGTGGGCACAATCCCCGCTGATTAAGACAGCATTGCTGTCGCCCCTGCGTTGAATAACGGGCAAGCACTTATTGAATTTTTTTGTTTTCATTGACAAGAAAATGCTAAATTGTTATACTATATACAGCAAATATACTGCAAAAAGTTTATAAATCGGCAATAATATTACCGGTGGGATTAAAAATTCATGTAAAGGCGTGAAAATCATGGAAAAAAACAGAATAAAGCTTAAAATTTGCGGTGCGACATATTCAATCATTACGGAAGATGATGAAAATTATGTTTTAAAGCTGGGTGAAACTATAGACGAAGAAATGGGTGAAATTTCAGCGGCAAACCCCACGCTTTCTTTAATGCAGTGCGCCGTGCTTGTTGCGCTTGACCAGGCTGACGCCTGCCAGAAAGCAACCGCTTCGGCAGACAATCTGCGTGCGCAAATTAAAGACTATCTTGAAGACAGCGCGCGAGCCCGCATGGAAGTGGACGTTGCAAGACGTGAAATTGAAAGGCTCAACCGCGAAATCAGCAATTTAAGGGAAAAGCTCAGCCACAAATAACTTAGGGAAACCCCCACAGCTAAAGGCAGCGCCTTTTGCTTTTTATCAGCGGTGATTAAAATTTTTCGCCGGGGGGGCAGCATTGCTGCCGCCCCACGCTGAATGACGGGCAAGCCCTTATTGAAATTGCCGGCTGTCAACAGGCGAATGTATTTGCCTTTTAGCCGGCGGTAAACGCAGCTTTCTTTATGCCGGCTTTATTTTAATGCCGGGTCGGCTTTTAAACTGCCACATTTTAATGAAAACGAATTGAATTATGAATTTTGAAATTTTAGCCCCCGCTGGGTCGTGGGGCGCGCTTATTGCCGGCGTAAGATGCGGCGCAGACGCGGTTTATTTTTCAGCTAAATCGCTCAACGCCCGTCAAAATGCCGGCAATTTTAATGAAACTGAATTTGAAAATGCTATTTTCTATTGCCGCAGCCATAATGTAAAGGCATATATTGCACTGAACACGCTTTGTAAAGACAGCGAATTTGACGAGGCATATAGCATAGTAAAAACGGCGCTGTCTTGCGGGGCAGACGCATTTATTGTGCAGGACTTGGGGTTGGCGAAAATGATTAGGCAGTGCTTTCCCGGCGCTGTGCTGCATGCGTCAACGCAAATGAGCGTAATGTCGCCGGCAGGCGCAGCGCAGCTGCAACAATTGGGCTTTTCAAGGCTTGTGCTTGCACGCGAAATGTCAAAAAATGAAATTAAGGAAATAGCGCAGCAAACAACTCTTGAACTCGAAGCTTTTGTACACGGCGCGCTGTGCATGAGCGTGTCCGGGCAATGCTATCTTTCGTCCATTATAGGCAGGCGCAGCGGCAACCGCGGGCTGTGCGCACAGCCGTGCAGGCTGCCGTTTTCAGCCGGCGGGGGCAGGGAATGCGCATTGAGCCTGAAAGATTTAAGCCTTGTCAATTATGTGCAAGAACTTGGCCGGGCCGGTGTTTACAGCCTGAAAATAGAGGGGCGAATGAAACGCGCCGAATATGTCGCAGCCGCCGTAACCGCCGTCAGGCGGGCGATAAACGGCGAATATGACGCCCAATTTGAAAAAACGCTGAAAGATGTTTTCAGCCGCAGCGGCTTTACAGCGGGCTATTTTACGGCGCAGCGTGGCAGCGAAATGTTCGGCACAAGGCAAAAAGAAGACGTTGTTGCCGGCACAGCCGTTTTAAAAGAACTGTCGCATTTATATGAAAAGGAAACGCCGCGTGTGCCGCTTGACATGCAGTGCTGCATAAAGGCGGGCGAACATTGTGTGCTGAAAGCTGCAACGCCGTTTAAAAGCGTGAGCGTGCGCGGCGCCGTGGCAGAAAAGGCAATAAACAAAGAGCTTACCGAAAGCGACGTGGGCTCGCGCATTTCAAAGCTGGGCGGCACGCAGTTTTATGCGGAAAGGCTTGACATTCAGCTTGATGGCGGGGTTATGCTTTCGGCAGCAAAAATAAACGAGCTCAGGCGCATGGCTGTTGAAAAACTGAACGAAGCCGAAAAATTCCCGGTTGAATGCCGCGGCTTTGAAATAAACAGCCGCCAAAGCATAAAAGAAAATGAAAAATATTACACAGCGCGTTTTTCAAGCGCTGCGCAAATTCCGAAAAAGCACCCCTTCAGGCGCGTCTTTATACCGCTCAATTCAGCTGATTCAGACTTTGAAAAGCACAACGCCGGGGTTGAGCTGCCGCGTGCATTTTTCGGCAGGGAAGCTTCTGTTCAAAAACGGCTCAAAGAGCTGAGAAAAGCCGGGGTGACAATGGCGCTGTGCGGCAATTTGGGCAGCTGCGCCCTTGCACAAAAGCTTGGTTTTGAAGTGTTCGGCGACTTTGGGCTTAACATTATGAACAGCGCGTCAGCCGCGGCGGTTAATCAGCCTGTTTTGTCGTTTGAACTGGCTTTAAGCGAGCTGAACGCTATTTCAACGCCGCATTGCGGTGCGATTGCATACGGCTTTTTGCCGCTTATGCTTATGAGAAACTGCCCTGTCAGCGCAGACATAGGCTGTAACGCCTGCAACAGGCACGCCGTGCTTACAGACCGAACAGGGGCGCGCTTTCCAGTTAAATGTTCGCCGTTTGGCTATTGCGAACTTTTAAACAGCGTGCCGCTTTATATGGCTGACAGGCAAGATGAAATCAACACCGAATTTCTGCATTTTTATTTTTCAAACGAAAGCGCAGCGCAGGTTGGGCGCATAATCAGCCTTTATGAGCGCGGCGCCAGTGCTGACTTTGAATTTACCCGCGGGCTTTATTACAGAAAAACGCGTTAACGAAAGGCTTGAAAACAACATGATTATTTTGGCGTCTAAGTCCCCCAGGCGAAGGGAGCTTTTAAAACTTATTACCCCTGATTTCATTGTAAAAAGCGCAGATGTTGATGAAAGCCTGCCGCCCGGTGCCACGCCGGCACAGGCGGTGCTGCACCTTTCCGAAATAAAAGCGCGCGAGCTGTTTAACGGGCGTGACTGCATAATAGGCGCAGACACCGTGGTGGCTTTTGGCAACAGAATTTTAGGCAAGCCGAAAAATGAAAGCGAAGCCGGCGCAATGCTTAAAATGCTGTCTGCCGGGCAGCACAGCGTATACACAGGCGTCACGGTTTTATGCCCGGCGGGCAGCAAATCGTTTTTCTGCGAAACAAAGGTTACATTTTATGATATAAGTGCCATGATAGGCGACTATATAAAAACAGACGAGCCCTATGACAAGGCGGGCGCATACGGAATACAGGGCCGCGCTGCGCTTTTTGTTGAAAAAATTGACGGCGACTATAATAACGTGGTTGGGCTGCCGGTTTCGCGGCTTTATAAGGAACTTTGCAGTCTTGGCGTGTTAGGCGTTTGAATTTAAATTATTTTCGTTGTTTATTTTTAAATATCTATTGAAAGAAAGCAATAAAAATGGTAAAATACTATATATAGATGTATTGAAAAGTTTTGCATACTAATTACTATATATGAAAGAGGGTATGTTATGGCGGCGGACTTGCATTGTCACACAAAGCTGAGCGACGGCTCTGTCGGAATAGAGGATTTAATTGTAATTGCACAAAAAAGCGGAATTGATACAATAGCTATAACTGACCATGACTGCCTTGCAGGCACAGTGCGCGGGCAGGTAATCGGCAAAAGATACGGCGTTACAGTAATACCGGGCGTTGAAATTTCGGCATTTGATTTTGAAACGGGGAAAAAAGTACATATTTTGTCATATCTTGCAGATGTGCCGGACAGGCTTGAAGGCATTTGCAAGCGCACTTCGGTTGCACGCAAGCGTGCAGGCCAGATAATGATGTTAAAGGTGGCAAGCAGATTTCCCATTACTTCCGACTTTATAATCAGCCATGCTTCCGGATCAACCAACCTTTACAGGCAGCATATCATGCATGCGCTTATGGACGCGGGTTATACAGACAAAATTTTCGGCGAACTTTTTCATGCGCTGTTTGACCCTGAAAGTGAAACAAACATCTTAGCCCCCACAAAATACCCAAGCGTGGAAGAGGCTATAACGGAAGTTCATTCCGCAGGCGGCATAGCTGTGCTTGCCCACCCGGTAAAGTCAAATCTTATAAAAGATATAGACAGATATATTGACATGGGGCTTGACGGAATTGAAGTTTGGCACCCCTCTGCCGGTGAAGCAGATATACAGCTGCTGACTCAAATTTGCAAAAATAAAAAGCTGCTTTTGACAGGCGGCTCAGATTTTCACGGAATATACGGCGAATCTGCCGTTACGCTGGGCTCCTGCTCAACACCGCAGGAACACCTTGACAAGCTGCTGGGTTATAAAGCAAAAAAGAAAAGGGCTATGCGCCGTGCTCAAAAGGAAGCTCAGGCAGCAGGCGAATAAATTTTAAAAGCAGTGAAACACCCCGCCGTTAACAGCGGGGTCCGATTTTTAATAAGCAAAAAGTGCAATCTGCCGCCCGGGGCGGCAGTTTTGCCGGGGCTTGCTATGCTGAATGACTATCAGGCTCTTATTGAATAAAATTAATAAAATAAAATTGCGATTTTTGATTGACAACACATCTATTATATGGTAATCTAAACAAGAATAAGCGGCTTCACGGCTGCCCGAAAGGAAATAGCAATGGAAAAGTATTTAATTAACCCAAATCAAAAAATCAGCAAAATTAACAAAGACATTTACGGCCATTTCAGCGAACACCTGGGCAGGTGTATTTATGAGGGCTTGTATGTCGGCGAAAATTCTGAAATAGACAACGTAAACGGCATGAGAAGCGACGTTGTGAATGCGCTCAAAGAAATGAAATTGCCCGTGCTGCGCTGGCCGGGCGGCTGCTTTGCAGACGAATATCACTGGAAAGACGGCATTGGTGAAAAAAGCGCCAGAAAAAAGATGATTAACACCCACTGGGGCGGCGTTGTTGAAGATAATTCTTTCGGCACGCACGAATTTTTTGAGCTTTGCAGCCAAATCGGGTGCGACGCTTATATTAACGGCAATGTGGGCTCAGGCACTGTGCAGGAAATGAGCGAGTGGGTTGAATATATGACTTTCGGCGGTTTGTCACCCATGAGCGAGCTCAGGCGCAAAAACGGCAGGGAAGAGCCGTGGCGCGTTAAATATTTCGGTGTGGGCAACGAAAACTGGGGCTGCGGCGGCAACATGACCCCGGAATTTTATGCAAACCTTTACAGGCGCTTCCAGACATATGTGCGTGACTATGACCGAGACAACAGAATTTACAGAATCGCCTGTGGCCCCAATGCGTCAGACTATAACTGGACTGACAAGGTGCTGCAAATAGCCGGCAATAAAATGAACGGCCTTTCACTGCATTATTACACTGACATGCGCGGCAGAAGGAAAGACGGATTCAGCTGTTCAGCCACCGAATTCGCCACCCAGGATTATTATGAGGTGTTAAAGAGCGCATACAGAATTGAGGAAATCATTTCACGCCATATAGACGTTATGAATGTGCGCGACCCGCAGCGCAGGGTAGACCTTATTGTTGACGAATGGGGCACTTGGTTTGATGTTGAGCCGGGCACAAACCCGGGCTTTTTATACCAGCAAAACACAATGCGCGACGCTATTGTGGCAGGGCTTACGCTTAACATTTTCAACAAGCACAGCGACAGAATTAAAATGGCAAACATAGCCCAGACTGTAAATGTGCTGCAGGCGGTTGTTTTGACAGACGGCGAAAAAATGCTTTTAACGCCAACATACCATATTTTCAAAATGTATGCTGACCACCAGAACAATACGCTGCTTGGCTCTTACATAACAACGCCGGACGCCGGTGAAAGCACACGGCCGTTGCCGCAGCTCATTGAATCTGCTTCAATGGCTGAAGACGGCAAAATTATCGCCACGGTAGTTAACACAAGCGACTGTGAAAAGGCAGCGATTTCCTGCCAGGTGGCAGACAGAGCTGTAAAGCAGGTTAAAGCACAAACTCTTTGCGGCAAAATAGGCGACTATAACACATTTGACAGCAAGGAAAATGTAAAAACCGCCGAATTCACTGATTTTGTTATTAAAAACGGCTGTATTGAAGCCACATTGAGCCCATGTTCGGTTACAAAATTTGTAATTGAATAATGGAAGGGCGAATTTGCAAAAAATGCCTGTTGCTTGAAGCCGGAGAGGAAGCTTCATATCGCGGCGTTGCAGATTATCTTGCAGGGCTTGACCCGCAAAAAAAAGTTGCAGACGGTGAATACCGCCGCAGGCTTGAAATCTGCCGGGCATGTGATTTTCTTATTGCGGGCATGTGCCTTAAATGCGGCTGCTATGTTGAAATCCGCGCTGCGCTTAAGGGCAGCGACTGCCCTGATTATGGCAACAGAAAATGGTAAATTAAGCTTAAAGCGGCAGCCAAACGGCTGCCGTTTTCAATTACAAATTAACCCGGCGCCCAGCCGTGCGCAGTGCGAGTAGTTTAAAATTTTATAAAAGAGCCATAATATTTATATGGCAAAATTTAGCATTAATTTTAAACACAAATTTACTTTTTTATATAACGCACTGGTGCTTTTGTCTTTTATTAGCGCCGCACTTTATGCTGCAAGGCTGTTGGGCGCTGCCAATACAGACAAAATAATGCTTGCCTTTTCAATAGCTGTGTTAAGCCTTTACGCGTTGGCAGCGGCGGGAACTATTTACCAAAAGCTAACAGTTATATTGGTGTTTTTAATTCTTATTACATTTTATATTGCCGTTTGGCAGGACTTTAGTGCATATTTGGCGGCGCACATTGCCGGCAGCGCCGTTAAATACGGCGTGCTGAACATGGTTTTAAACACTTTTTCGCTTGGCGATATTGAATATATGTTCGCCTTTACTTCATATGGCGGCAGCGCTTTTATTGACGGCGAAATAGTTAACGGCGCAGTCAATTTGTTTAATTCCGGCTCCGGCTATAACACGCCGCTTTATTTAACAGGTAAATTCTTTTTGCATTTTGCGGCGGCCGGCATTGCACTTTCTTTTAAAGAACACAGGCGCCAAATACTTATAATAGCCCTTTTCGCTGTTGTAAGCGGCAATTTCACTTGCTTTCTTATTTTGCTGATGTTTTGCAAAACGCCTTATTACTTTATATTTTTGGTTTTCAGCTTTTTGTCATATTTGCTTTCGTATATGGCAAATTTAAGCGCCGGCTATTTTTGCAGCGGCGGCATAATTGAATTTTATGCGAAAAATGACGCCGTTATTTATATAACAGCGCTCGGCGTTTTGATATTGTGCATTTCATATTATGTTTCAAGGCTTGTGCATGAAAGAAAGAAATGTTAAAATAACTTAATAACTTAAGGGGGAATATCCCAGCCCCCTACAGGCTTCGGGGCCGGCATTTAATCAGCGGCGAGCATAATTTCACGCCCGGGGGCACAGCTTTGCTGATGCTTGCCACGTTGAATTTATTGAAGCAGATATCGAAAAAGGGTGGTGTTATGGACTTAAGACAGCAGCTTTTTGCAAAGCGTGACTTGAAATACAGGGAATTTCATAAAAAATTAATTCCCAATATTGACGAAAACAAAATAATAGGCGTGCGCGTGCCGGAACTCAGAAAAATTGCCAAGCGCCTGAATGGCAATGATTTCGCCTGGGATTATTATGAGGAAAAAATGCTGCATGGCTTTTATATAGGCTATTCAGATGAAAGCTATGAAAAAAAGCTTGCCATGCTTGATGATTTTGTGCCCAAAATAGACAACTGGGCAGTTTGCGACTGCGCGGTGGCTTCTTTTAAATTTATTAGTCAAAACCAAAAAAGCTTTTTGAAATATTTGCAAAAATATATTGAATCTGACAGAGAATATGAGCTGCGCTTTGCCGCCGTTATTTTGATGGACTATTATTTGACGGACACATATATTGACTATTGTCTTGATTTTTATTTAAATGCAAAAAGTGAACATTATTATGTAAAAATGGCTGTTGCATGGGGACTTTCAAAGGCCTTCGCTGAATATGAAGACCGTGTATTGACCATGCTACAAAGGCATTTGCTTGACAAGGACACCGAAAGAATGACAATAGGGAAAATCAATGATTCCTATAGAGTGAGCGCTGACGCGAAACAGCGCTTGAAATCCATAAAATAAAGATAACGCCGCAGGGGAACCCTGCGGCGTTTTTGCCTAAAATATGGCGGCTATGGCGCAGACAAAAGCGGCGACAGCCGCAATTGCACCCAGCACATAAACAAGGCAGCCCGGCATGCAGCCGCGCCTATACCTTCTTGGCGGTGGCGGCGGGCGATGCCCTGGGTGCCCCATTCCGGGGCCGCCCATTCCCGGGCCACCCATTCCGGGGCCTGGCATAAGCATACCTCCATTCTGCAAGTAAACTTCAGCGGCGTGTTTTTCCTATTTTTTCCTGACTGTTATTGCCGGTAAAATAACAGGGCGTTCCTCTTCGGCCGCTACCATTTGTTCAATAAGCAGCTCGCGCAGCTCCTGACGCACATGCTTATATTTTTTATCTTTAATGAGGTTGTACTTTTCTATAGGGTCGTGTTTCAGGTCATAAAGATAATCTTCAAAATAAACGCTGCTCTTGCTGTGGGCATAGCCTGTAATTCCCAAATCTCTTACGGCATATTTGAAACGCTCTGTTCTTATTGCCCTGCCGCACTGGCTTTCGCTTATTTGCATAAATACGCAGGTGCGCTTTTCGTCCGGGTTATTAATCTGCTTTGTCAAATCAACGCCCATATAATGTTTGGGAATGTCTATTCCTGCCATTGACAGCAGAGTCGGCGGCATGTCAATAAGGCTTGAAAGGCGTGTTTCGGTTTTTCCGCCCTCAAAACCGCCGCCCTTTATTATAAGCGGCGTCCTGCTGGCGCTTTCATGGCAGCTGCGTTTATATTCAAGGTTTCTTGTTTTGAAATGGCTGCCGTGGTCGCTTGTGTAAACTATTATTGTGTCGTCATATATTCCAAGCTCTTTAAGCTTTGCAACAAGCCTGCCAACATTATAGTCAAGCCTGTTTATGGCTGAAATATAGTCGGGGTACATTTCATTGTAATCGCCCTTTAAAAACGTCAGGTCGTCAGGAATGGGGTAATCCTTGAATTGGTCTATGGTTTCCTTGAAACCCTCATAACAATGGCGGTCGTTTTGGTGGTGCGGCTCCAGCTGGCTGACAAACATGAAAAACGGCTTTTCCTTGTCGCAATTGTCAAGATATTCAAGCGCATAGTCGTTTATGCAGTCTGCACGGTATCCTTTGAAGTCAAGCTGATTCCCGTCTCCGTCAAACACATAGCCGTCATAACCGTGAGATGTGAATTCAAGACAGTCAGCCGCGCGCCAATATTGGTATTCGCCTTGGCGCTCTTTCGGAATTGCAGTCTTTTCACAGTGCAGCCCAATGCCCGGGTAACGGTCAGACGCAAGGTGCCATTTGCCTATGTAAGCCGTTTGGTAACCCGCTTCGTTAAAATATCTTGCAAGCGGCGGAATGTCGCGCGGCAGCGCGATTCCGTTCCAGCAGCAGCCCACCTGCGTTGCATACATTCCGCTTTGCAGGCAAGACCTTGCCGGGCCGCAAACAGGCTGGCAGGTGAAATTGTTTTCAAACATAACGCCCTCATCTTTAAGCTTCATTAAATTAGGCGTTACGCGCTCGTTTACAGTGTCCCACCTCTGTTGGTCTGAAAAATAAAAAATTATATTTTTTCTGCCCATGTTTTAACCTCCGTTTTATCTAAATTTATTAACTGAATTAGGTGCTTTCGCGAAAACACGCCGCCGAAACAGCGCTATGCCAAAAAGCCCGTAATGGCGTTATAAAAATTAATTGCAGCCACAAAAGATATTGCCACTGTAAAGACCTTTGACAGGAATTTGTCGCTGCATTTTTTATTAAGCCGCGCGCCTATAACCCCGCCTATGCCCGCGCAGGCTATCGCTATAACAAGAGTCAGCCAATTCACGTCAGGAATGCTGCCGGTAACTGCCATTGTAATCAGCTTTGTAAGCTGGCTGAAAAAAATCATGCCAACGCTGTAAACAGCGGCGTCTTTAATGTTAATTGAAAAGAACAAAACAAGAAACGCCACGTTTATAGGCCCGCCGCCAATGCCCAAAAAAGACGCTATAACGCCAATAAACAGCCCCACAGCTGCCGTGCCGGCAATGCCCTTTACCTGAAAGCTGCGTTTACTTTTTGCATTCATGCATATCAGCGCCACAATCAGCAGCGTGCCAAGCACTATGCCCTGTATGCTTTTGAGCAATGAATTGTCAACCAAAGCGCTAAGCTTGTTAAACAGCAGTGTGCCAAGCATGCCCCCAACAACAGACCCGGCTGAAAGAGTCAGCAAAAACTTTGCGTCAATTTTTGTTTTTGAAATAATATGCTTTGCCGACGAGGTTATGCTCATAAAAAACACTGAACAGGAAGATATGAAATTAACCACAGCCACCGTGTCGTAACCTATTAAGTCAAGCACCGGCTTTATTATAACGCCGCTGCCTATTCCGACAAGCGCGCCTAAAAGGGTTGAACAAAAAATAATTACCGCATAAACTAAATTAATCATCTTTACCGTTTTCAACTATAATGCTTTTGGTGTCGAAAGCAAAATCAGTGTCGTTGCTTTCAATAATTTCCTTTAGCTTATAGTTGATTTCCTCTGTAATTTTATAATATTCTTCGATGTCAGTAACATTGACATAGCAGCGTATTTCCAGCGCCAGGGCAGACGCTTCATATTCGGCAAAGCGCACGCGAATATTGCCCTTGTCTGTTTCGGGCAAAGACTCAAGGTATTTTCTTATTTCATTTTCGCATTTTAACAGCACGTCTGACTTTGTTGAATAAACCAACCCGACTTTAATTTCAAACAGCCGCTTTGTAAGCATGGCGTGGTTTATTATTGACGCGTTTGAAAGCGTTGTGTTCGGCACTATTATAACAGAATCGTCAAACAGGCGAACCCTTGTTGAACGCATTGTAATGTCTTCAACAGTGCCCTTGAAGCAGTCTGTTTCAATTACGTCGCCAACGTTAAACGGGCGGTCAAAAATAAGCACAAAACCTGAAATAAGGTCTTGCAGGGTGCTTTGAGCCGCCAACGAAACCGCCAGCCCGCCAACTCCGAGCCCGGTGATAAGCCCGCTTATGTTATAGCCAAGCTCTGACACAACCATAACAATTGCCAGCATTACTATAACTGCTTTAAGTATGTTTGAAATGAATTTAACCGCGGCGCCGTTTACTGAGCCGGAATCATCGCCAAGGTGCAGCACCGAAGTCAAATTTTCTGAAATAAATGAAACTATGCACCATGAAATAATTAATATGCAGGCAATCTGAAACGCGCTTACAACCGCGCTGTTTGTGAAATTAATATAAACCCCTATGAAAAGGCCTATTATAATAAACAAAATGCGCACGGGGCGTTCCAGGCTTGTGTTGTAAGTTAGGCGCAGATTTTCATTTTTTGAAAAGAAAATTTTACCTGTTATTTTCAGAAAAAGCTTTGATAGAGTTTTGCTCAGCAGGCAGAAAAGGGCGAAAATTATAATTCCGCCGCCGATTTTAAAAACGGCAGAAAATGTTTTTATAAAATCAATAACGGAATTTAAAATGTGAAACACCGCCTTTTTCATGTTTTGTCATAGCGCCATTTCAGTCTGCAATACAGTAAAAATTGCTTTCCCAGGCAGGCACATAGGGGCTGTGGCGGAAATATATTTTATATCTGTCGCTGAGCTTTAATATTGCCTGCGGAATTGAAAATAAATCTTCGCTTCTGTGGTATGCGCATATATAAAGCTTCGGCAAATATTTTTTAATGGTTTTTTCACAGCCGGCAAGCGCTTTTAATTCGGCGCCTTCAATGTCCATTTTCAGCAATGTAACTTCGCTGCCTATTAATGAATCAATGTCGCACACTTCAATGGCACTGCCGCTTGAAGACATGTGCGAATTGCGCCCCTCGCCGGCGCTGAAAATCAGCCGGTCGCGTTTTGACCAGGCGCCGATATTGTAAAGTGTTATGCCTTGCATGCCGGCGGTGTTTTTTTGCAGCTTGCAAAAATTTTTACTGTCCGGCTCAAGGGCGTATATATGCCTGTAGCTGTTGTTTGTGTATTCGGCAAATTCCCGCACAGTGTCGCCGTTGTAGGCGCCCATGTCAACTATTGTTTCATTGCCTGTCAGGCGCAATATGTTTTTGTAAATGCTTGCCTTGTCGGGCACGAAAGATGTGTAAAGGTATTTTACTTTACCGCTTATTTTATAATTAATTATGTTTTCATATACGCGGCGGCTTTCATCGTCAGCCAGGCGGGAATATACAAAGTCAAAGCTTCCTTTGTTTTCGCAAAAAAAAGACTTTGTAAACATAGTGCTGCCGCAAACCGGAATGTCAGGTGCAAACAGGGTGCGGCATTTTGAATAAAATTCAATTTTTTGCAAAACCTCAGGCACGTTGGTTCCGAATGAAACCACTATTACAAAGTCTTGAAAACGCGAACATATGTCTGAATACTTAACAACAGTCATGCCGTGAAAGGTTTGATATCTTACGAAGTCATCGCTTGCGAATATGCCGGCGGCTTTTATGCCAAGGCGCGCAAATTCTGCCAAAATTCTGTCAGCACCGTTGCCCATGCCGTACAGCACTATGGGGCGCTTTTCGTTTAACAGTGACTGCCATACGTCAGTTTCGGTAATATTAAGTTCGGCGCGTTTATTAAACGTGGGTAAACACCTGCCATAAATAGACAAAATCAGACAAAATCCTTAACTTGATTATAGCACAGCCCATATTACTTTACAAGTGGAAATATTGCGCTAAGGGCCCTGCTCGGCGCGGCAATGAAAAGCAAAGCATGCCGCCTGTAAAGGTGAAAAGCCTTTCAAAGGCGGCGGCGCAGCCGCATGCGCCATAAAAACAGCTAAAAACACATTGCATGCCGGCGGGCACTGCATTTTTTGTTTAAAACCAAATAAATTATATCATAGTTTATAGTACTTTACAAGCAAAAAAAAATGGTATATAATTAATATACATGTCACCGCCGTTTGGGCGGCAGCGCTTGTAATGGCCGCCTTTACAGCTTTTTCCTTGCAGCTAATCGGCAAGGCACTGCACCTTGCCGGCGAATGTTTAAGTCGGCCAATCTGCCGAAAACGTTAAAACACAGGGGGTTTGTGCCTTTATGGCAGGCAATCTATTAAAAAGGTTCAGAAAAAATTCAACTGAAGACGAAATCAAGCAGCTTGTTGACGAAGACGAAAATGTGGGCGAGCTGCAGGTGTCGCAGCGCAGAATGATAAATAATATTTTCCGTTTTGACGATATTACCGCCGGTGAAATAATGACCCACAGAACAGACATTGAAGCTTTGTCTTCGTCTGCGTCTGTTACAGACGCCGCGCGAATGTCAATAGAAAACGGCTTTTCACGAATTCCTGTTTATGACGAAGATTTAGATAATATAACAGGCATAATCTATGTAAAGGATTTGCTTAAATTTGTCGGCAAGCCGCTTTCCGGCAGCGAAAAGCTTACAGATTATATGCGCAGCGCCCTTTTTGTGCCCGAATCCATTCCGTGTCTTACTCTTTTTTCAAAAATGACTGAAATGCATATACAGCTTGCCGTTGTTATTGACGAATACGGCGGCACTGCGGGCATAGTTTCCATGGAAGATATATTGGAAAGCATAGTGGGCAGCATTCAAGACGAATATGACGACGAAGGGGCGCAATTCAAAAAAATAGACGACAATAATTATATTTTTGACGGAATCACCCCAATTGAAAAGGTTGAAAAAATAATAAACATGCGCCTGCCCAGGGGCGACTATGACACGCTGGCAGGGTTTTTCATAAATCTTTTAGGCTTTCTGCCCGAAGGCAACGAGCCGGAAACCCCGGCCGCCAAATATGAAAAATTGAAGCTTACCGTGTTAAATGTTGAAGACAGACGAATTGAAAAAATTAAGGTAGAGATAGATTAATGGCAGAAAAAATAATTTCTTTTGACACGGCGAATCAGCCGGTCCTTTTCGGCGCGTTTGACAGGAATATAAAAATAATAGAAAATGAATATTCCGTTTCGGTTGTCAGCCGTGGGGACGAGCTTAAAATAATTGGCGGCGAAGCGCAGGCCGAAGCTGCGGCAAAGGCAATTTTTGGGCTCATTGAAATAATAGACAGGGGCGAAACACCGACAGACCAAAACGTGCGCTATGTAATAAGCCTTGTAAACGAGGGAAATGAGGGCAAAATTAAATCTCTTCCGGCTGAAGCCATATGCGTCTCTTCCGCCGGAAAGCCCATTAAGCCTAAAACCATAGGGCAGAAAAAATATTGCGAAGCTATTGACAAAAACACAATCACAATCGGCGTGGGGCCGGCAGGCACGGGCAAAACTTATCTTGCGGTTGCCATGGCGGTCAGCGCGTTTCGCGCAAAGCAGGTTGGCAGAATTATTCTTACGCGCCCTGCCGTTGAAGCCGGGGAAAAGCTTGGCTTTTTGCCGGGTGATTTGCAAAGCAAGGTTGACCCTTATTTGCGCCCGCTTTATGACGCGCTGTTTGAAATGCTTGGCGCAGACGCGTTTCAGCGCTGCCAGGAACGCGGTGTAATTGAAGTTGCGCCGCTTGCTTACATGCGCGGGCGCACGCTTGACGACAGCTTCATAATTCTTGACGAAGCGCAGAACACCACGCCGCAGCAGATGAAGATGTTTCTTACCAGGCTTGGCTTTAATTCAAAAATGGTTGTCACCGGCGATATTACGCAGATAGATTTGCCTGACGGTAAAAAGTCGGGGCTGAAAACCGTTATGAAAATTCTTAAAAATATTGACGACATAGAAATTTGCAAATTCAGCCAAAAAGACGTTATACGCCATAAATTAGTGCAGGACATAATTAATGCCTATGAAAAGTATGAAACGGAGGTGCGCCGTTGACATCTGTAAAAGTAATAATTTCAAACGACCAAAACAAGGTTAAAATACCCGCTGGGATACGCCTGCTGATAAGGCGCTGCTGCCACGCGGTGCTTGAAATGGAAAATTTTGCCGGCGCTGCCGAAGTTTCTGTCAGATTTGTTGATAATGAAGAAATAAAAAAGCTCAACAGTCAATACAGAAACATTGACAGGGAAACAGACGTGCTTTCTTTCCCGCTGTGTGAAAACGGGCAATATGACGTTAATTTGGACACCGGCGCAAAGCTGCTGGGCGACATTGTTATTTCAGCCGAAAAAGCGTTTGAACAGGCTGAAAGTTACAACCATGCGATTCAGCGTGAAATTGGATTTTTGACTGTGCATTCAATGCTGCATCTGCTTGGATATGACCACGAGGGCGGCGGAATTCAGGAAGTCAGAATGCGCGAAAAGGAAGAAACGGTGCTGACAAAAATAGGCTGGCGGCGAGACAGCAGCTATTATATGGGTGACTGAAATGCTAAAATCAGCTTTTATTACCATAGCGGG
The DNA here is from genome assembly GCA_021199275.1 of Clostridiales bacterium. Classification (GTDB taxonomy): domain Bacteria; phylum Bacillota; class Clostridia; order Oscillospirales; family Acutalibacteraceae; genus Eubacterium_R. Next base: position 125,416 of record JAJQIJ010000001.1, read on the forward strand.
CAAGCCGAATGTCGGCAAATCAACAATACTAAACAGTCTTATAGGCGCTAAAGTTTCAATAGTGTCGCCAAAACCACAGACCACCAGAACTAAAATTATGGGCATTGTGACTGACGGCGACACACAGCTTGTTTTCACGGACACACCGGGTTTTCACAATGCCAAAAACAAGCTGGGGGACCACATGAACACTGCTGTTGGAGACAGCATTTCAGGCACAGACGCAATTTTATTTGTGGTTGAGCCGCAGGGTCAATTAAACGAACGTGAAATGAGTCTTATTGAAAAGTTTAGCCATGAAAAAGCGCCTGTGATTCTGGCAATCAATAAAATTGATTTATTAAAAGACAAACGCGATTTGCTGCCGCATATTTCATATCTTGCCGGGCTATATGACTTTGCTGCGGTTGTGCCGGTTTCTGCAAAAAAGAACACCGGCATTTCAGAACTGATGTCTGAAATGAAAAAATTTGCAAGTGAAGACGTGCACTATTTTGACGATGACGCGCTTACAGACCAAAGCGAGCGGGCGCTGGCGGGTGAAATCATAAGAGAAAAGCTTTTACTTTACACAGACAGGGAAGTGCCGCACGGAATTGCAGTTTCAGTTGAAAAAATGCATGTTCGTGAAAACAGGGAAATTATGGATATTGAAGCCGTAATTTACTGTGAAAGAAAAACGCACACGTCAATAATAATAGGCTCCGGCGGCGACATGATTAAGCGCATTTCCACCGCCGCCAGGGCGGAAATTGAAAAATTTTTCGGCATTCAGGTCAATTTGCAGCTTTGGGTTAAGCTTAAAGAAAACTGGCGCAACCGTGAGGGGCTAATTCACAACTTCGGGCTGGATTAATATGGCACAAATTTTACCGCCGGCATAGGATAAAATATTAACGGCGGTGATAAAATGCCTGATGAAAATTGGCTTAAATTTGAACAAAGCGGCAGTGTTGCCGATTATCTTATATATAAAAAACATAAGTCAGCGGCAGCCGCCGTGCTTGATGAAAAGGCTGAAAAGCATGCTGGTAACAACAAAAGCGCTTGTAATAAAAGAACAGTCGGTGGGGGAGAGTGACCGTTTAGTTACTCTCCTTACTTCTGATTTGGGAATTATAAAAGCTTTTGTAAAAAGGGCAAAGATTATGAACAGCCGCTTAAATGCCGCAACGTCGCTTTTCGCATACAGCGACATGGTGCTTTATAAAGGCAAATCGTCTTACAACGTCAATTCGGCAGAGCCAATTGAAATGTTTTTTGATTTGCGGCGCGACATTGACCGGCTTGCCCTTGCCCAGTACATTGCCGAACTTTCCGGCGAATTGATTGCAGCAGAACAGCCCAATGAAGAGCTGCTCAGGCTTGTGCTCAATTCGTTTTATCTTTTATGCACGGGTAAAAGGAAAAATATGCAGATTAAAGCCGTGTTTGAAATCAGAGCCTTGGCGCTTACCGGCTATATGCCGTCTCCCATAGCGTGCGAAGTTTGCGGCACATATGAAACAGACCCCATGTTTTTTGACGCGAAAGAGGGCAAAATATATTGCTGCAACTGTAAAAGCGGCGCAGCCTGCCGGCTGAGCCTTTCGGCTGTGAAAGCTCTGCGGCTTATTTGCTTTGGCGACAGTGCAAAGGTGTTCAGCTTTACACTGGGCGACGGCGATTTAGAGCTGCTTTCATATGCGGCAGAGCGCTTTGCTTTAAATATTATAGGGCGCCCGCTTGGCACCCTTGAATTTTACAATTTGGGCAAGCAGCTGCCTTAATGGGGAAAAGCATTGCTTAATTCGGAAAGATATGTGAATTTATATGAACAAACATTACAAAGCTCTTGAACTTGACAGCGTGCTGAAAATGCTTTCGGAATGCGCTGTTTCCAAAGAGGCAAGGCAGAAAGCTTTACAGCTAAAACCCTGCTGCGAAATTGGCAGTGTGCGCGCTTGTCTTGACAAAACAGCCTGCGCCTATTCGCTGGCAGTGCGTTATGGGTTTGCCCCTTTTTCAAATATAAATAATGTGCAGCAGTCTCTTCAAAAAGCGGCGGCGGGGGCCATGCTTGGGGCTGATGAATTGCTGGAAACAGGCACGCTTTTACGCGCATTCAGAAAGCTTTTAGCATGGTATGCTTCCTGTGCCGAAAAAAGCGGCGAGCTTGACATTTATTTTGATTCCGTTTACCAAAACAGATATTTTGAAGATAAAATTTTTTCAATAATTCTAAGCAGCGACGAAATTGCAGACAAAGCTTCAGCTGAGCTTTATGAAATCAGGCGCAAAATCAGGGCAAAAGAAAACGGTGTGCGCGAAAAGCTTGATTCAATGATACATAGCGCATATTACCAGAAATTTTTGCAGGAAGCAATTGTAACCCAAAGAAACGGCAGGTATGTGCTGCCGGTAAAGGCAGAAAACAGGGGCGAAATAGACGGGCTTGTGCACGACACTTCATCGTCAGGCGCAACTGTGTTCATAGAGCCCGCGTCAGTTGTTCAGGCAAATAATGAAATCAAGATTTTGCAGGGGCAGGAACGCGATGAAATTCAAAGAATCCTGCTTGAGCTTTCAGGCGAAGCGGCTTGTTTTGCAGAAAATATAAATATTTCTTATTCGGCAGCGGTGCAGCTTGATTTGATATTTGCAAAGGCCTCTCTTGCTTTCAAAATGAAAGCGGCAAAGCCGCAGCTTAATGAAGACGGCGTTATTGACCTGAAAAAAGCGCGCCACCCGCTCTTGGAGCCGCAAAAGGTTGTGCCAACTGACATATCGCTTGGCACAGGCTTTGACACGCTTGTAATCACGGGGCCGAACACAGGGGGCAAAACGGTTTCGCTAAAAACCTTGGGGCTGCTGACTTTAATGACGATGTGCGGCATGATGATTCCGGCGCTTGAAAATTCCACGGTCTGCCCGTTTGCCAAAGTACTTGCCGACATTGGCGACGAACAGAGCATTCAGCAAAACCTTTCAACATTTTCAGCGCATATGGTAAATATAATAGAAATCATAAATGCGTCTGACGAAAACACCCTGATATTGATTGACGAACTCGGCGCCGGCACAGACCCGGTGGAAGGCGCGGCTCTTGCCGTTTCAATTATAGACACCCTGCGCGCCCGGGGCGCAAAAATTGCCGCCACAACCCATTACACAGAATTAAAGGCTTACGCCCTTGAAACACCCGGAATTATGAACGCGTCGTGCGAATTTGACGTCAATACTCTTATGCCGACTTACAAGCTTTTAATGGGCGTGCCCGGCAAGTCAAACGCTTTTGCTATTTCACTGCGTTTGGGCATGGACAGCAGAATTGTTAAAAATGCAAAAAGCCTTGTAAATTCGCAAAGCCGTTCGTTTGAAAGTGCGCTTACCCGGCTGGAAGAGGACAGGCGCCGCCTGCAGCAGGAAATAAGCCGCGCCGAAAAGGAAGCCGAAACGGCTGACAAAATGAAACGCGCCGCCCAGTCTCAAAAAGACAAGATATTAAGCATTGAGGAAACTGAAATCAAACGCGCAAAGCATGAAGCGCAGAAAATAATCAATGAAGCAAAGCGAAAAAGCAGCGAATTTTTGCTTGAGCTTGACAGGCTGAAAAACGAAGCAACAGCGGCTGACTATGTAAAGCGGGCAAAGCGCAAAATTAAAAATTCCGTTGCCGGGCTGGAAGACGTTATAAGAGATTCCACAGAAATAAGCGAATGGCCGCAGGACTATAAGCTGCCGCGCAGCCTTCAGGTGGGAGACAGCGTGAATGTCAGAAATATAGGCAAAGGCGAAGTGGCCGAAGTTAAGGCAGACGGCAGTGTGCTTGTGCAGTGCGGGCTTATGAAAATGCGCGTTGATTCTGGCGAACTTATGCTGTTGCCAAAGCAAAAAACGAAAGCGCCAACTCAGGTAAGAGTTGTGCGAACGTCTTCAAAATCAGACGGCAGCGTTAAATCGCAAATTGACCTAAGGGGAAAAACCGTTGACGAAGCGCTGGGCGAGCTTGACGCGTTTATTTACAGCTGCATTTTGTCTAACATTGAAACAATAAGCATTATACACGGCAAGGGCACCGGCGCGCTGAGACAGGGCGTGCATAAAATGCTGCGTACGCACAAAAGCGTTAAAGAATTTCGCCTTGGCGAATACGGAGAGGGCGATTCGGGCATAACAATAGCCACGCTTAAATAATATAAGAGCCGGCTGCATGCAGCGCGGCTCATTTTTTGTTTTTGTGCTCAGCATGCTGAAAAATAAAAAACAATATTGAATTTTGTCTTGACAAGCCGGCGGTTGTTATGTATAATAGTCAAGCGATGTAAAGACCATGTACTTTACACGCTTTTTGCTGATAAGGGGGTCAGGGCAGTGCCAAAGAATCTTGAAATTTCATATTTGCTTGATTTTTACGGCGACATGCTTACTAAAAAGCAGCAGGATTTCCTTGACCTTTATTATAATAACGACCTTTCGCTGTCAGAAATAGCAGAAAACGAGGGCATTACGCGCCAAGGTGTGCGCGACGCTGTAAAACGCGCCGAATGCCAGCTTTATGACATGGAAAGCAGGCTTGGCTTCGCCAAATTTTTCACCGAACTCAAAAAGGGGCTGGGTGAAATTAAGGAATGTGCTGAAATAATTAATGAATATAATCTTTCGCACAGCCTGTCGCGTGAAATTAACGACAGCGTCAGCAGAATTAAATCGCTTGTTGATTACCTGGGCGAATAGCTGCTTCGCCTGCAAAAAATAATTATTCGGGGGTGAGCTTTTGGCTTTTGAGGGGCTTTCCGAAAGGCTTGAAAATTCATTTAAAAAGCTTCGTGCCAAAGGCAAGCTGACTGAAGCGGACGTTAAAGAGGTAATGCGCGAGGTGCGCCTTGCCCTGCTTGAAGCAGACGTCAATTACAAAGTTGCAAAGGATTTTACAGCCAAAGTAACAGAACGCGCCATAGGCAAAGACGTTATGGAATCATTAACGCCGGGGCAAATGGTTGTAAAAATAGTTAATGAAGAGCTGACAGAGCTTATGGGCTCAACCGAAAGCCGGCTTGCCAAATCAAACCACCCGCCGGTGGTTATAATGATGTGCGGCTTGCAGGGCTCCGGTAAAACAACCCACAGCGCAAAGCTTGCCCTTAAGCTGAAAAACGAAGGCCACCGCCCGCTGCTTGTTGCTTGCGACGTTTACCGCCCCGCAGCCATTAAACAGTTGCAGGTTGTGGGCGCGCAGGCAGGCGCCGCCGTTTTTGAAATGGGCGCGCAAAACCCGGTAAAGATTGCCGAAGAGGCTGTAAAATATGCCAAAGACCATGGCTGCGACTATGTGCTTTTAGACACTGCCGGGCGGCTGCATATAGACGAAGAGCTTATGCAGGAGCTCAAAAACATTAAAAGTGAAATTCACCCGCATGAAATATTGCTTGTAATTGACGCAATGACAGGGCAGGACGCCGTAAACGTTGCAAAAAGCTTTAACGACAGCCTGGGCATAGACGGCGTAATTCTTACAAAGCTTGACGGCGACGCAAGGGGCGGCGCAGCGCTTTCGGTGCGCGCCGTTACGGGCAAGCCAATTAAATTTATAGGCACCGGTGAAAAGCTGGGCGACCTTGAAGCGTTTCACCCCAACAGAATGGCGTCCAGAATTCTCGGCATGGGAGATGTGCTTTCTCTTATTGAAAAGGCTGAACAAAGCCTTGACGAAAAGAAAGCTGCCGAACTTGAAAAAAAGCTTGCTAAAAACAAGTTTGACCTTGAAGATTTGCTTTCCCAATTTGAGCAAATTGAAAGAATGGGCAGCTTAAAGGACACAATAAAAATGCTGCCCGGAATAGGCTCAAAAATCAAAGATTCAGACATTGATGAAAACGCCATTACAAAGCCGCGGGCAATAATTTACTCAATGACGGCTAAGGAAAGGCAAAAGCCTGAAATAATCAACCCGTCAAGAAAGCGCAGAATTGCCGCAGGCAGCGGCACAAGCGTGGAAGATGTAAACAGGCTGCTTTCACAATTTAAGCAAATGAAAAAAATGATGGGCAGCTTGACATCAAAGGGCGGCTCAAAAATGAATAAAAAAATGCGCCGCATGATGCAGCAAAACCCCGAAATGGCGCAGAAAATGATGGGCGGCGGCAAAAACCCTTTCGGCTTTTAAAGCAACTAAAAAAGCAAAACGCGCCGCATAAAAACGGCATGTCACAATGTTATTAACAGGTTATAACCCGCAGCGGTTAGACTTTGATTAGTAAATAATTTTATGGAGGTAAATATAATGGCAGTAAAAATCAGACTTCGCAGAATGGGTGCAAAGAAAGCGCCGTATTACCGTGTGGTAGTTGCAGATTCTCGTTTTCCGCGCGACGGGCGTTTTATTGAAGAAATCGGCACATATAACACAATGGTTGACCCGGCTGAAATCAAAATTGACGCTGAAAAAGCTAAAAAATGGCTTGCAAACGGCGCACAGCCCACAGACACTGTTAAAAGCATTCTTAAAAAAGAAGGCATTATGTAATTTTGCAAGTAAGTCCCCGCCTGTCAGGGCGGCGGCCGCCCCAACCGGTGGGCATGTAAGCTTTCGCCGGTTGCCGGCAGCGCATGCCTTTGGGGTATTAATGGCTAAATGCCATTATTTAATTTAATTGAGGTGTTTTTATGGAAGAACTTTTAATCAACATGGCGAAAGGCCTTGTTTCAGATAAAGACGCAGTAAGCGTGCAGAAAGACGAGCCAAACGAGCTTGGCGTAACGGTTTACCACCTGCATGTTGCTGAAGATGACATGGGGCGCGTAATAGGCAAGCAGGGCAGAATTGCAAAGGCAATTCGCGTTGTCATGCGCGCCGCAGCTATGAGAAATGACGTTAAGATTTCAGTTGAAATTGACTGACGGCCGCGCCCGGCTGTTAACAGCCGGCGCCCTAAATCGCATGTTTTCAAAAAAAATAAGAAAGGCTTTTGAGCCTTTCTTTTTTTCGCAAAAACACCCTGCGATGTTTTCGCAGGGTGTTTTTGCGAATTGTAAGTTCTTTTCGGGCGGCAGCGCCAAACCAAGCGCAGCTTTACCGGGCAAGTCACATGAAACGCTATGCGCGGGCAACCATGTCGCCATAGCGTTCCTTGCTTTCTTTAATAAATTGTTCAACCTGCATTGCAGTCGGCATGGCGTCTGAACAGCTGTGCGCCGAAATCAAAATTGAAGCAGAGGCAGAGCCGAATTCAAGGCAGTCTATTATTTCCTTGCCGTTGAGCAGGCTGTAAAGGAAAGACGAGCCATAGCCGTCTCCGCCGCCAAAGCCTTTTAATTTAACGGCTGGGAATGGCTTGATTGTGTAAAACTTGCCGTCGTTTGTATAAGCCGTTGAGCCGTCTTTTCCATGCTTGATAACGCATATTGCCGCGCCGAACGACTGCCAGTATTTGGCAGATTCCATGTCGCTGCTTTTTACGCCGACTATTCTTTCGGTTAAATCAAATTCTTCGCGCGAGCCCATAATTATGTCTGCATTTTGCGCAAGCAGGGTGTAATAAACGGAAACTTCGTCCATTGACTGCCATGTGTATTCGCGCCAGTCAATGTCAAAAACTATGCGCACATTGTTCTTTTTTGCCAGCATAACGGCCTTTAAACAGGCTTCGCGGCTGGGGCTTTTGGCAAGCGCTGTGCCGCTTATAACAATGGCTTTGGCAGACGCTATATAATTTTCGTCAACATCTTCGGGGCTCAGGCAAAAGTCGGCAACATTGTCTCTGTACATAAGTATTGACGACTCTTCTTTAGAAAGTATTTCAGTGAAAGTAAGCCCTGTGCACTCGCCGTTTTTCGCCCTGGTAACATGGCTTGTGTCAATTCCTTCATTTTCAAAATATTCCGTTACATAGTCGCCGAACTGGTCGTTTGAAACACAGCCCAGAAAACCAACCTTGCAGCCCAGCCGAGCAAGCCCCACGGCAATATTTGCGGGCGAGCCGCCGACATATTTATTGAAATTGGCTGACTTTGACAGCGGCATATACATGTCAGTCGGGTTGAAATCAATGGCAATTCTGCCCACCGGAATAAAGTCAATGGGCTTAGACGAATCAAAGCTGACGTAATTCATAATTATATCCTTTCATATTTGGTTAATTAAGTCAAAGACATGCATATTAAGCTTTGTTGTCGCAGCCGAAAATAAGCATGTGCCGTTTGGCATTCAGGTAAGCACCTTCTATTTCTGCTGCGTGCAAATCATAATAATTTGTAATTTCATTTCTTCCATAACGGGCGGCAACATTGTGTTCAACACTGTCAAACGTTGCGGTGGCTATGTTTATTTTTTTTATGCCGGTTTCGGCGCATTTTTTAAAATCACAGTCGCTTATTCCGGTGCCGCCGTGCAAAACCAGCGGAACCTGCACAAGCTTGCTGCACCTTTCCAAAATGTCAAAACGCAGTTTGGGCGTTTCTTTATAATTCCCGTGCGCATTGCCTATTGCAACGGCAAGCGCGTCAATGCCTGTTTCATTTGCAAACAGCTGTGCTTCCTGGGGCTTTGTGCAGTTTACGGCAATGTCTTCGCTGCCGTCTTCAGAGCCGCCCACAGCGCCTATTTCAGCCTCAACCGCCGCGCCGTATTTACGCGCTGCTGAAACTATTTTCTGCGTGCCGGCTATGTTTTCTGAAAGGCTCAGGTGGCTGCCGTCAAACATAACCGAAGTAAAACCAAGTTCAAGCGCTTCGTCAATTTTTTCTTCTGTTTTACCATGGTCAAAATGCACGGCAACAGGGGTTTTAGCCGCCTTTGCCGCCGCCACCATTAACGGGCCTATAATTTCCAGCGGGGACTGCTTTAAACGCACCTCTGCTATTTGAATTATTGCCGGCGCTGACAGTTCGCGGGCGGCTTTTAAAACGCCAAGCACCATTTCCATGTTTGCAACTGAAAATGAACCAACTGCCCAGCCGCCGCTTTTTGCCGCGCTGAGTAAATCACGCATATTTACAAGCATAAAATCAAATCCTAAAAAACAAAAATGTTTGGGCCGCTTTAACAGCTTATGGGAAACGCCCCGTTGCACAATGGCAGGCAAAACATATTAAAGCTTATTTCCAAATTTTTAACATGCAAAATCTGCCTGCCGGCTGCGGTAATGGCAGGCAATTACTTTGAAACGCGCTGCCGTCGCGGCGCAGCTGTTAACTAAATTATGCGGGCCGGCTGGTAAGCCGAGTTCTGTTTCAGGCAGTTATCTATCTAGGCATACCGTTGCCGATATGCTCAAGCCACATTTCGGGATTATGTGTCGAGCAAACAACTTCCCATTCTGTGTTGCAGCGGATAGGGTTTACATGGCAGCGCACGTTACCGCGCGCTCGGTGGGCTCTTACCCCGCCTTTCCACCCTTGCCGCAAAAGCGGCGGTTTATTTCTGTTGCACTTTCCCTAAGATTACTCTCGGCGGCCGTTAGCCGTTACCCTGCTCTGTGCTGCTCGGACTTTCCTCACATTAAAAAATGCGCAACTGCCCCACCGGCCCGCCGTTCAACAACGGGGCAAAAAGCCCCCTTAATTAAACGCTTTGTCAAAAGCTCGGTCGCATATATTTTAATTAATTAAAACTTATATGTCAACAATTTTTGGAATATATGGTTGAAAATATTTTCAATATGTAGTAAAATCAAAGCAACACGGCTTGTTTTATTGTTTGATTTATTCTTTCTTTTATTGCACGGCCGTGCGCTTTGTTTAAGGAGGTATAATTATGGACAACGGCGATGAAAAATATTATAACCCCGACGAAAGAGACAGGACCGTGCCGCCGGAAGAAAATTATTATCAAAAAAGTAATTTATATAGCGACATTGACTTGAATTTTAATTCAAGGCAGCGCAGCGACGTTCAAAACGAAATAATAAACCACCAGGGCGACGGGACATACAGCCCAGACGCTGAAAATTACATGGCCGAAGAGCCGGCCGAGCCGCGGCGCGTTTCGCGCGGCACAGGAAATAACAACACTGCGTCACTGGGGCAGCCGGGTGCGGGCAAACAAAAGAAAAGCCGAAAAAAAGCTTCAAAAACAAAAAAAAGGCTTATCGCAGCGCTTATAATAATTTTAATTCTTTTGGTGTTGCCGGGGCTGCTGGTTAATTCGGTTTTGTCACGCATAATATATGACGACAGGGAAGAGGACTATGTTTCATCTTCCGAACTTTATTCAGACAGCAGCGTAAAAAATATTTTACTGCTTGGGGTTGACGCCAGGAGCGAAGACAGCGACGACAGCAGCCGCTCTGATTCAATGATTTTGGTTTCCATTGACTCTGCAAACAACTGCATAAAAATGACGTCTTTTCTGCGCGACACATGGCTTTATATTCCGTGTCTGGGCTACAACCAGCGGCTGAATGCCGCATGCAGATACGGCGGTTACCAGGGCGTTGTTGACGCAATTGAATATAATTACGGCATTGAAATAGAGGGCTATGTTGTAACCGACTTTGAAATGTTTCAGATTATGGTAGACAGCATTGGCGGAATTGAAATTGAAATTACCGAAGCGGAAGCAAACGAAGTTACCAACCACCCCTCAACATACGGCGATGTTACGCTTGAAGCCGGCACGCAGACTTTAAGCGGCGAACAGGCGCTTGCATATTGCCGAATCAGAAAGGTGGGCACAGACTGGGCGCGCACAGAACGCCAGCGCACTGTAATGCAGGAAATTTTAAGCGAACTGCTTTCGTCTAACCCGTTTACAGCGTTTAAAACCGTTTTCAATGTTGCGCCTTATATTGAAACAAACCTTTCAAAGTCTGAAATAATCAGCGCTGCGCTTAAGGCCCTTTTCAGCATAAGCGGCGGTTTTGAAACAGCGGCTTGCCCGTTTGACGGCACATGGAGCTATTCCACAATAAACGGGGCTGATGTCATTACAATAGATTTGGAAGCAAACCGGGAAGAACTCATAAATTTCATATACAGCAGCGACTAAAAAGCGGCAAATTTCATTAAATTTGCCCGCCGGCTGCGCCCGGCACGCTTTTTCGCCCGGCGCAGATTTTCTTATGGAATGTGCACCGCTGCACGGCAAAAAGCATATTAAATTTTAGGAGTAAATTATGGAAATGTTAAAAAACTGTAATCTTGAACGCCAGACCCCGGAAGAGGCTGGCGTTGACAGCGCGGCGATTAAAGCTTTTATTGATGAAATAAACGAAAAAAAGCTTGGGCTGCAAAGCTTTACTATAGTCAGAAACAATAAAATCTGCGCGCAATGTTTCTGGAAGCCCTATGCCGCTGAATGGCCGCATGTGCTTTATTCCATGAGCAAGTCAGTAACCTCAACCGCAGTCGGCTTTGCTGTGGAAGAGGGGCTTATTCATCTGGACGACAGGGTGTCAGACTTTTTCCCCGAATATGCCATGGCGAAACGCCCCGGCAACAGAAAGCTGACTGTTCGCATGCTGCTTACAATGCGCTCAGACAAATTTATTACGGTTTTGGAAGAAAAGGAAAACAAAGACTGGATTAAACAGTTTTTCGCAGCCGGCTTTATTGCCCCGCCGGACACTAAATTTAATTACATATCTGAAAACACATTTATGCTTTCCGCCATTATTTCAAAGGTTACCGGCATGAGCATGGTTGATTACCTTTACCCCAGAATGTTTGAGCCGCTGGGCATTGAAAAGCCGTTTTGGGAACAAGACGGAAAGGGAAACAATGCCGCCGGCTGGGGGCTTTATATGCGTTCGGAAGACCTTGCAAAATTCTTTTTGCCATATTTAAACGGCGGAAAATGGATTGACGGCACGCAGCTCATTCCCGAAAACTGGGTAAAAGAGGCTACCAAAAAGCAAACCGACTCTGTGGGAGACGGTTACATAGACAATATGTGCGGCTATGGCTATCAGTTTTGGCGCAATCAAGACGAAAAAAGCTTTCGCGCAGACGGGCTTTTCGGCCAGCGCTGCTATATGTTCCCGCAACACAACGCGCTGGTTGTGCTCAATTCAGGCGAAAGCGAAGACTATAAAATAATGAAAGTTTTCTGGAAACATTTCCCCAGATGTTTTCAGGATTCGCCGTTGCCGGAAAACAAACAGGCTTTTCAGGAAATGCAAAAATGCATTTCAGCATGCCAGGTTGAAAGGCTTGAAAGCGCGCCGCGCAGGGCAGACCTTGAAGCAAAAATCAGCGGCAAAAAAATTAAATGCCATTCAAACAAATATACATCTCTTATATCTATTTCAATTTATAACATGCTTTATAAAAAACCGGGAAATATAAAAGAAATGCAGTTTGACTTTACCCCGGGCGGGCTTAGCTTTACCTGGCGCGAAAAGCAAGACGTTAACACAATAAACGTTGGAATGGACGGCAGCTGGCGGCAAAGCGAAATTAATTTGCGAGATTTGCATTACCACACCTTTGCCGAAGCCGCATGGCAGGCAGACGGCAGTCTGGAACTCTGGATACGCCCGGTGGAATCTGCCCATGTAAGAAAGTGGACTTTTGTTTTCAGCGAAAACTGCAAAAACGTTAAAATTACGAACACCATGTCGCCAACGTTTGAAGAGCTGGTTATTTATTACCTGACCTTTGCGGGGCAGCCGGTAAAGCATGAAGCTTCTGAAAAATTTATTAAAAAAGCAATAGTTGACCTTGGGCTTCCGGTGCTGGAGCCTGACTTCAGCGGCAAGCTTAAATAGCCCATGCGTGTTTGCCGAAAGACAAGCTTTAAGTCAAATATCGGCTTAAAGTTAACCGCTGTTTTTTAAAATATTGGCTTTGAGCAAACAGCAAACAAGCTGTGCCTGAATTCAAATAACTTTCTGTTGCACTATCAATAAAAACCCCTTGCGGCAGATTAAACTGCCATAAGGGGTTGCTTTAATTTTAATAAGTATTGGGGCAGGAGCCGGTGCCAAAGCTTATTTAAGACCACTGCATTGCCTTTATGGAAAAGCCAAGGGTTGAATCAAGCTTGTTTTTTTGAATTACAGCTGTAAGCGCGCTGTATTCGCAGCCGGAAGAGTTTTCGGCGGTAACCATGGCTGTTACTTTGTAATAATTATTATTGCCCAGATATTCTATTTTCTGAATTTCAACGCTGTGCGTTGCCTGCTCGCTGAATTCAATATTAAATGTTTTAGACTCTTCGCTATAAGTTATGGGCGTGTTTTCCAGAAAAGCGCAGCTTTCGTTAAAATCTGTTACTGCACCGCCGAAATATTTGAACAGATAAATGGTGATTTCACCGTGAGACAGGCCTGTTGTTTCTTCGGGCGACTTTCTTTCAGCCATCCACACAGCAACATGGCAGGCAACTGACGCCGGCACGCCGTCTGAATTTTCAAAGCTTTCAGCATATAAATACGGCACGCTCAGCATTTCTGTAAGCTTTTCAATGTCGCTGTCTGAAAACTGCACCGCTTCGCCGCTGTCTGTGCTCAGCGGCACACGGTCATCGTCTGCGTCAAGCATGGTAAGGGCATTTTCGGTTTCCCCCTCAGCGCCGGCGGTGTTGTTTACCACGGTGCTTTGGCCGTTATAAAGGCTGTTTTTAGCTGCAAAAATATTGGTAATAAGCCCCATTTTATTCATAACATATGCAAGCGTAAGTGTTAAAGTAATTCCGACAACGAATATCGCAACAGATTTTTTCAGCACTTTGAACAACTCTTTTATGAAAAATTTCTATATCTATATTTTAACACCAGGCATATATTTGTAAAGCAATATCCGACTTTTTTGAACAAATATTTAAAGTTCATTCATAATATTTACATAATTTTAGCGGCGGCGTGTTCTTGCATGGGCGCTTTTGCATAAAAAAGCGTTGGCGCCCGACACTCAAAAAATGTTCGGCGCTGCCGTTCAGGGCATAAAACAGCTTTACATATTGCCGAAAGGGGTGTTTTTTTTGAAAGCTTCACTTAAGGCGGCTGCGTGCGGGCTTGTAACGGCAGCTTCAGTGGTGCTTATGTTTTTAGGCGGTGTTCTTTATATTTTTTCTTACGCCGTGCCTGTGGTTTTGGGCGTGCTGCTGTATATGTTTAAAAAAACTTTTAAAACACAGTGCGCCGCTGCGGTTTATGTTTCCACCTGCGTGCTGTCGCTGCTTTTTGTGCCGGAAAAGGAATGCGTGCTTATGTACATTTTGTTTTTCGGCTATTACCCGCTTTTTAAAGAAAAGCTTGACAAAATCAGGCCTGCATTTTTGAAATGGCTTGTTAAATTAGCTGTTTTCAATATTAGCATATTTATAATTGAACTATTGTGCGTTGTAATATTCAATATTGAATTTTTTGACGGCGGCGTTTTTTCATCTTCAATGCTTGCCATTTTTGCTGTCTGCATGAATATTTTGTTTTTGACTTATGAATTCCTGCTGAAATACTATTTGATTTTATATGAAAAAAAGCTTGAAAAAAAGATAAAATCAATTTTCAGGTAAGCCCTTTACAAAGCTCGCCCCTTTTTCCTTTCGCTGCGCCGTGGCTTTGGAATTTTTAGCGGCGGGGCTTTTTTAATACGGCGCTTTAGCCGAAATATGATATTTTATTTCGTTTTATGAAAAACTATTGCATTATTAATTTTTATTTGCTATTATTAAAAAGTAAATATATTTTACCTGCGCTCTTTCAGGGCGCAGCGCGGAAAGGCTCTGAAAAAATGAAAAAATCAATTTGTGTTGTAATGTGTTTCTTGCTTGCGGTGTCGTCTGCGTTTATGTTTGCCGGCTGTTCAAAGGCGCAGGAACTTACATATGACGTTGTGCTGATTACAGACGGCGGCACTATAAGCGACGGGTCATATAATGAAAGCGCATGGAACGGAATAGTTCAATATGCTGAAAACACCGGCGCAAGCTACAGGTATTACCAGCCGTCTCTTGACAATGATGTGCTGACTGACGAAGTTGCGGAAAAATATATTGAACTTGCCGCTGCCGCCGGCGCCAAATATATAGTTTTGCCCACAGACGCGTTTGATTCGGTAATTGAAAGCGCGGCGCTTCTTTACCCGGACATTAATTTTATTGTGGTAGACGGTAATTACGGCACAGACAGCGACTTTCAAAATGTTATGACTGTTTCGTTTGACACTATGCAAAGCGGCTTTCTTGCCGGGTATATGGCAGTTCTTGCCGGGAACACAGAGCTGGGCTATTTCGGCTCTTTCCTGAGCGACAGCTCATCAAGCTACGGCGCGGGCTTTGTGCAGGGCGCTGCATATGCCGCAAATGAGCTTGGGCTGCCCGTAACGCTTGACTATGCAGATTATGACAGCGAAAGCCTTACATATGACTATTCGGTAACCATAACCGCGAATTATGAAAAAATAGCAGATGTTGAAGAAGACTGCTTTGTTGTAAATGTTGTAAACGGCAGCGGCTCCGGCACTTACACAGACGGCACAAATGTAACCCTTACAGCAGACCCGGCGCCCGCCGGCATGGTGTTTGACCACTGGGAATATGTAAGCGACACACAGGGCGTCAAAGACAGCAAGGTAAACCTTTCCACCACGAAAAAAACAGAAACAAACCTGCTTGTTGAAAAATGTGACTGCACAATTACCGCGGTTTATGCTGAAGCTGAATCTGAAACATATTCCGTAACGGTTATGGCTGCAAACGGCACAGACGTTTATTCGGTGCAAAATATAACGGCAGACTCTTCATGCACAATAACCGCACCGGCAGCTGAAAGCGGCATGGTGTTTGACCACTGGGAAGACAACAGCGAAGTTTCCGGCGCATTGTTATATGAAAGCGATTCCGCCAGCACAACGTTTGAATTTATAGACGTTTATTGCGCTGACATTGTGCTGACGCCTGTTTATGTTGAAAGCGACGCCCCAACATTTGACGTTACGGTTGTAACAGGCGAAGGCGGCAGCGGTGAAAGCACCGGCAGCGGCTCATATCAAAGCGGCGACTATGTTGAGCTTGTTGCCGCTGTTCCGGAAGAAGGCTATATCTTTTCAAGCTGGAGCAACACAGCGTCAGACGGCTATTCGGCAGGTCTTTCGCTTGAAAATGAATATTCGGCTTCAACTTCGTTTTCCATGGTAAACCGCTGCCAGGCAGTTGTGGAAACCATGTATGACAGCGGCGTTACGCTTGTATATGCCGCCGGGCATGATGAAATCAGCGCCGTTTCAGACGCCACATGGAATTACAGCTTTCAGCTGTGGGCAATCGGCTCTGAAAATTACCAGTCAAGCTGGACTAATTATTACACAACCACTATTAAAGATTACGGCAGCGCGGTATTGCAGTGCCTGGAAGCTTTTGCAGGCGGCACTGTGTTTACGGCAGACTGCTCAAACGGCAGCATTTCGCTGAGCTATGTTGCAGAAGATTATCAAGATTCATATGACGCGCTTTACCAAAGCTTGGCAAACGGCGGCATAAAGTTAAACACTGTTGACAGCAGCGAAGATATTGCCGCATGTTATTCGTCCAACCTTTTGACTTTTAATTATTGGGCATAGCTTAGAAAATGCCGGGGTGCCCAAACGGCAAGCCCTTATTGAACAGCAAAATAAAACCCGCCTCGATAGAGGCGGGTATTTCTTTAGACTGCTTTGTGTGTTCTCATTGCGTCAAATGCTCTATTAAAATTTTTGTTCCCATAAAAATTAAAATCAAGCCGCCTATAAGGTGTGCTTTATTTTCGTATTTTTCACCGAATTTGTTGCCGGCTTTCACGTCTGCCAAAGATATGACAAACGTAACGATGCCTATAATTGGCGCTATAAGCCAGATATTGACGTTCAAAAAAGCGAAGGATATTCCGCCCGCCAGAGCGTCTATGCTTATGGCTATGGCCAAAACAATCATTGTTTTAAAGTCGACATTATCGTTGACATTTTCAGCTCCACTGCCTTTTTTCAGCGCTTTTTTCATAATATTTGCTCCGATAACAGAGAGCAAGCCGAAAGCAATCCAGTGGTCTATTTATGTAACTACGCTTTCAAACGTGCTTCCCAAAAAACAGCCGGCAGTCGGCATCAGGACCTGAAATATTCCTAAATACAGCCCTATGACAACCGCCTTTTTCCAATCAAGTTTTTCATTGAAAGCCCCTTGCACACGGAGACGGCGAACGCGTTCATAGCTAGCCCCAAGCCTATTAAAAAAATTTCGGCAAATCCCATAATCGCCGCTCTCCTTTTTCAGATTACGTTCCTATTTATGATTGCAAAAAAAGAAAAGACTTATTTGCAATTCCATATTTGCAAACAAGTCTCGTAATTTAAAATAAAACCAGATATATTTATCAGTATGTTGACTCTATTATGTATTAAATATGCTAACTACTCCCTCATTTAGCAAAATTATACTACTGCCTCTTGCCGCTTGTCAATATATTTTTTGATAAAAAAGCCGCCGCGAGCTTAATATTCGCGGCGGCTTTGTCGTTACGGCTGCTTCATCAACATTCAAACGCGCCTCGAAAGGCACGGTGCCTTTTTAACGAGTGTAATGTGAAACCGTTTTATCAATAAGCTGCTCGATTGGAATTGTGTGTTTTCCGCAGATTGTTGTTTCAAGAGTAGAATTAAGGGGCGCCGTCCACTTTTCCTTTATCGCCTTGCGACCTAGAAATGCGCCGAGAACGGAGCCAACGGTCGCGCCGTTGCAGTCTGTATCAAAACCGGTTTGTACGGCAATGCAGACAGCTTTGTCAAAATCATTAGGATAAGATATGAGCGCAGCGGTTACAATCATGGCATTAGGAATTGTGTGAACAGCTATGCGTTCAAGCGACGCATCATATTTGCTGCCGATATAACGTAAAATTTCGTTGCAGGTTTTACCGTCGGTATGCATTTTTAAGACGGCCTTTATTGCCTCAAAAAGACGAGAAGTGGCCGGAATAACAGAAAGCCCGGCATTTACTGCCTGCTCTATTGTCTCACTGCCAAAGGCTGCTGCGATTGTTGCTGCGATATACATTTCGCCGTATATTCCGTTTTTAGTGTGAGAAAGTGCGGCGTCACGAAAAGCCATATCTGCGGCCGTTTCCGGGTCGCAGGGATTTATATATCCAAAGTAGTCGCCCCTGATTTGCGCGCCTATCCACTCGCGATAGACATTTTTATATTTTGCCGTTGTGGGCGGGACCAGTCCGTTGCATAGATTTATAAAAGCGATTCTTTCGGCTGTACAGTAAGGAGATTTTGGTTGAAGAGACATCCAAAGCTCACCAACGTCATTTGTCTTAAAATCCCTGCCGTATTTATCTATAAGCATTTGCGCCATGACTGTATAGTTTGTATCGTCGTCAAAAACAGCAAACCCCATCTCGTCTGCAAGAAGTGATTGCGCAACAAAATTTACCTGTTTTATGCTTTCGCCTGAAAAATCCTTTTTGCATATATATCTGTCCATGGGATAGTTGTTTGATACCTTCAGTATATCCTCAATCTCTTTCGGTAAATATCCTTCAATCGGCTTTCCCAGGATACAGCCGCAAATTCTGCCATACCATGCTCCGGCAGCCATGTTTCTGTATTTTTCCTTGTCGTCAGGTGCTTTTAAAACAGGCCTGAGGTTTTTGTCACACAGTTTTTTAATTTCTTCAAGGTCTGATGGCTCGTTATACTTATAATGAGCTGTTATGCTGTAGTTCTGAGAAAGTCTGAACAGGATATCGCAAAGCGTTTCTTTCAGAACGCCTTCTTCCATTTGCGCCGCTTTTTCGTAGAATTCTCGGTAAGGCTCAACATCAAAGCCTTCGTCGGCAAGCTGAGCAAACTCATTCATTATGTTTTTTGAAAACGATTCCCATGACGGTCTTCCCACATAGTCTATTTCACAATTCGGAATTTCGTCCGTAATAAGGCCGTAGGTTGAATAAATTTTTTCATATTCCGCAGGATTTGGTTCTGCGTCGCCGTTTTCCCACGCAATATAGTCCTTTTCGGGCAAATCGGCTTTTTTTGCGAATTCTTCTGCTGTGATACCTTCTTTCAGGCGCAGCAGAGCAAGCTGATTACTGATTTTCATGTTACCCTCCGAAAACGCTTATTGGACTTGACCAAGCATATTCGCCGTCCTCCTGCCGAATTTGAATCCAATACATGGTGTTAGGCTTTATTTCAATTTCTCCGCTGAAATCGGCGCTTCTGCCCGCCGTCGAAATATCCATTTGCTTTTCACCGTTTGCAAACAACTCGGCACTAAGCAGCTTTTGCGTGCCCTCCGCCCGAACGCTTAAGACGACCGAGGCAGCGCCGTATTTAAATGATTCTCCCATAAAAGCGTCTCCCATTTTCATGTCGAGAAGAATGGGCTCTCCTGTGACGGCGTAGCATCTGCGGGAATAAATGGCGTCGAAAATATCGTTTCTTTCGAGCCTATCGCAAAGAACCGCAACTCTTCCGCTTCCCATATAATGCCCGAGATGTCGTTTGTAAATGGAAACATTTGCGTCACCCGCATTGCCGTCGTGTCCGTCACTTGAGGCAACAAAGCCGAAGTGCAGCTTTCCGCTGTATCTCGGAATGCTGTAATTTTCTATTTTTTCACTGCAAATATTCAATGCGTGTTCAGCCTTTAACGCTGTACCCCATGAGGAATAAATTTCAACGCAACGGTCATACTCTTCGCTGAAATAATGATACAAATCCATAACAAATTGCTCTGAATTCGAATGATGGGGGATAGTAAGCGCCGGTAGATTGTTCTTTTTTAACCATTGCCACAAGTCGGCAGGGGAAGGGTCGCTTTCAGAACGAACTCCGTATTTCGTGAAAACAAACGGCTCTGCCTGATAGTTGAATGGCTTCAGGGAAGCGGGGATTTCAGAACCGTCTCGGAAGTAAACGTTTCTGTGTCCATAGCTTGATGAGGTCCACTCATATGCATTAAGCGTTACAAATCTGCCCGGTTCGTTAAATAAATCATTTAAATCCCGTACAGACTTCCAGCCCTTTGCGTCAAGCTGCCAATCGTGGTCGGTGACGGCACAAAAGTCAAGCAGGGACACATCTTTTGCATAGCTGAGATTGTCGTAAAGAGTTCCAATCCCACAGCCGTCGTTGTTTAAAACGGCGGATTGTGCGGTATGGACATGTATGTCGCCGAAATATATATTTTGACCGTCAAGCGTTCTTCTGTCAAAGCCATGCAGCAGAGAATGTACCGTTTCGTGTATAGCACCGCTCAGCCAGTAAAAGCCGTAGCCGAGCCTGAACCATCTTTCGGAGCTCTCGCCTTTCTGTGGGTGAGCCGTAACTTTAAGCTTTACTCTGTCATGACCGCCGAGACATTCCTGCGGAATATGCAGATATGCGAGACCGTTGACATAGGCGCTTTCATTTTCAATAAAAGAATCTAAAGAAAACTGCTCTCCGGGCGTTGCAGAAAATCTGGTTCTTTTTATTTCGAGATACAATTGAATACCGTTGTTGCCGGTAAACAGACTGTTGTGTTTTTTCATGCTGAAACGTACATGATATTGATTTTCGATTGACAGTTCAAACCAACCGTTTGGTTGCGGATATGTAGCGCCGTTGCCCATTGCATACTCAAAAATGAGCACGGCGCCCTTCGGCGCCTTGGCATCGATAAGCGTTTGCGGCATCTCATCACTGAAGCTGTTCCATGAAATGTATTGCCCCTCCTTCATTTTTATAGCTGCGGCGTCGAATATCTGCCCAAACGAATCGGCATGTCCGTTAGTGTATCGGTAACCGTTCATGTCGATTTCATTTGCATAGCAGCTGGCGTTTACAAGGCTGATGTGCTCCTCTTTTTTAAATTCTTCGATTATTTGTTCCTGTGTGAAAAGCTTTCCAGCTTTTGAAAGATATTTAATGATATGTACTCCTCCTTATGAATAAACAGATACACTCTTAATTCTATCTTATCACCTGTTCGTCCGGCGTTCCATACAAAACGACTACTTTTTTGTTCGATATAATACTGCTTTGTACTGCTGAATATTGAATAAAAATCCGAAAACTGATATGATAATTAAGGGAAAATAAAATTGAGCGTCCGTTGGGATATAACTTAGGGGGAAATGTTCCCAGCCTCGTAAGCTTCGGGGTCCGATTTCTAATCAGCGGTGAGTACAATCTCCCGCTGGGGGGCGGCAGCGGCTGTCGCCCACACGTTGAATAACGGGCAAGACCTTATTGAATTTTCCGATGAATGCTTGCCGCTTCGAATGGAAAACAAGCCCCTTAATTGCCAAAACCGTCGGACTGCTTTTTTGCTGCCGAAATATTACCAAACAGATTGTAGGTGCGCTATGATTACATTTATTATTGTTGACGATGAACCGTTGGCACGTGAAAACTTTGCGGCGCTATGTGATTGGCGCCAAAAAGGATACGATTTGGTAGGCTTTGCGGCTAACGGTGTGCAGGCTCAGAGGCTTATCAGAGAAAAAAGGCCAGATATCGTTTTTACCGATGTAAAAATGCCGGTAATGGACGGCCTGGAGCTTTGTGACTGGCTCCATAGGGAATATCCGTATATCCGCAGTGTGATATTGTCCGCTTATCAGGATTTTGAATATGTTCGTGACGCATTAAAGCATGGCGTAAAAGAGTATATTATCAAAAATCATTTAACTGCCGATGCTGTACTGAAGCTCATGGACAGACTTTCAGATGAAATAAATAAAGAAAAGTCAGAAGAAAGCAGAAAAAAAGAAGACCAAATCCAAAGAACGATACTCGGCATGGAATCGGGGCATATTGCGGCGAATGGTGATGGGGCGCAGCAATGTCTTTGTATGCTTATCCAATTTCGCACTTCCTATATAATCGAGTACTTTGATGTGCCGCAGGCGTTCGACATAAAGCTTAGCCGTTCACTGCTGCGTGACATGCTTCCTGAAGGCAGCGGCCTTTGTGTTTCGCAACTGCTTTGGACAAGCGAAACTTCAAGAGCAATTATTTTCAAAGGAATGCCGGACACCCGCATGAGCTTTAGCTGGCTTAAAAGAGACATTACGGTGTTTGCCGACAATCTCAACACCTACTTTAGTGAAAATGCGCAAATTGAAGTGTTGGAGCTTATGGATTTTTGCAAAGCGTCGATGGAGAAAATCAAAGAAAAGATAGAACACTTAAAAAAGGTTGCAGCCCATACGCCGTTTATCTATAAAACTTATATTGGCTCGGCCAAAGAGATAGAAGCGCGCTTTACCGGCAGCAGTTACAGAAAATCCGATGTCAACGAATGTATGCGTTCTTTGGAGGCTCAGGTCAAAGTCGGAAATGTTGACGGCGTAAAGGAACTCCTTAATGCGGTCAAAAGAAAATTTATTGTTAATGAGCCTGATTTAAAGCTGTTCCGTTATCTATGCGGGAAAGTGTTTGACTATTTGGAATTTCAGATGAAGGACTGTTCGATTTATGATTTGAAGCAGCATATTACGTCGCACAAGGAATATTTCATGCGAATTGTAATGGCGGAACAAATTTGGCTCTGGATAGAGCAGAAGCTGATTGAACTCACGGAAATATTTGCAAATTCGGGGATTAAGACGGAAAATGTAAAAATTCAACAAGTATTGCAATATATCAGAAAGAACTATTCAAAGCCGCTGACCGCAAAAGATGTCGGGGAGGCAGTCGGACTCAGCACGGTATATTTCAGCAATCTTTTCAAGCGGGAAACCGGCGTTAATTTTGGCGAATATTTGAGGAACTATCGAATCAATGTCGCCAAATATTTGCTTGCCGAACAGGATTATAAGATTTACGAGATATCGGAAATGATAGGCTATGCTTCACCGCAGTATTTCAGTCAGGTTTTTCAGAAAAAAGTGGGCATGACGCCACTGATGTATAAAAATTACCATAGCGCTTCAGCTCAGCGGAATGAGGTGAATCATAATGTGGACCTTAAATAGAAAAATAATTACGCTCGTTTTATCTGTTATCATACTAATTGTAACGATGCTCTCAACGGTTATCTTTGCATTCTCTCGCTCTTCGGTACTGGACAATATCAAAAATACGTGTCAGGTCGATATTGAAAAGCTTGCCTGCGATATATACGATATATATGACTCCGCTGTGAAAACTGCACAGGAAATGGTTATTTCAAACTCTGTTCAAACCCTGATTACGATGAACGACGACTCCGAAGAAACTGCCGAAAATATACAAAATGCAATTTCGGAAATTAACAAAATACTCTATATTCAGCAAGAAATATCCAGCATTGCTTTAATCAAAAACGGAGAACTGGTTTTTTGGACACGCATTCCGTTTATCGATCAACAGAGCCTTTTTGAATGTGAAAAATGGTATGACATCTTTTTGCAGGCCGCCGGCAATCCGGAACCGGAACAATATGCTGTCACCAGTCCGTTTCAGTGTTACATTCCTTTTTATATTGCCCGGGATGAGAATATGATAGGCATACAGGTTCCAATTTATTCGATATCTGATCCGAGTAATTGCTACGGCAATATTATAGCGGTTCTCAACATAAACAATATCTCAAACGTTATTTCTGAAAATGCGGATTATTTTGACGAAATCGCTTATTATTTTGATGATTTATGTCTGTATTCATCAAGCGCCGATTCTGATGGAGCGCTTATAACCTCGTCTGAATTTGAGCAGAATAATCAATATATCACTGTAGAAGCACAAACGGTTCTCGGCGGGAAGCTCATTTCGGTTGTTCAGGAAAGCGGGCTGTTCAGTTTATCGTTGGAAAACGTCAGTCTTTTGCTTGCGACGGTGATTGGTATTACAACTCTGATAGTTCTTGCGCTGATTCCGCTTTTGCTGAGGCTTACCAAACCGGTCAAAACACTGAAAAATGCTATGGAAGCAATCGGCGTGGGCGATTTGACTACAAGGGTCAATATTAAGACTGGCGATGAATTTGAAGTTCTCGGCAAGTCCTTGAATCAAATGGCGTCAGAGCTTGAAATGAATTTGAAATTGGCTATCCAGCGGGACAATGAAAAAAAGGAGCTTGAATATGAGGTGCTTGTTGCGCAGATAAATCCGCATTTCATTTACAACACGCTCAACACGATTAGCTATCTTGCCAAAAAAGAAAGATATAAAGATGTTGAATGTGTGACATATGCGCTGATTGAATTGCTAAAAGACGGAATAAAGCTGTCCGGCGACAAAAACTTTTCTTCTGTCCGTGAGGAAATAGGCATAATTAACAACTATGTTTATATTCAAAACTACAAATATAATGATATATTCGAGCTTTCCATATCCTGCCCCGACCATCTGCTGAATTGTATGATTCCGACATCAATTATTCAGCCTTTGGTTGAAAACGCCCTGTTTCATGGGATTGTTCCACTCGAAAAGAAGGGATTTATAAAAGTCGTCATAGATGAACTGTTTAAGAATGACAAGAAATATATACGTATTAGTATCAACGATAACGGTGTAGGATTTGAAGAAAATAAACTAAACAAAATTTTGAGCGGGGAACTGAACGCAGGGAGCCATTCAAGAAATCATGTCGGCGTTCAGAATATTATCAGGCGGCTGTCTCTCCTTTATGGAAACGAGTACAGCTTTAATATATATTCACAGCCGAGGCATGGAACCGAAGCTGTTTGTGTCATTCCATTTAAAGAGAAATGCAACGAACAGGAGAAATTTTCTTTTTAGTGACCTTCCTTGCTCGGGGGGGGGACAGTATCTATTACAGCTCTCCGCACGCAAATGCTTAATTTCACCTCTTTTTCTAAGTCTCTCAGTGTATAGAAATTTGCAAATTTAAATATTTTTGCAGTTTTTGCCTTGAAAACGTCGGGATTTGCCGCTAAAAGCGGAGCACCGGCGTTTTCTCATATGTTTTTGTTCAAGACAGGCGGAATTCGCAAACGGGACAGTGCATGCCGATTTTTATGAAAGCGTCAAATTGCAGCATAATAAACACAGACGGCGCAGCTTCGCCGTACCTTGTTTTGTGAACAGAACGACGCCGAATTCGCAGCACATGACTTTGTAATTTTTGACGCGTCATATGTTCAATAGTGAAAGACCATAAGAACCTTTAGTAGGGCAAAAGGCACATATTTATGCTTTGAGGCGCAAAAAAATTAGCAAAAATGTCTAATAATAATGCTTTTTTAAACAAAATAGTTGTTTTATCTAGTTTTTTTGGTTTTTTCATTTTGGTACAATTGAGGTATCCTGACGGAGGAAAGTATCCTGACGGAAAAATTTTAGTTGGAGGAAAAGAAAATGAAAAAGATTCTAAGTATCCTGTTGGCTGCAATGCTGGTTGTCGGATGTTTCGCAGGCTGTTCAAGCGGTGGCTCTGATGAAGAAACCTCAAACACAGATACAAGTACGCTCACAGGCACGTTGGTTATTTGGAAGTGGACGGCGGAACCCGAAATCATTGAGGCCTACGAAGAGTCGCATCCAGGCGTGGAAATTGAAGAAGTCATTGTTGATTCGGGCGATTATCTCAGCAAGATTTCAACAACAATCGCTTCCGGTGGTACGCTTCCGGACATTCTCTATGGGGAAATTCTCTCAAGAGGTCAGATTTTTTCCATGGATATTCTTGAGGACTTGAGCGAAGACCCCTATAACATTGATCTGTCCCTTGTTGACGAGAGTGTTGTCAACACCATGTATGACGATGAGGGCAGAGTTTTAGGCGTTGAAGTTGCCGTCAATCCGGCCGGTCTTGCTTATGACCGCAGTCTCGCAGAGGAATATCTGGGCGTTTCCGAGCCTGAAGATGTTTCGGCGCTTTTCACTGACTGGGACACGGTTTTGAAAATCGGCAAAGACATTGTTTCCGAGAGCAACGGAGAGGTGACACTGTTCACTTCGCTTGGCGAGCTCTATTATATCTTTGATGGTCAAAGCTCCGATGCCCGCATATCCGGCACAACAATAAACAGCTCGGTTGTATCCGACCTTTTCACGCAGATTGCAAAGTTCAGAGACGCGGGCGTTGTCAGCAAAATTGAACAGTGGACTCCGTCATGGTATGCGTCATTCGGTACAGAGGCTTCTCTTCTTATCGCACTTCCCTCATACGGCGTTGCCAACTGGCTTGCGCCCAACGAGGAGGACGGTGAAGCCGACTGGGGTCTGATTGTTCCTCCCGGCGGCGGATTTAACTGGGGCGGCACATCTGTTTCCATTACAAAAGACAGTACGAACAAAGAATTGGCTTGGGATTTTATTCAGTGGTATGCGTTTGGTGAAGGCGCTGATATAAGAGCCGAGCAGGAGGAAACCGTCAGTGCGGCCGGCTATTATACCGAGGAGCGTGTCAGCTCGGGCAGCAGCGATCTATTCTCGGGGCAGAATATTACAGATGTTTTTATTAGCGAAATTCTTCCTACAGTCGAAACAAGAACAACAACTGCTTACGATTACGCGGACATCTGTGCCATTGAAACAGTCCTTTCACAGATGAATTCCGATTACAGCTTCACAGCGGAAGATGCAACAAATTATTATATTCAGCTGATGCAGGAGCAGGCGGAAGAGCTTACGGTAGCTTAAATGATTAAAACGGTGAGGGGCGAATCCTTTTCGCTCCTCCGTCTATTATTAAGGTGGTTTTCCATGAAAAAGAAAAAAAAACGAAGGCTGAATGATCATACCGGTGCAGTCCTTTTCTTTTTGGCTCCGTTTACGATACTTTTTATAATATTCGGATTATATCCGATGCTTTCTTCTCTGCAAATTAGTTTGACAGATTGGACTTTCGGAAGCGAAGCCAACTTTATCGGCCTTGAAAACTATAAAAATCTGATTTTTAACGACCCCTTGTTTTGGAAATCTGTTTTAAACACCCTGATTCTCATGGCGCTGTATATTCCGCTTTCACTTGTGGTAGCTTTGCTTCTTGCAAACCTGATTTTTCAGAAGCATACGAAATTCAAACGCTTTTTTCAGGTGGCATTTTTCCTGCCCAATGTAACCACAACCGTTGCGATTGGTCTGATTTTTGCACTCATTTTCGATTGGCAAACGGGGTTTATTAACAGTACGCTTTTGAAATGGGGCGTGATTGATGAGGCAATCAACTGGCTCGGGCAGCCCGACACTGCAAGAAGCGTCACGGGGCTTATGCTCTTTTGGGCATATTTCGGCTACTGCATTGTTTTTTACCTTGCCGGAATGGCGGGAATTTCCGAGGACCTTTATGAAGCCGCAATGATAGACGGCGCGGGACGCTGGAAACTGCTGACCAAAATAACTCTGCCAAACCTTCGTTCCACGACATCTTTCTTACTTATGACCAGCTTTATATCAGGCAGCCAGGTTATGGCGGAGCCGCAGCTTCTTCTTAACGGCTGGGCTTCGGTAGGGCAAGTGGTCGGTGGGCCCGAACGTTCCTGCTTAACGGTTGTCTGGTATCTGTATGACGTTGCTTTTGGCAACGGCACGACGCTCAGATATGGCAAAGGCGCCGCTATCGGCTACCTTTCATTTATTTTAGTAATGCTTGTGGTATTCATGTGGAGAAGAGTGCAAGCGGTTCTTGCTAAGCGCAGAGGTGATATAGACTGATGAAAAAAATAAAATTAAAAAAGGGATGGGGAACCACAATATTTCTTTTTGTTTTAGCTGCGTTCACGATATTGCCGTACTACATCATGATTTGCATGGGGACGCATACAAACGCCGAGCTCTTTCGAGGCGTTACGATGTTTCCCGGCTGCGCTCTGTGGGATAATTTGAAAACGGTCGCATCTTCCTCTATGGGACGCTTTTACATTAACAGCCTGATTGCGTCAACGGTAGCGACTTTTGTGGGCACAATGACCAGCGCGATGGCAGGCTTCGCCCTTTCAAAATACCGTTTTAAAGGCAGGGAGTTTTACATAAATGCTATCATGGTCCTGCTCATGGTTCCCTCACAAATCAGCCTTATTGCTTATGTTGTTGAAATGCGTGAGATGGGGCTTATGAACACACTTTGGCCGGTTATCATTCCGTTTTCTTACAGTGCTTTCGGAGTTTATTGGATGAAACAAAGCATTGACGGGTCAGTTCCGAACGAGGTCATTGAAAGTGCAAGAATCGACGGAGCTTCCGAAGGCCGCTTATTCTTTTCAATTGTTATTCCTTATATCAGGCCGGCTATTGTCACAATAGCGCTTCTTCTTTTCCTATGGTCATGGAACAGCTATTTACTGCCGCTCATTACCATTAACGACATGGACTGGTATACGGTTCCCCTTGGCGTTGCAATGCTCAACGGAATGTACACAACCGACTATGCCGCAAAAATACTTGCGCTGACCGTCGGCACTTTCCCGCTGATTATTATGTTTATTTTTGGTTCAAAATATTTCCTGCGCGGTCTTACCGGCGGCGATATCAAAGGTTAGCCTGAAATATGAACGCAATTCTTCTGTTTATATTTCTTCTCTTTATCGGCATTGGGCTCCCTGATTCTATTTTGGGAGCCGCGTGGCCGTACATGAGCGAAGATTTTGATGTAAATGTCGGCGACGCGGGCGTTATTTCAATTATGATTTCTGTCGGAATCATTTTAGCCAGTCTTTACGTAAGCAGACTGAAGAAAAGAATGAGCTTTTCCTTGCTGTCCAAGCTGGGTCTGCTGCTCATGAGCATCGCTCTTGCGCTGTCTGCCGTGGCTGACAATATTTATGTTATCGCATTTTGCTCTCTGCCATTGGGCTTTGGCAGCGGAATTCTCCAGACAACCTGCAATGAGTATGTATCAAATCACTATGAATCAAAGCATATGTGCTGGCTTCACGGCGCATGGGGAATCGGAGCGGTTACAGGTACTGCATTGATTTCTTATATGGCGGAAACAGTGCTCTCGTGGAGAACGGGATATTGCATAGTTGCCTTGCTTGAAATCTTTGCCTTTATCGGAGCTTTTTTTGCGTTCAGGAATAAACCTGCGCTTTCCCGCGTTAAACAAACTCAAACAAACGGTATGTTTAAGCTGACCCTGAAAGAAATGCGGACAAAAATATTTGTGGTTTTCCAGTATTTTCTTTATTGTTCTATGGAAAATTCGGTCATGCTTTGGGGCGCCAGTTATTTGATTGCAGCGAAAGGCTTTGAAGCTGATGTTGCCGCTAAAACCATATCTCTGTATTTTTGCGGTGTTACCTTTGGGCGCTTCGGCAGCGGACTTTTACTTGCAAAAATAAAAGCGCATACGTTTGTTCGCGCTTGCGTGGCAGGATGCACTGCTGGGTGTGTTGTCCTTCTTGTTGGAACCTCCGTGCCGGTTACAGCTATTGCGTTATTGTTTTTAGGCTGCGTGATGTCTCCGCTTTATCCTACGCTTCTTTACGCAACGCCGAAATATTTCCCGAATGAAGACCACACGGCGCTTATGGGAATCCAAGTGGCAAGCGCCTATCTGGGCATTCTTTTCATACCTGCTTTGTTGGGCAAGCTTTTTGAAAAAACCACGTTTGTAATTTTCCCAGCTGTTATTGCAGCTGCTATGTGCGGCGTTCTGGTGTGCGCTTCTATACTCAGAAATAAAATTATTAAGGAATAGATAGGGGGAAGGGTGATGTTTCCAAAAGACTTTGTGTGGGGATGCGCAAGCTCCGCTTATCAGATAGAGGGAGCTGCTTATGAGAACGGTAAAGGACTTTCTGTTTGGGATGAGTTTTGCAGACAGGAGGGCAGGATTTTTGAAGGGCACAGCGGAGATGTAGCCTGTGACCATTACCATCGTTTCAGGCAGGATATACAAATAATGCGCGAAATGGGTATAAAAGCATATAGATTTTCAATTTCTTGGACAAGAGTACTTCCTGATGGAACAGGAAGAATAGAGCCTAAAGGTATGGAATTTTACAATGCGCTTGTTGATGAGCTCCTTGCAAACGGTATTGAACCGTATGTTACGATTTTTTGCTGGGACTATCCGGCGGCGCTTCAAAGACGCGGCGGTTGGCTCAATCCCAAAAGTCCAGAGTGGTTTGAAGACTATGTTCGGGCTGTACTTGGCGGCTTCGGAGGAAAAGTCAAAAACTATATGACCATAAATGAACCAGAAATGATTTTTGGCAATTCTTTTTGGCAAACAAACAACGCTCCCGGCATAAAAATGCCCGAACGTGATATTGTCAGAATGATTCATAACCTTCTTATTGCCCATGGTAAGGCGGTCAAGCTTATCAGAAAGATGTGTCCCGAAGCAAAAGTCGGTGTAGTTCTTTGCTCCGACCCCGTAGTGCCTACGGGCGAGAGCCCCATAGAAATCGAGAGCGCGAAAAAATTCTATTTCAGAGGGGGTGACACACCGGACGAGGTATTTATGGGACTTGCATGGTATGCAGATCCCATGGTTCACGGTACATACCCTGCCGACGCGCTTCAAAAATATGAAAAATATTTGCCGCTCTCTTGGTGTGAAGATATGAAAACCATTTGTCAGCCACTTGACTATATGGGTCAGAACATTTACACAGGCGTCAGAGTCGCAGTTAATGAGAAAACCGGCAAATCCGAGGCTTTAAAAAACCCTGTCGGCTTTGCGCATAATGCTTTGGGCTGGACGATTATTCCCGAATGTCTCTACTGGGGTGCCAGATTCTTATCGGATTACTACAACCTTCCGGTTGTGATTACCGAAAACGGCATGGCCTGTCACGACTGCGTTTCGCTTGACGGAAAAGTCCACGATTCAAACAGGACTGACTATATTAATCGGCATTTGCTTGGACTTAAACGCGCTGTAGAGGAAAACATTCCCATTAAGGGATATTTCTATTGGTCTTTACTCGACAGCTTTGAGTGGAGCAGCGGATATAGTCAAAGATTCGGACTTGTCTACGTGGATTACCAAACGCAGAAAAGAATAAGAAAGGACTCCTCTTACCGGTATCAAAAGGTGATTGAAACAAACGGCGAAATTTTGTAAAGAGGGTAATTTATGAGAGGTTTTCTCGATAGGCTGACGCTTTCAAACGAAAATGAGAACAGGTGTGCTTCAAGTTTTGATAAAACAGGCGGAAACAGAGATTTTGTCACGATTTCGAGGCAAATTTGGATTTGTATTATTATGTCGATTACGAAATCTGCGTGAATTTGCCGCCGGTCAGCATGAATTTTCATTGTCTTTGGAGAAGGAAGAAAAGGCCGAAAGGGAACGTGCTTGTTCAGTGGGACAATATCAACGACTTCAAAAACATCAGCGACGCTCAAAACTATGTTTTGCTTGACGCTGAGGGCACAGGTACATATATTGGCTGCAACATTAGTATAGATCACACCTCGCCAATGAAACAGTATCCATGGTTTGGCGAGGAAGACGACATGATATTTATCGACTCAGACGAGTTTTTGCCGCGGCTTCACGGCACGGGAACAGAGGATTATTTCTGCGCTGCATGGGGATTTCCGAGCGGAAAATATGGCGCTCTCTTTCACGGCATTTCTCTTGCGGAGCCGGTGAACAACTTCAAAAATAAGGATGTGTGGTCAGATTGCGCGGGGAACGAATCCTCTTTGACATACAGCGGGAAATGGACGTTTTACCGTCTGCACCTTGCAGACCCTATCTATCATGGAAGCGATTTCGCCTTAACGGCTTCTTGGTATCAGAAAGAGCCGCATAAAGCGTTTTGCGTTCCGCCCGGAGCTGAGAGAATGCCCCGGGCTACAAGTAAGAGTCTTGAAAAATATAAGGCTAAGATAACGTCTCGGCGTTTCGGAGAAAAAAATACATGAATGAAAAAATAAAAAAAATCATAAGCAGTTTAACACTTGAAGAAAAAGCCTCTCTTTGCTCCGGCGCAGATTTTTGGTCGACAAAAGGGATTGCAGAAAAGGAAATCAAATCCTTTCGCATGTGCGACGGCCCAAGTGGTTTGAGATTTCAGTCAGACGGAGATGATCATATCGGCGTTCATGCAAGCGTTCCGACCGTCAGCTTTCCGACTGGCTGCGCCATGGCCAGCTCTTTCGACAGAGAGCTTATGTTCAGCGTAGGCAAAGCAATAGGGGAAGAGAGCCGAAGTCTGCATGTAGGCTTGGTTCTCGGGCCTGCAATGAATATCAAAAGGACACCCCTTTGCGGCAGAAATTTTGAATATTTTTCTGAAGATCCGTATCTCTGCGGACAAATTGCCTCAGCTGAGGTCCGCGGTATCCAGAGCTGTGAAGTCGGCGCGTGTCTCAAGCATTTTGCCTGCAACAATCAGGAAACATGGCGGATGAAAATCAACGCAGAGATTGACGAACGCGCTTTTAGAGAAATTTATTTATTAGGCTTTGAAACGGCGGTCAAGGAATCAAACCCCTGCGCACTGATGTGCAGCTATAACGGGATAAACGGCGAAACCGCTTCGCAAAACCGAAGACTTCTCACTGAAATACTGAGAGAAGAGTGGGGGTTTGACGGCATTGTTGTCAGCGACTGGGGAGCAGTCAATGACAGAGCCGCCGCCTTGGAAGCAGGACTCGATTTGGAAATGCCCGGGTGCAGCGGGATTACAAACAGGCAATTGGTTAATGCCGTAAAGGATGGAAAACTTGATGAAGAGATTCTCAATACGGCTGTTGAGAGAATCATCGCAAGGTCACTGCGATATGCCCATGAAAAAACAACGGAGGATTTTGACCGCAAAGGACATCATGAGCTTGCGGTAAAAGCGGCTTGCGAAGCCGCCGTGCTGCTCAAAAATGAAAACGGCTGTCTTCCTCTGAATGAAAATGAAAAAGTTGTATTCATTGGAAAATTCGCCGAAAATCCACGTTTTCAGGGTGGAGGCAGCGCATGTGTAACGCCTTTCAAAATGACCAATGTCCTTGAACATGTTGCAGGTATGAATAATATCGAATATTTTACCGGCTTTTCAGAGACAGAAGACAAAGAGAATGCCGATTTGGCGGCTCAGGCGCTTCAGGCGGCTGCAAATGCTGAAAAAGCAGTTGTTTTTGTCGGACTTCCCAACACATTTGAGAGCGAAAGCTATGACAGAACAAACCTGAAGCTTCCCGATTGCCAAGTTAATTTTATTTTAGAGGTCTGCAAAGTAAATCACAATGTTGCTGTTGTTCTTTGCAGCGGCTCGCCTGTAGAAATGCCTTTTGTTGATGATGTTTCAGCTGTTTTGCAGATGCATACCGGCGGGCAGGGGGTCGGAACCGCAGAATACAGGCTCTTGTTCGGTTTGGCCAATCCCTGCGGAAAGCTTGCCGAGACCTATCCGCTCAGACTAGAGGACACGCCGGCATATCTGAGCTATCCGGGAAACGGAAAAGACGTTAGCTATGCCGAGGGTATTTTCGTCGGTTACAGATATTATGACAAAAGGGATATGCCTGTTTTGTTCCCGTTTGGACACGGTTTGTCCTATACGGAATTTGAATATAAAAATCTTAAAATTGAGAAAACAGGTCAGTTTGACTATAGAGTTACCCTACAGATTAAAAATATCGGCAGAGTCAGAGGCAAAGAGGTAGTTCAGCTCTATGTGACGGACATAGAAGGAGCGAAGACAAACGAGCTTAATGTCGATCAATCGGCGCAGGTTTATATTCGGGAGCGCGAAGGCAGAGCTCAGCTGCCTCTCAAACAGCTTAAGGGATTTGAGAAGGTTGAGCTCTATTCGGGAGAAACAAAGACAGTTGAATTTGTCCTTGACAGAAGAAGCTTCGCATACTATGATGTCGGCAGTGTTTCGTGGGAAATACAAAACGGCGATTACGGTATAGCGATAGGGTCTTCTTCAAGGGATATCAGGCTTGAAGAGAGTGTCCATATCAGCGTCGGCAAGTCTCAACGGGTGCAACGCTATACAATGGCAACGCTTATGAGTGAAATTTCTCCGCATCCTGCGCTCTGGAGCATTGTTACAAACGAACTTGAGCGCGTGAGTGAAAAGCTTTACGAAATCCTGCACGGTACAGATAATAATTCCAATTATCTTCGAGAAGAACTTAAGGAGCTCCCTCTTTACAGTATAAGAGGTATTTATTCGATTGAGCAGGAGGACTGCGAAAGAATTTTAAAAAAACTCAACGAGGCAGCAGGAAGCCTTTAACTGAATCTTGAACTTCATGGAGGAAATATGGTTGACGTCATTTTATGTACTGATTTTGGAGAAAACATAGACGACGCGTAGGCGTTAGGCGTGCTTCTTAAATCTCGTTATCTTAACGTAAAATATATTTTTAGACGAGTTTACGGCTCTGTTTGAATGAAAGGTTTGTGTGAATAGTGCTTTTTGATAAAATATACGGCTGTATCCTCGGCGGTGCTGTTGGAGATGCTTTCGGTGCGCCGTTGGAGGGCATGAGTGCAGACTATATCCGGAAGCCTTATAACGGGTCCGCTGTAACTATGCAGGATTTTTCGATTCGCCCAAAAGATTTTTTTCAGTCGGAGTTCGCTTATGTGTATGCTTGGACAAAAAATGCCGGTTCACATACAGACGACACATATATGGCGGGTTTGCTTGCGCAGTGTATTATTTAGAAAAAAGGCAGGATTACCTGTGATGATTTGGCGGAGTACTGGATTAAGCATTTGGATATAAACAGGGCATGGTTTTCAGTTCAGAAATCATACAATAATCTCATGGTGACCGGAAAAACCGCAAGAGAAGTCAGCAAGGGGAATATCTGCGACAACAGTTGACCCATGTGTATAGGACCGATAGGGATTATAAATGCCTGTAATCCGGCGTAGGCCGCTCTTGATGCTTTTGACGTTTCCACGCCTATTCATGACGACTGTTCCCGTGACGCTGCAGGGCTGTTGGCGGCATCGGTGGCAGAGGCATTTTCACCGAATGCTACTGTTAAAAGCGTTGTAGAGGCAGCAGTAACCTATATTCCCGGAGGCGCCGAAGGCCCATTTTTATGCTCCTCTTGTTATAGTCTTGGATTTAGCTGGTAAAGCGGACTGCTTTGACGAATTGACAAGGCCGTACAACCAAAGTCTTCTTGTTCCCTGCATTCGACGCGGAGACCCTGTCGTTACAGATGGCAGACATTCCGATAGCATTGAAACTTTAGAGTCGGTGCCATGCGCACTCGGTATGTTCCTGCTTGCAAATGGCGACTATGAGAAGACTATAATCGGGTGCGCAATTTCAGCAGATATTGCGACACTATCGCTTGTATGGGCGGCTATGTTGCCGGAGCTTTTAACAGCGCATCAAAAATGCGGAAGGGTGGGCGAAGACCTGTATCAAAGAAAATCAGGACGCTGATTTTTACATGCTTGCGAAAGGACTGCATACCGCGCTCTTGAATCAGATAAACAGTGATTTGCAGAGGTGCCAACAGGTTCTTACAATGTAAAAAAACAGTTCGTAAAGGGGAAATGTTTCATGAATCCGCTGATTTTACAATGGAGAAATGTGTTCAGGCAGGCTGTTGACGAAAGAGACAACAAGCTTGCCATGCCGCAGAATGTAGAGATATGTAGGGACATTTCTTATGCTTCCTGCGGCGTGTTCAATTTGCTTGATATTTGTATTCCGAAAGAGAACTTCCGTGATGCTCCGCTGCTGATTCATGTTCACGGCGGTGGATTTTATACAGGGCTTAAAAATGATTATGTCTGCTATTGTGCGGATATGGCAAGGAGAGGCTTTACAGTAATCAACTTCAGTTATCGAATTGCGCCGGAATATCTGTTTCCGGCGCCCATTGAAGACCTCCATGCTGTCATAAACTGGGTTGTTGAAAATGCTGAAAATTACGCTTTAAATCTCCATAATGTATTTTTTTCCGGAGACAGTGCGGGGGCACAAATTCTTATGACTTACATGGCGATGACTGAAAATCTCGAATACGCCGCTCTTTTCGGAATAAGGCCTAATACGAAGTTAAAACCGAGAGCCGTTTCCTTGAATTTCGGTTTCTATGATTATGAAACTCTGGTGCAGATGGACGACTGTGTTGTCGCCGCAAATTATGCCGGCGAAGCGCTTGAGGAAAAAGCGGACATGCTCAACCCGATTGCCTATGTAAACAGCTCTTTCCCAAAAACATTTCTTGTCACCTCTAACGGAGATTTTTTGCGTCAGGCGGGGGAGAACGCGCATAAAATTTTTGATAAAATCGGTGTAGAGCATGAATTTAAGCTCTATGGAAAACCGGACGAGGACACTTTATTTCATGTTTTTCATTTGGATATTGCAACTGAGGAGGCGATTAGGTGCAACGACGAAGAAAGCGAGTATTTCTTTAAAAATTGTTGTTGATTCGCGGGCAAGGCTGCAAGAATATTATGCGTAATTCAAATAGCTTTGCGCTTTAATTTTGGTTAGCATAAGCGATACCGCAAGCGTATTCTTATGACTATATATTTTTAAATACGGTAGGCATATCCGCTCCACATTTTGGATATGAACCGCCAAAAGAAAGGAAGAACCCGTCAAAGTCGGCGGTGCGGCAGTGTGGAGACCTGCCGTAATGCAGTCAGTTTTTATTGACTTGCGAGGTTTTTCATGCATAAGCAGAAAAACTACGGCTGCTCACATGGCAAATGTAGAACTCAAAAACATTAAGAAAATCTATCCGAACACTGCAGTAAAGAAGAAAAAAAAGAAGTCAAAAAAAGCGGAAACGGAAAAGAAAAGCAATCTTCAAATAACGGATAAGGGCGTGGTCGCCGTTCAGGAATTCAGTCTCGACATTGAAGACAGGGAATTTGTAGTGCTCGTCGGCCCTTCCGGTTGCGGCAAATCCACGACGCTCCGCATGATTGCCGGACTTGAGGAGATAACAGAAGGGGAGCTCATCATTGACGGTAAGGTTATGAATGAGGTCGCCCCGAAAGACAGAGATATCGCTATGGTTTTCCAAAACTATGCTCTTTATCCGCACATGACCGTGTACGAAAATATGGCTTTTTCGCTAAAACTCAAAAAGCTGCCCAAAGATGAAATTGACAGAAAGGTAAGAGAAGCCGCTGAAATTCTTGACATTACGCAGTTTCTCAACAGAAAGCCGAAAGCGCTCTCCGGCGGGCAGAGACAGCGCGTTGCAATAGGTCGGGCAATCGTCAGAAACCCCAAGGTTTTCCTTATGGACGAGCCTCTCTCAAATCTTGACGCTAAGCTTCGCAATCAGATGAGAGCAGAAATCATAAAGCTTCGTGAGAAAATCGACACGACCTTTATCTACGTTACGCATGACCAGGTGGAAGCGATGACTCTCGGGGACAGAATCGTTATTATGAAAGATGGTTTCATTCAGCAGATTGGTACGCCGCAGGAAGTTTTTGCAAGGCCTGCTAATCTTTTTGTTGCAACCTTTATCGGTACGCCGCAGATGAATATCATGGAGAGCGCTAAACTGATAAAAAAAGATGAAAAATACGTTGTGGATATTCTTGGTGCGGAATTTGTTCTGCCTGAGGATAAGCAGACGGAGCTTAAGGGAAAAAATGTTCCCGAGAGCGACGTGATAGCAGGGTTCCGCCCTGTCCATGTAGAGCTTTCCGACAGCGGCATTCCGGCTGTTGTTGATGTTGTTGAAATGATGGGCGCCGAGCTTCATCTTCACCTGACGGCGGGCGGGCAGGACATTGTGGCGGTTGTTCCGACAACGAAAATTACCCCCGGTTCCGTTCAGCGTGATATGATTATTAATTTTACTTTTGACCCGAAGTTAATGCATTTGTTTGACAAGATGACTCAAAAAACCCTGTTCTGATTACTGAACGGGAAATAAACTTAAATAAACAAAGGAGCAAACGTTATGGTATTCAATCCCGGTTTTCCGATATTTGTTTATTCTAACCCGATGCGTTTTAAATATGGCGATGGTCTGTACGGACCTGAGCCTGAAATCAGAACCATAGATCAAATTCGTGCGTCTCTCATGGACCCGAATTGCAGCGGCCCGAAACAGGTATATTGTATAGCAATGGACGTAGCAAAGGAAAAGGACAGAGCGGATCTGGTAAGCAGGAATTTGCTTTACGGCGTTGTAACATATCAAAAAGGTACGCTCGGAAGAGAGCCAATCCGCTCGCAGGGGCATATTCATGCCGTTTCCCCCTCCTGCGGCTCATCGACCTGCGAAGTATATGAAATTTGGGACGGCGAAGCCTGTATATATATGCAGGAGAGCGGCAGCGACGACGCGGGCAACTGCTATGCGGTTTACGGAAAAGCCGGAGACGTAATCATAGTTCCGCCCGGCTGGGTTCATGCAACCGTTAATGCTTCTGCAGATAAACCCATGTCTTTCGGCGCATGGTGTGTTCGGGATTACGGCTTTGATTATTATGATGTCCGCCGGCATAAAGGTATTGCCTTTTTCCCGATTTGGGAGCATGGGAAACTGATTTGGATTCAAAATCCAACGTACCGTTCAGCAAACCTTATTGAAAAAAATGCCCGTACATACAAAGACTTCGGACTTGTATCCGACAAGCCGATCTATCAGCAGTATGAAGAGCATAATGATATGTTTTCTTTTGTTACGAACCCCAAGGGATTTCAGGCGCTTTGGCAAAATTATCAGCCGTAGAGTTAAAAATCGGAAAGATGTACAAAAATGAATTATAATAAATATCCAGTTACCAAGATAGAAACAGAAACAGAGCAGGCATGGCGAGGCTATAAGCCTATAGTCGAAAGGCTGCGCCGTGCGATTCTGAACAAATCAAAAAATGGCAAATGTGTTCTGGCATTCGAAACTTATCCCGGAGTTGATGAGGGAGAGCTTTTGTCTGAACTTATAAGCGGGCTGAAGCCGAAGCTGTTGCTTGATACCAAAGAAACATTATGCAAAAAAGATGAATTTCAACGCAGAATTCATACTTTTTTGACCGATGACAGAGTATTTGCCCGCATGTATTATGGCGAATTTGCGGATTTTCAGCAGGAAAAGCTTGTACTCTCGGTACAAAAGCGAATTGAAGATGAGACGGGGCTTATTATTGTTTATGGCATGGGAAGTTCTGAAATATACCCATGCGACATTTTAGTCTATGCCGATATGGCCCGCTGGGAAATTCAGCAGAGATACCGCAGAGGAATGCCGAATTACTATACGGACAATGCGAATGAGGACAACCTAAAAAAGATCAAACAAGGCTATTTTTTTGAGTGGCGGATTGCAGATAAAATAAAACGCAGAAGCTATGACAAAATAGATTTTTATCTTGATACAAACAGGCAAAATGATCCAAGCATGATTACGGGTGAGGTATTCAGAAACGCTCTGTTGAAAGTCTCTGACGGGCCGTTTCGAACCGTGCCGTATTTTGACCCCGGAGTTTGGGGCGGGCAGTGGATGAAAACCGTCTGCGGACTTGACCGTACACAAAAAAACTTTGCATGGTCATTCGACGGGGTTCCGGAAGAAAACAGCATATATTTGGACGTTAACGGCGTAAGGGTTGAGTCGCCTGCAATCAACGTTGTTTTCTATTGTCCGAAGAAGTTATTGGGAGAACGGGTTTTTGCAAGATTTGGCGCAGAATTTCCAATTCGTTTCGATTTTCTTGACACGATGGGCGGGCAAAATCTCAGCTTGCAGGTGCATCCTCTGACAGACTACATTCATAATCAGTTCGGCATGAACTACACCCAGGACGAGAGCTATTACATTTTGGATGCCGAAGAAGACGCCTGCGTATATCTCGGCCTTAAAGACAACGCTAATCCAAAGGAAATGTTTGATGACCTGCGAAGCGCGCAGGAGGGCAAAATTTTGTTCGACGCCGAGAAATACGTAAACTGTTTTCCGGCAAAAAAACATGATCATTTCCTTATTCCGGCAGGCACGATCCATTGCTCCGGCAGGAACTGCATGGTTCTTGAAATCAGCGCTACGCCATATCTTTTCACCATGAAGCTTTGGGATTGGGGCAGGCTTGGTCTTGACGGCAGGCCGAGACCGATTCATATCGACCACGGCGAAAAAGTTGTTCAGTGGGACCGCCGTACAGAATGGGTTAAAAACAATCTTATAAACCGAGTTTGCTTGCTGAAAAAAACCGAAGAATATACAGAAGAGCATACGGGACTGCATGAACTTGAATTTATAGAGACAAGAAGATATACGATTCATGATAAGTGCAATATCAGCACCGATAATAATCTAAATATGCTGAATCTTGTTGAAGGCGAGTCTGTGTGGGTCGAAAGTCCGACAGGCGCATTCGCCCCTTACGAGGTCCATTATGCTGAAACATTTATCATTCCAGCCTGTGTTCAAGAATATACGATTCGCTCAAATTCTGACAAGCCCGTTAAGGTTATTCGGGCTTATGTCCGTTAGCAGAAGGGGAGCCTGCGAAAAAACACTTACTTAACATCTGCTGAAGGCTGCAAATGAGTGAAGGGGGACGTAATGCGTAATACAATAATATGTGAAAAAGCAAAAAAATTATTTCATATTGATAAGCCGGTTGCAATCGCCATGTGGGAGTTTTCATGGATAGAACGCCGCTGGCCCGGTGCCGGTTATGAAGACTGGGAGAAGGCTCTGTCGGAGTTGACGGAGCGTGGATATAATGCCGTTCGTATTGACGCGTTCCCGCACTTGATGGCACAAGACGCCTATAAGGAGTGGATGCTGAATCCGGTTTGGAACGTTCAGGTCTGGGGCAGCCAATCCGTGAACAAAATCAAGCTTCATGACAATTTCAGAAATTTTTTGGAAGCCTGTAGGCGCCATAATGTCCGCGTTGCTTTGTCGACATGGTTCCGTCAGGATACGGATAAGACGCTGATGCATATCCTGACACCGAAAGATCATGCAAATATCTGGATTAAAACCATGGATTATATAGAACAATGGGGTGAGCTTGACAACATCCTCTATGTTGATTTTTGCAATGAATGGCCCATGCCGAACTGGGCGCCTTTCTATACGAGCAAATTCGGCGAGCAGTCCTATGACAGTGCCGATTCCGTTCGATGGATGCGGGAGGTCATATCAGAATTCAAAAACGCTTATCCCAATATTCCGGTTACATTTTCTATTACAGGCTCGCCGAACGATAAGGATATGGTTCCCGATTTTCTCGACTTTATTGAGCAGCATACATGGATGGCAGGCTGCACGGATTATTATGAAAAAGTGGGTTACGACTATGCTCTTTTTGACGATAAGGGGTATACGAATATGGCGCTCAGGGGCGAGAGTGTCTACAGAGACTCCAAAGAATACTATGACAGCTGCCTTATAAAGGAAATCAAACGTGTTGCAAATTGGGCAAAAAAATGTGAAAAGCCGCTTATAACAACAGAATGCTGGTCAGTTGTTGACTATAAAGATTGGCCGTTGCTGAATTGGAACTGGATTCTCGACTTGAATCGTCTCGGCGTCGAAACGGCCGTTAAAACGGGCATGTATGCCGGCATGGCCACGAGCAATTTCTGCGGCCCTCAATTCGTCGGAATGTGGAGAGAAACAGCGTGGCATCAGGAACTGACAACGCTGATTAAAAACAGTAAAATGGATTAGACGAGCTTAGTGTGAAAAATCACACTAACCGTATTCAATGAGAGCTTGTCCGTTATTCAACGTGGGGGGCGACAGCCGCTGTCGCCCCCAGCGGGAGATCGTACTCACCGCTGATTAAAAATCGGACCCTGAAGCCTTACGAGGTGGGGGGGACATTTCTTACCTAAGTTATATGCCATAAAAATTTGACTTTGGCATAATTTTGAGACAGCTGTAATCAGCTAACGCCTTGTCAGGCTACAACAGGGTGTTATGATTTTTAATAAACTATTTGTAGCCTGAAAGGCTATGGTGATTAATACGGATATTCAAAAAACCTGTACAAGGTATGATTTGCAAACAGGCAATATAACAGGCGCCGATGTAGTGCATGCAAAAAAACATTTAGGTGATATTATCGGAATTTTTGAAAATAAAGAGGCGGCTCTTAACATGAAACCGGATACAGTCGTCTATGAGGTAAGCAGCCATTGTGCTGTTTCGGAAGGAACGGCTGGCGGCCTGTTCTTCGGTACAAGCTGTGTACATCCCGGCAGGGTAGGAAACGAATACTTTATGACAAAAGGACATTTTCATTCAAAAAGAGAGTGCGCTGAGTATTACTGGGGAATATCCGGCGAGGGCGTTTTGCTGTTGATAAGTGAAAACGGCGAGTCTGCGGCTGAGAAAGTTGAAAAAGGTTCTATTCACTATATCGGCGGTTATATTGCGCATAGGCTTGTCAACACAGGGAATGCGGACCTTGTTGTCGGTGCCTGCTGGCCTTCCGACGCCGGCCATGACTACGGCGCAATCGCAGAAACGGGTTTTACATTTCGCGTGGTTGAAGAATTCGGAAAGCCGATGCTCAAGGGGAACAATGCTTATGAACACAATTGCTATTGATTTAGGCGGAACACGTGTAAAGATGGGTGTGGTGTCTAAGGGGCAAGTGTTAAAGACTACAGTAGTTGACGCCAATGCGCAAGACGGCTTAAAATCACTGATTCCTAAGCTCGAAGAAATATGTTTTGCATGGATAAAGCAGTATGATTCGGAGGCTGTAGGTATTGCTTTTCCGAGCCTTGTAGATGTTAAGCAAAAAAAAATTTTGGGGGAAAAAGCAAAATATCCCGACTTTAAAGAGGTCGATTTGAAAGATTGGGCTGAAAAAACCTTTCATCTGCCAATGGTTTTAGACAATGACGCTAACCTTGCCGCACTCGGTGAGAACGCATATGGCTGCGCCGCGGATACCGATAATTTTATCCTGCTCACACTTGGCACAGGCATAGGCACCGCTGCGGTAATGAACGGACAGCTGATTCGAGGAAAGCATTTTCAAGCAGGCAACTTATTCGGCCACGTTCCGCTGAAAATCGACGGGAGAAAATGTATCGGCTGTTCCGGTATAGGATGCGCGGAGGCGCAGGCGAGCACATGGGCGCTGCCTTTAATGATTCGGGAATCCAAAATTCAAAGCCCGTTGAAATCAGAGCCGACAGTAGATTTTAAAGTTCTGCAAAAATATTATGATAAGGGTGACAAACTCGCTGTCTCTGTTTTTGAAGAATGCTGCGCTTACTGGGGGAATTGCGTAATAGCTATGATTTACGCCTATGACCCTGATGTCGTTATATTCAGCGGCGGCGTAATAAAATGGGGCGATGAGCTTATTGATAAGCTGACGAAAACGGTTAAAGAACACGCATGGACGTCTTGGGGTGAATTGGAGTTCAGAACAGTTAAAAATCCGGAACATTCCGTTTTACTGGGCCTTAATTATTTTTGCGAAAAAAATCTGAGCAACGACCTTTCAGGGTGAAAAATTTTATTGAATTCGATAAGGGCTTGCCCGTTATTCAACGTGGGGGGGCGACAGCCGCTGTCGCCCCCCCAGCGGGAGATTGTACTCACCGCTGATTAAAAATCGGACCCCGCCGCCGGCAGAGGCGGGGGACATTGCCTGTCTAAGTTATACAAAGAAAAATATCTCTCTTATAACAATAAAATCCGCCGCGAGCTTAATATTCGCGGCGGATTTTATTGTAAAACGTGCGCTCGGTCAATATTCAATTTCGCCGGTGTAAACAAGGTTGCAGTCGCCTGTCAGCGTAACCTTTTCGTCTGTGTAATTGACTATAAGGTCGCCGCCGCGCAGCTTCACCGTTATGTCCACACCCTTCTTGCAGTGCCCGTTTTCAACAGCAGCCACAACAGCCGCCGCTGCGCCGGTGCCGCAGGCGGGGGTTTCGCCGTTGCCGCGTTCCCACACGCGCATTTTTATTGTTCTGTTATTTACTATGCGCACAAATTCAGTGTTGACTCTTTCCGGAAAAATGTCTGCGTTTTCAAATTTGCCGCCCCATTTTTCTATGTCAACCCTGTCAACGTTGTTTACAAAAACAACGCAGTGCGGGTTGCCCATGGACACGCAGCTTATTTTAAATTCACAGCCGCCTATTTTAACGGGCATGTTTATTATTTTGTCTTTGTCTGATTTTACGGGAATTTTCGCCGGGCTCAGCACCGCCTTGCCCATATCAACCGTAACGGAAGACACCTTGCCGTCTCTTGTAAACAGAGTCAGTGCCCTGACGCCGCTTGCCGTTTCAATTGTTATATCTTCCTTGTTGACTATCTTGTTGTCATACAAATATTTGCCGACGCACCTTATGGAATTGCCGGCCATTTTTCCCTCTGAACCGTCAATGTTGAATATGCGCATTTTGGCGTCTGCCACGGCTGAATCTTCAATCAGCACAATACCGTCGCCGCCTATTCCGCGGTGCCTGTCTGAAAATTCAATTGCAAAGCTTTC
Source organism: Clostridiales bacterium (assembly GCA_021199275.1). GTDB lineage: Bacteria > Bacillota > Clostridia > Oscillospirales > Acutalibacteraceae > Eubacterium_R. Next base: position 169,592 of record JAJQIJ010000001.1, read on the forward strand.
CGGGCAGGTTATAATTCCGCAGCGGTTGTTAAAGAAAATATAGTCGTCTCCTGTGCCGTGCATTTTGCTGAATTTCAAAATTCCTTTTTCAGCGCGCATGTTGTTTATGTCTACAAGCTCTGTGTTGTTTTGGTTATATCTGCTTGCAATTATGTCGGCAAGGGCATTTGCCGTGTCCAGTGAAGTCAGTGTTGCAATGCCAAGCTGGTTTGCGCGGTTAAACAGCTTAATATAGTCTGCAATGCTCGCTTTGTCGCTCTTTCCGGTGTAAACTATATAGTCAAGACATCCGCTTTCCACAAGCTCCATTATAGAATTGTCTTCATGCAGTTTGTTGACTCTTTTTACTTCAATGCCAAGGCTTTCAATGGCGTTTGCCGTTTCGGGCGTCGCCCAGATTTGCGCGTTCAGGTCGTCAAGCTTTTTGGCAAGAGTTACTATTTCAAACCTGTCTTGTTCGGTTACGGTAATTAAAACGCCGTAACGCTTTTTGCTGTGGCTGCCCACCTTAAAACCGGCTGAAACAAGCCCTTTAAACAGCGCCTCTTTAAGATTTTTGCCAACGCCCAGCACCTCTCCGGTGGATTTCATTTCAGGGCCAAGCTTGCTGTTTACATCGCTCAGCTTTTCAAAGCTGAAAACCGGCACCTTTACGGCAAAATATGGCGGCGACTTATAAAGCCCCGGCTCATAGCCCAGTTCCCTAAGTGTTGAGCCCACCATAATTCTGGCAGCCAGGTCAACCATGGGCACCCCGGTCACCTTGCTGATGTAAGGAATTGTGCGCGAAGCGCGCGGATTAACCTCAATTACATACAGCTCGTTTTGGTATGTTAAATATTGAATGTTTACAAGCCCTTTGGTTTTAAGCTCAAGCGCCAGCTTTTGAGATACGTCGCATATTTTTTTCAGCATTTTATCCTGCAAATTATAAGGCGGGTATACGGCTATTGAGTCGCCGCTGTGCACACCGGCGCGTTCAATATGTTCCATTATGCCGGGAATCAGCACGTCTTTCCCGTCTGATATGCAGTCAACTTCAAGCTCTGTGCCCATCATATATTTGTCAATCAAAACAGGGTTTTCAATTCCGGTTGACAAAATTAATGTCATATATTGCCGCACGTCGTCGTCTGTATATGCTATGGTCATGTTTTGCCCGCCTATTACATAGCTTGGGCGCAGCAAAACAGGGTAACCCAGCTCGTTTGCACCGCTGAGCGCCTCTTGCATTGTCATAACAGACGTGCCTTTCGGGCGAAAAATAGAAAACTTTTCAAGTAAAGCGTCAAAGCGTTCCCTGTCTTCGGCAATGTCAATGCTTTCAGCAGATGTGCCTAAAATGGGAATGTTGTTTTTGTCAAGAAATTTTGTCAGCTTTATAGCTGTTTGACCGCCGAATGCAACCACCACCCCGCAGGGCTTTTCAACCTTAATTATGTTCATGACGTCTTCAGGCGTAAGGGGCTCAAAATAAAGCCTGTCAGCCGTGTCAAAATCTGTTGAAACGGTTTCCGGGTTGTTGTTTATTATTACAACCTCATACCCCAGCTTTTTCAAAGTCCACACACAATGCACAGATGAATAGTCAAATTCAATGCCCTGGCCGATTCTTATGGGCCCGGAGCCTATTACAATTACACGCTGTTTTTCGTTTCTGTCAAGTTCTCTGCTTTCACACACACTGTCATATGTTGAATAAAAATACGGTGTTTCAGCCATAAATTCAGCGGCGCAGGTGTCAACCATTTTATAAACCGCGTTTGCATGAAACGCCAGCGGGTTTTGGCTTATTTTTTTCAGCGCGTCGTCTGTGTAGCCAAGCTTTTTCCCTTTCAGGTACATTTCGTTTGACAGCGGTGTGTTTTCAATTTCATTTTCATATTCCGCCAAGTTTTTGAGCTTATATAAAAACCACTCGTCAATCATGGTGATTTTGTGTATTTCGTCAACTGTAACGCCGCCCTTGAGCGCGCTGAAAACACAATAAAGCCGCAAGTCGTCTTGGCTGTAAAGCGCCTTTGTAATGTCTGTTATATCCATGCCATCAAACGCAGGGCTGTTTAGTGTGTCAAGCCCTATTTCGCAGCCCCTTACGGCTTTCATGATTGCAGCTTCAAAAGACGTCGCAATGCTCATAACTTCGCCCGTGGCTTTCATTTGCGTGCCCAACTTGCGCGAAGCGTTTACAAATTTGTCAAACGGCCAGCGCGGCACTTTTACCACCACATAGTCAAGCGTGGGCTCAAAGCACGCGCAGGTTTTGCCCGTGACGTCGTTTTTAATTTCGTCAAGCGTGTAACCCAGCGCTATTTTTGTGGTAACCTTTGCAATGGGGTAACCGGTTGCCTTTGAAGCAAGCGCTGACGAACGTGACACACGCGGATTTACCTCTATAACGCTGTATTCAAAGCTTTCCGGGTTTAATGCAAACTGGCAGTTACACCCGCCCTCTATTTCCAGCTCTGAAATAATGTCAAGCGAAGCCGTGCGCAGCATTTGGTATTCTTTGTCGCCCAGCGTTACAGCGGGGGCTATTACTATGCTGTCGCCGGTGTGCACGCCGACAGGGTCGAAATTTTCCATTGAACACACGGCTATTACGTTTCCGGTGCTGTCGCGCATTACTTCAAATTCAATTTCTTTCCAGCCGGCAATATATTTTTCAACCAGCACCTGCGTAATGGGGGACAGCATAAGCCCGTGCTTAGCCACCTCTTTAAGCTCGGTTTCATTATATGCCACTCCGCCGCCGGCGCCGCCGAGCGTAAATGCCGGGCGTATAATAACAGGATATCCTATTTCATTGGCAACGGCCACGGCCTTTTCCAAATCATTTGCAATGTCGCTGGGCACCACAGGCTGCCCGATTTTCAGCATTGTGTCCCTGAAAAGCTGCCTGTCTTCCGCTTTGTCAATGGCTTTTGCATTTGTGCCAATCAGGCGCACGCCGTGCTTTTCCAGATAGCCCTCTTTTGCAAGCTGCATTGAAATTGTAAGCCCGGTCTGCCCGCCGAGCCCGCCGAGTATGCTGTCAGGGTGTTCCTTTTCAATTATGCGCTTTATTGTCTGCGCGGTAAGCGGCTCAAGATAAATATGGTCTGCAAAAGCGCTGTCAGTCATAATGGTGGCGGGGTTTGAATTTACAAGCACAACCTCAATGCCCTCGCTTTTCAGCACGCGGCATGCCTGAGTTCCCGCATAGTCAAATTCGGCTGCCTGGCCTATAACAATCGGGCCTGACCCTATTACAAGCACTTTTTTTATGTCTTTATTCAGAGGCATTGGCATTTTCCTCCATCATACTTATAAATTTGTCAAATAAAAACCTTGTGTCATGCGGCCCGCTGCAGGCTTCGGGGTGAAACTGCACTGAAAACGCCGACTTGCCGGGGTAGTCAATTCCTTCGTTAGTCAAGTCGTTTGCATTAATGTAACTAACTTCGCCGCCGCAGCTTTCAATTCCTTCGTCCACAACGGCATAGCCGTGGTTTTGTGAAGATATGAAAGTGCGCCCGGTTTGCAAATTTTTAACCGGCTGGTTTGCGCCCCTGTGCCCGTATTTGAGCTTTTTTGTTTTTGCGCCCATAGCCAGCGCTAAAAGCTGGTGGCCAAGACATATGCCGAATATCGGCTTTTTACCAATAAGCTTTTTAATTTCTGCAATGCATTCTTCGTTATCTTCCGGGTTGCCGGCGCCGTTTGACAGCATAATTCCGTCAGGCTTCAGCGCTAAAATATCTTCCGCCTTGGTGTTATATGGCATAACGGCAACATTGCACCCGCGCTTTGCAAGTTCGCGCGCAATGTTTTTCTTGGCGCCGTAATCAAGCAGCACAACGTTATATTTGTGTTCGCCCTCGCTTGGCGTCAGGCTTGCGCTTTTTTGAGATGTCGCAGCCACGGCATTTTTCACGGCATAGCTTTTTATGTCTTGCATTTCAACGCTTTTCGGGTTGGTGCAAATTGCCGCGTTCATTACGCCGCTTTCCCTTATAATTCGCGTGATTTCGCGCGTGTCAACGCCGTAAACCCCAATTATTGAATTGTCTTTTAAATATCTGTCAAGCGTTTCATCACACCTGAAATTTGACGGGTTGTCGCATTTTTCCCGCACAATATATGCGCTTACAAACGAGCTGCGGCTTTCACGGTCTGCCTTTATAATGCCATAGTTTCCTATAAGGGGAAAGGTCTGCATTACAATTTGGCCGTAATAGCTGGGGTCTGTCAGCGTTTCAACATAGCCGCACATGCCGGTGGTGAAAACCAGCTCGCCTATAACGTCGCCGCCGCTGCCGAAACGCCTGCCTTCAAAAACATGCCCGTCTGCAAGGCAGATATATACTTTATCGTTATCCATAGCTTTATGCCTTTCCTGTGTTTTTAACCAAGCAGCTTAACCAGCACTGCCTTTTGCGCGTGAAGCCTGTTTTCTGCTTCGTCAAATATTTCGCCTGCGTGTTCTTCAAACGCCTTTTCGGTGATTTCTTCGCCCCTGTGCGCGGGCAGGCAGTGCAGCACCATAACCCCGTCGTTGCAAACAGACAAAACATCGTCGTTAATTTGATAGCCGCTGAAAACCTTTTCGCGTTCAGCCTTTTCATTTTCTTGGCCCATTGACGCCCAAACGTCCGTATAAAGCACGTCTGCGCCGCGTGCGCATTCATAAATATTATCGCTGCATTCAAACAGCCCCGTTTCATATGCCCATTTCATAATTTCACTGTCAGGCTTATATCCGGCAGGGCAGGCCACAGCGCATTTCATGCCCATTTTAATTGCACCCACTATAAGTGAATTGGCCATGTTGTTTCCGTCTCCTATAAAACAGAATTTAAGCCCTGCAAATGTTTTTTTGTATTCCCTTATTGTCATTAAATCGGCAAGCACCTGGCACGGGTGGCAATAGTCTGTAAGCCCGTTTATAATCGGAATAGAGCCATATTTGGCCAAATCTTCAACCTCTTTTTGTTCAAAAGTTCTAATCATTATGCCGTCAAGATAGCGTGAAAGCACGCGCGCCGTGTCCTGCACGGGCTCGCCCCTGCCTATTTGCAGGTCATGGTTTGAAAGAAATAAAGCCTGACCGCCGAGCTGGTACATTCCGGTTTCAAACGAAACTCTTGTTCTGGTTGAACTTTTCTGAAAAATCATGCCAAGAGTTTTGCCCTGTAAGTGGTGGTGGGTTATGTTGTTTTTCGTTTCATATTTAAGCTGGTCTGCAAGATTTAAAATGTCTAATATATCGTGTTCGCTCAAGTCCTGTAATTTAAGTAAATGCTTCATTGTTCTATTACCCCTTTCAAAATTTCAAGCCCCTTATCAATTTCGCCGCGGGTTATGTTAAGCGGCGGCAGCAGCCTGACTTTGTTTTTTGCGGTCAGCACCAAAAGCCCCTTGTCCTGGCAAAGAGCCCTGCATTCGCCGGCAGGTTTTGTTGTTTCAACGCCCAGCATAAGCCCCATTCCGCTTACTGAAAGCACATTGTTGAGCCCCAGCAGAAACTCTTTTATATATTCGCCTTTTTTTTGCACTGAATTCATAAGTTCGTCGTCAATCCGGCTTACTATTGACGCTGCGCCCGCCGCCACAACCGGGTTGCCGCCGAATGTAGAGCCGTGGCTGCCCGCAGTAAGGGCAGGCGACACCTTTTTTGAAAACAGCGTGGCGCCCATAGGCAGCCCGCCCGCTACGCCTTTGGCGGTGCTCACAATGTCAGGCTCTATGCCAAAATGCATATAGCTGAAATATTTTCCTGTTCTGCCGTTGCCGCACTGCACTTCGTCAGCTATCATCAATATGTCTTTTTCTTTTGTGGCGGCTTCAATTTCGGCAATGAACGCCGGCTCAAGCGGGCAAACCCCGCCTTCGCCCTGAATGCATTCAAACATAATTGCGCAAACGTCGTCTGTAATCATGTCTTTTAACATGTCAATATTATTTGCCTGGCAATATTTAAAGCCCGGCGTAAACGGGTCAAAGTGCTTGTGAAATTCATCTTGCCCAGTTGCCGAAAGCGTTGTTATTGTGCGCCCGTGAAACGAATTTATAAGCGTTATAATTGTGCTTCTGCCAGCGCCGTATTTGTCTGCGCTGTATTTTCTTGCAAATTTAATTGCGCATTCGTTTGCTTCCGCGCCGCTGTTTGAAAAAAACGCCTTGTCCATGCCGCTCCTTTCGCAAAGAAGCTTTGCAAGCTCTGCCGTCGGCGCGGTGTAATATAAATTAGACGTGTGCTGAATTTTTTTAAGCTGAGCGTTTACAGCGTCTGCCATTTCATTGTCAGCAAAGCCAAATGCGTTTACGCCTATGCCCGCCGTAAAGTCAATATACTCTTTTCCATTGTCGTCAAATGCGGTTGCCCCCTTGCCGTGAGTCAGCACTATGTCTGCCCGGTTATATGTGTGGGCTATGTATTTGGCATCAAATTCCTTTGTGTCTGCTGCGTTCATAACCGTTTCAACCTTTCTTATCTGCTTTTAAACATTGTTCCCATGCCCTCGTCGGTAAGCAGCTCAATAAGAATTGAATGGGGAACTCTGCCGTCTATTATAAATGCCTTTTTTACGCCGTTTCTTATTGCCTTTGTCATGGAATCGATTTTAGGAATCATGCCGCCGTCAATTATTCCCTCGGCAATAAGCGCAGGCACGTCTGAAATATAAATTCTGCGCACAAGCGACTTTTCGTCGTCTTTGTCTTTCAAAAGCCCTGCTACGTCTGTCATTGAAACAAGCGCTTCGGCTTTCAGCGCGCCCGCTATTTCAGCCGCAACCGTGTCAGCGTTTATGTTGTAGCAGTTGCCTTCTTCGTCAAAGCCTATTGTTGAAATAACAGGAATGAAATTGTTGTTAAGAACCTCTTCAATAACGTCCATATTCACATCTGTAATTTTGCCGACATAGCCGTGTACGCTGTCAAGCGGGGCGCATTTTAACATGTTGCCGTCCATGCCTGACAGGCCGATTGCATGCCCGCCCAGATTGCCTATTTTGCACACCAAATCCTTGTTGATTTTGCCGGCAAGCACCATTTGCACAACATCGGCTGTTTTTTTGTCTGTAACGCGCAGCCCGTCTTTAAATTCGCTTTTTATATTCATGTCGCTAAGCGCCTTGCTTATTTCGGGCCCGCCGCCATGCACCAAAACCACCTTAATGCCTATTGTTGAAAGCAGCACCAGGTCGTGCATTACGGCAGCTTTTAAATCTTCGTTTACCATTGCGTTGCCGCCGTATTTTATAACTATTATCTTTTTGCGGTAATATTGAATATATGGCAGGGCATGCGCTATTACGTCAGCTTTCATAGCGTTTGAAATATCCATTTTTTATTTCCTTTCTTGTTTTTTATTGTCGAATTTTGTTATGTCCTGTAGTCGCCGTTTATTTTTACATAGTCATACGTCAGGTCGCAGCCATATGCGGTTATGCCGTGTTCGCCGTCGTTTAAATTGACTGCTATTGTTATTTCGTCGTCAAGTAAAATTTCTTTTGCCGCACTTTCGTCAAAATCTATAACGAAACCGGCCCTGCACACCTGTATAACGCCCCCGGCAGATTCATATGAAACGTCTATTTTAAGCGGGTCAATGTCTGCGCCGCTATAGCCTATTGCGCCCAAAATTCTGCCGCAGTTAGCGTCGGCGCCGAACATGGCGGTTTTTACCAGAGGTGAACGAACAACTGACTTTGCGCATTCAACCGCCGTGTCTTCGTCTTTTGCACCGCTTACACGGCACATTACAAGCTTTGTGGCGCCTTCGCCGTCTTTTGCAAGCATGCGCGTAAGATTTGCCATAACCTGATAAAGCGCCGCCCTGAACACGTTGTAGCTTTCGCCATCTTGGCGGATTTCATCATTGCCTGCCAGGCCGTTTGCCATAACGCACACCATGTCGTTTGTAGATGTGTCGCCGTCTATAGACAGGCAGTTATATGTCACCCGCACAACGTCGCTGAGCGCCTTTTGCAGCAGCGGCGCGCTGATTGCACAGTCTGTTGTTATAAAATTAAGAGTCGTTGCCATATTGGGGTGAATCATTCCGGAACCCTTTGCCATGCCGCCTATTGTGCATTTTTTGCCTGAAACGGTAAATTCAACGGCATATTCTTTTTTTACCGTGTCTGTTGTCATAATTGCCGTTGCGGCTTCGGCGTTTTTGTCATAGCCAAGCCCCTGCGCAAGAATAGGCACCGCTTTAATAATTGGCTCTATAGGCAGCATTTGGCCTATTACACCGGTTGAAGCCACTATTACCTGCTCTTTGGCAACGCCCAGTTCCTTTGCAACAAGTTCGCACATTTTTTCAGCCTTTTCTATTCCGTCTGCATTACAGGTGTTGGCGTTTTTTGAATTGGCTATTACCGCTATTGATTTATTGCCGCTTTTTTCAAGATTTCTTTTTGTAACTGTGATAGGCGCGCCCTTTACCTTGTTTTGTGTGTAAACCGCAGCTGTGTTGCATTCAACGTCAGACGCAAAAAGGCATATGTCGTTTTTATGCTTTGCATTCGCCGTGCCGGCAGCTGGGTTTGGCTTTTTTATGCCGCAATATGTTCCGCCGGCCTTAAAGCCCTTTGCCGCGCAGATTCCGCCGTCTTTAAATTCAAAATTATATTCCATTTCATTCTCCTGTAACAAGTGATTCATATTCATTGGCGCCAAGCGCCAGATTCATGCACTGAACTGCCGCGCCGGACGCGCCTTTGCCCAGATTGTCAAACCTTGCCGTAATTACCATGCGTTCGCCGTTGCCGAAAACTTCAATTTCCATGTCGTCTCTGCCGTCAAACGCATTTGCCCCAAGCATGTTTTTTGTGTGCCCGAACGGGCGTGTTTTTATAAGCGGGGCGGCGCTGTAATATTCTTTATAAAATTCGCTCATTTGCACAGGCGACAGCTTTGTTTTTAAATCTTTTGCAAAAAGGGTAATTGAAACTATCATTCCGCATTTGTGCGGGCATATAACCGGAATGAAAACAGGCGCGTTTTCAAGTGAGCACACCGCCTGAATTTCAGGAATGTGCTTGTGGCTTTGCCCCAGTGCATACATGCGCGGCGAATCCAGTTCAACGCTTCGCCCGGGCGATTCATATTGCTCAATGGCCTTTTTCCCGGCGCCGCTGTAGCCTGAAAGCGCAAATGCATTTAAACACGCGCTTTTTGAAATAATTTCATTTGCCGCAAGGGGGTATGCAATAGCTATGAAACCGCTTGCGTAACAGCCGGGGTTGGCAATTAAACGGCTGCTTTTAATTCGCTTTTTATGTTCGCTGGAAAGTTCCGGAAAGCCGTATGCCCAGCCGGCGTCGGTCCTGTGCGCTGTTGACGCGTCAATTATAACCGTGTGCCGGTTGTCTTTATCAAGCAGTTTAACCGCGTTTACCGCCGCTTCATCAGGCAGGCATAAAAACGTAACGTCGCTTTCATTCATCAGCCTTTTTATTTCATTTTCATCTTTTCTTTTGTCTTCTGCTATGCTCAGCAGCTCTATGTCGCGCCTTTGCAGCAGCCTGTCTTTAATGCGCAGCCCCGTTGTGCCTGCCGCGCCGTCTATAAAAGCTTTATACATTTTTATTTCCCCTATAATTAATTAAAAATATTATACACATTAATAAGTTAATGTCAATAAAAAACGGGATTTTAGCATAAATATACGCAATAATGAATAAATATACACCGCGTGTTTATTCATAATTTTGAATAAATGCGTAAATTTTATAAAAAAACTGCCGTATTTTAAAAAAATTATTGACAAAAGCAAAAATGCCGCTAATCTTTAAAAATTGAAGAGTAAGCAGACAGCGCTTAATTTCAATGCTTACTCTTTAATGCTTAGCTTCAGTGGGCAAATTTAATTAGGAGTGATGTGAAATAAGTGAAAATATAATTGTTGCAATCATTGCAATGATTGGCACGTCGGCGGGCTCTTTCGGCGGCATTATTACCGCTTCCAAGCTGACGTCTTACAGAATTCAGCAGCTTGAAAAAAAGGTTGACAGGCACAACCGCTTTGCCGAAAAAATGCCTGTTATTGCAGAGCAAATAAAGGTGCTTGAGCACAGAGTTGACAACCTTGAAACAAAGTAAGTTATCGGCAGGCGAACGGAACAGACTAAAGCGATAATTTCGGCGCCTTGCCGGCTCGGCTCCCAATAGCTTAGTAAATTTAATGAAAGGAGAAACCAATGACACAACTTAAAGAAAGACTGAAAAGCCCTGTGGTGTGGCTTGCCGTTATAGCTCAGGTGTGCGTTATCGCCGCCATGTTTGCGCCTGATTTGAGCGACGGCATTAAAACCGCAGGCACATGCATTGTTGAAATACTTACACTGTTCGGCATATTAAATAACCCGTCAGACAGCGAAAATTTTTAATTTAAGGTGGTGAAAGCATGACATTACAGGAATTTTTTGACAGCCTCGAAGGGCAGCATATTGACGTAGACAACGCCGGCAGTTCAACCAATAAATATCAGTGCGTTGACCTTATAAAGTCATATTGCAACAAACTGTTCGGCGTTTCAGTTTCGGCAATGAGCGGCTATGGAAACGCATATGAATATTACACAAAGTTTGAAAAGAAAAGCGCGCTTTACAACAATTTTACCAAAATTGCCTATACTTCGTCTATGGAATTCAAGGCGGGCGATATAGTGGTGTGGAAAGCAGACTTTTCGTCAACAGGCGCAGGGCATGTTGCAATAGCAACCGGCACATATAGCCAGTCAAAGGTGCAAACGTTTGACCAAAATTACCCTTCGGGCTCTGCGTGCAAATATGTAACGCACACCCACAATAAAATTAACGGTGTGTTAAGGCCCAAAGATTCGTCAAAGCTCGGCGCCGACTCATCGTCGGCAACGGCGGCTTCGTCTGAAAGCTTTGTAAGCCCAAAAACATGGAAAAACGGCTCAACCAAAGAAACGGTTTATAAGCTGAGCAGCCTTTCGTCATCAATAGGCACGTTAAGCGCCAAGGAAAGCGCAAAATGCTATGAAAAAAAAGGCAGCGGCTATCTTGTGGTTTATGACTTAGATTCGACTTCAAAGCACAAAGCCGGTTTCGTTTCATATAAGGGCGGCATTTCAGGCGCGCCAACAGGCGGCAAGACATATAAAAACGGCTCTACAGCTGAAAACGTATATGCCGACACGGCCAAAAAAACCAAGGTGGGGTCGCTTAACAAAAATGAAAGCTGCACCTGTCTTGCCGTTATAGACGGCATGTATCTTGTTGTTTATAAGGTTGACAGCGCTTCATATTATAAATGCGGCTTCGTTTCTTATTCCGGCGGGCTCGGCTGATTTTATTTCGGCGTGATTTACCGCTTGACAACTTAGGGGTGAAATGCCCCGTCTCTACAGGCGGCGGTGTGAAAAGCTTACTGCCGCCTGCGCCAAGGCGGGGTGTAACGGGCTCAATAAAACTAAATAAAAACAAAAGCCCCGAAAGCAATTTGCTTTCGGGGCTTTTTGGAGCTGATAGGCGGACTTGAACCGCCGACCTCATCCTTACCAAGGATGCGCTCTACCACCTGAGCCATATCAGCGTGCTGGCGACCCGGAACGGACTTGAACCGTCGACCTCCTGCGTGACAGGCAGGCGTTCTAACCAGCTGAACTACCGGGCCGTTTATGCGTTTCGGGTTTTTTGTCTAAACATTCGCAAATCGCATGGAAAGCTTTCATTTTGCAGCTGCTTTTTTGCGGCAGCCGGGCTTTTGCGGCTTTCTTTGCGCGTTTACCACTTTTCCGACAAAATGTATTATACGAAATACTTCACGTCTTGTCAAGTAAGCTTTTGTATTTTTTGAATATTTTTTATTTTGACTTATACACGGAATAATAGCTAACAGGGGGGCGTAAATATGGACGATAAATTCAACGAAGCCGTAAATATTGCCAAGGAAATTGTTGAAAACGGCGGCGAAATTTCGCGGGCAGAGGAAAGTCTGCGGCGAATTTTTGAACATTACGGAGCAAAGCATGTGCAGCCCTTTGTGATACCGTCTTACATTTCAGTCAGCGCGGTATATAACGGGCACGCGATTTTTGCAACAAGGCGCATAAAGAAAACGGACCTGAATTTGGGCAGGCTTGAACAGGCAAACAACAGCTCAAGAAAGCTGTGCGGTGAAAGCTATGTTGAAAAGGGCGGCGACTTTAAATATTCGCCCATGGCGCAAATAATAGGCATTTTTCTTGCCACAGGTTCGTTTTGCATTTATTTCGGCGGTAGCGCGGCAGACGCATTTTTTTCGTTTACGGCGGGGGTTGCAGTCATTGGCACCGCTTTTTATTTGCGCGCGCTTAATATTTTTGCCGAAACCTTTATTCAGTCAGCTGTTGCCGGAATAATATCTTTTTTGCCGCGCGCCTTTTCAATTGACGCGCACCCTGACAAAATAATGATTGGTGCCATAATGCTGCTGATTCCGGGCATGAGCATAGGCATTTCAATGGAAGACATGCTAAGCGGAAATTTGATTGCCGGCATGCTTGAACTTTTGCAGGCGCTGCTTATTGCGCTGGCAATTGCTTTCGGTTTCGCTTTAGCTCTTATATTGTTCGGGGGCGAATATTTTGCTTGATGTCATAACCTGCATTACCGGCACGCTGGGCTTTTGCGTTGTTTTAAAGCTTTCTAAAAATAAAATTCCTTTTGCAGTTGCGGGCGGCGCGGCGGCTGCGGTTATTTACCACATGCTGCTCGGCGCCGGCAGTTCAAATTTTAAAGCCACTTTTTTCTCCATGCTTGTAATCAGCCTTTATTCCCAAATTATTGCAAGGGTGTGCAAAATTTCCGCCAATATAATTTTGCTGCCGTCAACCATTCCGCTGCTGCCCGGCGGCAGTCTTTATTACACGGTAAGCTATCTTGTGCATTATGACAAAGATATGTTTTATTATTATGCCGGGCAAACCGTTTCAACGGGGCTTGGCATTGCTCTTGGGTCAATAGTGGTTTCAGCGCTGATTACTTTAATTAACGCCGTTTTAAATAAAGGCGTAAAGGCATAAACTGCATGGCTCTTGGCCGTTTAATTACGGGCAAACCCTTAAAATTATTAAAAAATGTTATCAAAAGCCAAAAATATTAAAAAAATTATTTATTTTGTAACCAAATGATGTTATAATATTACAAATGTATTAATCTTTGGTGATTTGGGGGCGTGCAGATTGAAAATGTTCAGGCTTTTTGCGGCAGTAACGGCAATAGCATTTTTGTTCAGCGGCTGTTCGTTCAGCTTTGCCGCTTCTGTTGACGACCTTATTTCGCCCATTTTGCCCGCGGGCGAAAATGCTGCGGTGCAAAATGCGCTGAAAAGCCACTGCGAAAACACTTTTACGCTGAAAAGCCCCGCTTCGGGTGAATACACAACGCCCTACATATTTTATGATTTTGACTCTGACGGGGAAGACGAAGCCATTGCTTTTTATGAAGATTCGGGCGATTCCGGGCGCACCAATATGGCTGTAATAACAAAAGACAGCGGCGAATGGGCTGTTGTTGACGATGTTGAGGGAGACGGGGCTGACGTTTATTCAATAGAATTTACCGACTTGAATTCAGACGGGGTGGCGGAATTTATTGTTTTGTGGAACATTATCAGTAATTCGTCAAGCCACATGCTTTCCGTTTATTTTCAAAGCAGCTCTGCCGGCAGCTTTTCACTTTCGAAATCAGACGACACAATTACTTTAAACAATTATATATGTTCAGACATTGACCTTGACGGGGCAAATGAAATAATTGCGTTTACAATTGACTCTTCAAGCGCCTTAGCAAAAGCCACAATGTATAAATGCAAAGGCAAAAGCCTGCGCTCTGCCGGCTCCACCAAGCTTGACGGGCATATAAGCTATTACAGCAAGCTGTCTTTGGAAACAGATGACGGGCATGTTTACATTTTTGCAGACGCGGTGTCCTCAAACGCTGACGCTTCGCTTACCGAAATAGTTTTATATTCAGACTATTACGGCACAATTATTTCACCATATTACAGCTATACCACGGCTGTTACAAGCGCAACTTCGCGCAGCTTTTTGCTTACGAGCGCAGACTATGACTCTGACGGCGTTGTTGAAATTCCGCTTGAAGCTTCATTTGACACGGGCGATTCGCGCGTAACGGCGGTTGACTGGCAATATTATAACGGCACAAACCTAAATCACGCTTATTATTCGCTTGCCGTTGAGGCAGACGGCTATCAGGTGTTTATTGACGATTCATATATTGACAACTCTTTGATTTCAGCGCAATACAGCAGTTCAAATTCGCAGCTTACCGTAAAAGACAGCAGCGGTAAAACTGCATTTAAAATAATCGCTCTTTTAAAATCTGATTACCAGCAAAGCTCGGCTGATTATGACGGCTATTTTGAACTGTACAGCGATTCGGGCTACATATACATTGCAAAAATCGGCGCAAGCAAAGAAATGGCGCTGACTCAAGATGAACTTTTGCAAATGGTGGCAGCAACGGCATAAGCGGGCGGCGGCCTTACAATTTTGCAGCCGCACACCCGGAAATTAAAACCTGCAACATCAAACCAAATCGCCGCAGCGGCATGGCATCACACTGCTTTTCAACCGGCGGTTTGGCATGAGAAAGGATTGGTGCAAATGAAAAAAATATTGGTTGCCGAAGACGAAGAATCAATACGCGAATTTATTGTTATAAATTTAGCGCGAAGCGGTTATGAAGTCGAACAGGCAGAAAACGGCGTTGAAGCACTGAAAAAGTTTTCGGAAGACGAAGCAGGCTTTGATGTTGCAATTCTTGACATCATGATGCCTGAAATGGACGGGCTGGCGGTGTGCAAGGAACTGCGGCGGCGCTCGTCTGACCTGGGCATAATTATGCTTTCGGCAAAAACGCAGGAAATGGACAAGGTTACGGGCCTGCTTTACGGGGCGGACGACTATGTTACAAAGCCGTTTTCACCCAGTGAGCTCAACGCCCGGGTTGACGCTATTTACAGGCGTGTTGAAATGACCAGGGGCATCAGAAAAAACGACACTACGGGCGATTCAATAGTGCTGGGCGAATTTGAACTTAACCTGAGAAACAGAATGCTTACCAAAAATTCAAAGCAGATTGAGCTTACGCAGGTTGAATTTCAGATTATTGAATATTTCTTTAAAAACCCTAACGCAGCGCTCAGCAGAACAGACATATTAAAGCAGGTTTGGGGCAGCAATTATTTTGGAGACGAAAAAATTGTTGACGTTAACATCAGGCGGCTTAGAATGAAAATTGAAGACGACCCGTCAAGCCCTGCCCGGCTTATAACAATTTGGGGTTTAGGCTACAAGTGGCTTGCCGACGAAGCGTAATAACATAAGGGGAATGCCCCGCCTTTAAAGGCGGCAGGGCCCGCTTAACGACAGCATGCTACCCCGCGTTGAATGACGGGCAAGCCCTTATTGAAACAAAACCAAAACACTGTAAAGAGAAACGAACATGGCTGTAAAAATAGTTAAAAAGGCAAAAAATATATTTTTAAAAGGGCTTACAAGACGCTGGCTGTTCAATATAATCGGAATAGTTTTCGTACTTTTAATCACCGTTTTTGTTGTTGCAAGCTTTGCCATAAAAAACTATTACTACAATTCGGTTGAAAGCATTTTAAACAGCGGCGCGTCGGTAAATGCCGTAAATTATTTTTCAACTAATCTTGATTCGGGCACCTCTCTTGAAAGCTCTGCCACTAATTTTATGCTGAGCTATTCATATAAAGATAAAACAACTCTTTGGGTTATAGACAGCGACGGGGAAGTCATAGCTTCGTCAGACGGGTTTACGGATTCCGGCGCAGAAATGCCTGATTACACACAGGCGCTTGAATCTGAAGACGGCAGGGCAAAATATATCGGCGAATACTCTGCCACGGGCGAAAAAATCATGGCGGTTTCACGGCTGATACAGGACTCTGACGGCGCAACTGTCGGCGCAGTCAGGGTAATGACTTCAATGGAAAAAACAGACGCACAGATAATCTACACCGTCATAATTTTGTTTTTAGCGGTTTTAATTGTGTTTGCAATCATTATTTTTTCAAATTTGGTTTACATTCGTTCAATCATAGTGCCAATTCGTGAAATAACCAACACCACAAAGGAAATTTCAAACGGCAATCTTGACGTCAGAATTGAAAAAAAATATGACGATGAAATAGGAAATCTGTGTGATTCAATCAATTCCATGGCGGCAGACATTGCCACGGCAGACAAAATGAAAAACGATTTCATTTCCACCATTTCGCATGAGCTTAGAACACCGCTTACTTCCATTAAGGGCTGGGGCGAAACGCTGATGTTCAATAATGATGAAAGCAGAGACAAGGTTACGTCAAAGGGGCTTGAAATCATAGTAAAGGAAGCCGGCAGGCTGGAAGGCTTTGTTGAAGAATTGCTTGACTTCAGCCGGCTGCAAAGCGGCAGAATGACCCTGCGCCTTGCAAAAATAGACATCTTTGCAGAGCTTGATGAAACTGTGTTTACTTTCAGGGAACGTGCACAGCGAGAGGGCATGGAGGTGCGTTACAGCATTCCTGACTTCCCCGCGCCTGCCAATGCAGATGCAAACAGGCTCAAGCAGGTGTTCATGAACATACTTGATAACGCGCTTAAATATTCGCGCGTGCCGGGCAAAATTTTTGTAAAGGCTGAGTTCTCAAGCCTTAACGGCGCAGACGCCGTTAAAATTTCCATAGCTGACAGGGGCTGCGGCATTTCTCAAAAAGATTTGCCCCATGTAACAGAAAAATTTTACAAGGCAAACGTTTCGGTGCGCGGGTCCGGCATAGGGCTTGCCGTTTCAAACGAAATAATAAACCTGCACAACGGCACCCTTGAAATTGACAGCGAAGAGGGCAAGGGCACGCTGGTAACAATTTATTTGCCGGTTGACAGGGTGCCCACAAAAAAACAAATCAACAAGTCTGAATCAAAAGAAGACGAAATTTCAGACGATGAAATTAAAATTGAAAGGTAATTACATATGAGCGAAAGAAAAGCACACAAAACCGCCGTGGGCGGGCAAGCGCTTATGGAAGGCGTTATGATGCTGGGGCCCAAAGGCATGGCAACCGCAATCAGAAAGCCTGACGGTGAAATATTGACAGAAGTCAGCGAACTCAAAAGAATAAAAGACAAGCATAAATTTTTAGGCTGGCCCGTTATCAGGGGCATAGTTAATTTTGTTGAATCAATGAAAATCGGCTATAAAGCGCTTATGCATTCGGCAGAAGTTGCTTTTCCTGACGGCGAAGAGGAAGAAATGTCTGACTTTGAAAAAAAGTTCAAGTCGAAATTCGGCGATAAAATTTTCAGCTTTTTTTCAATGCTGGCGGGCGTGTTGGGCATTTGTCTTGCATTTTTCCTTTTTTCATACCTGCCGGTGCTGGCATTTAATAAAGTTAACGAATGGTCAGGCGGCGCCATTACTGACTTTCAGGGCTTGATAGAGGGCGTGCTTAAAATTATTATATTTGTAATTTATCTTGCCATTATCAGTTCAATGAAAGACATGAAACGCGTGTTCATGTATCACGGCGCCGAACATAAAACCATAGCCTGTTATGAATCAGGTGAAGAGCTGACTGTTGAAAACGTAAAAAAATGCACGCGCTTTCACCCCAGGTGCGGCACGTCGTTTATATTTGTTATACTTATATTAAGCATTATAATTTACACCATTGTGGCAAAAATTTTTCCTGCCATTGCGGCGGTAAGGCTTTTGTGGATTTTTTTGAAAATTTTGTTTTTGCCGCTTATAATGGGTGCGGGCTATGAATTTATACAGTATGCCGGCAGGCACGAAAATGCTTTTGTTAAAATAGCTTCCGAGCCCGGGCTGTGGATGCAGCGCCTTACAACGCGCGAGCCCACAGACGACATAATTGAAGTCGGCATAGAGTCGCTGAAGGCTGTTATTACCGGCAACCCTGAGGACGATGAAATAAAGTGACTTTAAGCGAAGGCTATGCATATTCGGTGCAGTTTCTTGAATTTAACGGTGTTGACGAAGCTGAATTTAAAGCGCTTTGCGTTTCGTGTGAAGCCGCTGGGGTAAAAAATTCGCAATACCATTTTCATAAAAATGATTTAATAAGCCCCAAAAAGCTTTCAGACATGCTGTGGCGGCTTAAAAACGGCGAAGCGCTGCAATATATAATAGGCAAATGGCCGTTTTATAAATACGAATTTTACGTCGGCCCCGGTGTGCTGATACCGCGCCCGGAAACTGAAGAGCTTGCCGCGCTTGCAATAAAAGAGGCGAAAAGCAGGCAGTCTGCGGTGGTGTTTGACTTGTGTTCCGGCAGCGGCTGCATTGGTCTTAGCATAGCGCGTGAAGCTTTGGGCTCGGCGGTTTACTGTGTTGAAAAAAGCAAAGAAGCTTTTAAATATCTGCAAAAAAACGCTGCGGGAATTTCAAACGCCAGCCTTGCCTGCGGTGATATTTTCAAGCCTGACGGTATTGACTTGCCGCAAAAGTGCGATATAATAGTTTCAAACCCGCCCTATATTAAAACGGCCGATTTGCCGCATTTGCAAAAAGAGGTGCAACAAGAGCCGCGCCCGGCGCTTGACGGCGGCGCTGACGGGCTTGATTTTTACCGCGCCATTGCCGAGCTGTGGTTTGACAGGTTAAACCGCGGCGGCAGAATTCTTTTGGAAATCGGCAGCGAGCAGGGCAAAGATGTTAAAAATCTATTCACACATTTGCCGCTTGATAATGTTACAATAATAAAAGATGTATATAATAATGACAGAATTTTCAGCGCAGTTCGTTTATAGATATGCAACGCCGCACATTTAAACTGCGGGCTGTTAATCTTTAACCCCATTTTGCATGCAGCGCTGTGCACGGCCGAAAAGCGGCGGGAAAGGGCGTTTATGTCTTTAATCAGAATTCTTGCAAGCGGCGACTTCCAGCTGCTTATCATATATATTTTGTCACGCGCATTTGTGGTTTTTATTTGCCTTCCCGCGCACGAACTGGCTCATGGCTGGGCTGCATATAAGCTGGGCGACAACACCGCAAAAAACAGCGGGCGTCTTACCTTCAGCCCGTTTGCGCACCTTGACCCAATCGGCACTCTCATGATTTTTCTGTTTGGCATTGGCTATGCAAAGCCGGTGCCCGTAAACCCAAACAACTTTAAAAAGCCTAAAAGCGGCATGGCGCTGACTGCGCTGGCCGGCCCCGCTTCAAATTTGGTTATGGGTTTTATAGGCGTGTTTCTGGCAGACACGGTGCTGGCTGCTTATTCGGCTGCCGGCAGCGCATCTTCTGCAGTTTACACGCTTTGCCAGCTGTTTTATTTACTGTTTTGGTATTCGGCCCAGGTAAATGTTTCACTGGCGGTTTTCAATTTGCTGCCTATTCCGCCGCTTGACGGGTCTCGAGTTCTGGCGATGGCGCTGCCGGACAGACTTTATTACAAATATATGCGCTATGAACGCATAATAATGATTGTGCTTATGGTTGCGCTGTTTACCGGCATTCTTTCAACGCCGCTTTCATATCTTATAAATTTCTTTATGAACATTGTGTCTTATATTCCGGACTTGATTTTCGGGCTGTAACGGCAAAAAGGGGAAGCATGGAAAAAATAAATTATAAGCTTGAAATATTTGAAGGCCCTATGGACTTGCTTTTGCATCTTATAAGCAAGCATAAGCTGAACATCAATGACATTCCCATAATTGAACTTGTTAACCAATATGTTGACTATGTGCGCCAAATGGAAAACGCAGATTTTGAAATTGCGGGCGACTTTCTTGAAATGGCGGCGCGGCTGATTTACATAAAAACAGCGTCTTTGCTGCCCCGGCACGAGGAAGCGGAAAAACTGAAAAAAGAGCTAACCGGCGAACTGATTGAATACAGAGACTGTAAAATAATTGCAAAAAGGCTAAGCGAAAACACAGCGGGTTTTGACAGATATGTGCGCCAGCCCGCGGGCAGCTTTGTCAATTATGATTATGAACGCTTTCATGAAGCGGACACATTGCTTGACGCATATATAAATTCAGCCGGCAGGGCGCAAAGAAAGCTGCCGCCGCCCATATCGTCTTTTAAAGACATAGTAAGAAAAAAGTTTGTAGATGTTTCCGAAAAAGTAAATTCAGTTATCAGCGCGGTTAAGGGCAGAAAAAAAGTCGGATTTGCCTCTTTAATAAAAAATGCAAAGTCAAAAAGTGAAATAGTGGCGACTTTTCTTGCGGTTTTACAGCTAGCCAAGGCAAGAAAAATTGTAATAGGCGGCACGGCAGATAATGCCGAAATTGAAATGACTGAAGAGGTAAATGACATTGAAGAGTGAAAATAATATTGTGGCCATGCTTGAAGCCATGCTCTTTTCTGCGGGCGACCCGGTTGAAGCTTCAAAGCTTGCTGAAATTTTGGAACTTGACATTGAGAGCGTTACAAAAGCGCTTGCGCGCCTTAGCGATTTATATGTTGAAAACGAAAGCGGAATCAGGCTTATAAGCCTTGACGGTAAATACCAGCTTTGCTCAAACGAAGCATATGCCGCCGAAGTCAGGCGGCTGCTGGAAATAAAGAAAAACACGCCGCTGTCTCAGGCTGCGTTTGAAGTGCTGGCAATAATAGCTTATAATAAGCATGTCACAAAAAGCTTTATTGAACAAATCAGGGGGGTTGACTGTTCAGCCACTATATCAAACCTTGTTCAAAAGGGACTTATAGAAGAAAAAGGCAGGTTGGACTTGCCGGGCAGGCCGCTGGTTTACGGCACCACAGACAGGTTTTTGCGCTGCTTTTCGCTGACGAGTCTTGACGATTTGCCGGATTTACCCGCCCCGCAAGCAGAGGGCGAAGAAAACGCCGAGGGGCAGACTTCGCTGTTTTCCGGCGAAGGGGCAGACAAAAAGCAATGATTTTTGGGCAGATATTACATTTGCCGGGCAGTTAAATATTTTTAAAACAGGAGGGCGGCATGACTTTTTTAATAGTTTTGGCAATAATTATTGTAATTTTTGCCTTGGTATTAAGCATATCGGCAACGCTTACGGTCATTTATGACAATAAGTGGACTGTAAAGCTCAAAGTTCTGTGGTTTGAATTCGATATAAAGCTGGCCGAAATTTTGCAAAAGCTGCTCTTTTCAGACAAAAAGACAAAGGAAAATAAAGAAAAAGCGAAAAAAAAGAAAAAAGAAAAATCAAACCAGCCGGCAGAAGAAAAGCCGGCAGTTAAAAAAGAGCGGCAAGGCGATAAAGAGCCAAAGCCCAACTATTTTAAAAAACTGTGGGACGAAGAGGGCATTGTCGGCATTTTTAATTTAATATCAAATGTGTCTCAGTCAGCTTCAAAAGCGGTGAAAATTTTAATTAAAGGCTTCCATATTTATTCGCTTTATGTTAAAATAATAGTCGGGGCGCCGGACGCAGCGCTTGCAGCTATGCAATACGGTAAAATATGCAGCTACTATTACCCTGTCAAGGGCATTATAACAACCAATTTAACAGTAGACAATTATGACGAATTCATAGCGCCTGACTTTATTGCAGAAGAAAATGAATATGAATTTCAGCTGATAGCGTCATTGTCTATTTACACAATTGTAAAATGCGCTCTGGCAGCTGTGGCGGAATTTGTAAAAACAGCTGTTAAAAATTAGCTAAAACGGCAGCGGCAGTGCAGCTTAGGCAAGAAATGCCCCTGCCTTTAAAGGCAGCGTTGCTGCCGCCCACACGTTTAATAACTCTCAAGCCCTTATTGCAAACGGCGGGCTTTCGGGTGCGGCGCCTTGCACAGCCACGGCAGGCGCAGCGCGACTTTATTATTTGTGGCGGAAAGGTTAAGTGATTAACATGAAAGAAACACCGATTAACGGCATTATGGAAAATGCAATTTCAAAAATTCGCGACATGGTTGACGTTTCAACCATAATCGGCGAACCGTTTCAAAGCGGCGACGTAACCCTTATTCCCGTTTCAAGGGTGTCATACGGCTTTGGCAGCGGTGGCACAGACCTGCCGTCAAAGCAAAGCGCAGAGCTTTTCGGGGGCGGCGCCGGCGCCGGAATTTCCATAATTCCCGTGGCGTTTATTGTAATTCAAAACGATAAAGTCAGAATGATGCAAATCAACAATTTCACCTCTTCGGCAGACAGGGCTATTGCAATGATACCCGAACTTGTTGAACAGGTGTCTGAGCTTGTAAAGGAAAAAAAGGCAGATAAGGAAACCAAAACCGAAGCTGCTGAATAATTTTTAATAATCACCTGCCAATATTACCCATATATTATTAGCAGGTGATTATTTTGTGCAAAATATTAAGCTTTGTTTTCGCTGTGCTTTTTTCATTTGAAATTACGGCTTTTGCGGCAGACAACAGCGCGCTCTCAGCTGTTGTTATTGACGCTTGCACGCATGAAATTTTATATGCCAAAAACAGTGAAAGCGAACTCAGCATGGCTTCCACCACAAAAATAATGACGGCGCTGCTGGCATGTGAAAGCGGCAGGCTTGACGAAACCGTTACAATAACAGCCGAAATGACTGATGTAATCGGCTCTGCCGTGGGGCTTGCCCCGGGCGATGAAATCACGCTTTATGACATAACGGTGGGCATGCTGCTCGCGTCCGGCAATGACGCTGCAAATTCAGCCGCAATTTTTCTTTGCGGCAGCGTTGAAAGCTTTGCCGAGCTTATGAATGAACGTGCAGCCGAAATCGGCATGAATAACACTTTGTTTGTAACCCCGTCAGGGCTTGACGAGGGCGAACATCATTCCACAGCTTACGACATGGCGCTGCTCGCGGCGCAGGCTCTGCAAAACGAAACGTTTGCACAAATATGCAAAATGACAAGCGCCGAAATAACAATTAATTCTGAAAAGCTAACGCTTTATAACCACAACAAGCTGCTGTATTATGCAGACGGCTGTATAGGCATAAAAACCGGTTATACAGACAAAGCAGGCAGGTGTCTTGTGTCAGCGGCAGTCAGAAACGGGGTTACCCTAATCTGTGTAACCTTAAACGACCCTAATGACTGGGAAGACCATGTTTCGCTTTATGACGAATGCTTTGCAAAATATGAAAAAGCCCAAATCAGCGCTGCGGTTGAAATAAATGTTGTAGGCGCTGTGTGCGACAGCTTTGAAGGGGAATATACATCAGAGCTTTATGTAACAGACGAAAGCAAAATAAGCGTGCAGATTTATCATTTTCCTTTTTATTATGCGCCGCTTCAACAGGGCGAATGCGTGGGCGTGGCAGTTATAATGTATAACGGAGTCCAAATAGCCCAAACTGATATTGTTTCAAAAGGGGAAGTTGAATATTATGAGCCAGGGCAATGAAATAAGGCTTCAAAAATATATGGCTGACTGCGGCGTTGCTTCAAGGCGCGCGTCAGAACAGCTTATTAAAGACGGTAAAGTTAAAATAAACGGCAGACGTGCCAAGCTGGGCGACAAAATAAATAAGTCGCGCGACACCGTAATGGTGGAAGGAAAAAGGCTTGAAGGCGCCGAAAAGCAGCTTACAATTATGTTAAACAAGCCGCGCGGCTATGTCACCACCGTTTCAGACGAGCTTGGGCGAAAAACAGTAATGCAGCTTGTTTCCGGCATTGATGAAAGGATTTACCCTGTCGGCAGGCTGGACAAGGACTCGCAGGGCTTGCTTATAATGACTAACGACGGCGCGCTTGCAAATTTTTTGACTCACCCTTCTAACGGCATTAAAAAACGTTACAGCGTTACAATAAAGGGCAGCGCAGACGAAGCTGTAATTCAGCACCTTAGAGACGGTGTGGTGATTGACGGCAAAAAGACAGCCAAATGCGAAGTCGAAATAATAAGTACGCAAAAAGACAGGCAGCAGCTTGATTTCACCCTGAGCGAGGGCAGAAACCGTGAAATCAGAAAAATGTGCGAAACGCTCGGGCTTGAAGTTATGCGCCTGAAAAGAATTTCAGTGGGCGACTTGAAACTGGGGCAGCTGCCCGTGGGAAAATGGCGCCGGCTCAGCGACGCTGAAATAAGGCTGCTTAAAAAAAGCCACGCTGCAAATAATAACTTAGGCAAGAAACGTTACGCCGCGCAGGGGTAAACTTGCCACCCCGGCTTTTGGCGCGCCGAAGACGAGCCGGACCCATTGAGGCAAGAGGCGTGTTTCAGCTATGTGCGCGGGCGAAATGCTTTCCGGCATAAAATAATTAAAAAATATAAATTTAGGCATTGTAATTATTTCAACTAAATGTTAAAATACACTCAATGGCTGAATTTACCTGCTGATTCAGCAAGTCACAATTATCTATTATGCTTTTGTGCCGCGCGGCAATTTTCGCTCGGTGCGGGGGCTCTTTTAACGGAGGACAAGCAATGAGTATTTCAAACGAAAATGAAATTGCTGCAAGGCAAAGAATGGCACAGCTGTTTGACGACGGCGTGTTCAGTGAAATAGACGCCCTTGCAAAGTCGCCGGGCGGGGAAAGCGGCGTAATTGCCGGCTTTGGCAGCGTCGGCGGCGCGCCTGCTTATGCGTTTTCGCAAGATATTAATGTTAACGGCGGCGCAGTTACCGCAGCGCAGTGTAAAAAAATCAAAAAAATTTATGACCTTGCTGCAAAAACCGGCTGCCCGGTTGTGGGTATTTATGACTCAAACGGCGTCAGCCTTAAAGAGGGCATTGATGTGCTGGGCGAATACAGCGACATTGTAAAAGCTTCAGCTTCGGTTTCCGGCGTGGTGCTGCAAATTGCTGTTATAGCGGGCGCATGCCTTGGCACAAGCGCTGTTGTTGCCAACATGTCAGACATTGTAATTCAGGTTGAAAATTCAGATTTTTATATTACGACACCGAGCTCACTTACTGCGAAAGACTGCCACGAAGCCGGCACGGCAGACATTCTTGCAAGCGATTTTGCAAGTGCTGCACAGTCTGTAAGGGAATTGATTTCTCTTTTGCCGCCCAACAATTTGGCTGAAACGCCGCTGTTTGATTTCGCAGAAAGCGAAACGGCTTTAAATTCATCTGCCGGCGCGCTTGACGCCATATGCGCCGTTGCTGACGCGGGCAGTGTTATTGAAATAAAATCCGCATGGGCGCCGGGCGTTGTAACCGCATTTGCCACAATGGCAGGTTCCACAGTCGGTTTCGTTGCGTTTGACGGGGGCGCGCTCAGCCCCAAATCTGCATACAAGTCGGAAGCCTTTATCAAGCTGTGCGACGCATATAACATTCCCATAATAATGTTTATTGACATAGATTCGCTTGAAAAAGAAAATGAAAACGCAGTGCTTGTTGCAATGACAAAGCTGGTTTCGACTTATAAAAGCGCAACGGCAGCCAAAATTTCGGTTATTACAAAGTCGGCAATCGGCGCGCCTTATGTGCTGCTCGGCGCTAAAAATTCCGGCGCGGACTTTGTTTTTGCGTGGGAAAATGCAGTTTTGTCAGCCCTTGAAATAAGTTCGGCAGTCGCGTTTTTATATAACGACAGGCTTGCCAACGGCGAAGACAGAAAGCTGCTTGAAAGCGAATATGCCGCCGGGGCGGGCGCTGTAAAAGCTGCCGAAGCCGGCGCGGTTGACAGTGTGTTTGCACCGGGCGAAACAAGGGCTGCTCTTATTTCGGCACTTGACGCACTTGCCGGCAAGCGCGAAACCACAATTGCAAGAAAGCATGCGGTTAAATAACTTGTTGTTTTAATATTTTAGTTGGAGGATAAAGCAATGAAAAAATACACAATCACAGTAAACGGCACAGCATATGACGTTACGGTTGAAGAAAACGGCTCTGCCGCACAGAGCGCGGCCCCTGCTGCACCTGCCGCCCCGGCGGCAGCCCCGGCAGCCCCGGCACCGGCGCCTGTTGCAGAGCCTTCCGGCGGCGTGAAAATTGAAGCCCCCATGCCCGGCACAATACTTGACATAAAGGTTTCTGTGGGCGCCGCTGTAAATAAAGGGGACGTTGTTTGCATTCTTGAAGCCATGAAAATGGAAAATGACCTTGTGGCGCCCGAATCCGGCACAGTGGCTTCCATTAACGTCAATAAGGGCGACAGTGTTGAAGCTGCCCAGGTTGTCATGACCTTGAATTGAGGTGCTGCAAATGATTAAAATTACCGAAACTGTGTTGCGCGACGCTCACCAGTCTTTGATTGCCACAAGAATGAAAACCGGTGAATTTGCCGACATTCTTGAAAAAATGGACAAAATCGGCTTTTATTCGCTGGAATGCTGGGGCGGCGCAACATTCGATTCATGCCTGCGCTTTTTAGACGAAGACCCGTGGGAACGCCTCAGGTTAATAAGAAAAAAATGCCCCAACACAAAGCTGCAAATGCTTTTCAGGGGGCAAAACATGCTGGGTTACCGCCATTATGCAGACGATGTTGTTGACTATTTTGTTAAAAAAAGCATTGACAACGGCATTGATATTTTAAGAATTTTTGACGCGCTCAACGACGTAAGAAATCTTGAAACATCAATAAATTCCGCAAAAAAATACGGCGGGCACGTGCAGGCTGCCATTTCATATACAACTGGCCCTGTTTTTGACATTAAATATTATTGCGACTATGCAAAGCAGCTGGAAAATGCCGGCGCAGATTCAATTTGCATAAAAGACATGGCCGGGCTCCTTACCCCTTACGGAACTTATGACTTGGTAAAGGCGCTGAAAAACACGGTGTCAGTGCCGATTCAGCTGCATTCTCATTATACGTCAGGGCTTGCTTCCATGGTGCACCTGAAAGGCATTGAAGCCGGGGTTGACTGCATTGACACGGCAATGAGCCCGCTTGCATTGGGCACGTCTCACCCCGCCACCGAATCTATGGTGGCAGCGCTTCAGAGCACAGAATATGACACCGGGCTTGACTTAAAGGCCCTTGCCGAAATACGCGACTTTTTCAGTGTGCTGCGTGAAAAGTATCTTGAAGAGGGGCTTTTAAACCCAAAAATGTTAAGCGTTGACGCAAACACGCTTATTTACCAGGTCCCGGGCGGCATGCTTTCCAACCTGTTAAACCAGCTCAAGCAAGCCGGCAAGGCAGACAAGCTTGAAGAGGTGCTTGCCGAAGTTCCGCGTGTGCGTGAAGACAGCGGTTACCCGCCGCTTGTAACGCCCACATCGCAAATCGTGGGCACCCAGGCCGTTTTCAACATTATAATGGGTGAAAGGTATAAAATGGTAACCAAGGAATTTAAAGATATGGTTGCCGGCAAATATGGCAGAACTCCATGCCCGATTGACCCTGAATTCCAAAAGAAAATAGTCGGCAGCGACGACATTATCGACTGCCGCCCGGCTGACCTGCTTGCACCTGAGCTTGACAAATTCAAGGGTGAAATTGCAGAATTTTACGAAAAGGAAGAAGACGTTTTGTCATATGCCCAGTTTGACCAGGTTGCAATCAAATTTTTTGAAAAAAGGCGCGACAAAAAATATTCGCTTGACTCAAAACACCTTGACATTGAAACTAAGGTGCACCCGGTTTAAGCCGGCATTAATTAAAGTAAATAGGGTTTGATTTTCGGCGGGGGTAAAGGCCCCCGCTGAAATTAATTAGCCCGGTTAATTTGATTTTCAGCGGCAAGGCAAAAAGCCAATCAGGCATTTCGCCGGTAAAATGTTTTGCCCGCTTTTCCTGCCGGCGGCGGCTCTTTTTTGCCTTTTTCGGTTGACTATACATTATTTTAATGTTATAATTTAATCGGCTATAAAAAAATCACATTTTGTTTAGGAGGTAAAATTATGAAAGTACTTATGATTGGCGGCACAGGCCTTTTGGGCTCTGCTGCTGCTCAGATTTTTGTTGACAGGGGAAATGAAATCAAAACACTTGCTCTGCCGCCGCTGCCGGAAGGCGCGCCGCTGCCCAAGGAAATGGAAATTGTTTTCCAAGACGCCAACAAGCTTTCAGACGACGAAGTCAAGGAACTCATGCAGGGCTTTGACGTGTTTGTTTTCGCAACGGGCGTTGACGAAAGGGTTGAATTCCCGGCGCCTGTTTATGACGCTTATTATAAATACAACATTGCCCCGCTTGAAAGGTATCTTCCGCTTGCAAAGGCTGCGGGCATTAAGTCGGCGGTTGTCTGCGGCTCTTATTTCGCATGGCTTGCCAAGGAACGCCCTGACATGAAGCTTTGCGATAAACACCCATATATCAAAAGCCGCATTGAGCAGGAAAACGTTTGCGAAAAATATGCTGACAAAGATTTCGGCGTTGCCGTTTTGGAACTGCCTTACATATTTGGCACACAGCCGGGCAGAAAACCGGTTTGGGTTATTCTTATTGAACAGCTGCAAAGGTTTGAAAAAATGCCGTTTACAATGTACCCGGCGGGCGGCACCGCCATGCTTACTGTTCGCCAGGTTGGCGAAGCCATGGTTGGCGCTGCTGAACAGACGTTTGCCGCTGCCGAAAAAGGCGAGGGTAAATTCCGCGCATACGGCATTTCATGCTATAATTTCACATGGCGGCAGTTTCTTAAAATCGTTTACAGGGCTATGGACGGCATTGAAGACAGAAAGATTGTTGACGTGCCAAAGTGGACTTTCCAGGCTTTCGGCCTTGTAATGAGAAAAGACTATGCAAAGCGCAATGTTGATTCCGGTATTGACCCGGTTGGCCTTGCAGACATTATGGGTATGAACCTGTTTATTCCCACTGACGACTGCAAGGAACTCGGCTGCACGCCTGACGACATTGAAAAGGCAATTTTTGATTCAATTGCCCTTTCAAAAGCTTCTTTTGAAGGCAAGCAGCAGCTTGTTGAAATGAAAGGCGAATAATACCCCTAAAAAACAAAGCGTAACCCCGCCGGGCTTTTAGCACGGCGGGGTTTTGTGCGTGCGGGCAAGGGGGGGCGCTGAAACGCAGTCGCCAGCAGCGCAAAAAGCGGCTTTTAATTAGAAAAAGGCAAGTCTTTAAAAGCCGGCGTTTTCCGGCTTTTAACATGGCAAAAGCGCCGGCAAGGCAAATGAAAAAGGCCTGCGCCGTTTTTAGCACATGCCTTTTCCTTTTGCTTTTTTATCCGCACATCCGCCCGCAGTTGATGTAACCTGCTTAAAAAACAGTGATGATTTTCCGCCGTACTTCGCGCTCCCTTCGTCCGCCGTGGGGCGGGAGGTCTGCATCCCATAAAGCG
Source organism: Clostridiales bacterium (assembly GCA_021199275.1). Taxonomy (GTDB): domain Bacteria; phylum Bacillota; class Clostridia; order Oscillospirales; family Acutalibacteraceae; genus Eubacterium_R. Next base: position 198,749 of record JAJQIJ010000001.1, read on the forward strand.
AGAGTGAATCTTATAATAAATAGTGTTGGGTTATTTACTGCGGGTTGCCGAGATGCGCAGACTGCTTAGCGCTCTGGGCTGCACTGTTTGTCAGTCCTCTTCAAAATATTCAACGTCAAACTTTTTTTCCACCATTGCCATAAGTATGTCTGACACCTGTTCATATTCCTGCTCGTCTTCAATTTCGGCAAGATATTCGTTGTCGCCGTCTTCAACAACCTTTAATATTATTACTTCATATGCCCCGTCAACGATTTCCTCTGCTTCGTCATGAAATTCGGTGATTGCCACATATGTGTCGTTTTCGGTTTCATATCTTTCAAGCAGTTCAAATAAAATTTCTTTTCCGTCTTCGTCTGTTACTGACAAAATGTCAGGCTCATAAAATTCTTTTTCGCTTTCCATAGCTTTCGCCTCCGGCCAGTTTGTAAATATTATTTGTGCCACCAATGCAGCTGTTTACGCCATGCGCCAAGCCGGCATTGACAGGTGGCTTCTTATTTAATATTATAATATTCTTTCACCGTTTAGTCAATAGAAATATATGGCTCAAAAAAATTACATGGTAACTATCTCTGCACTTTGTCAAAAATGCACAATTTTGCGGTTTAAATTTAGTAAAAACGACAAAACGCACAAAAAATATAAAAAATGTTGAAAAAAACTATTGACAAATCACAAATTAAATGCTATTATGTGATTGAACATAAGAGATAGCAAAAAGAAATTGAAGAGTTGCTCAAATCTCACAGTTCAATTTACGTAAAGGAGGCTTTGTCCAATGGATATTTCAGAGATTCAGACTAAAGCCTGCGGGGCGGTAAAGGTTAAATAAAGTGCCGACAGATGACTGCTAATTAAAAACAATATGCAGCGGCGGGCAAAGTAAATGATAAAGAAAAATCAAACCGCCGGCAGGTAAATAGTTTGAAAGAAAAAGACTTACGGGCAGATACAAAATGCCGTTTTACCTAAAGAGGTAAAGAATATTAATTATCCTATCAGTATAGTTTATATGAGGTGGTACATATGCTCAAAGGATATGTATATCAGAAAGAATAATTAACGAGAGGTAAGTCCAATGTACTGTGCAGCATAGCGCATACCCGTAAAATTAAATAAAAAAGCAGAGCTGCCCTTGAAAAATCAAGGGCAGTTTTCCGTTTTCAATAACTTAGTCTTGTGAAATGCCCGGCCATACAGCCGGCACTTTTCTTTTTAATCAGCGGCTGTCACAATCTTACGCCGGGTGGGGCGCGCTGCTTTAAAACGGCACAGCTGACTTTTTCCTTGACAATAATTTTTTTATATGATAATATGTTCATTAAGGTTTTACGCCGTTTGGCGTAGCCGTTTTTTGAAATAATTAAAGGCTGTGAAAAAGAGGATTAGCCCGTCAGGAACTTTATGCCGCCCGTTAAATATTGATGTTTTATATTGTAAAACGGCGGCAGTTCAGAGATAAGCCGGTTGGTGAAAGGCTTAAAGTCAAGCGGGTGAAGGTAGCTTTGGAGCCTGCTGTGTGAAACCAAGTAGCTCGGCACGTTTTCCGCGTTAAGGATTTAAGCGGCGCTTTTGCGCAATTTGAGTGGTACCACGGAACTATGCTTTCGCCTCATTGGGGCGGGGGCTTTTTTCTTTTAAGAGCCGCTTTAAACCACATTGAAAAATGCGCGCTTTCAAAGCACAAATCTTAGTCGGGCGCATGCCGCGGTTAATTGAGCGAGAGCCGTTATTTAATTTAGTTAAGGAGTCGTAATATGTCAAAAGAACTTGAAAAAAGCTATGACCCGGGCGCTATTGAAGCGCCGATTTATGATTTTTGGTGTAAAAACAATTATTTCCATGCCGAAGTCAACCCAGAAAAAAAGCCTTACACAATAGTTATTCCGCCGCCCAACATAACAGGCAAGCTGCACATGGGGCATGCGCTTGACAACACCCTGCAGGACATTATAATTCGTTTTAAAAGAATGCAGGGCTATGAAACCCTGTGGCTGCCCGGCACAGACCATGCGTCAATTGCCACAGAGGCAAAATTGGTTGAGGCGCTCAGGGCAGAGGGCCTTTCAAAAGAAGAAATCGGCAGAGACGAATTTCTGCGCCGTGCATGGGCGTGGAAAGACGAATATTCTGAGCGCATTATAGGGCAGCTTAAAAAAATCGGCTCTTCGTGCGACTGGGCACGGGAGCGCTTTACGCTTGACGAAGGCTGTTCAGACGCAGTGGGCGAAGTGTTCGTAAATCTTTATAATAAGGGCCTTATTTACAAAGGGCGGCGCATGGTTAACTGGTGCCCGCATTGCATTACAACCATTTCAGACGCAGAGGTTGAATATGAAGACATTGCAGGCCATTTTTGGCATTTAAAATATCCGTTTGCAGATGGCAGCGGCTATATTGAACTTGCCACCACGCGCCCCGAAACACTGCTGGGCGACACGGCTGTTGCGGTTAACCCCAATGATGAAAGGTATAAGGACTTAATAGGCAAAAAACTTATTTTACCCATAGTTCACAGGGAAATTGAACTTATTGCAGACGAATATGTTGACGTTGAATTCGGCACGGGGGCTGTTAAAATTACGCCTGCGCATGACCCTAACGACTATGAAGTCGGGCTGCGCCACTCTCTTGAAATTATTGACGTTATGACTGACGACGGGCATATTGCGCCGGGCTGGGGCAAATATTCCGGCATGGACAGATATGAATGCAGAAATGAAATAGTCAAAGATTTAGAAGCCGAAGGCGCTCTTATAAAAACAGAAGATTACAGCCATAATGTGGGCACCTGTTACCGCTGCCACACAACAATTGAGCCGCGGCTTTCAAACCAGTGGTTTGTAAAAATGCAGCCGCTTGCAGAACCTGCCGTAAAGGCGGTTAAAGACGGCAGGGTTAAATTTGTGCCGGAACGTTTTGCAAAAACATATTACCACTGGATGGAAAATATTAAAGACTGGTGCATTTCACGCCAGCTCTGGTGGGGGCACAGAATTCCAGCATATTACTGTGCAGACTGCGGTGAAATCACCGTACAGAAAGGCAAAGTAACAAAATGCAGCCATTGTGGCAGCACGAATATCAGGCAGGACGAAGACACGCTGGACACATGGTTTTCTTCTGCACTTTGGCCTTTTTCCACATTGGGCTACCCGAAAAAAACGCCGGAATACGAATATTTTTACCCCACAAACACGCTTGTTACGGGCTATGACATAATATTTTTCTGGGTTGCCAGAATGATTTTTTCAGCAATTGAACACACCGGCACGGTGCCGTTTGACACAGTTTTCATTCACGGAATAGTACGTGATTCCCAGGGCAGAAAAATGAGCAAATCACTGGGCAACGGCATTGACCCGCTTGATGTAATTGCCGAATACGGTGCAGATGCACTGCGCTTTACGCTGGCAAACGGTAATTCGCCCGGCAATGACATGCGCTTTTCAGACGAAAAGGTTAAAGCCTCTGCCGGCTTTGCAAATAAGCTGTGGAATGCGGCGCGCTTTGTGCTTATGAATCTGGAAGACGGCTTTGAATACACGGCTCTGCCCCAGAATATGCGCCTTGAAGACAAATGGATTATAACGCGCCTAAACGCGGTTGCCGGTGAAGTAACCGAAAATATTGAAAAATTTGAGCTCGGCATAGCCATTTCAAAGCTTTACGATTTCCCGTGGTCTGTTTTCTGCGACTGGTATGTTGAAATTTCCAAAATAAGAATGCAAAACGCAGACATGGCAGACGAAGCAAAAAATATTCTGGTTTATGTTTTAACCGGCATAATTAAGCTGCTGCACCCGTTTATGCCGTTTATTACGGAAGCCATATATCAAGCACTGCCGCACGAATGCGAATCAATATGCATATCAAGCTGGGTTTCATATGACGAAAAGCTTGACTTCGCCGCCGAAGCTCAGGAATTTGAAAGGGTTATTGCCGCTGTGCGCGCTGTAAGAAACCGCAGAAATGAAATGAACATTAAACCGTCGCGTAAGGCAAATATTTTAATTGAAACAGATTTTACAGACACCTTTGAAAGCTGCATTTCAATAATTAAAAAGCTTGCCATGGCAAACGAAGTTATTGTTAAAAAAACAGCTGACGCACCGCAAAATTCAGTCGCCATTATAACCAATGACGCAAAAATATATATACCAATGTCTCAGCTTGTTGACTTTGCCGCTGAAAGGCAGCGCCTTGGCAAGGAAATCGCCGCGGCCGGCGACAAGCTTGAATTCATTGAAAAAAAGCTTGGTAATGAAAGCTTTGTAAATAAAGCGCCCGAAGCCGTTGTTCAAAAAAACCGCGCAGAAGCTAAAAAGCTTGCTGAAAAAATAAGAAACCTAAAAGCGGCCCTTGCAGAACTCAGCGAATAATCAGTTAATATGAATTATAATGAAACTCTGTCTTTAATAAAAGATAAAGAAAAAAGCGGCATAAAGCCCGGCACCGGCAGAATAAAGCGGGCGCTCACCATGCTTGGCGAGCCGCAAAATAAAATAAAATGTGTGCACATAGCCGGCACAAACGGAAAGGGCAGCGTTGCAGCGGCAATTGCGGCGTCTCTTGCAGGCGGCGGCTTTCGCACGGGGCTATTCACTTCGCCATGGGTTATTGATTACAGGGAACAAATTCAGATAAACGGCGTTTTCATTTCAAAAGAAAATCTTACACGGCTTTTTAACAGCATAAACACGGCATTTCCTGAACTTACTGAATTTGAAACGCTGACTGTGGCGGCTTTTGAATATTTTTTTGAGCAAAAAGCAGACTTTGCCGTTATTGAATGCGGCATGGGCGGCAGGCTTGACGCAACAAATGTTATAGCCTCGCCGCTTGTGTCAGTCATAACGGAAATTTCGCAAGACCACACTGACTTTCTGGGTGACAGCGTGTTTGAAATTGCCGAAAATAAGGCCGGCATAATAAAGCAAAACAGCGTTGCGGTGCTTTACCCAAACGGCAGCGCCGGCAGTGTGTTTGAAAAAGTTTGCAAAGAAAACAACACCCGCCTTATTAAGGTGCCGGACATGGGCTCCTTTGCCGAAAATAACCGTGAAACGGCGCGGCTGTGCCTAAATGCCATGGGGCTTGACATTGAAGTTGAGCTGCCGCAGCTTCCCGCGCGGCTTGAAAAAATAGGCGAAAATGTTCTGCTTGACGGGTCGCACAATATATCTGCCGCCATGGCTCTTCGGCAATATTTGCAGCAGCACCAAATCAGTGCAGAGTCGGCGGTAATTTCAATGATGAAAGACAAAAAAGCTGACGAATACATAAAAATAATAGCCCCGTTTTGCAAAAAAATTTTCACCTGCAGCGCCGCTAACCCGCGGGCAATGGGCGCTGTTGAGCTTTGCAAAATTGCAGAAAAATATTGCAGCTGTGCAGCTGCCTGTGAAAGCCCCGGCGCTGCGCTTCGCTGCGCTATGAGCGGCGGCGGTTTTGTGCTGCTTTGCGGCTCGTTTTATCTTGCGCGCGAGCTGCGAAATGAACTTATTAAAGCCTGTGCCGAATCAAAATAAATCAGGCTGAAATGCCACCGCCCTATTTGCGGCGCTTTAAACTTTTTAATAAGTGCTCAGCAATGCTTCACCGCGGGCAGTCGGGGCATGGGCTCGGCAAATTTAAAGTTTTTCAAGGCTTATTAAAAATAAATTTTTATATCCGACTGCATTTGATAAAATATTTATAACCGCTGTGCTATTATTTTGCACAGCGGTATTTTTATGTGCTTTTTGAGCCGTTGCAGCTTGGGGCAAGCGGTAAAGCTTCGCCATTAGCTTTCTAAGCAGCGGCTATTGCAATTTCCCGCCGGTGGCGGCAGCGGCACCTCTTGCCACGTTGAATAACGGGCAAACCCTTATTGAACGCTTAGCACAGCCCGGTGCTGCGAATGATAAAAAGAAAGGTAATGATTTTAGGTTATGAACGTAACAATTGAATCAAGCGGCGATTTGATGATTGCATATCTTATAGGTGAATTAGACCACCATTCGGCGGCGGAAATAAGGCTGAAAATAGATTCGGCAATCAGCTATAAAAAACCGAAATATTTAATTCTTGACTTTAAAAATATTTCTTTTATGGACTCAAGCGGCATAGGCCTTGTTATGGGCAGATACAGGCTGATACAAAATTATAAAGGTCAGCTTGAAATCCGAAACGTCACGCCGCAAACAAAAAAAATTATGGAACTTGCCGGTCTTTCCCGCATTGCCGCCATTAATGAAAGAAAGGAAAAAAATTATGAGGAATGACAATGAATTCAGACTGACTGTTGACAGCAAAAGCATTAACGAGGGCTTTGCGCGCGTTGTTGTGTCGGCATTTGTAACTCCGCTTGACCCCACGCTTGAAGAGCTGTCTGACTTGAAAACGGCTGTTTCCGAAGCCGTGACAAACTGCATTGTGCACGGCTACAAAGAAAAATTCGGAAAAATTTACATAACCGGAAAAATAGACGGCGAAACCGTAAAAATTACCGTGCGCGACAGGGGCGCCGGCATTGCGGACATAAAAGAGGCCATGACCCCGCTTTTTACCACCGGCGAAGGAGACAGGGCGGGTCTTGGCTTTACCGTAATGCAGAATTTTTGCGACAAAATTTCGGTGCGTTCTAATTACGGCAAGGGGACAAGCGTAACGCTTATTAAAAAAATCGAAGGCAAGGCCAAATGGTAAAAGAAAAAAGAAATGAAATGATTGAACAAAACATAGCGCTTGTTCATTCAATAGCGGCGCGGTTTAAGGGCAGGGGATATGATTATGACGACTTGTTTCAGTCAGGCTGCGTGGGGCTGATTAAAGCGGTTGACAATTTTGACGAGTCGCGCGGTTTTTGCTTTTCAACCTATGCGGTGCCGGTGATAATGGGCGAAATAAAACGTCTTTTTCGCGACAACGGACAAATGAAAGTTTCGCGCAGCCTGCAGGAAAAGTCAGCCAGAGCAAAACGCTTGGGCGAGCTTTTTATGAAAAAAGAGCAGCGCGAGCCCACCGTTGGCGAACTGGCAGACATGCTTGGCTGCGACAGCTTTGAAACAGCCCAGATTTTAAACGTTATAAACCCGCTGCTTTCGCTTAGCGAATTTTATGAAGAGGATTCAAAGGAACTTGAAATTCCTTATGACGACACAGACGAAATGTTTGACAGAATTTCAGTTTCTCAAATAATGGAAAGCCTTGACAATAATGAAAAAGTTCTTATAACAGAAAGATATTATAAAGGAAAAACCCAGGCGGAAACCGCCGCAGTGCTTGGAATTTCACAGGTGCAGGTTTCAAGAAAGGAAAAAGCAATACTTCAAAAAATGCGCCGAATGCTGTTGTAGCCCTCGGCGTTTTTTTGTTTTAAACTCAAAAGAAATTAGTACGGTGCAAGCCCCTTGTTTTAAACCCTGCCGTGGGGCGCCTGCGCTGATGCCTGCCATATTTAATGGCAGGCATATTTTTATGCGTTGTCATTATTTTAATGCCAATTTCAGAAAAAAAGAACGTAAAATTGATGTAATTTTGCGCCTTTTATTTTAACTGCAAATTTGCACAAGTTTATGTCGAAAAATTGTATAATTTGCATATTGTGTCGAAACCTGTTGTATTGTATAATTAGTTAAAGTATGTAAAATTTTAAAAATATATTAATAGCATATTAATATTTTACAAACAAACCTTGCGAAATCCTTTAAATTTTCACATCAAATAAGAAATTTTGGGGGCATAATTATGAATAACTCATTTGCGAGGCAGGCTGTTAAAAAAATGCTCAGCGTCTTATTGGGCGCGGCGATTTTAGCGGCCTGCTTTTTTCCTGCCTTTTCAGCCTATGCAGACGACGGTGTTATAGGCGTTTGGGAAATTCAGATTTTCTATGAAGACGGCACCCTTGTGCCTGACACAGACGACGACGGAAACGATTTCATAGAATACATGACTGAAGGGGAAAAGAAGCAGTTTATTTATAATCTTGTTGACTGCACCGTGCCTGACAACGGCTGGGTTGAATGGTCAAGCGACACCCCCACTGTGTGCGACGTAACCGAAGACGGCTTAGTCAGGGCTTTCGACTCGTCAAAGGGCGCGGCTGTAAGGCTGTGGCTTGACAATGAAGTTGCTTCTATTCCGCTTGTTGGCTCTGTGCTCTATTCCGCGCTTGAATCTGTTTTTTTCAATGATTATGTTGACCTTGACACCATGGACACAGACGAAATAGTTGCCATTTTGGAAACTCTTTTCAGTTCAGACTCTTCTTACAGCTCATATTCAGACAGCCTTATTGAATCGCTGGAAGAATATTTAAATAAAATCAACACAACCATTACCGTTACGGTTTATGATTCAGACGGCACAGCGCTTGCAAGCGACAGCTTTGCGGTTTGCGTGCAGAAAAGCGAAGAGTGGTATGCAGATTTAATTCCAAACGGCACGCATATAACAAACAAATCGTCTTTGCCCACCACTGTTGCGGTTGATTCCACAGTGCAGCTCACCGCCGTTACAACCCCGGTAAGGCTTAACATGGGTGTTGTTTACACGGTTAAAAATTCATCTATATTAACAACGGGCAAAACAGTCGCCACGGTAAACGACAGCGGCCTTGTAACGTTTAAAAACACCGGCACGGTTACAATAGTTGTGTCGCCTGACACAGAGGGCTTTATAGAAAATATTTTAAAATATGTAAACTATTTATATACTCTTGAAAACACGGGCACCATTGATTCAGACACTATAGCGGGCGTTTTAATTGATTACATGGGGCTTGACATTAACCGAACTGTTCTTGCCGGCATAATTGACGCATGCTTTGTGGTTTACGATGTTGCAACAGATTCGGCCGACCCGGTGCAGATTACAGCCACAGCGGTTGAAATAATTGCAAACCTTATTTATTATTCCACCACCAATGATTCCATTACATTTACCGTTATAGAGGGCGTTCCGCTTACAGATTTCAACATAAGCGGCGCCACATCTGTGCAGGAAGGGTCTCAAATTCAGCTGGAAATCACGGACACAGAGCCGGACGCTGCCGACACAAGCGACATAACATGGTCTTCGAGCGACGAATCAATAGCTTATGTTGACCCGGAAACAGGCATTGTGACAGGGCGTGACGCGGGCGGCTCACTGGGCTCGCTTTCGTCTCAGACAGTGGAAATCACAGCCACCTCTGCTGCCAACAATGTTTCAAAAACAGTCACCATAACCGTAACAGGCAAAACGGGGAAATATCTTTCAGACGTGGGCATAACTGCCGAAAATGAAAACCCGAACATTGGCGACAGCCAGACCTTAAGCGCAAATATTTACCCGTCTCGCGTGTCGACGTCAAGCAATCTTTATATATACTGGGGCGTTGTCACGTCAGGCAGCGACGAAGATGATTATGAATATGTCTGGGCAACAGACGACGCTGAAGAAGAGGGTGAAGACGGCAGCACCGTTACCGTCAGCGGCGCCGCCACAGACGGCATTGGCTCAATAACGACTGACGGTGTGTACACCGCGCTTGCCGGCGGCACCTGCACAATTGCGTGCAGGGCAGTTACCGGCTATAATCTTACAAGCAGCAACTTTTACACCATTTCAGAAGCCATAGCCACCATTGACATTGAAAACGGCCAGCCTGTAAACAGTATTTCACTTGAAGCAACAGGCCTTGTAAGCAGCACGGCGCTGACAAGTTCGTTGTCGCTTAGCAGCCAGGACGTTGAAATAGAGGGCGTCACCCACCACTATGCAACCGTTACAATTCCTGTGGGTATTGCATATTATTCAAACGGCTGCACGGTAAGCGCCACTATTAACCCAGACGACGCTACAAACAAAAACCTTGTTTGGTATCTTGACGGCGCCGGGGCAGATAATTTCTATTTGACAAATCAGGACGACGAAGCGGGCACAGTCGAAGTCAGAATGTCTGCCGGCGCGGAAACTGCGGGCAGCGTAAATGTTTACTGCATGTCTGAAGACGGCGAAGTAAAAAGCGATATTTTAACCGTAACCGTTACACGCAACAGCGCCACGGGCAATACAATTGACGGCGGCGACACTTCGCTTACCATTTATACCACGCTTGACATGACCCACACAATGACCTTCAGCGGCTCGTGGACAGGCACTGCTTACGCCTGCTATGGTGCAAACTGGTATTCGAGCGACGAAGATGTTTTAAGCGTTCAAGACGTTGACGACGACGGCAACGCCATTATATACGGCGAAGATGTGGGCGTTGCAACTCTTTACTGCGTTTCGACTGACGGGTATATACTTGACTCTGTTCAGGTTACCGTATACCCTGACAAGAGCGTGCTGCAATCAATAGTTGATTTGTGCGAAAAAACCGTAATAGTAAGGACAAGCACCAACACAACAGATTACCAGACATATATGCGTTACCTTGACTATGCATATTACCTGCTTGAAGACGTTTCGCTGCCTTCGCAGGCAACGGTTGACACATGGGCGCAAAATTTGCTTTATATTTTCTATAAGCTGGGTGGTTTCATTTCGCTGAGCGGCATTTATGTGCTTGACGAAGACGGCAATGTTGCCGGCGACTATATCAGCGTTGACGTTACAACCACAAGCTATAAAAAGACAAGCTATGATTTGGGCTACAGGCTCAACCCGCAAAACTGCATGTACAGCAGCTTAAAATGGACTTCAAGCAGCAGCGATGTCACGGTTACAAGCGCCGGCGTGTGCTCACCCGCGTCAAACAGCGCGTGCTATTCTGTAATTTCAGTGACTGCTGTTGACTATATGGGCAACGAATACACAGACAGCGTTACAATTGCATTTGTTAAAACTGCGGCAACCGGCGTGTCCGTCAGCCCGGATTCAATAACCGGCGGCAAGGTGGGTGAAACGCAGACTCTCAGCGCAACCGTTTCACCAACAGGCACATTGGGCATAGGCGCCGCAAGTGTTTCTGACGTTGTTTGGTCTTCAAGCGATGAAAGCATTGCCACGGTTGACTCAAGCGGCGTTGTTACATTTGTTGCCGGCGGCGACTGCGTTATAACCGCCACCACGGTTGACGGCGGTTACACTGCCGACTGCGCTGTTAACGTTGTAACAAATTATGACGAACTTCAGGTGCTTGTAAACACTTATGTGACTCTTGCGCTTGAAGAAACCAACTATTACCCTGACACATGGCAGGCTTTCCAAAGCGCTCTTACAGACGCCCAGACTATGATTGACGAAGCCGCTTCCAGCCAGGCGGAAGTGGACGAAATGATTGAAACGCTGACCGCTGCTTACGAGGGGCTCACCAAATATACATATATAACTAAAGTTGAACTTTATCTTGACGGCGACGTTGCGTCAGATTTTTACCAATATGATTTGTCGCTGTTGTCTGAAGGGGTTAGCTACACCAACGCAGAGCTTGACCTTAATGTAAGGCTTTACCCAAACAATGCAAGCTATGATTATGTTGAGTGGGAATCTTCAACAGATGACATAACCGTTTCGAGCTCTGGCGTTTGCTCACCCAGCTCAAACAGCTATTGCTATGGCATGATAACCTGCACTGTTTACGACCACTTTGGAAATTCATACAGCGATGAAGTTTGGGTGTCGTTTGCATACAGGCCGGTTACAGCCATAACGCTGACAGACACATCAATCACCGGCGAAGAGGGCGACACTTACACCCTGGAATATCAAATTTCGCCCGGCTATTCAATAGGCAGCTATTATTGGTGCACCGCCAATATTCAAGACGTTTACTGGGAATCAGACGATGAAAGCGTAGCCACGGTTGACTCAAGCGGTGTTGTAACATTTGTGGGCACCGGCTCAACAACCGTAAGGGTAGTTACTTATGACGGCGGCTACAGTGCGGAATGCACCGTTTCCACCGGCGGCGACAGGTCGTCTCTTTCAGCGGCAATAGCCGAATATGAAAGCATTGATTACCAAGATTACACATATGAATATGGCACTGCGTTTAAAGAAGCTTATGACGCAGCGGTTGCCGCTTTGACAGACAGCAGTCTGACTCAAAGCGAAATAGACGAAATTACAGCAGCGCTGGTTGCCGCCGCTCAAGCGCTTTCAGGCAATGAATTTGTTGAAGCCACAATTGAGCTTGACTATGAAACACAATATCACACACTGGGTGTAACATGGACTTCAAAAACAACCGGGGACGTTGACGACTCCGCCACCACATATACCCTGACTCAGTCCAGTTCAGTTTACAATTCAAGGGTAATTCTTACCGCGGCGCTTTCACAGGGCAGCGAAGACAATTATGAATCTCTTGAATGGAGCGTTGATTCGGCTTCAAGCTATGCCGAATATTCCATTGACGGCACTTCAATTACAGTAAATTCAACCGCCGCTTCACGAAGCGCCGAACTGACTCTTACCGCCACGGCTACAGACTGCTATGGCAGAACTGTCAGCAGAACTATTCGCGTGGTTATAACTTCAACTGCCGTTACAGGTGTTTCGCTTGACAAAACTTCGGTTGAACAAAATGTTACAGACGGCAGCTTTACACTTACCGCAACAATTGAGCCAAGCAATGCAAGCGTAACAGACGTGACTTGGACTTCGAGCGACGAAAGCGTTGCAACAGTTGACTCAAGCGGCGTTGTAACCCCGGTTGACACCGGCAGCTGCACCATTACCGTTGAAACCGCAGACGGCGGCTACACCGCGGAATGCGCGCTTACGCTTAACACAGACTTTACATCTCTTGCCGCGGCTTACAATGAATACAGCGCATTTGTTGACGAAATTGAAGAGGAACATATTTACACCTCTGCCAGCATCACGGTTTTGCAGCAGGCGCTCAGCGACACTGCCGCGCTGCTTGGCGAAACAAATGTAAAGCAAAGTGAAGTTGATTCTATGTATGAAACGCTGGTTGCGGCTTACGCAGGGCTGGAATATGCCGTTGCCATTACCGGCGTTGACATAACCACAAGCGACAGTAGCGTCACCGAAGTCAACAGCGGCTATTTGCGCTATTCGTCCTCTATTTCTCTTAACGGAAAGTCATTCCAGCTTGACACCACGCTTTACCCTGAGGGAGTTACTTACACTGACGTTCAGTGGACGTCAAGCAATGACGACATCACTGTTGAGGACGGTCTTGTAACAAGCAATTCCGCTTCGGCTTCGTGGGCTGTTATAACCGTTACTTACACAGACGAAACCGGGGCCGAGTTCAGCGAAAGCGTATATGTTTCATTTACGCGCAGTACGTCGGGCGTGGTAACCGGGGTAACTCTTTCGGAAACTGAAATTTCAGGCACGGTGGGCAGCACCTATACGCTCAGCGCCACCTTGTCAAAAAGCTCAACACTGACTTCAGCACAGATTACTGACGTGATTTATGAAAGCGCAGACGAAGCTGTTGCCACTGTTGACTCAAGCGGTGTTATAACCTTTGTGTCAGTGGGCGAAACCACAGTCACCGTAACAACGGCAGACGGCGGCTACAGCGCAAGCACGGCGGTAAGCGTAACATCAGGCGAAAGCGCAGCTGCGGCTTCTCTTGCAAGCTCGCTTTCATCTGTGCTCACCACGGCAAGCGCCGCAAGTACTGCAAGCCTTGACGAAGAAACACAAAGCACTGTAAGCAGCGCGGCTTCTTTAGCTGTAAGCAGCACAGTCAGCAGCACTGCAAGCGCTAAAAGTTCGAGCGCTTCAGCAGCTTCCACCACAATCACCGCAGCAGCCACAAGCTCTGTTTCTTCTGCCCACACGCACACATGGGGCAGCGCAAAATTTACCACAAAAGCCACCACAGAGCAAAACGGCG
>JAJQIJ010000032.1:0-1733 GCA_021199275.1 Clostridiales bacterium
AATTTCTTCGGGTTCCTTTTCTTTCGTCACTGTTTATTTTTCAAGGTCCGTGCACAGCCTCTTTCGAGGAGTGCCTTTAAATAATACCATGTAGAATTTTTATTGTCAACACTTTTTTTCTAAAAAAATATATTTTTTTAATTTTGATTTTGAAAATTAGTTTTACCTATTAAAAGTAAAGGTTGCATTTAAAGCGCCGTTTTGTTATAATCATTAAAGATATATTCAGCGAATTGCATGCCGCACAAATTAAAGCGCACCGCTGAATTTTTTTCAAAAACATGTTGAAAGGAATGATGTTATGCCAATCAGGATAGACGGCGATTTGCCTGCAAAGCATTCTCTGGAACTTGAAAATGTATTTGTAATGAATAAAAACAGGGCCGACACACAAGACATCAGACCCTTAAACATTATTATACTTAATTTAATGCCCACAAAAATAGAAACGGAAACGCAGCTGCTAAGGCTTTTATCTAATTCGCCGCTGCAAATAAATGTTGAATTGCTGCAAACGGCAACGCACAAAGCAAAAAACACGTCTGAAGAGCATATGCTTAAATTTTATGAAACATTTGACGATATTTGCGAAAACAAATATGACGGAATGATTATAACAGGCGCGCCCTTGGCTGATTTTGAATATGAAGAGGTTGACTTTTGGGGTGAAATCTGCCGAATTTTTGAATGGACTAAAACAAATGTTTATTCAACCATGCATATTTGCTGGGGTGCATTCGCCGCGCTGTATTACCATTACGGAATACCGAAATGCAAGAGAGACAGCAAGCTTTTCGGCGTTTACCCGCATTACAGCCTGGACATATCTCACCCGCTTATGCGCGGGCTTGACGACACTTTTTATGTTCCGCATTCAAGAGAGCTGGAAATAAGAACACGCGACGTTGCAAAGGTAAAGGATTTACAGATAATATCATACAGCGACATAGCGGGCGTGCACATGATTTCAGACATGGAATGCAAAAATATTTTTATAACAGGCCACGGTGAATATGACCGTGAAACTCTTGAAAAGGAATATAGAAGAGACATTGCAAAAGGTATAAACATAAATGTGCCAGAAAACTATTACCCCAATGACGACCCTGCCGCAAAGCCTTATATGAACTGGAAAAGTGCGGCAAATCTGATTTTTTCAAACTGGCTGAATTATTTTGTTTATCAAAAAACGCCTTATGATTTAAATGATTTAAATAAAAAATAAGCCATTGGCAGCAGCCTGAACTTTTTAATTAGACGCTATCGTTGCATGCCGATTAACAACGGTGTGCAAAGCTAATTAAACTTAATATTCAAAAAACACCCTGCGGCATATAAAAACCGCAGGGTGTTTTTTTATAAGTGCTTGCCCGTTATTCAACGTAAGCGACAGCCGCTGCCGCCCACCGGCGGAAGATTTTACTCACCGCTGGTTAAAAATCTGACACCGCCGCCTGTAAAAGCGCGGGCATTCCCCGAAGTTATTTGATGTATTTTTCCTTTTTGCCGCTAAACGCAGTAACAACAAGAGCCGGCGAAGCAAAAAGCATGATGGCGGCAAATATTAACACGTTTGCAGTGCTGCCGGTGTCTGGGCTGGAAGACGTGCCTGTGCTTTCGGAAAGCTGCGCAATGTCAGCAACATCTTTAGTGTCTGTGTAAGTTTCACCCATAAATGTAACTGTTGCCGTGTAAGAGGTGACCCCGTTTGACGAAGCTGTGGCTTCAGTCTT
>JAJQIJ010000032.1:1833-6516 GCA_021199275.1 Clostridiales bacterium
TGCCCGTCAGCTGCCCAGGTGAAAGTGGGCGCGCTGTAACTGTGGGCTAACACTTCAAAAGAAACGGCAATTGAAAGCGGCTCTGACAGTTCGTCTGCCGTAATGTTAACCGTTGCAGCGTAAGACCCAGCTGCAAGGCCGGTGTTGGGAGTCACAGTAAACGAAGTTGTGCCGAGCGCGTCAAGAGAAGCTGCCGTGTCTTGCGTGTCAATAGTAAAGTAATCTGCACCTGCGCTGTTTTCAAAGCTGACAGAGAGATTGCCAAGGGCCATATTGCCTGTGTTTGTAAGCACAAGCTCTTGGCCGGAAATGCTTTCATAGCCGACACAGGAACTGCCAAAGTCAACAGAAGCCATGTCAGGCGTAAGTTCATAGCTGGCTTTAACAACCATATATGGATATGTTGCCGCCGTGGTTGCATCTGTATTGGCAATTACAACATATCCGTCAGGAACAGACACATTATATGCAGTGCCGCTTTCAGTGTCACCCGTACCGATACAGCCGCCTGTTATGATAATGGTGGGTGTGCCGACGGATTGAAGAGCAGAACCAATATAATACTTCGTTCCAGTAATATAAATATAACCGCCGCTTATTGAAATGGTGTTAGAATTGTCTTTTACCAAAGCGCCGCTGCCTATTCCCGCACCGCCGCTGCCAGTTTTAGCAGTAATATTTCCACCTGTAATTGTAATGTCAGGCGATTTTTGGTACATATAGCCGCTGCCGATTGCCGCGGCAACCGATTTTGCAGTAGCATAAACCGTGCCGCCGTTGATTGTAATGCTTTCTTTTGTTGTAAAATCGGACACACTATAGCTGCTGTTATAATATATGTCATAACCGCTGCCGCTGCCTATGCCTGCGCCAAAATATGCGCCGGAGCCGCTGCCGGTTGCGTTTACAGTGCCGCCGTTTATGGTGACGCTGCCTGTTGCGGCATTTCGCCGCCGTTTATAACTATGGTGCCGTTTGCGTTGTTTTGCCCGCCGCCTATGCCCGCCTGGCGGCCAGAGCCGGTGGTTATAAGCACACCCATGGTTGACTCGCCGGTTGACTGCGCATAAATCGTAAAGCTGTAGCTGTCCGACACATTAATGCCCGACGAACAGGTTAATGTGCAGCCGTCTGACAAAATAAGATGCACATCGCCCGTTACGGTGACAAGGCTTGAAATGTCAACGCTTGACGTGACGGCATACCACCCGCTCGTGAGTGTTGTGGAGTCAGAGTCAATTACATTATATTCGCTGCACACCTGGCGTTCGCCGGCAGAGTCAAGGTAATAAATTCCGTCTACCTCTATTTCAAACTGGGCGCTTGCGCTTGCATTTCCTATGCTTATTGTTGCAGTGGCGGTGCCGACTTCGACATTGTCTGTGTATACTATGTCAAGGCTGCCGCCTGCCCAGCCCTCTGAATAAGTGACTGCGGCGGTTTTGTGTTCAGTTCCGTCATAAGTTGCGTTTTGGGCGGTAATAGTGGCCGTGGCTGAAATGCCGCAGTTTGTGCATGTTTCGTAAATTGTGTTGCCGCTTGCAGTGTAAGCATATGAATGGCTGCTTATAGTAAATGAAGTTGACGCACTGCCGGTGTAATTACCGGTGCCTGAAATTGTTACAGTGGCAGTGCCGATTTCTGTGTTGTCTGAATATTGCACGCTGTAATCTGTGCCTTCTGCCAGGTTTTCGCCTGTTTCACTGTCAGAAACGGTGATTTGCGGGGTGAGCTCTGCGCCGGTGTAGCACTGTGTGGCAATATTTGCAATTGACACAGTGGAATCTGCAACGGACTTTTGGCTTATGGTAAATTCTGTGCTTGCTGTTAAATCATTACAGGTTATTTCGGCAGTGGCAGTGCCTGCGGCGGTATTGTTTTTATATTGCACCTCAAGCTCGCCGCCCGGCCAGTTGTCAGAATATGTAACTGTGGCCGTTTGCTGTTCCTTGCCGTTATATGTTGTGCTTTCTGCTGTAATTGACGCGCTCTGCTCATCGCCGCAATATTCGCACACAGCGGTAATTACATTGCTGTCAGCCGTGTAAATATAGGAATGGCTGTTTATTTCATAGCTGTAAAAATATTGGTAATCATCAAGCGTGTCTGCCAAATCTTCAGACGTTGT
Organism: Clostridiales bacterium; assembly: GCA_021199275.1. Classification (GTDB taxonomy): domain Bacteria; phylum Bacillota; class Clostridia; order Oscillospirales; family Acutalibacteraceae; genus Eubacterium_R. Next base: position 3,962 of record JAJQIJ010000032.1, read on the forward strand.
GCCGTTTGCAAAAGGCGCGCCGCTGAGCAAGTCGGTAGCGCCGGACGTGCCCACCAGCACAGCAATTGAGCAGACAACCCCATCTGGGGCAACATAAATGTCGCTTTCGCCTGACGACGAATAGCCGCTGCCAATGCCCGCCTGCGTAATCAATGATGCGCTGCCGCCCGTGGCGGTAACAGAGCCGCCTGTAATTGTTATATATGTTCCGCTGCCATGGCTGCCGCCGCCGATTCCGGCGCCGTAAGTGCCGCCGGTGGCTTCAACCGTGCCGCCGTTTATTGTAATGCCAGTTCCGCTGCCGTAATAGCCGCCGCCGATTCCGGCGCCGACATTGCCGCCTGTTGCGCTTACATAGCCGCCGTTTATTGTGATAGCGCCTGTTGAAAGCTGGTAAATAGTGCCGCCGGAGCCCGTGCCGATTCCGGCAGAACCGCTTGTTGCGCTCGTGCCGCCGCCGGTTGCGGTAATATTACCGCCGTTTATTGTAATTGAGCCGCTGCTTTCCCTGCTGCCGGAGCCAATACCTGCCTGCGTGGAAGTGCCTGTGGCGTTAACGGCGCCCATAATATACTGGTCAGTCGACTGCGCGAACACGGTAAGACTGTTACCGCTTGCAACATTGACGCCCGCTGAGCAGGTCAGCGTGCAGCCGTTTTCAAGTATAATATAAACGTCGCCCGTTACGGTAACAAGGCTTGAAATTTCGACGCTTGAATTTAAAACATACCAGCCGGCTGAAAGCGCGGTGGAAGACGAGTCGATAATTTCATAATCAGTGCAGTACTGTGTTTCGCCGCCGGCGTCTAAATAAGCAACCGAATCAGCTGCCATGGCAGTGAAAGGCAGCGCCGACAACAGCAGGCACGCAGACATAATTAAGGCGAATATTCTTTTTTTATTATAAGTTATCTTTTTCATGATTGGCCACCTTTGTTCTGATTTCAAAAAGAAATAAGGAATTTTGGCGCGTTTATTCGCCGAACAGGTCAATGAGCTCTGAATAATCAGACACGTCAACAGTGCCGTCTGAATTTATGTCAAGCAATTCATAATATTCGCTGACAGCGGGGCTGTCGTTATTTACATAGTCAATAAACCTTACGTCTTCGCTAAAGGCGCAAATACCGCAGGTAAATGTCACCGTGCCGCTTTCAGAGTCAAAATCCGAAACACTTAAAGAATGCGCGCTGTTTTGGTAAAGATAAATGTCTGTGTCTTCGGTTATATTTGTTGAATCCGGCGTCCATGTGATACATGTTGCGGTGTCTGACAGTTCGGGTGCGGCTGCGTCTTCACCGTAATTTACATATTGTGTGCTTATAGGCTCTTCGGCATCGGCAGACGTATAATATCTTACCCTGTAAAAATCTTTTGTAATAGTCAAAGAAACGTCCATATCAGCGTCGCTTGCGGTAAGCGAAACGTTATATGTGTATTCAATGCCCTGTGAAAGCAGTTCGTAATCAGTTACAACAAAAGCGCCAAGCGTGCTGTCATAGCCTGTGTAAACGGTTTCTTCCTCTTCTTCCTCTTCCCCATCTTCTTCGCTTTCATTGGGGTTTTCAATGTTTGAAGATGTTAATTTTGTATAATCGTCAAGCTCAAGCGGAATATAAATGCCGATTTCAGAGTCATGATAAGCCGTGGCAGACGCGCTTTGGCTGCCGATGTGGCTTGACGTTATATTGCCCTCAAGCAGCGTGCAGCTGCTTAAATCAAGCGAAGTTATGTGGTTTATTGAACAATTCAGGCTTGTAAGCACCGTGTTGTTTGACAGGTCAAGTTCAGTAAGTTCATTGTCATAACACGAAAGCGTAGTCAGCGATGTGCAGGTGCTGACGTCAAGCGCGGTTATGGCGCAGCCGTCGCATTGCAGCTTAGTCAACGTGGGGCAAAGCTCAAGCGTTGTAAGTTCAGTATTTCCGCGGCAGTTTAAATCTTTTAGGCTGCTGCTGGCAGACACGTCAAGCGCTGTAAGCGAATTGCCCTGAACGTCAAGCGTGGTAAGTGCAGTAAGAGCAGAAATATCAATGCTTTCAAGCCCCACGTCTGCCGCCCGCAGCGTGGTAAGAGCAGTGAAATATTCAATGCCGGTAAGGTCTGCAATGGTTTCATCGTCCTCTTTAAGCGCGGAAAGCGGTGAAATGCGCGTTACCGCCAGCGCTTCTGTTTCGCTTAAATAGCCGTCTGCGTCTGTGTCGTAATTGCTGCTTACTATTGAACGCCACACGGCGTCCGGAAAATTCGTTTCATTAATGGCAACCGGGTATGATATGCTGCCAAACGCGGTGATTCCCGCCGAAAAGCAGGAAAGCAGCACTATAAGTGCCAAAAGCACAGAAAGCATTTTGCCGGATTTTTTTACCATATTTCATCACCTTTATTTGTTGCGCAGAAAGCTCTGCTTAATTTTTTTCTTTGCACGGCGGCAATACAGAAAGCGCCGCCACAAGCAGCTTTGGGAGGGCGCCGCCCTCCCTGTTTAAGCTGTTTTTACTTTTTGGTTGTAACAGACTTTATGTCAGACCAGCTTGAATAAATTTTGGTTGACT
>JAJQIJ010000003.1 GCA_021199275.1 Clostridiales bacterium
TGGTGGGCGAATTTAACATGACTGCCCTTGAAAAAAAGATACTTGAGGGTTACCTTGATTTGCCGGACGACATGCGCGGCGATTTAATGGCGTTTTTGCAAAAGTCCGTCCGCGAAGTTCAGACCGAATGCCAAGAGGATTTTTAATCCTCTTTTTTTATTAAGGCTGCCGCCTGCACCATTTGCAGCACGCCGAGCTGCTGTTTCTTGTCCAGGGACTTAAGCAGTTCATTTAACTTTTTGGCTTCGGCCTTTTCTTTTTTTGTCACAATTCTCATATTAACGCTCCCTTTGCACTCGATTGTGCATTTTTATAAATATATTATATACCCAATTATGCGCATTATCAAGGGTTTTGTAAGTGAAATTATGCACAAAATTGCATAATTCGCTTTGTTGATTATGTACAATATTGCATGATTTTGAAAACCATATTGACGAACATACTCAAACGTGCTATAATACAAACACTAAATATAATTAAAAGGTGCAAGAAATGGCTTACAATAAAAATAAAAATACCAATTTGCGTAAAATACGCAAAGAAAGAAAATTAACCATTAAAGAAGTTTGTGAAAAAACAGGAATTCCGGTGCGCACATATCAAAATTACGAATATGGTGACCGTGAAATGACTGCCACAGTTATACAGAAACTTGCTGATTTTTATGGCGTGTCTACCGATTATATACTTGGTTGTGATACTGCTGATAATGAAGATACGTTTGAAAATATTGCAAAAGAATACAACTTAACGCCATTAGAAAGAAAAATACTTACAACTTATTTAGAACTGCCAGATGATATGCGTAAAGAAGCAATGAAGCTTGCTGAATATCTTGTAAATAAACCAAACACGGAGGAGGACAATTAATTGTCCTCTTTCTTTGCTAATTCCATACCGTTTAATATTTGCAACATTCCAATTTGCTGTTTCTCATTAAATTGTTTAATTAATTTTGCAAAACGTTCAGCTTCGGCCTTTTCTTTTTTTGTTACAATTCTCATATTAATGCTCCTTTTATTTTAAATATTTTGCGGCAAACTGTTCATACGGTTTGCCGTATTTCTTTTCTATGTAAGCAATAGAATTGGCATAATCAGCATTAAACTGTGCCTGCGTTTTAAAAAACGGGCATTTTTTGCAACTGCGGTTAATAGTTGCCACACAACCGTCCGGTAAATACGCAAAGCAATTTGTTTTTGGATTTTTCAACATACTCATATCATTTTTTCCTTTCTGTTGTCATATTTGTCACCCCGGCGCACAGGGTGCATAAAATACTCTAAAAAAGCTTGTCTTAAAATAATTTTTGACTTGCCATAATCGCAGCTGGGAAAGTCTTGCCTATTAAACAGAGCCTTGACAACCGTTTTAGACCAGCCTGTAAGAGCTGCAACATCATCAACGGTTAAAAACCTTATTTCATCATTCAATTGGTTAATGCGTGTTTCCGCTGCAGCTATATTGCACAGTAATTCCTGTGACAGCTTTAAATCATTTGCTATGTTTGTTTTTAATTCCATTATTGATTTCCTTTTCTGATGTTGATTTTTTGTCTACACGCAAGATAAAAAAATTTGATTAAGTTCGGTTTCATTTAAATTCAGAATTTTACACAGCGGGGCAATTTCAGACATTTTAAATTCGCGTTTTCCGTTAATTTTATAATTTAAAGTAGCAAGACTAATATTTAAAAAATCTGCAATATCTTTTTGAGAATAGCCAAATTCAATTATTTTTGCTTTCAACAGATTTGAATTTATCACATTTATCACCTCACCAATCGTTGATTTTTTGTCTACAAATCAAGTATAACACATTGTCGGCAATTAGTCAACATTTTTTTAAAAAAATGTTGACTAATTTTCAACATTATGCTAATATGTCTTTAGTGAAAGGGGTACATATATGACAGTTTATGAAAAAATAAGATACTTGCGCGAACAACAAGGAATGTCTCAACAAGAATTAGCAGATAAAATAGGGTACAAATCTCGCTCAACAATTAATAAGATAGAACTTGGACAAAGAGATTTAACGCAAAGTAAAGTTGCGGCTTTTGCAAAAGCCTTAGGTGTAAGTTTTGCATATTTAATAGGTATTACAGATAGTGAAAATCAAAAAATTAAAAATCTTATGCCAATAGAAAAAATCAGAAAAATCCCACTGCTGGGCACGATAGCCTGCGGCGAGCCGATATTAGCTCAAGAAAACTGGGAAGATGTTATATTATTGCCAAGCAATATAAATGCCGACTTTGCTTTGACTTGTAAAGGCGACAGTATGATTGGAGCAGATATTTGTGACGGGGATATTGTATATATAAAGCAGCAGCCAATGGTAGACAATGGTGAAATTGCTGCTGTTCTTATAGATGATGAAGCAACGTTAAAAAAGGTATATAAATATAAAGATAAAGTTGTATTGCAACCGGCAAATTCTGATTACGAGCCGCTTATTTTTATTCAAGATGAGATAAATAGTTTAAAGATTTTAGGAAAAGCTGTTGGGTTATTAAGGAAAATATAAACAATGTTTGACAAATAACTTATTTTATATATAAAACGAAAGGGGGAAAGTAATATGGCGAAAAAGAGTGAAAACAATAATAAAAAACGCACATACGGTAGCGGCACGCTATATTATGACGATAAAAACAAACGCTATGTCGGACAAATCAAAATTCCCACATTTGACGGAAAAATAAAAAAACGCAGTGTTTCGGGCAAGACCGCAAAAGAAACGAAAGAAAAGCTAAAAAAATTACAAGAACAAATAATTAAAGGTGATATTTATGCGCCGTCAAATATCACAATTCCGACTATCGCGCAAAATATTAATGATAATAAAAAAGCATTAAACATAGTAGGCGCGGCGGCATACGGTCGCAATCAATACACCATATCCATTATAAAAGAAAGCAGCATAGGAAACACACCGGTACAGCAATTAACAGAGATAGCACTGACAGCTTTTTTTAGCGAAATAACGAACAAATCGAATTCTGTTATAAAAAAAGTATATGCGGCAACAAATGCCGCATTAAAAAAAGCAATTAAAATGGGCATAATTAAATATAATCCACTTGATGAAATTGTCTGTCCAAAATCGAAAAAAGAGACAAGAAAAATAAGAGCGCTGACAATAGATGAGCAGCGCAAGCTTATAGCTGCGCTTGACAAAGATAATAAAGAGCCTTACCGCACCATGCTATTGTTATCATTGAATACAGGAATGCGTATGGGGGAAGTGGCAGCGTTGAGATTATCCGATATTTTACTTAATTATTCTACAATCAGAATTTGCCGAACGCTGACGCGAGACGAAAATTACAAAACAGTAATCGGTGAAAGGACTAAAACATATTCAGGGCTGCGGAACATAAAATTATCTATAAATACGCAAAGTTTAGTAAAATCTTATGTAAATAAATATTTTGTAAAAAACGAGGAAAATTTATTATTTATTACTAAAAGAAAAGGGTTAATCAGCACAAATCAAGTCAACTTATATTACAGGCGATTAATTGAAAGATACGGCATAGCGCCGGTTGATGAATGCAACCAGCACCAGCTTCGGCACACTTATGCCACGCGCTGTATTGAGGCAGGTATGCCTGCAAAAGTATTACAACATCAATTAGGACACGCAGATGTTACCATTACGTTAAACACATATTGCGACGTTTTTGAGGGTTATGCAGATACATATATTGACCAAACAAACGAATACTTGAAACAACATAACTTGATTGTGTAATCTAAATTGGCAACAAATTGGCAACAACAGTTCAAAAAACATGAGAAAATAAGGGAAAAATCCATCTTTTGTCTGACCAGGCGCACCAAAAAACACCTGTTATCATTTGATTTCCGGTGTTTTTTTAATAAGGGCTAATGTTATCAACACGGCAGCATGACGGTGCTTTGCGCGAAAGTTTTTAAGTTTAAAAAAACGGCAAACGTTTCAAAAATGTTGAGACTGCAAAAGAAGCCGAGCCAAATTCCTTTACCCTGTAAGCGGCATTTCATCATAAATAAAAAATCCCCGGGTAAAATTCCGGGGATTTAAATTTAATCTTTAAACAAGTTCAATTAAACACATCTGCGCGGCGTCGCCCCTGCGGGGTGATGTTTTAATTATTCTGCAATAGCCGCCGTTGCGTTCTGCATATTTAGGAGCGATTTCGTCAAAAAGCTTTTTAACAACATCTTCCTTAGTAACATATGCAAGTGCCTGCCGTCTTGAATGAAGTGTGTCGGTTTTACCGAGCGTTATCATCTTTTCAGTCATAGAACGCACTTCTTTAGCTCTTGTAACGGTTGTTTCAATTTTTCCGTTTTCAAGAAGATATGTTACCATACCCCTAAGCATTGCTTTCCTGTGTGCAGTGGGCCTGCCAAGTTTTCTGCTTCCCGGCATTGAAATTCCCTCCTTATTCTTCTTCTTTACTTAATGAAAAGCCAAGAGTTCCAAGCTTGCTGACAACCTCTTCAAGGCTCTTTCTGCCAAGATTTCTTACTTTCATCATGTCGTCTTCAGTTCTTGCAATCAAATCTTCAACGGTGTTGATTCCGGCTCTCTTGAGACAGTTGAATGAACGCACAGACAAGTCAAGCTCTTCAATTGTCATTTCAAGGGCTTTTTCCTTTGAATTGTCGTTCTTTTCAACCATGATTTGGGAATCAGACATGTCGTCTGACAAATCAATAAACAGTCTTAAATGTTCGCTCAGGATTTTGGCCGCAAGCGATGCTGCTTCGTCTGCCGCAATAGTACCGTCTGTTTCAATGTGAAGCACCAGCTTGTCAAGGTCTGTTTGCTGACCTACGCGGGTGTTTTCAACAGTATAATTAACCTTTAAAACAGGCGTATATATTGAATCAATGGCAATTGTTCCTATGGGCAGCTGCATAAGCTGCTTATTTCTGTCGCACGGAACATAGCCGCGCCCGCTGTCTGCCGTAAGTTCCATTATAACGCTTGCGCCCTCTTCAAGATAAGCTATATGAAGTTCCGGGTTGAGTATTTCAACATCTGAGCCATGTTCTATATCGCCTGCGGTTATTTCCCTTGCGCCGCTGTCAGCGTTGACGTTTATATATAATGTTTTAGGACTGTCGTCATGTATCTTTAAAATAACATTTTTAAGATTTAAAACAATTTCAGTAACGTCTTCACGAACATGGGGAACAGTTGAAAATTCATGCAAAACGCCATCAATTTTTATTGATGTAATAGCATATCCGGGAAGTGAGGAAAGAAGTACCCTGCGCATTGAGTTGCCAAGGGTTGTGCCGAAGCCGCGTTCAAGTGGTTCGACTATAAATCTGCCCACGCTCCTGCTTCCCTGCGTTGATAAATCCACTATCTCGATATTCGGCTTATCAATTTCAATCATTTAACAGCCTCCCATATTTATTTTTTAAAACTAAATAAATGAATTGATTAACTATTATTTAGAATAGAACTCGACAATCAAATGTTCTTCAACCGGTGTTGAGATTTCTTCTCTTTCGGGAGTTCTGATGACTTTTGCTTGCATTGAATCCTTATTAACATCGAGCCACTGCGGAATTGGGCGTGACGCATTGTTTTCAATAAGATTTTTAAATTCATCTTTAGCAGCGCTGGTTTCCTTAACGGCAACCACATCGCCGGCTTTGAGAAGTATTGACGGAATGTCTGCGCGCCTGCCGTTTACCGTGAAATGCGCGTGGTTTACAAGCTGCCTTGCCTGCGCTCTTGAGCTTGCAAGACCCGCTTCATAAACAACATTGTCAAGCCTTGTTTCACAAAGCTGAAGCAGATTTGTACCTGTTACGCCGGCTTTCTTTTCAGCCATAATGAAATATTTATGAAACTGTGATTCAGAAATACCGTAATAACGGCGCGCTGTCTGCTTTGCACGAAGCTGAAGCCCGTATTCAGAAGTCTTTTTACGGCTCTGACCGTGCTGGCCGGGTGCATAGGAACGCTTGTCAACTGCACATTTGCCTGTATAACATCTGTCGCCCTTAAGGAAAAGCTTTTTACCTTCGCGGCGGCAAAGCTTACAGGCAGGTCCTGTATATCTTGCCATATCTTGTTACCTCCATTCTACTATACGCGGCGTCTTTTCGGCGGACGACAGCCATTGTGCGGAATCGGCGTAACGTCTCTTATAAGAGTAACGCTAAGCCCCGCTGTTTCAAGTGCTCTTATGGCTGATTCACGCCCTGAGCCGGGCCCTTTAATATAAACTTCAACTGTTTTTAAACCGTGTTCCATTGCGGCCTTGGCTGCTGTTTCAGCAGCAGTCTGTGCTGCAAACGGAGTCGATTTTTTTGACCCGCGAAAGCCCATTTCGCCTGCCGACGCCCAGGAAATTGCGTTTCCCTGCATGTCAGCGATAGTTACAATTGTATTATTGAAGGTGGACTGGATATGAACTGTACCACGTTCAATGTTCTTTTTTTCACGGCGTTTGCGCACTGCTGTGGTCTTTTTTGCTGCCATATTACTTTCCTCCTACAATTATTTCTTTTTGTTTGCAACAGTCCTTTTAGGACCTTTGCGCGTGCGGGCATTGTTTTTAGAGGTCTGGCCTCTTACAGGCAAGCCCTTTCTGTGACGTATGCCGCGGTAGCAGCCAATTTCAGTAAGACGCTTTATATCAAACGCAACGTCCCTGCGCAGGTCGCCCTCTACAGTTAAATTCTGTTCGATATAATCACGAATTTTTGAAACCTCGTCTTCAGACAAATCCCTGCAACGAGTGTCCGGATTTACACCGGTTGCGTTAACAATTTTTGTTGCCGTGGTTCTGCCTATACCATAGATATAGGTGAGTCCGATTTCAACTCTTTTATCATTAGGTAAGTCAACACCTGAAATACGAGCCATTTAATATACCTCCATTAAAAATTCAGCTTCAGCCCTGACGCTGTTTGTGCTTTGGATTTTCACAGATAACCATTACTTTTCCATTGCGCTTGATAATTTTGCACTTATCGCAAATTTTCTTTACAGAAGGTCTGACTTTCATTTGAATATCCTCCTTAAATTACTTTGAACGCCATGTGATACGGCCTTTAGTAAGGTCATACGGCGACATTTCAATAGTTACCTTGTCACCGGGAAGTATGCGAATGTTGTTCATTCTGAGCTTTCCGCTGACATGTGCCAGAATTATGTGGTTGTTTTTAAGCTGCACTTTGAAAATTGTGTTAGGCATTGCTTCAACAACCGTGCCTTCAACTTCTATCATATCCGATTTTGACATATTTTACCTCGCTTGCATATGACGCAATTCAGTTTTTAGTTAAGTTCTATTGGAAACTGTTTAAACTTTTGTCAGAATTTCAGGGCCGTTGTCCGTAATAGCAACGGTGTTTTCAAAATGGGCTGAAAGCTTGCCGTCTTTTGTAACGACAGTCCAGCCGTCTGAAAGCTGCTTTACTTCGTAAGTGCCCTGGTTTATCATAGGTTCGATTGCGAGAGTCATGCCGGTAAGCAACCGTATACCGTGGCCCCTGCGCCCGAAATTGGGAACGCTTGGGTCTTCGTGCAGCTTGGTTCCGACCCCGTGGCCGACAAAGTCGCGCACAACGCCGTAACCCAGCGCTTCACAATATGTCTGAACCGCATAGCCTATATCGCCGATTCTGTTGCCGGGCACAGCCGCTTCAATACCCCTTGCAAGGCTTTCCCTGGTTGCGTCCATCAGCCGCTTTGCCGCGGGTGAGCAAGTCCCGGCAGCAAAAGTTGCAGCATTATCGCCGTTATAGCCGTTAATCGCGGCGCCCAAGTCAATGCTGACTATGTCGCCGTCTTTTATTATTCTGTCGGCACTTGGAATGCCGTGAATAACTTCATTGTTTATTGAGATGCATGCAGTGGCAGGGAAATCATAAAGCCCAAGGAAATTAGGAACTGCGCCGTGCTTTACAATGCACTTGTAAGCAATTGCATCAATTTCCTTTGTGGAAATTCCCGGCTTAACAGCTTCACCGGCAACCATCAGCGCTTCGGCTGAAATTTTGCATGCCTCTCTCATAAGCTGAAGCTCTTTTTTACCTTTTAGAACAATCATAAGCTAACCTTCTATGCAGTGCTGCTGCGGTGAATGAATATTATTCGTCGATTGCCTGAAAAACAAGAGCTGTGGTGTCTGATACCTTTTCCTGGCCGTAAACTGTTTTGAGTATTCCCTCTTTGCTGTAAAAATCTTTTAACGGCTCGGTCAGTCTGTGGTATTCGTCAAGCCTTGCTTTGACTGTTGCGCTTTCGTCATCTTTGCGCTGAACAAGTTCGCCGCCGCAGGAATCGCACACCCCGTCAAGCTTGGGCTTTTTATATATTAAGTGGTATGAATTGGAACATTTTGCGCATACACGGCGCCCGGAAATCCTGTTGATTACTGTTTCATCATCAACCTCTATATTGATAACTTTATCAATATTAACCCCCATGTCCTTTAAGGCCTGCGCCTGCGGAATGGTGCGCGGAAATCCGTCAAGTATAAAGCCGGCTTGGCAGTCATTTTCGGCAAGACGTTCCTTTATGATGCCTATAACAACATCGTCAGGAACGAGCTGGCCGGACTCGGTAAATGATTTGGCTTTAAGCCCCATTTCAGTTGAATTTTTAATAGCCGCTCTGATAATATTGCCTGTTGATATTGCAGGAATATTATATTTTTCAACTATTTTTTCAGCCTGTGTGCCCTTGCCGGCGCCGGGTGCGCCTAAAAGTATCAAATTCATTTGTTTATTACCCCTTTGCGTTAATCAAGGAAGCCTTTATAATGGCGCATCATCATTTGTGATTCAAGCTGATGAACTGTTTCAAGCGCAACGCCGCACATAATTATGATTGATGTGCCGCCAAGGCTGATTGACATGCCGCCGTCTGTTCCGTCTTCGGTAAGGGGAGGAATTGCAATGTCGCAAACCAGAGACCACAATATCGGAAACAGCGCTATTACAGACAGCATAAGCGCACCTATAAGAACAAGCCTTGAAAGCACCCTGAATATATAATCTGAAGTGGGTTTGCCTGGGCGTATTCCGGGAATTGCACCGTTGTTTTTGCGCAGGTTGTTTGCCATTTCTATAGGGTTGTACTGAATTGTGCTGTAAAAATAAGCAAAAGCTATGATAAGCACAAAGTACATGCCGGCATACCACCATGAATCGCTTTGGAATGCATTAAAGAATTTTTCCCAGCCGGTGCCTTCATATTTAGATGAAGAAATAAACATCTGCACAGTGCCTGGCAAAGAAAGGATAGACGAAGCAAAGATAATTGGAAGCACGCCGCTCATATTAACTTTAATAGGCATATGGGTCGACTGGCCGCCGTACATCTTTCTGCCGACAACGCGCTTTGCATATTGAATAGGCAGGCGCCTTTCGGCATTGTCCATAAATACAATGTATACAATCATAAGCAGGAAAAGCACAAACACAACCGGAACAAGGACTGTGTAAACCGTGCGCCCTGTGTCAAGATATTGCAGCATTTGCTTAATAAGAGTCGGAAAGCGAGAAATGATACCTGCAAACAGAATAATTGAAATGCCGTTGCCAATGCCTTGAATTGTAATCTGTTCGCCAAGCCACATTATTACCGCGGTGCCGGCTGTAAGAACTAAAACTATAACCACAGCCTGGAAAACACCGGTAAAGCCGGTAAACTGGTCGCCGTTTGAATCTACCATAAGGTAATCATTGGCGCGAAGGAAAAAGTAATATGCAACAGACTGCATAATACCCAAAACAACAGTTACATAGCGGGTAATTGAAGCTATCTTTTTTCTACCCTCTTCGCCTTCCTTTTGCAGCCTTTCAAGCGCCGGTATAGCAACGGCAAGCAGCTGCATAATAATGGAAGCATTGATATACGGTGTAATGGACATTGCGAAAATTGTGCCGTATGTGAATGCGGACCCCGTCATAAGGCTTAAATATGTCAAAATAGTGTTGCCTTTACCGACATCTATTTCTTCGGCAATGTCAAGGAAAGGAACAGGAATCATTGAGCCAATTCTGAATATTAAAATAATAAAACAGGTGAAAAGCAGTTTTTTCCTTATTTCGGGAACTTTCCAAGCGTTGACGAGGGTTTTAATCATTTAACTACCTCCGCGCTTCCGCCTGCCGCCTCTATTTTTTCAGCTGCGCTTTTTGTGAAAGCGGCAACTTTAACTGTAAGCGGCTTTGTAAGTTCACCGTTGCCAAGGATTTTAACGCCGTCAAGTTCTTTTTTTACGAGCCCGCAGTTTTTAAGAGCGGCAACGTCAACAACAGCGTTTTCTTCAAACTTTTCCTGAAGAGATGAAAGCTTTACGGTTGCATATTCAGTTCTGAAAATGTTATTAAAGCCTCTTTTAGGTACGCGCCTTTGCAGCGGCATTTGACCGCCTTCAAAACCGGGGCGGCGGCTGTAGCCGGCGCGCGCTTTTGCACCTTTATGCCCCTTGCCGGCAGTTTTACCCTGGCCTGAAGCCGGGCCTCTGCCAATTCTTTTAACGGCCTTTTTTGAGCCACAGGCCGGAGAAAGTTCATGTAAGTTCATATCTGTAACTCCCCCATTATTCTTCAACAACAGTCACAAGGTGAGAAATCTTTTTGATTTTACCCTGAGTCTGTTCGTTGTTCGGCTGAACGGTTTCATTGCCGATTTTCTTAAGTCCGAGCGAGTAAGCCGTGGCAATTTGGTCTTTTTTACAGCCGATTAAGCTTTTTGTAAGCTTGATTTTAATGTCTGCCATCATTACCACTCCTTAATTTAAAATTTGCTTTACAGACTTGCCCCTTATTGCAGCAACCTCTTCGGCTGTACGAAGCTGGGCAAGGCCGTTCATTGTTGCCCTTACAACATTATAGGGGTTGTTGGAACGAATGGCCTTAGTCCTGATGTCGGAAATGCCTGCGGTTTCAACAACTGCACGCACAGGGCCGCCTGCAATAACGCCCGTACCTTTTGGGGCGGGCATAAGCAGCACTTCGCCTGCGCCGAACTTACCCTTAATTTCGTGAGGGATTGTGGTGCCTTTCATGGCAACACGAATTACATTTTTCTTTGCGTCTTCTATGCCTTTACGAATGGCGTCCGGAACTTCGCCTGACTTGCCGATTCCAAAGCCGACAAGCCCCTCTTTGTTGCCAACAACAACCAGTGCGGAAAATTTGTAAATTCTGCCGCCCTTAACTGTTTTGGAAACGCGGTTTATAGTGACAACTCTTTCTTCAAGCTCCATTGAAGATACGTCAATCTTTTGCATAAAGTATTTCCTCCTTCTTTAGAACTTAAGTCCGCCGTCACGGGCGCTGTCTGCTACTGCTGCCACGCGGCCGTGATACACATAACCGCCGCGGTCAAACACACATTTTTCAATTCCGATTGCCTTTGCCCTTTCGGCAATGGCTTTACCTACTGCCTTTGCAGCCTCAACGTTTCCGCCGTATGCCGCAAAGTCTTTTTCAACTGTTGATGCCTGGGCAAGAGTAACGCCGCGAACATCGTCAATGAGCTGAACGTAAATATTGCTGAGGGAGCGATATACGTTAAGTCTTGGACATTCAGCGGTACCTGACAGCTTACCGCGAACTCTTTTATGGCGTTTTTGCCTTGTTTTATTGGCGTCTTTCCTTGAAACCACGAATAATCACTCCTTTTATTATTTTTTACCTGCTTTGCCTTCTTTGCGGCGGATATGTTCGTCTGAATACTTAATGCCCTTGCCCTTATAGGGTTCCGGCGGTCTTTTTTCACGAACATTTGCTGCAAACTGACCGACAAGCTGTTTATCTGCACCGGAAATTATGATTTGCGTTGTTGACGGGCATTCAACTTTAATGCCATCAGGCGGTGTCATAATAACCTGGTGTGAATAGCCAAGGTTCATTACAAGATTTGAGCCTTGCATTTGAGCACGGTAACCAACGCCGTTAACTTCAAGCGTTTTCTTGAAACCGTGTGTAACTCCCTCTACCATATTGGCAATAAGAGAACGCGTAAGCCCATGAAGCGAACGGTTTTCTTTATTGTCGTCAGGCCTTGAAAGTTTAATTATATTGCCGTCAACACTGACAGAGATGTTTGGGTGCTTTTCCATTGTCAAAGCGCCGTTCGGCCCCTTTACGGTTACAGTGTTGCCGTCTATTGCGAAATCAACTCCGGCCGGAATTTCGATTGGCTTTAAGCCTATACGTGACATTCTTACTGTACCCCCTTACCAAACAAATGCCAGAACTTCGCCGCCTACATTTTGCTTGCGGGCTTCTCTGTCTGTCATAATGCCCTTAGAGGTCGAAATAATAGCAACTCCGAGCCCCTTCATAACCTTAGGCATATCTTCTACACTTGAATAAATACGAAGACCGGGCTTTGAAACCCTGCGCAGCCCTGTTATAACCTGTGATTTGCCTTGGCCGTATTTGAGAGTCACTCTGATAACGTCCTGCTTATTGTCTTCAATTATTTTATAATTCTTGATATATCCTTCATCAACCAGAACCTGAGCTATTGCCTTTTTCATGTTTGACGCAGGAATATCTACCGTATCGTGCTTTGCCGAATTGGCGTTACGTATTCTTGTAAGCATATCGGCAATCGGGTCTGTAATATGCATTGATATTTCCTCCTTAATTTTTTAGCAATTTCTCAGTATTACCAAGAAGACTTTGTTACACCCGGAATTTCGCCCTTGTGCGCGAGTTCACGGAAACAAATTCTGCACACGCCGTATTTGCGCAAATAAGCATGGGGTCTGCCGCAGATTTTGCACCTGTTATAAGCCCTTGTTGAATATTTGGCAGGCCTGTTTGCCTTAACTTTCATAGATGTCTTAGCCACGCTAACCCCTCCTTATTCTGCGAAAGGAGCGCCGAGCAGCTTCAAAAGCTCTCTCGCTTCTTCGTCTGTATTAGCCGTAGTAACCATGATTATGTCCATGCCCCTAACGGCGTCAATTTTGTCATATTCAATTTCAGGGAATATAAGCTGCTCTTTAACGCCCATGGCATAATTGCCACGCCCGTCAAAAGAGTTAGGGTTAATTCCCCTGAAGTCACGCACACGCGGCAGCGCAAGGTTGAAAAACCTGTCAAGAAATTCATACATCTTGTCGCCCCTGAGCGTAACCTTTACGCCGATTGGCATGCCTTCGCGCAGTTTGAAATTTGCAACAGATTTCTTTGCGCGGCATATAATCGGCTTTTGACCGGTAATAATGCTTAAATCATTGGTTATGGCATCAACAACTTTTGAGTTGTCACGCGCTTCGCCGCAGCCCACATTAAGAACAATTTTGTCAAGCTTCGGGATTTGCATAACAGATTTATACTCAAACTTTTTCATTAAAGCCGGCGCTGCGTCATTTAAATAGACTTCTTTTAATCTTGCAGCCATTTATTATGTTCCCCCTTATTAAAATTCGTTCTGGCATTCCTTGTTCTTACAAACGCGTTTGCCGTTTTTATGACCCACCCGTGTGGCTTTGCCGCATTTGGGGCAGACGAGCTGCACCTTAGACGCATAAAGCGCTGATTCAACGTCAATAAGTCCGCCCGGGTCGCCCATTTTACGGGGCTTAACGTGTTTGGTAACAATGTTGACTTTTTTAACTATTACCTTGTTTTCTTTTGGGCTTACGGCGATTACCTCGCCCTTAACGCCCTTTGACTTGCCGCTTCTTACAACGACTGTGTCACCTGTTTTAACAAACATTTTACTCATTTTCGTCCCTCCATTAAAGCACTTCCGGGGCAAGAGAGAGAATCTTCATGTAGTCTTTATCACGAAGTTCCCTTGCTACCGGGCCGAAAATACGGGTGCCTCTGGGAGTTTTATCTTCCCTTATTATAACAGCTGCATTTTCATCAAAACGAATGTGCTGGCCGTCGTCACGACGTACGCCTTTAGTGGTACGAACAATGACTGCTTTAACAACTTCACCCTTTTTGACAACGCCGTTGGGTGCGGCCTTTTTGACCGTTGCTACTATAACATCGCCTATGTTGGCATATCTTCTGCCTGAACCGCCGAGCACGCGTATACAAAGAATTTCTTTGGCGCCTGTGTTGTCGGCAATCTTAAGACGGCTTTCCTGTTGTATCACAGCATTTTCCTCCTTCAACTGCAAAACAGTTTTGCAGTATATATTTTATTGCTTTGTAAATTTGAAGTTTGCAAAATTATTTTGCCTTTTCAACAATTTCAACAACGCGCCATCTTTTTTCTTTGCTTATCGGGCGGGTTTCCATGATTGAAACCTTGTCGCCAATTCTGCATTCATTGTTTTCGTCGTGCGCCTTGTATTTTACCGTGCGATTAATGATTTTTCCGTAAAGCGGGTGGCGTGCCCTGTTTTTAATGGTTACAACAACTGTTTTGTCCATCTTGTCGCTTGAAACAACGCCTACGCGCACTTTTCTGAGGTTTCTTTCAGCCATTTACATTCCCTCCTCTTAAGAATTTAAAGCTTCAAGTTCTATTTCACGCTCAACTGTTTTGATGCGTGCAATATCCTTGCGAACAGCTTTAATTCTCATTGGGTTGTCGAGCTGATTAATCGCCTGCTGAAAATGAAGGTTAAAAAGTTCTTCTTTAAGCTCTTTAAGCTTGGCCTTGCGCTGTTCTTCGCTCAAAGCTCTGATTTCCGCTGCTTTCATTATTGCTCGCCCCCCTCTTCTTTAACAACGAATTTGCATTTAACGGGAAGCTTGTTTGACGCAAGACGCATTGCCTCGCGTGCAACACTTTCCTCTACCCCGGCCAGTTCAAACATAACCTTGCCGGGCTTTACAACAGATACCCAGTAATCAACGTTACCTTTACCTTTACCCATGCGGGTGTCGGCGGGCCTTGCCGTGATAGGCTTGTCGGGGAAAATTTTTATCCACACCTTGCCCCCGCGCTTGGTGTAACGTGTCATGGCAACACGCGCGGCTTCTATCTGCGCGGCAGTTATCCATGCCGGCTCGGCAGCCTGAAGCCCATATTCGCCGTAAGTTACTTTATTGCCCCTTGAAGCCACACCTGTCATGCGGCCCCTGTGCTGTTTGCGGTGTTTAACGCGTTTGGGTAAGAGCATTATCTTTTCCCCCTTCCCTGCGGTTTGACCTTGGGCGCTCGCCGGTGTTAGCACGCCTCTTGTTATAATTGCTGCGGCGGTCGTTTTTCCTTTGGTCTTGATTTCTTGATTCGTGAAGCACTTCGCCCTGATAAATCCATGTTTTAACGCCTATTCTGCCATAAGTTGTTGCAGCTTCGGCTGTGCCGTAATCAATGTCGGCGCGGATTGTCTGAAGCGGAATGGTGCCTTCTTTATAAGTTTCTGTGCGCGCAATTTCAGCGCCGCCTATTCTGCCTGAAACCTGAACCTTGATTCCAAGAGCGCCAAGGCGCATTGTGTTTCTGATTGCCTGCTTAACAGCGCGGCGGAATGAAACACGCCTTTCAAGCTGTGAAGCAATATTTTGCGCAACAAGCGTTGCATTAAGGTCAGGCTGCTTGATTTCGATTATATTAATGAAAACCTTGTCAGGCGTCTTGCCAAGCCTTTTTGCACATTCAAGCTTAAGCTTTTCTATTTCAGCGCCCTGCTTGCCTATAACAAGGCCGGGCTTTGCGCAGTGTATGTTAAGACGGATACGCTTTGCGTCACGTTCAATTTCAACCTTGGGAACACCAGCACCCTTTAAAGTTTCAAGAAGATATTTCCTTATCTGATAATCGCTGTAAAGCGTATCCGCGAAATTATCTTTCTTTGCATACCAGCGCGAGTCCCAGTTTTTAATTACGCCGATTCTTAAACCGGTTGGATTACATTTTTGACCCATTTAACTTTCCCCCTCGCTCAGTCTTCCATTTCCTTGACGGTAATGGTGATGTGTGATGTCCTTTTGTTAATTCTGTATGCCCTGCCCTGTGCTCTCGGCTGAACTCTTTTAAGAGTCGGCCCTGCGCTGACGTTGCAGTAGCTTACATATAACCTTGATACGTCCATATTATTATTGTTTTCAGCGTTTGCCATTGCTGACTTGAGCACTTTCTTAAGCGGCTCTGTTGCAGCTTTAGGCGTATACTGAAGTATTGCCATTGCTTTGTCACACGGCTGGTTCTTAATTAAGTCAAGAACTATCTGCACCTTGCGCGGAGATATACGAACGTATGTTGCTTTTGCTGTTGCTTCCATAAGTTATAATCCCCTTTCTTACTTAGTGGTTTTAGAGCCGGCATGACCCCTGAATGTTCTTGTCGGCGCGAATTCGCCGAGCTTATGTCCAACCATATCTTCCGTTACATATACCGGAACATGCTTCCTGCCGTCGTGCACGGCGAATGTGTGACCAACAAATTCGGGAAAGATTGTTGAACTTCTTGACCAAGTTTTGATTACTTGTTTGTCACCCTTTGCGTTGAGCGCCTCAACCTTTTTATAAAGGCTGGCTTCAACATAGGGCCCTTTTTTAGTACTTCTGCTCATGTTATCTCACCCCTCCTTATTTGCCGTTTCTGCGTCTTACTATCATCTTGTCAGACGCTTTTTTCTTGTTGCGTGTCTTGTAGCCGAGAGCCGGTTTGCCCCAAGGCGTTACAGGGCCCGGCCTGCCTATAGGCGATTTGCCTTCGCCGCCGCCGTGCGGGTGGTCGTTCGGGTTCATAACAGAACCGCGGACTGTCGGGCGCCAGCCCATGTTGCGCTTTCTGCCGGCTTTGCCTATTTTAACGTTTGAATGGTCGGTGTTGCCGACAACGCCAACTGTTGCCATGCAAATACGCGGAACGTTTCTGAGCTCGCCTGACGGAAGCCTGAGCAGCGCGTAAGCACCTTCCAGAGCCATAAGCTGCGCGCCATTACCGGCTGCGCGGGCAAGCTGCGCGCCGCGCCCGGGGTAAAGCTCAACATTATGAACCATTGTGCCGACCGGAATATTTTCAAGCGGCAGTGCGTTGCCTGTAACTATGTCTGAATTCGGGCCGGAAACAACTGTGTCGCCAACCTTAAGCCCGTCCGGGGCAATTATATAATTTTTAACGCCGTCTTCATATTGAATAAGCGCTATATTGGCTGAACGGTTGGGGTCATATTCAATGGTCTTGACCTCTGCCGGAATGTCAAATTTCTGCCTTTTGAAATCAATAATGCGGTATTTTTTTCTGTTTCCGCCGCCCCTGTGGCGAACGGTTATTCTTCCGTAAGAATTACGCCCTGACTTTTTGTTTTTGGGCTCCAAAAGCGACCTTTCCGGTGCAACCTTTGACAGAGAAGAATAATTGACAACCGACATGTTCCTTCTTGACGGCGTAGTCGGTTTGTAATTTTTTATAGCCATTTCTTATTTCTCCTTTCCGAATAACTTTGCGAGGAAATGGCTCTCCTCATACTTCATCATTCGAAATATTCAGTTAAATTCTGTTGTTACATCATGTCGTTGAAAAATTCAATTTCTTTTGAATCTTCAGTAAGAGTCACAATTGCTTTTTTCCAAGAGGCTGTGTAGCCCACGTCAGCACCGCGGCGGCGTTTTTGCCCGCGAACATGCATTGTGTTTACTTTCTTAACCTTTGTGCCTGAAAAAACTTCTTCAACAGCTTTTGCTATTTCTATTTTATTAGCGTCTTTTGCCACCTTGAAAGTATATTTCTTTTCGGCAAGGCCCATCATGGATTCTTCGGTGATGACGGGCTTCAGAATAATGTCCTGAGCTGTCTTCATTATGCATATACCTCCTCAATCTTTTTGGCGGCGTCTTTCAAAACGACGAAGCTGTTGCAGTTGAGAATGTCATAAACGCAAAGTGTGCCGACTGTTCTTACCTTAACGCCCTCTATGTTACGTGCGCTTTTATAAATAATGTCATTATTTTCAGCAAGAACTATAAGAGTCTTTTTGCCTGTCTTTAACTTTTCAAGCATTGACGCAACCGGCTTTGTTTTGATTTCGTCAAACTGCATTTTGTTTACAACAATCATTTCGGAAGCGGCAACTTTAGATGAAAGAGCCGACTTCATTGCAAGTCTTTTTACTTTCTTATTTATATTTACCTTATATTTTCTTGGCTTCGGGCCGAGAGCTACGCCGCCGTGGGTCCACTGCGGTGAGCGTGTTGAGCCCTGGCGCGCACGCCCCGTTCCTTTTTGCCGCCATGGCTTTGCGCCGCCGCCTGAAACTTCCGAACGGGTGAGAGTTGACTGTGTGCCCTGGCGTTGCGCCGCAAGATAGCTGACAACAGCAAGGTGCATTGCATTTTCGTTTGGTTCGATTCCGAACACGGAATCTGCAAGTTCCAATTTAGATGTTTTTTTGCCTTCCTGGTTATAAACCTGAACCTGTGCCATCTTTTTACTCTCCTTTCCTCGTTATGCTTTAACGGAATCGGCTATAACAACGATTCCGCCTTTCGGGCCGGGAACTGCGCCCTTGATTGCAATTATATTGTTTTCTGAGTCGATTTTTGCAACGGTAAGATTTTGCACCGTTACGGCTTCATGCCCATAATGGCCGGCCATTTTTCTGCCTTTGAAAACTCTTGACGGACTTGAGCAAGCACCCAGAGAGCCCTGGTGGCGTGCGTTAGGCCCGGTGCCGTGCGATTCGCGCAGCCTGGAAAAGTTCCAGCGTTTTATTGCGCCGGCAGTTCCGTGGCCCTTTGACGTGCCTTTGACGTCTACCCTGTCGCCCTCTGCAAAAATGTCTGCCTTAATGATGTCGCCGACATTCATGCCGGAACAATCTGCCAGGCGGAATTCCCTGAGAACTTTTTTGGGCGCCACATCTGCCTTGGCAAAATGCCCTTTTAAAGGCTTTTTGAGCTTGTGCACGTTTACATCGCCAAAACCGACCTGAACGGCTTCATAGCCGTCGTTTTCCGTTGTTTTCTTTTGCGTTACTACGCAAGGACCCGCTTCAACAACAGTTACGGGAATTACTTTTCCGTCTTCTGTGAAAATTTGGGTCATGCCGACTTTTTTACCTATAAGACCTTTGTTCATATTTCTTCCTCCTTGGTTATTGGTTGGACTTCCAACTTGACCTTAAGTTGACGTCTTAAAGCTTGATTTCGATTTCAACACCCGCCGGGAGCTCAAGATTTGTAAGAGCTTCAACGGTTTTGTTTGACGGCCTTAAAATATCTATAAGTCTCTTGTGCGTTCTTTGCTCAAACTGTTCGCGGCTGTCTTTATATTTGTGCACCGCGCGAAGAATGGTGACAACCTCTTTTTCAGTGGGAAGCGGAATCGGCCCGCTTACGGTTGCGCCTGTGTTCTTTGCGGTTTCCACAATTTTTTCAGCCGCTTTGTCAAGCAGTGTGTGGTCATATGCTTTGAGCCTTATACGAATTTTTACCTTGCCTTTGCTTGCTGCCATTTGATTTTCCTCCTGAGAATTTTTTGAAGCAGCTATCGATTTTATCAACCCTGCCGTGTGTTTCAACACCGTTTTTTTTATAACCGAATGAACTGTCATTCGGTAAAATGTGCTGCGGAAAATAAAATTACGATTGCCGCCCGATTTGTAAATCGAACATACTCCGCCGAAATTCCCGCCCTCTCGGGGCGCCACCTCCGGCATCAACGCTGCGCGCCTATTTAAAATACATATATATAATATGCTGTAACACACGCGCCTATTTATTATATAAGGTCGGTTAAACATTGTCAAGCATTTTTTTGTTTTTTATTAATATTTTTTTCTTGTGTGTAAATATGTTTGCCAAAAACGCTTTTTTCTGTTGACACGGCTGTAAATTTTCTATAACTTAGGGGGGAATGTCCCCCGCCTCGTAAGGCTTCGGGGCCGATTTTTAATCAGCGGTAAACATAATCCCCCGCTGGGGGCGGCAGCGGCAGTCGCACCCACGTTGAATAACGGGCAAGCCCTTATTGAATAACGCGCCTGCAAAAATGCTTTCGCACATCAGTGCGAAAGCATTTTTCTGACTTTTTTCATGAAACGCCGCAGCATTTTGCCCGCTTTTGTTCCGGCAAGCCTGTGCCAGACGCCTGTTTTTTGCCTTGGCGTACTCTCTTGCGCTTTATATTTTTCCAAAGCAGCGTTTTTTTCTTTAAGCTTTATGTTTTTATTTTTTAAATTGCTGTTTTTTTCTTTAAGCGCAGCATTTTTTTCTTTTAACGCGCTGATTTTATTTTTATGTGCTTCGCCCATTTTTTCAAGCGCTGCGCTTTGTTTTTTCAGGCTTTTGAAATTGTTTTCATATTCTTTGTTGATTTCTGTTAACCTGTTTACCCTTTTGCCGTAATAAACGGTTGCGTTATTTATGTGCCCAAGCAGCTGTTCGTAAGTTAAGAAGCCCGTTTCGCTGTCTATTTCAGTCAGATTTTTATAAATTATGTCGCTGCCAAGTTCAGCTGTAAGCCAGCCCCTTACGGCGCTGAACTGCTTGTTATTTTTACCCAGCACAACATTCTGGCTGTAAAGCGTGTCAGTCTGTGTGCCGGGAAGATATTGCAAAATAAGCGAAGGCCTTGCAAGCACTGTTTGCACGCCGTTTAACAAGCCCATGGCGTTTAGCCATATGTCGTCTGCGCTGGGGCAAATTTGCATAAAGGTTTCCTTGTCAAAAAGCCTTTCGTTGAGCAGATGCGGCGGGTAAAGCGTGCCTGCGCCGCTTGTGGCAAAAAACTGGGTTGACGGCATAAGATTATTTGCTCTGTATTCCTTAAGCCAATATTCATAGGGCAATATCTTTTTTTCATAAGGGTTAACGGTAATAACATGCGCACGCATTGCCGAAACACAGTTTGGAAAATGCATGTAAGAATTATAAAGCCATTCTATCATGCGCTTTGGGTAAACCAAATCATCGTCAACCGTTATTACAATACTGTTTGGATATTCTTTCATTGTGTAATAATATTTTTTATGAGAAAAGAGATTATCGCAAAAGCGGATTTCAACCTTGCCATGCCGCTGCTGTTCAAGCAGCTCTGCCGGCAAATCAGCTTCCCTGTTTTCAAAATCAGACTCTGCAAGCCACAGCAAAATTAAATCTGCCTTTTTAGTCTGGCGGCACATATTTTCAATAACATTATGTATTGTTGAAATACGCGCCGGGTATGTGGTAAGCGAAACTATTATTCTGCCGTCCGGCAATTGTGCATTTTCAAAATTGCTGTGCGTTTTTATATAATTATATGCCTGGTACTGCGGGCCCACTTCGTTAGCGCTTAAATTATCAAGCGGCGGTGTGTTAAACGCTTTGTGCACATGTTGGCAAAAACGCCCGGCGCTTTCGTTGCGCATGTCTTTGCAATAATTTTTAAAAGCAAAACAATAATTGCTTACCGCAAAGCGGTAAACCGCAGTGGAAATTTCATTAAACCAGCCCAAAGTCTGCGCCTGCTTTAACGTGCTTTCAACCGCAAAGGCAACATTGTCAAGGTTTTTAGTCTTGCCTGATGAAATGCTGCCGGCATGGTTTACCCTGTAATACATAAGGCTTTCGTTTATAACGGCTATTTTTTGGGCGGCAGCCACGCTGAGCGCAGAAAAAGTGATGTCGTTAGTTGAGCTGATTTCGTCAAACCTAAACGGCAGTTCTTTTACAAACCGGGCCCTGAAAAGCTTATTCCACGGGGCAACGTTTACCACGCTCATTATGTTTACAGGAAAATCGCGATAGCTGAAAACGCGCTCTTCACTGCCAATTGCTTTAAGATTAAAGCCTGACTTGAATTTTGTGTTTTCTAAATTGTCATTTTCAAATGTATAGCCGTTAAAAGCCACTATGTCCGCGCCTGTAACGCGCGCCCTGTTTATGGCTTTTTCAAGAAGAAATTTGTCTGCAACATCGTCTGAATCGAAAAAATAAAGGAAATCGCCCTGTGCGACTTCAATGCCCCTGTTTCGCGCACCGCCCGCGCCGCAATGTTCAACCGTAAAATATTTAAGCCTGCTGTCTTCATTTGCATATTTTTCAAGTATATTAAGCGAATCGTCTGTTGAAGAGTCGTTTATGCAAATAACTTCAATGTCTTGCAGGCTTTGCCCCAACAGGCTTTGCAGGCATTCGTCCAAATATTGTTGGGTGTTGTAAACAGGCACTATAACGGACGCACAGGGTTTCATATAAGCTTCTCCTTACTATTTGCGATGTAAACTTGAATTCAGATTCAGCACACCAAGTCGGCATTGAAAATTTTTTTCTTTCAAAACCAAACCGTAGCCGCAAAATTTACGCGCGATTTAATCAAAAAAATACGGCGTAATTTCATATTTGCAAATGAATCACCGTTTTAAGCATTTTCAATAAGCGCAATAAATGTAAATAATTAATAAAATGTTAACACAAAATGCCTGTTTTGTCAACTGCCGCGCTGAAATTTATGACTCAATAAAATCTCCGCCGGCGCTTTATTGCGTATATTCAAGCATTGTTTGCGCAAAAATCGCATAGCCCTTGAGCGGGTTATTTACAATAACATGCGTTATGGCGCCCACAAGTCGGCCGTTTTGAATAATAGGGGTGCCGCTCATGCCCTGAACTATGCCACCTGTTTTTTCAATTAACTCTTCATCGGTAATTTTTATTACCATGTTTTTGGCGTCGTCATTATATGAAATTTTTGTTATTTCTATTGAATAAACGGCGGGCGTTTCACCGTCTATAGTGCATATTATTTGTGCAAAGCCCTTTTCAACTTCCTGCTTCATAGCCACTTCATATTCAAAACAGTCTGACATGTCAAGTGAAGTGCTGTATGCGCCGTATACCCCCTGCTGCGTGTTTTGGTCAATACTTGCCAACACTGTGCTTAAAAATTCGCAGTTTAAAGACCCGGTTTCGTCTGAAGTTGATTTGCTGACAGACGTTATTTTTGCTTCAACCGCCTGCCCTTTCAGCAGTGGCATTATTTCGCCGGTGTCTACGTCTGTAACAGGGTGGCCGAGAGCCGCAAAGCTGCCCGTAAGTTCGTTAAAAAAAGTAATGGTGCCAATGCCCGCAGTGGAATCGCGCACCCAAATGCCGGCTTTATAGCAGCCCTCTCTTGCAGAATAAACAGGCGTAAGCGTAAGTGAAATATAGCTGCCGTCTCTTTGCACGGTTATTTCATAGCTGCTGCCGTTATTGTCATTAAGCATGGCTTCAACATCATCTGACGAATAGATGCGCACGGAATTTATAGAAACAATTACATCGCCCACCTCAAGCCCGGCGTCCTTGGCGGGGTTTACGGTTTGGCCGTCTGTTTCAATGTCTTTTGTGCCCACAACTATTACGCCGTCTGTGTAAAGCTTTATGCCAAAGGGCTTGCCTGACACTTTAACAACCTGCCGTTCTGTGCTGGTAACTTCGCTGCTTTTTACGGGAATTATGCCAAACAGCATAAGCTCGCTTTCAGCGGTGCCCACGCTTTCGGCGCTTTGAAAGTCAACGCTTTCATCTGTTTGAGCCGACAGGCTGTAAATTTTAGCGAAACTGATTTTTGCCGCCGAATTTACAACCGCATAGCTGTCAGGCAGCAGTGATTGCCCAAGTGCAACAAGCACAAAAACAACCGCTGTCAGCACGGCTAAAAACATGTCTGAAATTCTTATTGCCCTTTTTAAAATCCGGGCGTTTAGCATATATATCACCTGCCATGGCATTTGATGCCCAAACGCCAAGCATTATTTCATAAGAGCCTGCCGGTAATCAGCCGACGGCAAGCTGCGCCGCAACGGGAGATTGTACTCACCGCTCCTTCAAAATCGGACCCCGCCGCCAGTAGAGGCGGTGGACATTTCTTACCTAAGTTATTATTGCCCATAATATTTGTTTAAGCAATAAAAATTTTGGCAGAAAATAAAAAAATTCGTTTTTTTGCTTCTTTTAGTCCTAATATTTGTACAGTTAAATATTAGTTGTTGATTTGAATTTTATTTTTTGTAAAATGAAATTAAAGGGGCAACCCAAAAGCGAAAAAAACATTTTAAAAGGAGAATTAATTATGAAAAGGACTTTAGGTTTTATTGCATTGTCAGCAGCTATTTTAGCGGTGGGGTTTTTGGCTATGTCGCTGCCGTTTCACCTGTTCAGCGAACTTACGCCGGGGCAAATGCGTGGGTTGTGGATTTTTGAATTTGTGGCTTATTTTTTGATTGTGGGCATATGCCTTTCTGCGGCTGAAAAGAGATATATAAAAAGAAAATCTGCCGCACGCAAAAACAAAGCCGAAAAAGAAAGCGCAGCCGTAAAAGGCGAACAAAATTATGACGCGGCGGCATAGCTGCGAAAGGCGAACGGCGAAGCTAAGCTTTTCTTTTTTTTAACGCCTTGCCTAAAAGACGTCATTGGCAATAAAAACACCCTGCAAGACCTTTCCTGCAGGGTGTTTTTTAAATAGGGGGCAATGCCCCGCCATTGAATAATAGCTTGAAAGTCATTAAACGCTGCAAGCGGCAAGCAACAGCCGCTGCCGTTAATCAATAGGAAACAGCAGAACCTGACGGCGGCAAACCTGAGCCGACCGCCCCGGCTGGGCATAATTTTGAAACGTATTTTTCAAATACTTTAATTCCGACAAGCACACAGCTAAAGCCTATAACTGCGCCCATTGCAATGTCAGACAGATAATGCGCGCCCATAACAAGCCGCGTAACGCCGACAATGGCGGTATATATAAACGCACCCGCACAACACAGCCGCGCGTGCCTTTCCCATTTGCAAAACGCTGCGGGAAACAGCATTATAAGAAAGCTCATTGCCGCGCCCGCAGTGTGCCCTGACGGAAAAGATTTGTTGCCGTTGAGCCCATTTGGAATATACCAAGCAGTAAACGCGTCATAACTGCCGGCTGCCAATAAATCGCGAAAGCGAACTCTGCCCCACAAATATTTCAAACATTCCACAAGGGAAAGCTGCACCGCCATAACAGCAACGCCTATTACGGCAAGCGCCGTAAGTATTTTTTTATATTCGCCCGGCACATTTATGTATTTAAATACAAAAAGCAGCACAATGCCGAAGCCTATGCCCCACACAATGCCATATGCCGTTTTAAAGTCGCCGGTAAAGAAATATTTTGAAATATAATAGCCCAAATATGCAGAGCCGCCCATTTCAAGCAGCAAACCCGCCGCCCTTGCCACACGTTTTTCGCAAAAATAAAACAGCACTGCCCCGGCAAGCGGGCAAATTAAACGGCACGGAATTTCACCGGTGTAATAAAACCACACGGCAACGGGGTTTTCGGGGCTGTTGAGCGCAATGTCAAGCTGCAAGTCTGCAAACGCGCCTGCAATCAGCGCCGCTGCGCAAAAAGCATAAAAGAAAATTATAAAGCCTTTGTATTTTTTTATCATAAGCTCACCCCTGTTTGTCTTTGGCAGTGCGCCCGGCAAAAGCCCTTTTTCAAGCGCAGCGCAAAGCCGGCGTTAAATTTTTTTTGAAAGTCATATTTTGCTTTCGGTTTTATTTATAATTCTTTTTATATTGGGAATGTGTTTAATCAGCACTATGGCAGTGAACACCAATGCAATTGCGCCCGCAAGCCACCTGTTCTGCGAAACAGTTGCTGCCAAAGTCAGGCTGTTTTCTTTAAACATAATAACCGTAAGCACAGGGTAAAGCAGCGCTATTATTACAGAGCCGAGACTTATATATTTTGAAACAAAAACCACTATTAAGAAAACTGCAAATAAAACCAGCGCCACACGCCAGTCAATCATGAAAACCATGCCGGTGCACACGGCCACACCCTTGCCGCCCTTAAAGCCAAAAAAGCATGGGTAAAGGTGCCCCAGCACGCAAAAAAGCCCGGCTATAGACAGGAAAAGATAGCTGTTGTCATAAAACGCGTCTTTCCCGATGAGTGCAAATGCAATTGCCGCCGCCAAAAAGATTTTAATAACATCGCACAAAAAAGTAATAGCACCGTATTTTTTGCCATATGTTCTTAACATGTTTGTGGCGCCCGCGTTGCCCGAATTGCTTTCACGAATATCCTTTGCCTGAAATTTTTTTGATATTATGATAGACGCATTAACGCTGCCCAACAAATAGGATATAACAGCGACAGCAACGCATTTCAAAAAAATCATTTTCTGTTTTCCCTCTCCCTGATTACTATTTTAATAGGGGTTGAATCCATATCAAACGCCCGGCGAATTTGGTTTTCAAGATATCTTTGATATGAAAAATGAAAAAGCTTTTTATCATTTACAAAAAATACAAATTGCGGCGGCCTGACCGAAATTTGAGTCATATAATATATTTTCAGGCGCTTGCCCTTGTCTGTGGGCGGCTGCACCTTGGCAACCGCGCCGGCAAGTATTTCATTAAGCCTGCCCGTTGAAATTCGCATTGAATGCAGTGAATCAGCACGCACAATAAGCTCAAACAGCCGCTCTATGCGCTGCCCTGTTGCAGCTGAAATAAACACAACCGGCGCATAGCTCATAAATGAAAAGTCAGAGCTGAGCTTTTTTTCATATTGCGCCATTGTTTTGGAATCTTTTTCTATTATGTCCCATTTATTTACGGCTATTATGCATGCTTTTCCGGCTTCAAGCGCAATATTGGCAACTTTGGAATCCTGTTCGGTAAATCCCTCTGCCGCGTCAATCATAATAATGCAGACATTTGCCCTTTCAACTGCGGCGCGCGCACGAATAATGCTGAACTTTTCAACCGCATCGGTTATTTTGCTTTTGCGCCTGATTCCGGCTGTGTCAATAAAATTGAATTTGCCGTGTGAATTAGTAACAATGGTGTCAGTGGCGTCACGCGTGGTGCCTGCAATGTCTGACACAATTGCGCGGTTTTCACCGCAGATTTTATTTATTAAAGACGATTTGCCGACATTGGGCTTGCCTATTACGGCCACGCTTATAACGCCGGCTTCATCTTCCTGCATTTCGTAATGCGGAAAATGCTTTACAACTTCATCAAGCAAGTCGCCCGTGCCGTGCCCGTGAATGGCCGAAACGGCTATAGGCTCAAACCCCAAATTGTAAAATTCATAAAATTCCGGCGCAACGGCGCCGATTTTGTCACATTTATTTACGCACAAAACAACCGGCTTTCCGCTTTTGAGCAGCATTGAAGCAACTTCTGAATCTGTGGCAACGGGGCCGCTTGTAATGTCTGTTACAAATATAATGACGTCTGATGTGTCTATTGCAAGCTGCGCCTGAATGCGCATATTGCTCATTATAACGTCGTTTGATTTCGGCTCTATTCCGCCGGTATCAATTAATGCAAAACGGTGCTCAAGCCATTCGCATTCGGCGTAAATCCTGTCTCTTGTAACGCCCGGTGTGTCATCAACAATGGAAACGCGCTTGCCAACAAGCTTGTTAAAAAGTGTTGACTTGCCGACGTTAGGCCTGCCGACAACGGCGACTATAGGTAAGCCCATTTTTTCACCCTGCTCTCAATACTAAAGAAAAAATCTTTGAATATAAGCTGACGGGCGAGCTTGCAGCCCGTCCGTCAGTTTCAAATTACATAATTAATCTTCCTTGGCAATAACTTCCTTGCCGTTATAATAGCCGCAATTTTCACATACTCTGTGAGGCACGGTGTATGACGCGCAATTCGGACATTTAATAAGATTTGGCGCGTTGAGTTTCCACACGCTTGAACGCCTTTTATTTTTTCTTGCCGTTGAAGTTCTTCTCTTTGGTACTGCCATTTTTAGCCCCCCTTTTTTAGGTTAAATATTATTCTTCCTGCAAAAGCTGCAAAAGCGGCGCCATTGCAGGATTAATTTCTTTTTTACAGGCGCATTCGCCATGGTTTAAATTTTTACCGCATTTTGCGCAAAGCCCCTTGCAGTCGTCAGAACAAAGTATTTTGGCAGGCAAAAACAGCAAAATTTCTTCCCTTACAAATTCGTCTATATTCAGCACACCGTCAGGCAGCACAACATAGTCGTCATGGTAATCGCCGTGGGCAAGTGCTTTGACAAGAATTTTTTCAACGCTAAAGCTCATTGGCTTTTTGATTTCTTCGGCACATCTGTCGCACACGCCGAAAAAGTCAAATGAAATCTGCGCTGATAAATGAACAACGTCAGCCCTGCAATATGCGCTGCCGCACAGCCTGGCCCCGTTTTTCAGCGGAAAATACGGCCCGTAAGGCAGGTCTGCCATGTCAAGCTGATAGTCAATTTCAATTATGGAATCTGCCGAATTGAAAAGATTTGAAATATCAAGCTTCATAAAGCCCACCGCCCTTTAAAGCAACATTAGTATTATATATATAAGGATTTGATTTGTCAATAGAAATTTGTAACTTAAGCAAGAAATGCCCCGCATCATAAAGCAGTGCATGCCATGTTTAACGGCAGCAGGGCTTACTTAAAAAAGCGCGCGAAAGGCGCGCTTTTCCGTAAAGTCAAATTTCTTCGCAATAATCAAAAATTTCAACCGGTAAATCTTCTTTGTCGCAGCTTATTGTGAAAACAAAATTTACGTCTGTGGCCTCTGAAAGCTCAGACAGCATTTCAAAAAACTGAACCAGCTTTTCATATTCCCTGCCAACAATTTTAAACGTTGCGTCAATAAGTATGTCCGTCACGTCGTAATTACCGGCACATATTCCAGCCAGAAACCCGTAAAACGCCTTGCAGCCGCTGATACGGTATGTATCTGTTTCAAGCAGCCTTGCCTTTGACGAAATGTCATAAGTGAGCTTTGGCTCTTTTTCAACGCAGACCACGTTTCCGTCTGACGTTTCAACATATGAATTGACAAGTTCTATAAGCCTTTTGGTTTTGCCCGCGCCTTTGTTACCGATTATAAGCTTAATCATTTATAAATCCTCCGACATATAATAATTCTGTTATCTAATTTTATTGTGGCTGTGCCCGCTGAAATCAACTATATATTAACACAGACCCAGCGCTTTTTCAAGCCTTTCTTTTTGATTTTCATAGCCCGGCTTGCCAAGCAGTGCAAACATATTGTTTTTATAACTTTCAACGCCCGGCTGGTTAAATGGGTTAACGCCCAAAATGTAACCCGAAACAGCGCATGCTTTTTCAAAAAAGTAAATTATATAGCCCATATTTTCGCTTGACAGGCCTGCGGCTTCAAAAATTATATTTGCAACGCCGCCCTCTGTGTGGGCCAGCAGCGTGCCCTGGCGCGCCTTTTCATTTACAAGGCTCATTTTCTTGCCCGCAAGGAAATTAAGCCCGTCTGCATTGCCGGAAAGTTCTTTAATGATGTAATCGCCCGGCGCATTTTCAAATTTTATGCAGCTTTCAAACATAAGCGGCCCCGCGCTTTCCTGAATATATTGGCCGACTGAATGCAAATCTGTTGAAAATATGCATGAAACGGGGTAAAGCCCCTTGCCGTCTTTCCCTTCGCTTTCGGCAAAAAGCTGCTTTAGCCATTCGTTAAACATTGCCATTGACGGCTCATATGAAATAAAGCATTCAAGTCTTTTGCCCTTATTGTAAAGGCAGTTCCTTACGGCGGCATATTTAAGGCAGTCATTTTCGTTAATGTCTTTGCTGCACAGGCTTTGCTGGGCAGCGGCGGCGCCAGCCATAAGTGCGTCAATGTCAATTCCGGCAGACGCTATTGGCAAAAGCCCGACTGCCGTTAACACGGAATATCTGCCGCCGACATCGTCAGGTATAACAAAGCATTCATAACCCGCTTCGTCTGCCAGCTGTTTTAATGTGCCGCGCGCTTTGTCTGTGGTGCAGAAAATTCTTTTTGCAGCCTCTTCTTTTGAATATTTGCTATAAAGAAGTTCTGAAAATGCGCGAAAAGCAATGGCCGGTTCCGTTGTGGTGCCGCTTTTGGAAATTACGTTTACGCAAATATCTTTTCCTTCGCATATTTGAATAAGCTCAGTCAGCATAGAGGGGCTTATGGAATTTCCAATGAAAAAAATCTGCGGCGTTTCTTTTGCAAGATAGTTGTAATTAACAGACTTTACGGCTTCTATAACGGCCCTTGCGCCGAGATATGAGCCGCCAATGCCTATTACAACCAAAATGTCGCAGCTTTTTTTTATGAATTCCGCCGCTTTTTTGATTCTTTCAAATTCTGCTTTGTCATAGTCTGTGGGCAGGGTGAGCCAGCCCAAAAAATCGTTTCCTGCACCTGTCTTGTTATGCAGCTTTTCAAGTGCGTTTGCCGCAAGCGGAGCCATGGCGGCAATTTCTTTTTCAGAAACGAATTGTTTTGCGTATTCGCAGTTGAGTTTCAAATAATTCATTAACTCTTGTGTCCTTTCATCAAAATTTATTAAAAGCAAGCAGGAAACAAGCAGAACATGGCTTAACTTTGCAATTTACAGATATGCTGCATTCAAAAAGGGTTTGCGTCAGCTTTTTCGCATTAAGCAGCTGCGTGTTAATAACTGATAAAGATGTTAAAGCCGGGTTTAGACCGCCTGTTTAAATTTCCGCCCGCCTGAGTTGAATGCTATTATTTTACTACAAACAAGCACTATTATCAACATCAAAATATTAAATATTTTTTAAAATTGATTTGAATATGAAAGAAAAGCTTATCACTTCGACATCATGCGGTGCAGTAAGTTCAATTGTTTTTACGGCTTCGCCGTTTGAATAAAGCGTAATGCTGCCGAGCGAATCGCCTGCTTTCACGGGCGCCTGCACCTGTGTTTCAAGCTGATAATCATATGTTATTTCACCCTCGCCCTTTTTTACCATGATTTTTTCCCCGGCAATATATTGCGGCGTTATTGTTTTCTGCGTGCCGTTTTTAACACTGACAGGGGTTATTTTGCTTTCGTCAATCTGGGCGCTCACCGTTTCATAATTGGCAAATCCCCAGTCAAGCAGGGCTGTTGCACTGTCAAAACGTTCCTCACTGGTTTCGCTGCCAAGCACAACCGCAACAAACGATATGTCGCCGCGCGTGGCGGTGGCTGCAAGGCAAAAGCCGGCTTTAGACGTGGTGCCTGTTTTAAGCCCGGTTATGCCGTCATATGTGTTTACAAGCTTATTTGTGTTGTTAAGCTCTGTTTCGCCGCCGCGCAGATAGTCAAGCCACACGGTTGAATATTCCTGCACAAGGTCATATTGCATAACTTCACAGGCTATGACTGCCAAATCATAAGCGCTGGAATAGTGGTTTTCTGCGTCGTCGTCAAGCCCGGTGCAGTTTTCAAAATTGGTGTTTTGCAACCCAAGCTCCGCGGCGCGGTCATTCATCATTTTAACAAACGCCGTGGACGAGCCCGCTATATATTCGCCGAGCGCCGTGCATGCGTCGTTTGCCGAAGCTATGATTACAGCCCTAAGCAGTTCGTCAACAGTCATGCTTTCGCCGACTTCAAGCCATATCTGCGAGCCGCCCATAGACTGCGCATTTTCTGTTGCGCTAACTTCGTCGTCAAGGGAAATTTTGCCGCTGTCAATAGCTTCAAGCATAAGCAAAATGCTCATGATTTTAGTGACGGACGCCGGTGAACGCCGTTCGTTTGCGTTGTCTTCAAAAACCACTTCCCCTGTGTCAATGCACATCAGCACACACGAAGCGGCCGAAACTTCAACTTCGCTTTCCTGCGCAATCGCATGGGCAGGCAAAAGCATGCCTGAAAACAGCACAAGCACAGACAGGGCGTAAGACAATATCTTTTTCATATTAATCTGCCTTTCAAAAAATTTTTCTATATTATCTTTATTCCGCCCCTATTGTAATAATAACGTGATTTTGTTATAATGTTTGAAAAGCACCGCGAAAAAAATGCAAATATACCGCCGGCTTTCCGCTGAAAACAAAGCGGGTGTTTTGAATAAAAAAACAAAGGTAATTATATGAAAGCTGCAATTTACACGCTTGGCTGTAAAGTAAACCAAACAGAAAGCGAATATATATGTGAAATTTTAAAAAAGCAGGGCTATGAAATAGTGAGCCCTGACGAAGAGGCTGACTATTATATAATCAATTCCTGCACCGTAACTTCAATTTCAGACAAAAAAACCCGCCAAAGCGTAAGGAAATTTAAAAGAGCACACCCGAATGCGGCGGTTATATTGCTGGGCTGTTTTCCGCAGGCATTTCCGCAAGCTGCCGCTTCTCTCGGCGGCGCAGACATTATTTCCGGCAACAAAAGCTGCGCCAATGTGCTGCGGCTTATAAACGAATATGAAAAAACCGGCGAAAGAATAGTTGATATTGAAGCGCACACAAACAATGAAACATTTGCAAAATGCCAAATAAATTCATTCGGCGGCAGAATAAGGGCTTTTGTAAAAATTGAAGACGGCTGCGACAGGTTTTGCAGCTATTGCATTATTCCATATTCAAGGGGGCGGGTGCGTTCAAAGCCGCTTGCGGTTTTGAAAGATGAAGCCAATTCTCTTGCCGCAAATCATGTGCGTGAAATAGTGCTTGTCGGAATTAACCTTTCCGCATATGGCAAGGGCGAAGATTTTGACATTGCAGACGCCGTAAGAGTTTGCGCCGAAACGAAAGGCATTTTGCGGGTGCGTCTCGGCAGTCTGGAGCCAGACCACATGACAGGCGATATTTTAGACAGGCTGTCAAAAATTGAAAAGTTTTGCCCGCAATTTCACCTGTCTTTACAAAGCGGCTGTGCAAACACGCTGAAAAATATGAACCGCCACTATACGCCGGGCGAATATGAGACGCTTGTAAATAAAATAAGAAGCACTTTCCAAGGCGCTTCAATTACAACAGACATTATGGTGGGCTTTAACGCGGAAAGCGAAAGCGATTTTGCCGAAAGCGCTGCTTTTGCCGAAAAAATAGGCTTTGAAAAGGCGCATATTTTTCCATATTCCGAAAGAAGCGGCACGTTAGCGGTTAAAATGGGCGGCGCAATAGCAAAAAAAGAAAAGGAAAAGCGCGCCCTTGAAATGAAAAAAGTAACAGATAAAAGCAGGCATAAATTTCTTGATTCGCTGATTGGCGAAACCGTAAACGTGCTGTTTGAAAGCGGCGACGGCGAAGTCTGGCGCGGCTATACAAAAAGCTATGCTCCGATAAAAGCGCAGCACGCCAAAAATTTAATAGGGCTTGAGCTTGATGTTAAAATTACAGCCGTTGACGGCGACTTTTGCACAGGCACAGTTATTGACGTTTAAGTCAAAACATCTTTCACAGCGTCCACTTCGGCCATTACGGCTTCGTTTTGAGAGTCTGTAAGATAGCTGAAAGAAAACAGGTAAAAGCCGCCTATTTCACCCATTTGCAAAAGATATGTTATTTGCCTTGAAATGACGTCGCTGTTGTCTATAAATTCGTTTATAACCCACTCTTCATCGTCAGACGCATAAACGTCTTCCTGCCCGGCTTTATAAAGCGGCAGGCCTATGTAAATGCTGCAAACGGCATCAAGCTCAGCCCAGCTTTTAACTGTGCTGATAAACGGCTGCACTTCATTGTAAAAGCCGAAATATACCTGCGGGCAGATGTAATCTGCATAGCCCTCTTCACTTGCCCACAGTAAAACGTCTGCATAAAGCGTGTTTTCGTTTTTTTCTATGTCTGCCTGCGGGCTTATGCCAAAGGTGACTTCAGCATTAATGCTTTTAATCGCCTCATAAACACTTTTTACCATGTCTGACACAATGCTGCGCCGCCATTCGCCAAGAGACATGCTGCCGCCGGATTTCGTATATTCGGCATATTCTTTTTCATCAATTTTTTCATCTGTTGTGGGGTAAAAATAGTCGTCAAAATGCACGCCGTCCACATCATAATTTGTTACTATTTCGGCAACGCCGTTTACAATAAGTTCGCAAACTCCGCTGCCCGCTGGGTTAAAATATATTTTGTCGTCAACATAGACGTTTGATTTGGTAGATTCGTTTTCATACCACTGCTTTGCAATGTTTTCGTCTGAAAGCTCGCTGATGTCGCTGCTTTGGCTGACTCTGTAAGGGTTTACCCACGCTTCAATTTTAAGCCCTGCGCTGTGCGCCGCGTCAACCATTATTTCAAGCGGGTCATATTTAAGCTCTGCCCCCTGTGTGTCAAAACAATATTTTGATGTGGGAAAATATGCGGAATCATAAAAAGCGTCTGCACATGGCCTGACCTGCACCGTGACTGTGTTAAGAGCGCAATCCTTTATTTCGCTGAAAGCGGCTTTTATTGCCTTTTTAAATTCTTTTGCAGTTGAACATGTTGATGTAAAGCTTTGCAATTCATAATAAGACAGCCACACGCTTTTTACGTATTGTGCCTCTTCCCTTGCTGTTTCAGCCGGCAAATCATAAGCGCTGCACGAACAAAGAAGCGCCAGCGCCGATATAATTGATATTAAAGAACAAATTACTTTTTTTACACTTTTCATGCTTGACTCCCGTAAAGATAATGTTAAAATTAAAATAAAGGTTGTGGTTATTTTGGAATATAAGCTCGGTAATTTTAAAAAGCTGCGCGACATAGGCGAAACTCAGAGCCTGACTTGTCCTGAATGCGAAAGCAAAGTGGTTTTTCATGTTTTTTCAAATGTTGACAATGAATTGCAGGGCGCGTTTCCGTTTATCAAAACAAGCCGCGTCTATTTTATGATATGCCCTGCGTGCGCTGCGCGCTTTGCAGTTGATGAAGACAAGGGTGAAGCTTTTGCCGCCGGCGAAAAGCTTGCCATTGGAAACTTTGACTTTAAAAAGCTGAAAAGCTTTAAAGAAAATGATTAAATTTTTGCTTGTCTATTTTGCGTGCATAAACATATTCGCCGCTGTTATTACGGTTTATGACAAACAGTGCGCCAAGGCACGCCGGCGCAGAATTCCGGAAGATTTTCTGTTAACGGTGGCTTTGCTTGGCGGCGCTGCTTTTGAATATATTACAATGAAAGCCGTGCGCCACAAGACCCGGCATAAAAAATTTATGATTACCCTGCCGGTTATGATAATATTGCAGCTGTCAGCGCTTTTGGCAGTTGTTTCAATAACGGGCAAGTCCTTATTGAAATTATTTTAACTGATATTAACACCCCGCGGCAAAAGCCGCGGGATTTTTTAATTTTCAAACAGAATTGAAAAGTTTTTCCCGCTTTAAAGCGCTGACTATAAAATAATGCATATAAGCCCGCTGCACCCCTCGTTAATAACGCGTTCTATTGTTTCGCGGAATTTATTTCTGGCGTCGTCCGGCATGCGTTCAAGCTTGCCGCGCAGGCTTTCGTTTACAAGCTCGTTAAGCGATTTGCCGAATATGTCTGTGTGCCACAGCTCTGCCGGGTTTTCTTCAAATTCCTTTAGCAAATATAAAACAAGCTCGCGAGACTGGCTTTCGCTGCCGACTATGGGCGCGACTTCCGCATAAGTGCTGCACTTTATCATGTGAATAGACGGCGCCTGGGCTTTAAGCCTGACCCCATATCGCCCGCCCTGTTTCATGATTTCCGGCTCTTCCAGCGTAAGTTCGTTAATGTCAGGCATAACTATGCCATAACCTGTGCGCTGCGTTTCATCAAGCGCGGCAGAAAAGCGCATATATTTTTTTCGCATTGCTGTCAGTGAAATTATTTCGCGCATAAGGTCTCTTTCGTCTGAAATGCAAACGCCGCAACGTTTTGAAAGAATAGAGTAAAAATAGC
Source organism: Clostridiales bacterium (assembly GCA_021199275.1). Classification (GTDB taxonomy): domain Bacteria; phylum Bacillota; class Clostridia; order Oscillospirales; family Acutalibacteraceae; genus Eubacterium_R. The sequence goes on from JAJQIJ010000003.1 coordinate 35,514, forward strand.
CTGAATCAATGTTGATTTTCATATATACGCTGCCGTCAGACAAGTCAACGCTGCTGATTTTCAGCGACTCTATGTCTTTATTTTCCAAAAGCCCGTCGGCAAAGCGGTAAACGCTCCTTAAGCTGTGCACGCCCTTACAGCATTCAAGTGCAGAAGTAAACAATGAATTTTTGAGTTCGTCGTCTGCGTCAAGACTTTTAATCCAGTTGGGAAAGCCAAGCGAAATGCTGGTAACTGGGAATTCATAAAGCACCCTTTCAAGCACCGCCGAAATTTCATTTTCACCCATTTCAAGGCAATTCACAGGTATTACAGGCACATCATATTTTTCAGCCATGCGTTTTGAAAGCTCTATTGCGCTTTCACTTTCAGGGGCAGTGCTGTTCATAATAACAATAAACGGCTTGTTTATTTCCCTGAGCTCTGTTATTACACGTTCCTCTGCCTCTTCATATTCAGCCCTCGGAATGGTGCCGATAGAGCCGTCTGTGGTTACAACAAGCCCAATGGTTGAATGCTCTTTAATAACCTTTTCAGTGCCGATTTCAGCCGCCATGTTGAACGGGATTTCATCTTCATACCACGGAGTTCTAACCATGCGGGGCTGATTTTCTTCAATATAGCCCACTGAGCTTGGCACTATATAGCCCACGCAGTCAATAAGCCGCACCCTGAAATGCAAATTGTCTTGCATTGAAAGCTCTATGGCCTCTTCCGGAATAAACTTGGGCTCTGTGGTCATTATAGTTCTGCCCGCTGCGCTTTGGGGCAGTTCGTCGCGCGCGCGTTCTTTTTGAAATTCGCCTTCAATTCCGGGAATCACAAGGCTTTCCATAAATCTTTTAATAAACGTGGACTTGCCGGTTCTTACCGGGCCCACAACGCCTATATAAATGTCGCCCTGTGTTCTGTTTGAAATATCATTATATATGCTCATACTTATTTCCTTTCTGCCTTATTTGGCTTTCGGGCTTTTACATTCCCGGAATTAAGAGTATTCGCTTTGATGTAATGGTGTTTGACGTAAGTTCGTTTTGAGCCCTGATTAAATCAGGCGAGCTTCTGAATTTTTTTGCTATGTCCCAAAGCTGTTCCTGTTCAGACGCAAAATACACCACAAGGGCCGGGCTTTCCGGCAATTTTTTATCTGTTTTGACAACTGATTCAAGAACATTGAAATTCTGCTTTTCATATTTTATAAAATTATATTCAAGAGTATATCTTACGTCTATTGAATTTTCTGATTTGATTACAAAATCAAAAGACTTTACACCGACTGCGCCTGACGTAAAGTCAAACGGCTCTGTTTCCTTTTTTTGCGACACAAAAGACAATTCGCCATTTTCATTTAATATGAATGCCGAAACCGCCAGTGTGTTTTTCCCGTTTAGCGAAAACGAAAGGTCAAGCACCTCTGCTATTTTAACAGAGTCAAATGTAAATGCAGCCGTGTCGCTGACTGAATTTCGGCTGAATTCCCCGTTAACATTAAGAGTAAAGCCTGCATAGCTGTTTACGGTTTCACCGTCTATGGAATATGCGTCTGTCGCTATTTGAATGTCAGCTTTTCGGTAAATCGCCGCGCTTATATTAATGTCGCCCAAAATTTCAATATACCTTAGTTCGTTATTTAAATCTGCCTTGGGTTTTACATAAAGATTGCCCACGTTAGCCTTTACAATGGGCATGTCGCCGTCGTCAATGCCGTCAACATCAATAATTTTGCTTACCGTAAATTCCTTTTCACACCTTTTTATGTTTTCATCTTCATTATCTTCAGTGTAAAGAAACGACATGGAAACGGTTGTTTTCACAAGCATTTTATCTTTTATTATTTTTACCTCGTCAGTAAAACAGCTGTAAAAGGAATTAACTATTTTTTTAATCACGGCGCTGTCGGCGGCAACGGCGCTTTCCTCTTCAAATTCTGCTTTGGCATAAGCTGTGCCGCGGCATGAAAAATAGGACAAGTCTTCGCATTTTAGCAATATGTCGCTGCCGGACGGCGCCGCCGTTTTAACGCTGAGGCGCGCATATGCTTTTATGCCCAAGGAAAACGATGAATGAATGTCAATGCGCCGCTGGTTAATCACCCTGAAATTGCAATATCTTTCTTCTATTTCAATTTCGGTGGAAACATTGTCAAAGCCGCCGTCTATAGCTATGGTTTTTTGAAAATCTTCTTCAAAATCAGCCGTTGTAAGAGAGGCGGAAGAGTCGCTTATATATGTAAGATATATTTTGCTTTTTCCGTAAACGGTAAGACTGTTGTTTTTATAGTCTGTGCTGACAACAAAGTTATTGACGCAGCAGCGCACGATTTTAAGCATATCGTCGCAATAAGACATAAGGCTTTCCTGAAAATCCAGGTCTACATCAACAGCCCTGGAAAAAATCTCGCCAAGCTCGCTGATATTTTTTGCGTTGTTTTCCATAATAATTACCATAGCCTTTCCGGTTGCAAATAGTTAATTGAAAATTTTTATGCGCTTGCCGCAACCGCACCATGCGCATGGCATGCGGGGCGTAGCCCCTGAAATGTTGCCCCAAAGTTCTTTACCGCTAAAGAATATGCGAAAAAAGAAAAATGTATAACCTAAAAAAGTAAAAAGCCTTCAATTATTCAACGTGGGGCGACAGCCGCTGCCGCCCCCCAGCGGGAGATTGTACTCACCGCTCCTTCCAAATCGGACAGAGCCGCCTGTAGAGACGGGGGACATTTCTTGCCTAAGTTATTGCGCAAAATTAAGAGCCTGCCGGGTGTTGCCGGCAGGCTCTTTTTAATTAACAATTAAAATATTTAAAGCTCTTTAATTTGCGGGGCTTCCACGCCAGGGTCAGAAAGTTTAGGCAAAGCTTTTTCACCGGCAACAAAACCCAGCAGCCCGTGGCGCACCAAATTTTGTATCATTGAACCTATTTCTGCGGCGCTTAAATCTTTGCCTTTCTCATTCCAGTGCTGCAAAAGGCCGAAAGCGGCGGAATTTACAAAGCTTACCAAATAGTCAAATTGCGGCGCATTTTTATCAACCGGCAAATTTTCTTCAATAAAAGGCAGCAATTCATTTCTAACCTTCAGCAAAAAGCCGGAATCGCCGCCCGGCCCTAAGAGCAAATATATTTTTTCATTCATAGCTATGAATATTGCCTGAAATACAGCGCCGGGCGAATTGTTTTGCCGCTGCGTTTCAATAATTGTGTTTTTGACCTCTTGCAGCAATTGGTCTTCAGCATAACAAAGCAGGTCGTCTGTGTCCAAAAAATATTCATAAAACGTGCTGCGGTTATAGCCTGCGCGCCTTGCAACTTCGCTTGCGGCAATTTTAGAAATAGGCTTTTCTTTTGCCAAAGACCAAAAGGCTTCAACAAAATTTTTGCGTGTTCTGTCTGTAATTTCAGGCTGTTTTTTCATAATTATTTCCTTTCAGTAAAATCCGACAGGTTTTAAGAATTTGCTGGTTGACCTTTATGCACGGCGCTCTTAGAATATATATTATACAACAAGTTGTTGGGCAGTGTCAAGGAGGGGTTTGAATGCCTGCAATTTCAGTAAAGCACCTGACAAAAGACTATGGCCGCGGGCGCGGCGTGTTTGACATTAATATTGAAATAGAAAAAGGCGAATGCTATGGCTTTTTAGGGCCCAACGGCGCCGGAAAAACCACAACAATCCGCCACCTGATGGGCTTTTCAAAGCCGCAGCATGGCAGCACCGCCGTTTTAGAAAAAGACAGCTGGAAAAACAGGGCCATGCTGCAAAATGCGGTGGGGTATCTGCCCGGCGAGGTTACGCTGCCGGGCGGACTTTCGGCAAATGCCTTTTTGCGCATGATGGGGCAAATGCGAAATGTGCAAGGTAACGAGCAGCTTAAAATGCTGCTTGATATGTTTGACTTAAAAACCAATGTCAGCATAAAGCAGATGAGCCTTGGTGAAAAAAGAAAGCTGGCTGTAGTCACAGCTTTTATGCATGACCCTGATATTTTAATTTTAGACGAACCGACATCAGGTCTTGACCCGGTTGGGCAGGAAAAGTTTATTGAATTTATTCGCAGAGAAAAGCAGCGCGGAAAAACAATTTTTTTATCTTCGCACATTTTTCACGAGGTGGACGCCGTATGCGAACGCATTGCAATTATAAGAGAGGGGAAAATTGTGTCTGAATTCAAAGCAAATCAGCTCAAAGAAACGCACGACAGAATTTACCGTATTTCATTTTCAGACCACGAATCCTATGCGGCGTTTATAAACAATGGGCAGTTTAACTTTACAGAAAAAAATGAAAAAAAGCTGCAGGCGAAGCTGCAAATTCAAGCGGGCAGAATATGCGAATTAACAGAAAGCCTAAAAGGGCTGCACCTTGCAGATTTTGTTGAAATCCCGTTTACGCTTGAAGATTATTTTATGGGCTTTTATAACACGACCCGCCATTTTAAGGGGGTAAAGCAATGACAGATTTCATAATTTCAGCCAAACACCTGACAAAAGATTACGGCGGCGGGCGCGGTATTTTTGATGTTTCTCTTGATATCTGCAAAGGCGAGGTGTTCGGTTACCTGGGCACAAACGGTTCCGGCAAAACAACCACTATAAGGCATATGATGGGCTTTTTGAAGCCTGACGGCGGCACGGTTTGCGTGGGCGGGCTAAACCCTTGGAAAAACGCGCCGGACGTCATGAAAAAGGTAAGCTACATTCCGGGTGAAATTGCTTTTCCGGACTTGAAAACAGGAACGGACTTTTTTAAGGTGCGCGCACAGTTTCTGGGCGTGAAAGATTTCACTTATATGAACCATTTGATTGACATGCTTGGCCTGGACCCAACTGCAAGCCTGAAACGCATGAGCAAGGGCATGAAGCAAAAAACCGCCATTGTGGCGGCGCTTATGGGTGAAAGAGATGTTCTTATTATGGACGAACCCACAACCGGGCTTGACCCCCTTATGAGAGAGACGTTTCTGGAATTGGTGCGAGAGGAAAAAGCAAGGGGCCGAACAATTTTTATGTCAAGCCATATTTTTGAAGAAATAGAAGAGGTTTGCGACCGTGCGGCAATTATTAACAACGGCAAAATTCAAAGCGTTATAAACCTGTCTGAATACCGGCGAGACTCTGTGCGCACCTTTGAAGTCCGCTTTTCAGACGAAAGGGACGCACAAATATTTTGCACGAGACACCCGGGCGGCAGCAGGGCGGAAAATCTTGTTAGGTTTTGCGCATTGGCAAATGAAACAGACGCGGCTTTTCAGGCAATGGCAGGGCTGCAGGTTGTTTCGCTGGCGGAAAGCCACCCTGATTTGGAAGATTATTTTATGAAAACACTTAAAGGCAGCAGTGCCGGGGAGGTAAAGTAACAAAATGAAAACTACAAAATTTTTTTCGCGCCCGCTTATGAAACAAAGTGTCCGCGCCAACAGGGTGCTGGCAATTGCGTGCACAGTCATTTTATGCCTTATGACGGTGGTTACCACCTTCGCCGGCAATCTGCTGGGTGGCACATCTGCGTCTGCTGATTATGAAGACGCGCAGACTTCATTTTACAGCTATCTTTATGTGCTTTCATCATATAATGAAATGGCGGGCACTAACCTGAGCTATGAAGATTTTGCCGAGTCAGCTGACACGGCGCAATATGACACGGTGTTTGAAATGATGTCTGCACAGTCAGAAGACGCGAATTTCAGCAGCGAAGGCTTTGCCCAGGCGGCAGACGCCCTGCGCCAGTCAGACGTCGGCCTGGACGCTTACATTACAAACTTTGAATATGCTTATGCGCTGAGCTCTGCGCAGGGCTGCTTTTCAGGGGAAGAGCTTAATGCTGAAGCTATGATGACAAACATGCTTGAAATAATGGGCGTTTCATCTGATTTGCTGGAAAACATGAGCAAAATGGACACGTCTGCGGTGTTGAATCAAATGTATTTTACGGTAATGAGCCTGCTGCCCATTTTACTGTTTATTATTTTTGCCGGCAATGCGCTGATTGTTGACCAGGTAGACAAAGGCTCAATGGCATATATTTTGTCTACGCCAACAAAGCGCAGCGCGGTTGCAGTTACTCAAGCCGTTTATTTGATTATAATGCCTTTTATTATGGTGGGTTGCGCTTTTATAACAAAGCTGATTGCCTCTAACGCCATTACGGGCGAAGCAGACGCGGCAAAATATGCGGCGCTTTACGGCGGGCTTTATCTTTTGGCTGAAGCCATGGCGGGAATTTGCTATTTGGCAAGCTGCATTTTCAACCTGAGCAAGCATGCCTTAGCCTTGGGCGGCGGTTTAAACATTTGGTTTTTCATCTGTTCGTTGCTTGGCATGTTCGGCTCTGAAAACATGGTAAATGTGGGCATAGGCGTTGAAGAGCTCGGAATGTTTAACAAAATTTCACTTATAGGTCTCTTTGACATTGACGCGCTGGGCACTGTTGGCTCTGCCGCAGTTGACTATTCCTTTGCGCCTAAGCTTGCGGCGCTGGCTGCGGTGGCGGTTTTGTGCTATGCGGCGGGTGCCTGGCGCTTTCAAAAAAAGGATTTGCCTTTATAAATTATGGGCAAATGTCACCTGCCGCCGAAAAGACGAATTTAAAATCCAAACTAAAAAAGGCTGCGCAGCACGCAGCCTTTTAATATGTTAATAATTAACTTTCTTTATTTTAAAAATCATTCTCATTAGCGGCTTAATCAATTTCGGAGCCTCAACTACTATTACTTTCAAAAAAATACCCCCTGTTTGCAATAATACAAAATTAGAGTCCTTCACTTTTTGACACAGCATATTATGCCAAGTGTGATTACTGCTAAAGCCAGTATTTTTGTCAGCCATTCCGTTGGACAGCAGATTGCTATAACACAGCCAAGCCCGAACGCTATCCAAAGGAAATCTCTGCGGCACATTTTTTTCATAATTCAGTAAACACCTTCTTTTGCTGCTCTTACCACATAATATGAAATCAATATCAAATGGTTACTGAATTAATGACAAATTACAGCTTATTTAAATTGGCTAATCTCTGCTTTCAACCACCAAAAGCGTGCCTTTTTTTACACTTATTAAAACATCTTTACCTATAAAGCGGTTACTAAGGCCGAATTGGTCAAACTGGCGCAAAGTAATTGAGCTGATTTCATAATAAGCATTTTTTATTGAAACGCCCTCTGCCGTACCGAGAAAAGCAAAAACCGAAAAAAAATCATAGCCGTCTTTTTTTATAGCCGCACTTTCGCTTACAGTGTAAATTCGGTTGTGTTCGTCAATTATGCGGCAGCGCACACCTGCCTTGCGGCAGTAATCAAGGCAAAGAATATTGGCCCAGCTGTGGTCTGCCCTGTTGCCGAGAGCATTGTATATTTCAATGTCCTTATAGCCCAGCTCAACAGCTTTTTTAACGCAGAAAAACGTGTCTGAATCGTCTTTTACACAGGGCAGTTTTATGGGCGCCGGGCTTTGCGGCGGAAACGGCGCGGAATCAAAATCACCTATTATTAAATCAGGGCTGATTCCGGCATCAATGCATTTTGTATAACCCGAATCGGCGCAAATGACAAACATTTTTTCAGAATCTATATTATTTTTTAAAAAGTCGCAGCAGCTGTTTGGCGCGCCGGAAATCAGGGCTGCTGTTTTTTTATTTTCCATTGCTGAGTGTCCTTTACTTCGTTATACATTTGCACATAGCTTTTATGCCTAAGTTCAGATATGTCGCCGTTTTTTACGGCTTCGCACACCGCACAGCCCTTTTCGCAAATGTGGGTGCAGCTTGCAAACCGGCAACCGCCCAAAAGCGGGCGAAATTCGCGAAAGCAGCCGGGCAAGTCCTCTTTAAAAATTATTTCGCCGTTTTCAAGCGATGAAAAGCCCGGTGTGTCTGCCACATAACCGCCGGCAACGGCAAAAAGACTGCTTTGCCTTGTTGTGTGCCTGCCCCTGCCCAGCTTTTTGCTGGTTTGCCCGGTTTGCGCGTTTACAGACGGGTCTATTGCGTTTAAAAGAGACGACTTGCCAACCCCTGTATTACCGGCAAGCACACAGGTTTTGCCTTTAATAAGCGCCGCGGCTTCATTGGCTCCTGTGCCCCTGGTGTTGTCGCAAATTATTGTTTTATAACCCGCTTTTTCATATATTTCGCAATATTCGGCATAGCTGCTGTCAAGGTCTGCTTTAGTAAAAACAACCACGCTTTCTATGCCCTTATGTTCCGCAATGGCAATCATGCGGTCAATAAGATAGGTGTTAACAGACGGGCACACGGTTGACGACACTATAAACATTAAATCAACGTTTGCAACGCTTGGGCGCAGCAGGTAATTTTTGCGCGTTTCTATTTTTTCTATTCTGTTATTGTTTTCGCCGAAAGTCGAAAACAGCACGTTGTCGCCTGCAAGCGGCGTTGTTTTTTGCTGCCTGAAATTTCCCCTTGCCTTGCATTCGTAAATATTTCCGGCGGCTTCCACATAGTAAAAACCGCCAATTCCTTTTATAATTTTGCCTTTAAGCATAAATGACCTTTCATTCCTCTTCGCTGTCAGAATACGGGGTAAAGTCAACAGTTTTGTCTTTGTCTGCACTTACGGTAAAGGTAAAGCTTTCCTCTGCGCCAAGCTCTTCAAGTTCAACCGTGGCGGAAAGCTTTGTGCCGCTGTCTGCCGGAATTGCAAATTCATAATAAGTGCCGTCAAGAGTTACTTCTTTTGTAAGATATTCTTCGCCGTCAACATAAATTACAATGCTGTCTGCGGCATAATTTCCGCTTTCATCAACACATTCGGGCAAATACACATAAAGGCGCAGCGTATACTGTGCCGGCTGCGTGGTGGTTGTGGTGGTAACGCCCGTTGACACAACAATAATTATTGACTCGCTTGCAATGGCGCTGACTCCAGCAGCAGGCGACTGCGAAATGACAACGCCCTTTGTCACAGTGCTGTCTTGTGTTTTTATGCTTACATTTGTAAAACCGGCAGAGCTTAACACGCTTTGCGCGTCGCTTTGAGACAGGCCCTCAACGCTTGGAATTGTAATTGTTTCCTGCGTGGTTGTAGACGGGCCTGACGAAACATAAATTACAATTTCTTCGTCTGCCGAAACCACGGTTGACGCTTTCGGGTTAGTGTAAATAACATAGCCGTCGTTTACGGTTTCGCTGGAAACGTAAGACGTTGTGTAATTTGTAAGATTATAGCTTTCCAGCACTTCCTGCGCTTTTTCAAGAGTAAGATTATAGCAGTTTGGCACTGAAATGTCGTCGTCTGACTGGGCAACTGTCAATGTAACCGTGGTGCCTTCCACAACCTTATCGCCGGCTTCAGGGGTTTGTGCAATTACAACGCCCGCAGCATATTTGTCTGTTTCTTCATATTGAGCCACAAGTTCATAATTGTAGCCGCCATTTGAAACAATGTCGTCATAATACTGACCCACGAAATTTTCAACGGAATATGTCTGTGCGTTGATTTCCTGAGTCAGCCATGCAATAAGCCCCACAACCGCAGCTATAAGCACAATAACGCCCAAAACCGTGCCTATGATTATTTTTTTCTTTCTGCGCTTGTCGTCTGTGCCGGCGCCGGCGCTGTCGTCTGAATCTGCGCCGCTGTCGTCTTTAATTACGATTTTGTCGCGAGTAACATATTTCGTGGGCGATTTGTCAATAAAGTATGAATAGTCAAAGGTTGCAGCGGGGTTTGCAGATATTTCTTCAATATCAAGCAGCATTTCAGTGGCAGTCTGGTATCTGTCGTCAGCATTTTTTTGCATTGCATGAAAGCATATCTGTTCAAGCCCGGCCGGAATGTCAGGGTTGATTTCAGTCAGCCGGCGCGGCTCTTGATTAACCTGCATAAGAGCCACCGAAACTGCGCTTTGGGCTTCAAACGGCACCCTGCCGGACAGCATTTCATAAAGCACGGCGCCCAGTGAATAAATGTCTGCCCTTTCGTCTGTCAGTTCGCCTTTTGCCTGTTCCGGCGACATATAATGCACAGAGCCTATAGCGTCTTCAGTCAGCGTCCTAGTTTCGGTGCGCGAAAATCTGGCTATGCCGAAATCAGTGACTTTAATGTCTCCCGTGGGCAGCAAAATTATATTTTGCGGCTTAATGTCTCTGTGAACTATGCCTTTGTCATGCGCGTGTTGCAGTGCCCTTAATATTTGGTTTGTAAAAAACACAGCGTCGTTCCATGTAATTATTTTTTGCTTTTGAATGTATTCCTTTAATGTTATGCCGTCAACATATTCCATAACGATATATTGCAGCTTTTCACCGAAGCTGACGTCATAAACGCGCACAATGTTAGGGTGAGACAAAACCGCTATTGCCTTTGATTCATTTTTAAAGCGCCTTACGAAGTCGGCGTCGCCCGAAAATTCCTCTTTTAAAATTTTAACGGCAACAACCCTGTCGTCAACGCTGTCATATGCTTTATATACCACAGACATTCCGCCGACGCCCACTATTTCCTGAATTTCATATCTTCCCTCAAGCCGTTTGCCAACATAATTGTCCATTTATTTCACCCCGATTAAAATTGATTGTTTATGCTGCCTTGCAGCGCTTTGGTAAAACTAATTTGCAACTGCAACAACGGTAATATTGTCTCCGCCTCCGTTTGAGTTTGCTTTTTTTACTAACCTGTCTGCGAAAGCATAATATTTACCGTCGCTGACTTCGTTTATCATTTCATCAACCGAAACATAATTGGACAGCCCGTCTGTGCATAAAATAAGCACGTCGTCGCCGCTTATTTCAACTTCGTCATATTCTATTTCAATATATTTTTCAACGCCGAGAGCGCGGGTTATTATATTTTTGTTAGGGTGGTTTTCAGCCTCTTCCTTGGTTATTTCGCCGCTGTCAACAAGGCTTTGCACCACGCTGTGGTCATGCGTAACAAGCTGTAATGTGTTGTCACGGTAAATGTATGCCCGGCTGTCGCCCGCATGGGCAATAAAGGCAAAGCCGCCCCTTACAACCGCGCACACCACGGTTGTGCCCATGCCCCTTAGCCGGCTTTGCGCGTCTGCCAAATCATAAACTTCTATATTAGCTGCAACAAGCGCCGAATCAAGCATGTTTTTGATTGACGAATCTTTCATGTTTTCCCTGTAAGAGGCATTTATTTTATCGCTTATAACCTTGACGGCAAGCGCAGACGCAATGTTGCCGCCGGCGGCTCCGCCCATTCCGTCGCACACAACGGCCCATGCAACTTCGCCCGGAAATTCGCCGACTGCATATGCGTCCTGATTGGATTTTCTTACCCTGCCCTTGTCTGTTTTAGCAACTATTTTCATAATTTACCCCATTTCATTTCTGCGCAGCTGCCCGCAGGAAGCATTAATATCGCCGCCAAGCGTTCGTCTTATTGTAGCACTTATTGAATTTTGCTTCAATATTTCAAGAAATTTATTTACATTTTTGTTATTACTTCTTTTATAATCTCTTTCGCTGACGCCGTTTAGCGGAATTAAATTAACATGGCACAGCATATTTTTCAGCCTGTTTGCAAGCTGCAAGGCGCATTCTTCACTGTCGTTCACACCGTCTATCAGCGTGTATTCAAACGTTATACGCCTTTTTGTGCTGTTGCAATAGCTGCGGCAGGCTGCCAAAAGAGAGTCAATATTCCATTTTTTGTTTACCGGCATAAGGGTGTTTCTGATTTCGTCATTCGGCGCATGCAGCGAAATTGCAAGAGTCAGCTGAAGATTTTCAGCGGCAAGCTTATATATTTGCGGCACCAAGCCGCAGCTTGAAAGCGTTATGCCGCGCATGGAAACGCCCAGCCCCAACTCATTATTGGCATTTTTTAGAAAGTCTAAAACGTTTTGGTAATTGTCAAGCCCTTCACCTATGCCCATTAGCACAATGTTTGAAATGCGAATGCCAAGGTCGGCTTCGGCGCAATGTATTTCGCTTTCAATTTCACCGGCTGTAAGATTCCTTTTAAAACCCGCTATTGTTGAAGCGCAAAATGCGCAGCCCATTTTGCAGCCAACCTGGGTTGAAACACATATTGTGTGCCCGTATTTATATGTCATTACAGCGGCTTCAATACATTCGCCGTCGCAAAGGCGCATAAGGTATTTAACAGTGCCGTCTTTTTTGGAACAAAGCTTTTTTTGCACCGCGCAAGATGATATATAAAACTTTTCGCCCAACAAGACCGCCGTCTTTTTCGGCACGTTGGTCATTTGCATAAAAGAGTCTGCGCCGAATTTGTGCAGCCATTCATAAATTTGCTTTGCTCTGTAAGCGGGCTCGCCCGCAGCGCAGATTTCGTCTGCCAGTGCGCTGTATGTAAGGCTTTTAATATCTGTTTTCATTTCTATCTTCCGTTCGTTTGAAATGCAAATCTCGGCCCAAAGTGTTTGCTAAAATCAGCCGTTTGATTTGAGCACTGCGTAAAAGAAACCGTCTGCCCCGCCCTCTGCCGGGAAAAGTGTTTTGCATTCAAGCACCTTGAAATTTTTGTTAAGCTTTAAAAAGCTTTCAAGCACCTGTTCGTTTTCTTTTTTGTTCAGCGTGCAGGTTGAATAAAGCATTGACCCGCCGGCTTTCAGATATTTGGCTGAATTTGAAAGTATTTCAAGCTGAAGCGGCGGAAAAGCCTTTACTTCGTCAAGGTTTTTATATTTTATTTCAGGCTTGCGCCTTATAACGCCGAAGCCGCTGCACGGCACGTCGCATATTATTTTGTCTGCCGCCGGAATGCCGCTTGAAAATGAACGCGCGTCGTTTACCGCGGCGGTTATATTGAGCCCCAGCCGCTCGGCGCCCTGGCGAACAAGTGAAATTCTGTGTTCATGAATATCAAAAGAATATACACGCCCGCTGTTGTTCATCAAAATGCACGCGGCAAACGACTTGCCGCCGGGGGCCGAACACATGTCAAGCACAACGTCGCCCGCCTGCGGGGCAAGCGCCGCAACAGCGCTGTAAGAAGACAGGTCTTCAATATAAAACAGCCCGTCTTTAAACGCCGCAGACTTTGTAATGTCGCCCTTGGCGTCAATTTGCAAAATATTGCCCGCCGGCTTTGCATTAATTTTCTCTTTTTCAAGGGCAGAAAGCAACTGGTTTACGGGTGCTTTAACAACATTAGGCACTGCAAAAACCGGCGCTTGCCCCAAAAGCTCGGGCAGAAATGCGTCAACCTTTTCCTGCGAATATGCCTTTTCCCACATTGAAATCAGGCTTTGCGGCACGGAATATTTTATTGACTTGTCTTGAATTGCGCTGATTGAAAGCCTGTTGTCATTTACCCGGCGCAAAACAGCATTTACAAAAGATGTGTATGCCCCAAGCGAATTTTGCCGAGCCAGCTTAACGCTTTCGTTTATTGCGGCGCTTGCCGGCACCTTTTCCATGAAATAAAGCTGGTAAACACCCATTTCCAATATCACCAAAAGGCGCGGTTTGGGCAGGCGGCAAAATTTTTCTATTATGTAATCAAGAGTCAGCTTTCTTTCAATTACACCAAGGGCAAGCCTTGCTGCAAAAGCATGCTCTGCCGGGCTGATATTTTTTATTGAGCCGAGAGTCAGGTTGGAATATGCCCCGGAATATATTACTTTGTAAATTGTTTCCCAAGCCGCTTGTCTTGATGTAATCATCTGCGCCTGTTTACCAAAAGCAGCAGTCTTAACAGCGTGGCAAGCGCTGAAACAAGAGCCGCAACATATGTCATTGCGGCGGCTGCCAACACTTTTTTTGCGCCGCGGTATTCTTCGCCGTGCAAAAAGCCCTGTTCGTCTATTGCCCTGAGAGCCCTGGAAGACGCGTTGAATTCAACCGGCAGCGTTGCCAGCTGAAAAAACGCCACTGCAGAATATAAAATAATTCCGACATAAATAAGCGGCTCAAAAGTAAACAATATGCCCAACAGCACAAGCGGAATGCCAAGGCTTGAACCGAATTTTGTAATCGGAATAACTGAATTTCTTATTTTTATAGGAAAATAATTATTCGCATATTGGCAGGCATGCCCTGCTTCATGGCAGGCAACGCCCACCGCAGCAATGCTGGGCGAATCATAAACACCCTCAGACAGGCAGATTTCATTTGTTTTCGGGTTGTAATGGTCTGTCAGCGTGCCTGAAATGCGTCTTATTTTTACATTTGTAATTCCCTGGCTGCGCAATAGCCTGTCAGCCGCCTGTGCCCCGGTCATGCCGGCGCTGTTTCTTATGGCGGAATATTTTTTATATCTTGATTTTACCATGAGCTGGCACACAAGTGCAAATATAAACACCGGAATCATTATATAGCCGGTCAAATAATAAGCTAAATAGGTTGAAATAAAAACCCCTCCGTTTTAAAGGCAAACGCCTTGTTCAATTTTATTGCCCGCAAGATATGCCGCAATAGGCATTTTGTTTTTTCCTTCGGGCTGAACTTCAAGTATATCAATGCATTTAAGGTCGCCGCAGCAAACAGTAAGCGTTTTTTTGCTGCTTACAACCTCTCCTTTTAATTTACCCGTTTTATCGCTTATAACAGCTTTTATAATTTTAACATTTTTACCGTTAATAACCATGGTGCAGCCCGGCCATGGCTGAAGCGCCCTTATTTGGTTGTGAAGCTCTATGGCGCTTTTTGAAAAGTCAATCACACCGTCATCTTTTGTAAGCACAGGGGCGTAAGACTCTTCGCCGCAAGGCTGCGCTTTTGGCCGCAGAGCCCCAGACTCTATCATTTCAATGGTTTTAATAAGCGCCTTGGCGCCAAGGTGAGCAAGGCGCTCAAACAGCTGCGGCGTTGTTTCATTTTCACCTATTTCAAGCTTTTCAACATGCAAAATATCGCCCGTGTCAATGCCGGAATCCATTTGCATTACGGTAACCCCCGTTTCGGTTTCACCGTTTAAAATAGCATGCTGAATAGGCGACGCACCCCTGTATTTCGGCAAAAGAGACGCATGAACATTTACACAGCCGTATTTCGGCGCGTTTAATATGCTGCCGGGCAAAATTTTGCCATATGCCACAACAACTATTAAATCAGGGTTTATTTTATTTATTATGTCAGCAACGGCGCTGTCTTTTAAGCTTTGCGGCTGGTAAACGCTTATGCCGTGCTCTATGGCAAATTCCTTTACGGGGGGCTGCTTTAACAGCCGGCGTCTGCCCGCTTTTTTGTCGCTTTGCGTAAATACAGCTGCCACGTCTGCCACGCCTGCCAGCGCTTCAAGGCAGGTAACGGCAAAGTCGGGCGTGCCCATAAAAATTGTTTTCATCACTCATCAGCCTCTTCAACAGCGTGGGAAGTAAATAAAATTCCGTCAAGATGGTCTATTTCATGGCAAAACGCACGCGCCTTTAAACCGTCCGCTTCATATGTGCGCCAAACGCCCTGCCTGTCCTGCGCTTTAACCTGAACTTTAGCGGGGCGCAGGGTTGTTTTCCAAACGTCCGGCAAAGACAAGCAGCCCTCTTGTTCGCGCTGCTCGCCTTCGCTGGCTGTAATTTCCGGGTTTATAAGTTCAATCAGCCCGTCTCCAACATCTATAACCGCAGCACGCCTGAGCACGCCCACCTGCACGGCGGCAAGCCCCGCGCCCTCTGCTGCATAAAGGGTTTCAGCCATGTCGTCAAGCAATTCAAAAAGCCGTTTGTCAAATTTTTCAACCATGCGGCTTTTCTTGTTAAGTATAGGGTCACCCTGCTTTACTATTTTTCTGAGCGCCATTTTACTGCACTTCCTTTTCCCAATTATGATATTGTGTTTGAATTTAAATCTATTGAAATCAAAACCTGTTTATATTTTTTGCTTTTTTCTGTTTGAGCCGCAGCCGCCGAAAGCATTTTGCGCAGGCGGGGCGAATTTTTGCATTTTATTGCAAGGCGATACCTGTAAGTGTTGTTAATTTTTCCTATTTTCGCCTTTCCGGGGCCCAATATTATTATTTTTTCGCCGCTGTATTCCGTTTTATTTAAACGCACTAAATTTTCAAAAAATTCACCGGCACAAAGCGCGGCGGCATTTTCATTTTCGCCGGTAAAAAACACACTGTATATGTCGCAAAAAGGCGGGTAAACCATAAGCCGCCTGAGCTCTATTTCGTTTTTATAAAACGCCTTGAAATCCTGGCTTGACGAATATTCAATTACCTCATTATAAGGATTTACGCTTTGAATAACCGCCTTGCCCGGAATACTGCGCCTGCCTGCCCTGCCCACAAGCTGTGTAATTAAGTCAAAAGACCTTTCGGCTGCTTTGTAGCTTTCGTCATAAAGAAAATTGTCTGCATTGACAACGCACACCAGCGTTACATTAGGAAAGTCAAGCCCCTTGGCAATCATCTGCGTGCCCACTAATATATCATATTCGCCTGCGGCAAACGCGTCAAACAGCTTTTGGTGGGCAAATTTGCCGGACACGCTGTCTGAGTCCATTCTCAGCACGCGAGCGCCAGGAAATTTAGCGGCGATTTCCTCTTCAATTTTCTGCGTGCCGTAACCGCTGTAGCGAACGCTTTTTTCGCCGCATTCGGGGCAAACGCAGTCAAGCGATTTGGTAAAACCGCAATAATGGCACATAAGCTTACCCACATTAGAATGGTAAGTCAGGCTGATACTGCAATTGGGGCAGGTTATGACATGCCCGCATTCATTGCAAGCTATAAATGTGTTATAGCCGCGCCTGTTTATAAGCAGAATTGCCTGCTTTTTGTTTTCAAGATTTTCTGCAAGCAGCTCTTCAAGCTTTGCTGAAATTGCGCTTTTGTTGCCGCGGCGCATTTCTTCTTTCATGTCAACCGTTATGACCTGGGGCAAAACAGAGTCGCCATAACGCTCTGTAAGTTCACTTAACACATATTTTCCGCACAAAGCCTGGCTATAGCTTTCAATGCTGGGGGTGGCGGAAACAAGCAGCAGCAGTGCGCCGTTATATTTTGCCCTGAAATTTGCAATGTCACGTGCGTCATATTTAGGCGTGTGTTCACTTTTGTAAGCGCCTTCCTGTTCTTCATCAATAATAATCAGCTGTAAATTTTTCAGCGGCGCAAACACGGCGCTTCTTGTGCCAACCACTATTTTTGCCCGGCCTTCAAGCGCGCGTTTATATTCATCGTTCATTTCGCCCATTGAAAGCGAGCTGTGCATCACCGCCACCACATTGCCATATCTTTTATAAAATATTGCAAGAGTTTGCGGCGTAAGAGATATTTCAGGCACTAAAACTATAACGTCCCCACCGCGGTCAATAACGTCGTCAATCAACTTTATATAAACCTGAGTTTTGCCAGAGCCGGTAACGCCGTATAAAAGCCCTGTTTTGCTTTCGTGAGAATCAATGATTTTTTTGTAAGTAAGATATGCTTTTTTTTGCCTGTCTGACAGCCTGATTTCCTGCCTTTGTGAAACTTCTGCTGCATCGTTGTAAGGCAGGCGCCATATTTTTCTGTCAAACCGTTCCAAAACGCCGTATTTTACAAGATTTGCCACAACGGTTTTTCCCACAGAGCAAAATTCACAAACTTCGCTTACGTCTGCAGTGCCGACGTCAAACATCAGCTCAACCACCATGCGCTGCTTCGGCGTAAGGTGCGGCAGACTTTCCCTGTTTTCCACAGCCAGGCGAAGTGCAGCCGTGCTTTTATCTTTGATTTTGCCCGTGCCCTTAGGCATCATTAAACGCAGGCAGTCATAAGTGCTGCAAAAACAGCGTTCCTTAAGCCAAAGCGCCAGCTTTACGGCTTCGCCGCTCAATGCCGGCAAAGAATTGTCAACACCGGCAATTTCTTTCAAATTTGTATTTATGGCTTCAAACAGCTTTACAATTATGCCGCTGCGAATTACATTGCCGCGCCCAAACGGAATTTTAACAGCCGCGCCTAAAATTGCACTGGCTTTCAAAGAGTCCGGCACATAGTAATCATAGTCGCACCCTGCGCTGAAAAAAGTGTTTTCAACTGCAACAGTGGCAATAAGGCGCGTCATTATATGTCTGACTTGAGCCTGTCCGGCTCTTCTATGACATATTTGCCGTCTGCAATGTCTTCAATTGCAAGAGACACGCATTTTTCGTCAAGGCTGATTTCTTTTTCCTTGGCGTCGTCAAGTATCTGGCGCGCCCTTTTGGCCGTGGCGGTAACTAAGCTGTAACGGCTGTTGCAATTTGTTAAAAGCTTTTTAATATCAGGATTAAACATAATAACATAACCTTTCATTTTTGTTATTTAATTGCCCGCATATGGGGGCAACGGAATTTTTGAAATTTTTTATTTGTTTCTTGCGGCAAGTTCGTTGTCTAAAATTTCATTTAACTCTTTTACCGCTTTTTCAAGCTCATTGTTTTCTATAACATATTTATAGCCCTTGGTGCATTTTATTTCCTCTTTCGCAATTTCCATGCGGCTGCTAATTGTTTGAGCGCTGTCTTTATTGCGCTTTTCAAGGCGGCTTTTCAGAATTTCTATAGACGGCGGCATTAAAAACACCGAAACGCAGCCCGGCACTTTTTTCATGACGCTTTCTGCGCCGCGCACCTCTATAATTAAAAAGCAGATTTTACCCTGCCCTGTAATTCTGTTGATTTCCGAAATAGGCGTGCCGTAATATGATTTGTCATATTTGACATATTCAAGCAGCTCGCCGCTTTTAATCATGTCTTTAAACTGGGCTTCTGTTTTGAAATAATAATGCTGCCCGTCAATTTCACCTGCGCGAGGCGTGCGTGTGGTGGCGGATACTGACGAACACACGTCTGCCCTGGTCTTTTTAAGTTCTTTAAAAACCGTGTCTTTACCGCAGCCGCTCGGGGCGGACAAAATAACCAGCATACCCTTTTTAATCTTCTTCACCCTCCCTGTTGAATTTTTCTGCAATTTGCTTTAAATCCATATACGAAAGCACAACATTGTCCGTGTCCGTAATAATTACGCTCATGGTTTTTCTGCCGTGCGTTGCGTCAATAAGCACGTCTTTCGCCTTTGCAAGCGAAACTATACGCTTGGCGGGCGCCGAATCCGGGCTGATTATTGAAACCACCCTGTCTGCATTTATAAGATTGCCGAAGCCTATGTTGACTAATTTCATAACATTCCGCCTTTAATAAATTACCGAATGAGTTATTCGGCTTTTTCAATAAGGGCTTGCGCGTAATCGGCGCCAAACGGCAACATGCGCTGCCTTGGCCGGCGTTTATTCAACGTTTTGAATCTGCTCTCTTATCTTTTCAATTTCGCATTTCATGTCAAGCACCTTGCCTGTCATTTCAAAATCGCTGACCTTGGAACCTATTGTGTTGGCTTCACGGTTGATTTCCTGAAGCAAAAAGTCCATTTTTTTGCCCACGGCATTTTCACGCCCGTTTACAAAATCACGCAGCTGCATAATGTGCGATTTTAACCTTACCGTTTCTTCGTCTACCGCGGTTTTGTCTGCAAATATGGCGGCTTCCTGTAAAAGGCGGGTTTCGTCAGGCTCGTGCCCGTCAAGCAATTCTTTTATTTTTTCAATAAGCTTTTGATTATATTCTTTTACAACTTCGGGCGAACGCTGTTCAATATATGAAACGCTTTCAAGTATCAGTTCGGCCTTTTCAAGCACGTCTGCGGCTAACCTTTCGCCTTCCGCTTCGCGCATGCGGCAAAACTTTTCAAGCGCTTCAGCAGCGGTCTGCATTACGGCGGCGCTTAGCTTTTCTTCGTCAATTTCAGCCTTTTTAAGAGTCAGCACTTCCGGCATCAGCAGCACAGAGCGCGCGCTCACGTCGTTTATAACGCCATATTTTTCGGAAACGGCCTTAAACGCGTCAACATAAGCCGAAGCTATGCCTTCGTTTATAAGCACCTGGGCAGAATCTGCCTGCAAAAGTGAAATCGAAAGCAGGCATTCAACCTTGCCGCGAGATATGTATTTGCCGGCAAGCGTCTTGAGTTTGTCCTGCAAAAATGAATATTGGCGCGAACATTTGCAGTTAAATTCAAAATACCTGTGATTTACGGACTTGAATTCAATATTTATCAGAAATTCGTCTGTCTGGGCTTCGGCTCTTCCGAAGCCTGTCATTGACCTAAACAATTATAACACCACCAAAGTCTGTATTTATTGATAAAAATTGTATATTATATGCCTTGCACAGTCAATGCTTTGTTAATATTTTATTTACAATTTTAATATTTTTTTTACATTTTTTGTCAATCTGCATTTTGCTCGTAAAGTTCGGCTATCAGCTGCGCCTTGTCCTT
Organism: Clostridiales bacterium; assembly: GCA_021199275.1. Taxonomy (GTDB): domain Bacteria; phylum Bacillota; class Clostridia; order Oscillospirales; family Acutalibacteraceae; genus Eubacterium_R. The sequence continues at coordinate 55,706 of JAJQIJ010000003.1, forward strand.
TACCATGTCGGCAAGAGACTGCGGCTCCAAAACCTTTATCCCATTGCCGTATTGCATTAACCAGCTCACCAGCCCGTCGCTTACGGCGGCGTTTACCTGCGTTTCAAAATGTTCAAAATCCACTGCGCTGAGCGGAATTTTGGCGCCGAATCTGTCCATAATTTCCTCTTGCAAATCAAAGCTGCAAAGCAGCTTGACTGTTGCGCTTTCCCCGCTGAACATGTTGAACACTTTTGAAGCATAGTCAGCAACGTCAAATTCTTTTTCGTATTCGCTTACATCTTTAACCTTTCTTGCTTTTAACGCCGTTATTTGAATATTTCTTATTCTGTCTATGCGCAAATTCATTAGGTTGTCATATTTTTCATTATTGCACACCAAATAATAGTGGTCTGCATTCCAAATGAGCGCATATGGCGACACCTTAAAGGTTTTTTGAGTATAAGACTTTTTATTTTTTTTATCTATATTTCTGCGCCTATATGTAAATTTTACTTTTTTCTTTTTTAATATAGCTGCGTCAAGAATATCTATTGTTTTATAAATTTCTTCATTATCGCATTTATTTTGAGCGTCATGGAACACCTGGGGGCGCATTGCTTTAGCCTGCGCGCGTGAAAGCATGCCCTCAAGCTTTTCCACAAGGCGCTTGGTTTTTGCCGGCGTTATGAAACCCGCGGAATTCACAGCGTCAATAAGCAGGCGCACTTCCGGCACGTCAAGCTTTCTTGACGCTATATAATAACCTGCGCTGCGCCCTTGCTTCGCGCCAATGTCAACGCCTGCCTCTTTAAGCGCGCTGATGTCGGCATAGACACTTTTTCTTTCGCTTTTAATGCCCTTTTCGGCAAGCATTTGCATCATTTGTCTGGTTGTAAGCGGGTGTTCGCTGTCTGAATATTCATCAAGCATTTTGTAAATATAAAGTGTTTTCAGTTTCGATTGTTGCATAATGTAAAGTCCTTTCATGCAATAAAATTGTGCCCGTTGTCAAACATGGAAACGCCGGCAAAGCTGCCACGGCTGAAAATGCACCCACTTATGAGCCGGCGGCATTTCCCCGTAAGCTGTTTTTTGCACGTCTGAATGCGCTGCAAGGGCAGCATAACGCACACATTGTTTTTATTGTATCAAAGATTATCTAATTTTTCAACCACTGAACGAAAAATCGGACAGCAGTCTGCCGCGCCGCTGGTGCCGTCTTCGGTAAGCACCACTATTGCATACTGCGCTTTGTCATATGGGTAAAACCCGGCAAACCAGGTGTTCAGCCGTTCTTTACCGTTAGTGTAAATTCCGCTTTGAGCCGTTGAAGTTTTGCCCGCGCTTTCACCGTTATAGTCTGCTGATTGCCCTGTGCCGTTTGTAACAACGTAACGCATATATTCACGCAGAGTTTCAGCTGTGTCTTCGCTCATAATTCTGTAGGAATTTGTTTTTCGCCTGTCTGCGCTGCCGTCTGCCTCCACGTCTGCCAAGATGAGCTGCGGCTCATAATAAACCCCGCCGTTTGCCACAGCCGCCACAAATGCGGCAAATGCAAGGGGCGTTGCCGTAAGACTGCCCTGCCCAAAGCCCAAAAGCGCCAGCTGCCCCTTTGATGACAGAACGGAAAGTGACGGCAGATTGCCGTTTGAAATTTCCCAGCCGCTGTCAAGAGTTGTGCTGCCGCCAAAGCCGAAACGCTCAGCCGCTTCATGCACAACATCTGCACCGAGAAAAAGCGCAAGATTAACAAAATAGCAGTTGCAGGAATTTGCAAGCGCCGTTTTCATGTTTTGGTTTAAATGTGACTTTTCATTTTGGCATGAAAACGTGGTGTCGCCAACGGTAATGCTGCCGGTGCAGGTGTAATTCAGGTTAATTGAATTTTCTATGGCGGCGGCAGCAACCACCAACTTGAACACAGAGCCCACAGCATAGCTGCAAAGCGCCCGGCAAAGATAGTCCTGCGGCGCGCTGTAATATGCAAGTATACCGCCGCTGTCAACGTCAAGCACAACGGCGGCGCCTGTTTCCATGCCGGTGCAAGCTTCTGCAAGAATTGCATTTATTTCGCTGTCTACAGTCAGCTGCAAGCCCTCTGCCGTGTCATAGTTGTCGTCTGTCACTTCGCCGGAGTCGCCTTCTAAAAGCCTGCCCTTTGCATTAATGCTGAAATTAATCTTTTTTTCACCCACGCTTTCGCCGTAAAGGCTTTCAAGCTTATTTATTATCACGTCGTTTGATTCGCCCTGCTTGGTAACTTCAAAAATCTGAATATATTCGCATTCGGCATATTCCCCTATTTCGCGAATCACCGGATAACCCTCTTCAAGCTCTTTCTTTATTTCCTGCACTTCAGCTGAATCAAAAAGTGCGCTCAGCTCTGAAAGGCATTTTTCATTTGGGCGAATAACTGCCATATATGAAACCACATCATTGTTTAGCTTTACAAAATTTTTGTCATAAATAGTGGCGTATTTTTTGCTGATTGTAAGGGCGTAGCTGTTGTAATAGGACGAAACCGTGTAATCGCCGCTGAAAATAATATAACCCACCCTGCCTATGCAGGCGCAAAACAAAAACAAAAAGCAGAATAAAATGGCCGCAACTCTTTTTTTCATGTTATATTTTCAAACCCTTTCCTGCCAATGCTCTGAGCGTTGGCTTGCCCTTAAAAAATAAAAACGCCCCTGCATATTGTTTGCAGGAGCGCTTTTTTTAATCTGTTTTTTTTCTGAAAATAGCATATTCGCCCGGCGGGGTTTCACACAAAAACGAATAATGGGCTGTTGCTATATTCGCTGCCGTGCTTTTTTCGCCGCTGTCTTCATTATAAAGTTCCCTGACTGTAAGTGTGCGCGGGCGGCGGAAAGGCTCTATAATTTCAAGTTCATCGCCTTCAAAAAACCTGTTGCGTTGTTTAACGGTTACCCTGCCGTTTTCATGCGCAGCATAAAGCGCAGACACTTCCCAGTCACGCAAATAGCCGCCGCTGTCAAGCGACTGCGCGTTTTTCATTTTGCCGAAATAAAAGCCGGTTGAATATTCACGGTGGCTGATTTTATAAACCTCTTCTGCTATCCAGCCGGGCAGCTTAAAGTCAGGCGAAGGGGCTTTTTCATATGCGTCAATTGCAGCGCGGTAAGCGTTTGTTACCGCAGCGGTGTAATATTCGCTTTTTGCCCTGCCCTCTATTTTAAAAGAATCTATTCCGGCAGCGGCAAGTTCCGGCATATGCTCAATCATGCATAAATCGCGCGAATTAAAAATATAGCTGCCGTCTTCGTCTTCGTCTATAGGGAAATATTCGCCCGGGCGCGTTTCTTCCACCAAATGATATTTCCAGCGGCATGGTTGGGCGCAACAGCCCCTATTGGCGTCACGCCCGGCCATATAGTCAGACAAAATGCAGCGCCCGCTGAAGCTCATGCACATAGCGCCATGAACAAATGTTTCAATTTCAAGCGCGGGGTCTGTTTTATCTCTTATTACCTTTATTTCGTCAAGGCTAAGCTCGCGCGCCAAAACAACGCGCTTGGCGCCCATGTCAAAATAAGCTCTTGCGCTTTGGTAATTGACAATTCCGGCCTGTGTTGAAATGTGCACATCAACACCCGGCGCATATTTTTTTGCCATGCTTAAAACGCCCATGTCTGCTATTATAAAAGCGTCAACGCCGGCTTTTTGCGCGTTTTCAAGAAACTGCGGCAGGCGCTCTGCTTCATTGCTGCGCGGCAGCGTATTGCAGGCAAGGTAAATTTTTTTACCCGCCGCGTGCACAATGGCGCAGGCGTCTTTTAGGGCAGGTAAATCAAAATTTGCGGGGTTTTGGCGCATAGAAAATTCACGCCCGCCCACATACACCGCGCCGGCTCCGTATGCAAGGGCATATTTAAGCCTTTCCATGTCGCCCGCCGGCGACAAAAGTTCAATATTTTTCATATAAAATACAGCCTTGATATTTTTAGTAGCTCAGATACGGCGCATAAGTCGCAATCAAAGATTTAAATTCCGAATAGGTAGACGCCGTGTACAGCTTGCCGCTTGCGTCGTGGAAGAAATAGTAATAATCTGTATCTTCAGGGTAAAGCGCGGCTTCAATAGCGTCAAGCCCGGGGTTGCATATGGGCCCTTCCGGCAGGCCGACAACTGTTGAATTTGAATTTGTGTTATAGTAAGTCAGGTAATATTCAGATGTGTGCTGAGATGTTGAAGACAGCGCAGGCTCAACATCGTTATTTATATAGTCAGACGTTGACTGGCAGCCGAGAGACGGGTAATTTGCCCGGTCATTAAGGCGGTTTTCAATTACAGACGCTATGGTGGCCATTTGCTCTGTTGAGCCGGCTTCCGCCTGAATTATAGAGGCAATGGTAATTATTTCATACATTGAATAGCCCATCTCTTCCGCCCTTTCCCTGTATTCTTCTGTAATTTTAGATTCCAGATTTTGCAGGAATTTTGAAATTGTGCCCGACGCGCTCATGCCGACATAAAATTCATAAGTGTCCGGGAATAAAAATCCCTCTAACCTGTAAGGCACGGTTTCCTTGGCTTCCAAATCAGCAACCAATGAATATGAAAACTGCGTTGATTCTATAACCGCAAGCAAAGACGCTTTGTCGCACACTTCGTTTGCAACAAGCAGTTCTATTATGTCAGGCACCGTTTTCCCTTCGGCAATTGTTATTGTAACGGTTTCAGTGGTTTCCTGTTCACCGCACATTGTGTTTAGCATGCCCTCAAGCCCCATTTTGCCGTAAAGGTAATAAACGCCGGCAAGGTAAGGCCCGTCAATGGGCGCGTCGCTCAAAAGCACCTTTTCAACAGACGCAAAGAGCTTGCAGAAATTAGGGCAATTAATCAGCCCGTAATCATAAAGCAAATCAATGGCGTCTGACGTGCTTTCTATGTCTTCCGTGTAATTTACCGTGACTGAAGATTTTGATTTTGTTATGCCCAAAATATCATTAAGGCAGAAAACGGCATATATTGACAAAACCATTGAAATGGCAATTACAATTATAAAAAATAAATATGTTGAAACAACGCCTGACTTTTTAACAAGCTTTTTCTTTTCGGCTGCAACTGCACCGTCAGCTGCCGCCTGCGCGTTTTTTTTCTTTTTGCTTTCCCTTATTTCCTTGGCAAAATCTTCTTCCGCAAAATAAATGTCTTTCGCGCCAAGGTCTGAATCGGTTGGGTTTGTGCCGGATTCAAAGCTTTTGTAATTTCTGTTGTCTTCCATATTTTCACTGCCTTTCCCGAAAACTGATATTAATAAGAGCTAAAAGTCAGCGCCAAGCTTCAGCCGGCGGCGCAGCTGTGTTTTCGTTCAATTAAGTTATATTTTAAAAAGCCTTTTCTCTGTGCATATATAGTCAACGCTGATATCATGCGCCTCTCGCGGCAAAAAGCGCCTTACAAGTTCATTATAGCACATGCCCACTGAATTTGATGTACTGTTTGTTAATTTTTCAAGAAATCTGTCATAATAACCGCCGCCGTACCCAAGGCGTGCGCCGTTTTTGTCAAACGCAATTGCCGGAACAACAACAAGCGCATGCGAATAGTCGCGCACCCTGGCACAGGCATGCACATCTGGCGCAGGAATTCCAAACGCGCCCGGCTTTATGTCCGAAAGGCCGGCAATATAATAAAATTCCATGTCAGCGCCACCGGGCATGCACACAGGCAGCGCAATTTTTTTCTTGGCGCCCAGCGCGGCTTCAATAATGGAAACAGTGCCCATTTCAAAGCCCACCGAATAATAGCAAAGCACCTGCTCTGCCGCAGCATAAATTTCTGAGCTCAACAAATTTTCAGCGGCTGCGGCGGATTTTTTGCCCGGCTCTGACACGTCTGCGCGCAGCTTTTTATAATATGCGCGCAGCCGCGCCTTTTCGTCTTTTATCTGCATTGAATCTGACTTTTAACTGTTTGAGCCGCTTCGTCTCCAATCAGCTCTTTAATTATTTCAATTCCGAAATCAACAGCAACTCCCGCGCCCTTGGCAGTTATAAAGTCGCCGTCTTTAACTATAAAATCGCTTGAAATTTCCGCCCCGTCAAGAGCGCATTCAAACCCCGGGTAGCAAATTGCCTTTTTGCCCCTTAAAAGCCCCTTTTTGCCCAGAATAGACGGTGCGGCGCAGATTGCCGCAATAAGCGCGCCGGTGCAAACGGCGTCATCAATAACGCTTTGCACAAGGGGCGACTTTTCAAGGTTTATAACGCCCTGTGCGCCGCCGGGCAAAATGATTGCGTCAACATTTTCAAATTTGAACTCGTCTGCCGTGACGTCAGCTTCAACATTTATGCCGCAAGAAGATGTCACGCTTTTTGAATAAACGCCCACCGTTAAAACATCTATCTTGGCGCGGCGCAGCATGTCAATAGGCGCCATGGCTTCAACTATTTCAAACCCGTCTGCCAAAAATAAATAAACCATAATGTTCAAACCTTTCTGTTTTAAGTCAAGCTAATTGACTTATCTAAAATAAAACATAGCTGTCAGCACGTTAAGGCGCGAGCCTTCAAACAAGTCCTGCGTTATTTCTTTATTTTCAAAAAAGGTAATATTTTTTTTAACCTCTTCGCCGCAGAGCTTTTCTTCAAAGCCCATTTCGGCATAGTATTTTTTAAGCTGTTCGTCAGCCGGAATAAGGCACAAAAAACCGCCCGCACATTTTTTTGCTTCGCTTATAAGGGCTGCGGCAAAGCCGCGCCTTCTGTATTTTTCATCTGTGCACACAGCATAAACATATTTGCCCCTTTGGGCTTTGAATTCGCAGTCAATAAGAAACAGCATGGAAACAATTTTATTTTCAGAAAATACCGCCAGCACGCTTTTGTGCCTGCATTTTTCAATAAAGCTGCGCACATATTCACAGCTGTCGCCAAAAGCGCTGTGCCAAAGAGACGCGATTTGAAGCTGCTGCTCCTGCGGGTCAATTTCTTTAACCTTTATATATTGCACTTTCCTTTTTAAGCCAAATTGCCGGGTGGTATGACTGCTTTGCGCGCCTAAGCCCGTCAATTGCCAAGTCCTCCTCACGGTTTATATATTTATAGCCGTCTTCATAAAGCCGTTTTGCAAATTCACGGTTTATTATTGCATATGCACCCTGCATGTCCGCCGGGGCTTTTTCAAAGTGGCAAACAAAGCATTCACTGTTCAGCCTTTCGCCGAAAGTGTAAGCTACCGGCAGCGAATTCACCCTGATAATGCCGCCCCTTAAATTGAGCGCCTCATAGTTTTGCAGCCCGGCAAGGGCGGCTTCAAATTCATAGGAATAGTCGCTCACATTGTCGCTTTTGCTTTCAATCCATTCGCAGTGCAGCTTAACGCATTCGTCAATATTAGCAGCGCTGATAGGCTCATATTGCCAGTCAGGGTAATTGCGTGTAAAATTGGCTATATGGTTTCTTTTGGAATGGTATTTTTTGCCCGAAAGCAAGGCAAGGTCTTGCGCATTATAGATATAGTCAAAATTGCCGTCGCTGCATTCATAGTCAAAGCTGTCGCCGTAAAAGTCGCTGAGCATTTGCTTATATACCGCCGTTACGCCGTAAATGCGCGGCTTTATGCCAAGTGATTTCGCGTCTGCTATAATTTCGTCAACAGCGGCTTTGAAATCGCCGCTGCCTATGGGCAAGGAATATTCTGTTTTGTCGCCCCTGCCCCAGCGGCAAATTATAAAACCGTCATATTGCGCAATAAGTGTTGAATAAGCCGTAGCCCAAATATAAACCGTGCCGAAAGTGTATTCGCAGTTCATGTTTTTCGCGCAGGCAAAAGCCTTGGCAGCCCACGGCATGTCTGAAATTTCGGGTTTTTTAAAATTTAACATATTTCCTCTTTTACAATTTTTATAATTTGAGCATTGATTTTTTCAGCGGCGTAAGGCTCTTTGCCGTCTGAACATTCAATTATGTGCCAGCCCTGTTTTCGGGCGGCGTAAATAGCGCTGCGCCGGCAGCTGTGCAAAAATTCAGTGTCGGCTTCGTGCACATCTTTTTTTCCCTCGTCACCGCAATAGCGTTTTGAAAGCAGGCGGGCGGAAATTTCCACCGGCATGTCAAGGTAAATCACAAGATTAGGCGCGGGAAGGCCTATTTTGTTATATTCAAAGTCAACGCTCCAGTCAAGATATGAATCCCATTCGCTTTGCGGCAGCTTTTCCATTTGGTAAATAAAATTAGACGTTGTATATCTGTCTGCCAAAATCAGCGTGCCATTTTCATAGTCGCTTTGCCAGCCCAGCCTGTAAGAGGCAAAGCGGTCAACTGCATAAAGCGCGCCCGCGGCATATGCGTTTACGTCTTGCGCATTTTTGCCGAATTCGCCGTTTAAATACATTTTTACAAGTTCGCTTGACTTGCTGTCATAATCGGGCAGCTTGATTTTTTTATAGTTGCTCAGCATTTTGTCAAAATATGAACACAGCATTTTAACCTGCGTTGATTTACCGCTGCCGTCAAGCCCCTCTATAACTATGAGTTTATTCATTTTTCTTTCCTTTTAAGCTTTCTCTTTTCGTTATTTTCGCCAACAATATATGTGTTGTCAAGCTGGGCTGTAAGGCTGGCTTTCATGGCGTCTATATATGCGCGCCTCAGTTGCTGCTGTTCGCCCCTTTCCGCATCGGACAGCCCGCTTTCTTTCGCCTTTTTTGCAAGAAAATTAATTCTGTCTATCTGTTCTTTAGTAACCATAAATAAAACTCCGATATGTAGCGCTGCGCCGAAGACGCAGTTTAAAAATTAATCAGGTTTCCAAAAAGTCTTTTAATTTCTTGCTCCTGCTTGGGTGGCGCAATTTTCTGAGAGCCTTTGCTTCAATCTGGCGTATGCGTTCGCGCGTTACATTGAATTCCGCGCCAACCTCTTCCAGGGTTTTGGGGTTGCCGTCGTCAAGCCCGAAGCGCAGCCTTAAAACCTTTGCTTCACGCGGGGTAAGGCTCTTGAGCACCTCTGCAAGCTGTTCCTTTAAAAGGCTCATGGAAGCCGCGTCTTCCGGTGCAACAGCGTCGTCGTCAGGAATGAAATTGCCAAGGTGAGAATCTTCCTCTTCCCCTATCGGCGTTTCAAGCGACACGGGTTCCTGCGCTATGCGCATAATTTCCCTTACTTTATCGTCAGGCATGTCAAGGAATTCGGCAATTTCTTCTGCTGTGGGTTCCCTGCCGTTTTGGTGCAGCAGCTGGCTGCTGGCTTTTTTGACTTTGTTTATTGTTTCCACCATGTGAACCGGAATTCTGATAGTCCTTGCCTGGTCTGCAATGGCGCGGGTAATGGCCTGCCTAATCCACCATGTGGCATATGTGGAAAACTTAAAGCCTTTGGTATAGTCAAATTTGTCAACCGCCTTTATAAGCCCAAGGTTGCCCTCTTGAATTAAATCAAGCAGCTGAAGCCCCCGCCCGGCATAACGCTTTGCAATGCTTACAACAAGGCGCAGGTTGGCTTCGGCAAGGCGCTGCTTTGCCTGGACGTCATTGTCTGCTATTCTGATTGCATATTCAATTTCCTCTTCAGGAGACAGCAGCGGTATTCTGCCTATTTCTTTTAAATATACCTTTACAGGGTCGTCCATAGCGGCGCTGTCGTTTGTGGCAACGCTTTCAGCCGCGTCGGTGTCTTTCGGCAGGTCAACTTCAAGCGTAAGCCCGTCAAGCGCTTCAGACGAAAAGTCGTCAACAATGCTTATGTTTGACGTGTCTATCAAATCGTTGAGCTTTTCAAGTTCGTCAACATCAAGGTCAAGTTCCACAATAAGCCCGTCTATTTCCTGCGTTGACAAATGCCCTGCGCTTTTTCCCTTTTCAATTAGCTTTTTCATTTCGCTTTTCTTTTTTTCCTCTGAAACATTTTGAATTGGCATTAAATTTATGTTTTCAAGATTATCCATAGCTTTATTTCTCCTTGCTGTTAAAATTGCGGTGTTTACCTAATTTCAACTTTATTTCTTTTCATCTTTTTTTATTGAACATATTGTTGAATTCATCGTCGCTCAATTCTGACAGGTCTTTCCTGTGCTTTTTTTTATATTCCTCTTTAATTATTCTGACGCAGTCGGCATATTCTGCCTTTGCGTTGTCGCTTTTTTGGCTGTTTACAATGCGCGAAAGGCGCGCTGTTTCTTCGCCCGTCAAGCCGTAAGCAAGACCCATGACGTCATTGTCAAGCCCGTTTTCAGTATTATTACAAACCTTTATATAAATATTTTTAATAAAACTGTCTGTAATAAAATCAATTGACATTTCAGGAGCGGCGCGGCTGCAGTCTGGGTAATTAATCAGCAAAAACAAAAGTCTTTCCTGCGCCACAAGCTGCCTTGACGTGGAATCGGCGGCTATTGCGCTGCGCGTTCGGTTTTTTATGGAATCGTTTATTACTTTCAGCGACTCATTTTTTCTTTTGTTGCCGGCAGTGCGTTTTTCATAATTTTCAAGCTGCGCCCTTATGCTGTTTTTGCTGACTTCCAGTTCCTCTGCAATGCGAGATGTATATAAGTCTTTTTCAACCGGCGTTTTATTTGCAAGCACAGCCACCGCCCGGTTTATAAAATCTATTTTGCCCTGGGTTGTGCCAAGGTCAACCGCATTTCTTATATTAAGCAGGCTGAATTCCACTTCGTTTGACGCGCCGTCAAGCATGGCGCCGAATTTTTCACGCCCCAGCTTTTTTATTATTTCGTCAGGGTCTTTGCCGCCGTACAGCGCCGGTATTCTTAGCTTTACGGCTGTTTCCTTAAACAGCGCAATAGCCTTGGAAACGGCTTTTTGCCCCGCTTCGTCAGCGTCATATGCCAAAATAACTTCGTCAGCATAGCGGCTTATCAGCTTTACCTGCTGCGCAGTAAGCGCAGTGCCGCAGGAAGCCACGGCATTTGTAAATCCCGCCTGGTACATGGCAATTACGTCCATATAACCCTCGCACAAAATCAAGGTGCGCTTGCCGCTGTCTTTTGCAAAATTGAGCGAAAAAAGCTCGTTCGTTTTTTTATATGCCAGTGAATCGTCTGAATTGATATATTTAGGCTTGCTGTCATCAAGCACCCGCCCGCCAAAGGCTATAACGTTTGAACGCACGTCTATTATGGGTGTCATGACTCGGTTTCTGAATGTGTCATAATAGCCTTTCCTGCCTTGCTTCACCAGCCCCGCGTCAAGCATTTCGCCAAGCGTAAAGCCCTTGCCTTTCAGGTGTTTTAAAAGCCTGTCCCATTCATTGGGCGCATAGCCGAGCCCGAATTTTTTTATCGTTTTAGGGGTAAGCCCCCTGTTAAGGAAATATTGCAGCCCCGCACGGCCCTCTTCGCTCATCATAAAAGAGTTGAAAAACCTGGCGCTTTCCCGGTTTATTTCAAGTATTTTTTTACGTTTTTTTGAAATGCTGGTGTCAAAACCGTCTTGCGGCATTTGCAGCCCCACCCTGTCTGCAAGCAGCTTTAAAGCGTCCATATAATCAAGATTTTCGATTTTCATTATGAACGTTATGGCGTCTCCGCCCGCGCCGCAGCCAAAGCAGTAAAAAGACTGCGTGTCAGGGTATACTGTAAAAGACGGGGTTTTTTCATTGTGAAACGGGCACAGCCCTTTATATAAAGAGCCCGCCCTTTTTAATGAAACATAGGGTGAAATTATATCTTCAATATCAATTTTATATTTTAGCT
>JAJQIJ010000011.1 GCA_021199275.1 Clostridiales bacterium
TGAACAGGGGCGCTGCTGCCAGGTATTTCCAAAAAGACCACAAAAAATATGTTCCTGAAGGCGTTGAGGGCCGCGTGCCTTACAAGGGCGCTGTGGGCGACACCGTTTATCAAATGATGGGCGGGCTGCGTTCCGGCATGGGCTATGTGGGCTGCCATAATATTGAAGAGCTGCGCACAAAGCCGCAATTTGTAAGAATTACAGGCGCGGGGCTGGTTGAAAGCCACCCGCACGACGTATATATAACAAAAGAGGCGCCAAACTATTCGGGCAGCCGCCAGGACTGAAAATAAAGGCTGCGCTGTTTGTAATGCCTTGGCTGTAAATTTACAGCTTTTCAGCTGCAAACAGCCGCCGCAAAAATCGGCAGCGGGCGCTTTCATTTAACTTTTATCTATTTGCCTGCGGGGGTGCTTTTTAATGAAAGAAAAATCGCGCCTGAAAAAGTTCAAGCGCTTTCTGAAACGCAATTTGACTCCCACATGGGCAAAGCATTTTGCATATCAGGTCTTTGCGCTTGTCGTTTCTGTTTTTATGGTTGTGGGCGTGGCGACCTATGCAATTGACAAAAGCTATGACGAAAGGGAATTGAGCTTTACGGAATCTTTCACCATAACCGCCCATACCGGCGCGTTTGACACAGAAGAAAATACAATAGCTTCGGTTGAAGCGGCAATTAATAACAATGTTAAAGTTTTTGAAATAGATATTCGCCGCCGGCCCGATTCCACGCTGGTAATGAGCCATGACCTTGTGGTTACTAATTATGACGGTGTGGAATTGGCAGAGGTTTTTGAAATGCTGCGGGACACAGACATTGTTTTGAATCTTGACATTAAAGAAACCAGAACACTTGACGCACTGTATGACCTGCTTTGTGAATACGCTCTTTCAGAACGCGTTTTTTTAACCGGCATAGAAACCGTTAACATAAAAGCTCTTGGCGAATCAAAATGCAGCGGGCTGCCTTTTTACCTGAATTACCAGCCGTCACGCACAAAAATTTTCAGCGATGAATATAAAGAAAAGCTGCTCGATTTGCTTAAAGAAACCGGGGCAGTCGGAATAAACTGCAATTACAAATATGCGTCTTCAACCCTGTCTCAGCTGTTGCATGACAATGGCTATAAGCTTTCGGTATGGACTGTTAACAATAAATATGCCATGAAACGCATGCTGGTTTTACAGCCTGACAATATAACAACCAAGGAATATGACAGGCTGGTAAATATAATAGAAACCTGGGGCGAATAAACCGCCGTGCCCGCAGGGCAAACCCCAAGCAAAGGAAGTGGCGCGTTGACAAACGAAGAATATATAAAAGCAATAGCCATGCGCACATCGCGCAGGACATATAAAAACAGCGCCATGGGTGCTCAAACAAAAGAGGTAATAAAAACCCTTGCTGACTGGGTAAATGAAAATGCCGGGCTGCATTTTGTTTTTATTGAAGACGCCACATTTGCCTTTACAATGTTTTCGGGCAAGTTTTCAGCCATAGCGCTTTGCGGCAAGGACACCATACGCGAACGCGAACTTTGCGGCTATTGGGGCGAAACAATTGTTTTGCAGGCAGCTTACCACGGGCTGGGCACATGCTGGGTTACCGGCTCTTACAATGAAAACAAAATGATGGAATATTTAAAGCTGCCGAAAGGGCTGCGGCTTTACTGCGTTATCACTGTGGGGCTTGTAAACCCCGCCAAGAGCACAAAGGAAAAAATTATACACAATATTACGCACAAAACCTGCAAGCCCTATCAAAAAATGTTTGCGGTGTGCGATGAAAAGCTGCCAGATGAATTTGCTTTTGCAATGCGCCAGGTGGAAGCGGCGCCCAGTTCCACAAACCGCCGCTGCGTGCAGTTTAAATATGAAAACAAAATTATTTCGGCAAGTGTTGAAGACCCTTATTCAGACAAAAGCATTGAGCTGGGCATTGCGCAGCTGCATTTTATGCTTGGCGCTTCCGCAAAGGGCGTCAAGGGCAGGTGGCAAAACGGCTCGTTTGCAGTAGACAATGAAAGAATATTGAAATTTCCGCAAAACACAGGGGGTAAAACAGATGAATGACGCTGTTGCAAAGAAAGAAAAAAGGGGCTTTAAAGGGCTGAGCAAAGCAAAGCAGGCTCTTATAATAATAGCCTGTACTGTGTTGTTTTTGTTTATTGTTGCCATAATTGGGGGGCTTGTTGCTTTGCATATGTACTGTGAAACAAAGGATTATAACATAATAAGCCTGAGCGACTACACTGACGAACAGGTTACTCTTGTCGCCCACAGGGGCTTCAGCGCAGTTGCCCCGGAAAACACAACCGCCGCGTTTGAAGAGGCCGGCATTGCCGGTTTTGACGCCGTTGAATGCGACATTTACAGAACGGCAGACGGCGTGTGGGTAGTTCATCATGACACAAACACTTACAGAATGATGGACGAAAGCGCGTTTATTGAAAAAATAACTTATGAAGAGCTTTTGACTTATAATTATGACAATGGCTCTAACATAGAAAATTACCCAAATCTTAAAATCTGCACGCTTGACGAATATCTGGCAGTTTGCAGCGAATATTCAATGACCCCGGTTATTGAACTTAAAGGTGAAGACAACACCGAACATTATGACGAAGTTGTTGCAAGCGTTGAAAATGCTGGGCTTGCAGACAATGTGGTTTATATTTCATTTCATATAGAAAACCTGCAAAAAATGCGCTCTCTTTGCAATGCGGCGCTGTATTATCTTGTTTATACCATTGACGACGAAGCTATTGAAACCGCGCTTGCCCTCGGCGGCGAATGCGGAATTGACTTTAACGGCAATAAGGAAGACAACACTAAGGAAGTTATTGAAAAGGCGCAAAACGCGGGGCTGCTGCTTGGCGCATGGACTATTGACACGGCAGATTCCGCCTTGAATTTGATTGACTGCGGCGTAACTCTTATAACCACCAACGCCATAACGCACTGACTCTGTGCGCAGCGCTCAGCGGCATGTTTTATTGCTTTGCCCGCCGCTCAATTAGGCTGTTGACAAAATTAAAGAGTTAATATATAATTAAACAATCGGCACCCGGGCATAAAACGGGGCGCCGTGTTTAAAAGCCGCAAAAGCATGTCTCTATAGCTCAGCAGGATAGAGCGACCGCCTCCTAAGCGGTAGGTCGGAGGTTCGAATCCTCTTAGGGACGCCATGCCGCTGTGAAATGCATATTTCACAGCGGCTTTTTATATTTTTCGGCGGCTTTCCGTGCGCCAAATTACGTGTGAGTCTTTGCTGAGTTAATTTCACCTGTTCTATATATTGATAATTTTGCAAAAAATCAGCAGAAAAAACACAATATATTGGGTTTTTCATGTTTGCTGATTTTAAAAAGTTACAAATTGTAATTTCTTTATATCTAAATTTTAAACATTTTACCAAAAAAACGGTTTGCTGATTTAATGCGCTAAAGCAAAACAAACACAACATCTTGATTTCGAGGCGGCTTTTTACAATTTTTGCCACAAGACCCTTGTGAAAAGTGCACAAAAAATTCTGAATTTTGCGTTTGACACATTATGCAAAAACGCCTATAATTGGTTTCGTTCGGGCAAATAATAACTTGGGCAAGGAACTTTCCGACTGCCTCTACAGGCGGCGGGTCCGGTTTTTTATCAGCGGCGGTTGCAAGCTTCCGCTGTGGGCGGCAGCAACACTGTCGCTTTCCACGTCTAATGACGGGCAAGCCCTTATTTAACAGACGAACACAAACGAAGGGGATTAAGATGAGTAACGAATCACGCGCTGCAACGTTAAGGCGTATAACCATTTACACTGTTGCAACGGTAATCGCAGTGCTCGCCGTAATTGCCGTTTTCACTTCCACGGTGTTTGCGCAGTCAGCAGATGATTATAATGTAATCATTAATGACAACGGCAACGAGCTTACGGTTACAACGGACGAAACAGAGGCAGCTGAAATCCTGAACGAAGCAGGTATCACCGTAAATTCAAATGATATTGTTGACCTTTCCGCTTTCTTTGCGGGCTCCGGCGGCACAATTTCAATTGACAGGCAGAATACAGTTTATATATTGTATACATCAAGCGGTGAAATAGAAGAATATAAAATGTATGCCGACACGGTTGCAGACGTTCTTTCAGCTTTGGGCGAAGACGCAGAGGGCTGCATTTTAAATTACGACTTGTCTGCCGGCGTTGAAAACGGCATGGTAATAAGCATTGAACACACAATGGAAATTACGCTTACTTACCAGGGCGAAAGCCGCAGTGTGGAAACGTCAAGCGGCACGGTTGAAAAGGCAGTTGAGCTTTCCGGCTTTGAACTCGCGGCAGACGACTACACAGAGCCGTCTGAAGACGCGGAGCTTGAAGACGGCATGGAAATTGAAATCCATTCGGTTGAAACCGAAACCGTGGTTGAAACCAAAGAAATAAAATATGACACCGAAACGGTAAAAAGCGATTCGCTCTTAAAAGGTGAAACAGAAGTTACTACCGAAGGGCAAAACGGCGAAAAGGCAGTAACGGTTGAAATCACTTATGTTGACGGCAAAGAGGAAAGCAGGCAGGTAATTTCAGAAACAGTAACGAAAGAAGCTGTTACCAAAGTTGTCACCGTGGGCACTGCCAGCTTTGACACCACGCCTAACGGCGTAACGTCTGAAAGCGGCTACACGCTGGGGCAGACAATAAGCGGGAAATACACCCATTACTGCGCATGTTCAAAATGCTGCGGTAAGTCAAACGGCATTACGGCGTCCGGGCTTAAGGTTTATAACGGCATGGACGACCCGCATTATGTAGCCTGCAACTGGCTGCCACTTGGCTCTATAATAGAAATAGACGGCACTGAATATCTTGTGGCAGACCGCGGCGGCAGCAGCCTTAGCCGCAGCGGCAGGGTTGACATATATACCCCTGCCGGGCACAGCGCAGCGCTTCGCGGCGGCAGTGGCTCATGCACAATAACAATTGTCAGACTCGGTTGGTAAAGTAAGCCCGTGGGGCTAATATTAAAAAATAAAAAGGAACGCCGCAGGGGTTCCTTTTTTATTTTACATTTACAGAGGCGTTTTTTGCCCAAATCAGCTGCGCCGCCAAATAAATATTGCGCCGCGCCAGGTTTCGTGTGCGGGGAAAAGGCGAAAAAAGTTGAAAAACGTATTGACAAAGGAAAAAGTACATTATACAATTGACTTAGACACAGCAAAAATGTAGTGGGCGGCGGCACAGCGCCGCAGCTCATTAATGGGGTTGTTTTATGAGAGAAAGGTTATCGCTTTTGGCGGCTGCGTTTGTTTGCGCCGCCTTCTTTTTGCTGCCTGCAATACCTGCCTTGGCGGCAGATTCTGACTATCAATATGACACGCTTTCAGGCACCACTGTTGAAATTACGGCATATACAGGCACCGAAAACGAAATTGAAATCCCCGCAAGTATTGACGGATATACGGTTGTTTCAATAGGCGACATGGCGTTTGCGTCAAATTCAGCCGTTACAAGCGTTATAATTCCGGGCTCTGTTACAAATATAGGCTACGGCGCGTTTTATTACTGCACCCAGCTTGCAAGCGTAACCTTTTGCGGCACGGTTGACTTTATTGACTCATATGCGTTTACTTCCTGCACCTCTCTTTCTGATATAGAGCTGCCTGTGGGGCTTGCAGAAATAAGCTCTTACACCTTTTCCGGCTGCAAAGCGCTCAGCTCTGTGGCTTTGCCTGACGGGCTTGAGTCAATAAACGAATATGCTTTTAAAAACTGCTGGGCGCTTGAATCTGTAACTTTTCCAAGCACACTGCAAAGCGTCGGCGCTTCAGCGTTTTATTGCTGCTATGCCATTTCGGACGTTACAGTCCCGGCAGCGCTGCAAACAGTGGGCAGCTCGGCATTTTCAAATTGCTCGGCGCTCAGCGCGCTCTATTATGAAAGCGGCGCGGCAGATTTTGCAAACATAGAAATTTCTTCAGGCAACAGCTTTTTTACCGGCGCCGAAATTACTTATAATTACAGCTATTCAACGCACAGCTATGTTGTTAAAACTACAAATGCGCCGGGCTGCACCGCAAGCGGCAGCATTGTTTATGAATGTAAATATTGCTCCGCCACATACACAGAAAGCTTGGCTCCAACAGGCCACAGCTATGACAGCGG
>JAJQIJ010000018.1:0-24711 GCA_021199275.1 Clostridiales bacterium
CTGTAAAAAAGATTCTTCAACCGGCATTAATTTCGCCCCCTTATTTTTTATGTTTAAATAAAAATACCCTTTTCAATTAATAATTATACGAAATTTTTCAGAAAAACCCTTTATTTTCGTAAATCAGCGCCCACTTGACATGTCATTAAAATAATATTATCATATTTTCAGACTTTAGCGTTTCAAAACTTTTTAGCGCCGAGTCAGGGCAAATAAGCCAATTTAAACCACGCTGTTCTTACTTTCAAATATTCAAGCAAAACACAGAAAGGTTTTTACAATGCCGTATATAATTGCCTGCACCATAGCAGCGCTGCTTATTTTAATATATATTTTTTGCTATTACCAAAACAACACGCTTGATGTCAGCGAATATGAAATAAAAACGCCGAAAATAAAAGGTGAAATAAAAATTGCCGTTGTTTCAGACCTGCATTCAAAGCCGTTTTACAAAATGCTAAAAAAAGTGCGTGACATTAAGCCGGACATTATAGCCGTTACCGGCGACTATATAAACGACAAATGCAAAAACGAGCAAAAAATGCTGCTGCTGGCGCAAGAGCTTGCAAACACCGCGCCGGTTTATTATATTACCGGCAACCACGAAAGGCGGCTTGGAAATTTTGATGACATAATGCGCCGCCTTGAAAAGGCAGGTTTCAGGGTTCTTTTAAACAAAACTGCGCTTTGCAGGGTTAAAAGTCAGGAAATAGCATTTTTAGGGCTTGACGAAAACCAGGCTGACTTTGAAGATTATAAGGCAAGAAAGCGCGGCACTTTTAAATATAAAGACATGTCGCCTTACTTTGCAGAGCTGGCCGGGCACAGCTGTTTTAAAATAGTGCTGAGCCATTACCCTGAAAACTTTTGCCTTGTAAAAGAAAACAATTATTGCCAATATGATTTTGATGTGCAGCTGTCAGGCCATGCGCACGGCGGGCAGTTTATTTTGCCGTTTATAGGGCCGATTTTCAGCCCCGGGCAGGGTTTTTTGCCAAAATATGCGCGCGGCGCTTTCGGAAACCCGCCGCGCCTTATAGTCAGCCGCGGGCTGGGTAATTCAGAATTTCCGCTGCGCCTTTTTAATCACCCTGAACTGGTGGTGCTTAAGCTGACAGGTGAAAAGGAACACCCAAGCTCTGTGCAGTGAAAACGCCCGGCGCTTTTTTCTGAAAGTGCCTGTAAAAAGTCGTGCTGCATGTTGCTTTTAACCAAAAACGTAATGTTTATATTGTGTGTAAATTCAGTTTTAATAATTTCACAGCCGAATGTTGAAAAAAGCCCAAGCAAGCTGTCGTAAAACGAATAGTCAACGCCAACGCTCAGGCGCGTGCACATTGCCATGAGGGCAACCCCGCCTGCGGAAAGCGCAAGCGCCGCAGCCCTTGTATATGCGCGCCGCAGCCCGCCTGTGCCCAGCAGCGTGCCGCCGAAATAGCGAGTCACCACTATTGCGCAGTCTGTAACACCATTTTTAAGCATAACCTGAAGCACGGGCAGCCCCGCGGTTTGCGCGGGCTCTGAGTCGTCGCTGAAACGGCTCAAATTGTCTTGCCTTAAAACATAGGCATAAACATTATGGGTTGCCTGCGGGTGCTTTGCTTTGATTTCATTTATAAAATCAACAGTCTGCGCCTGAGTTTGCACGGGCATAATATGGCCAATGAATTTTGACTTTTTTTCTATAAATTCAGCCGTTGCGGCGGCTTTCACGGTTTTGTATTCAAAATTGTTTATAAGACCACCCCGAAATTAAAAACAAACACAGCAAAAACGGGCAACGGTTTCGTTGCCCTGATTTTTTGTTTGAGCCGAGCCCTAACAGGCAAATTACCTGCCGTATCTCTTATTAAACCTGTCAACACGGCCGCCTGTGTCAACAAGCTTCTGTTTGCCGGTATAGAAAGGATGGCATTTTGAACAGATATCAACCTTAAGTTCGCTTTTTGTGCTTTTTGTTTCATATGTTGCACCGCAGGCGCACTTTACAATGCACTTGTCATAATTCGGGTGGATTGAGTCTTTCATTGCTTTCACCTCTTTCAAAAAAGTATGTCAATAAATAACGTAATTAGAATAATAGCACACTGCCGCTGATTTTTCAAGTGTTTTTTTATTTTTTTCAACAAACTTTTAATTTGCCGCAAATTAGCGCGGCAAAAAATAAATTTATGTTGTAAAAAAACATTTGAAAAGGTGAGCCCAACCCCGTAAGGCGGGCCGCCTTTTTTCTTTGGCGGGAGTCATAATCCCCGGCCTGAGCGGGCGGAGCCCCTGCCAAATGTTGATGTTCGGGCAAAGCCCACGATTAAATTTATAAATTAAATTTCAACCGCTTTACCGAGCGCAAATGAATAAAGGTAAGCTTCTGCCACTTCCTTTTTCAGCGTTTTTTCAACGGCGCGCTTGTAAAACGCAAGCTGGTTTTTATATATTGAAATCAGTTGAGACTCGGTTTTTACCCTGTCTGTCTTATAATCCACAAGTATAAGCCTGCCGTTTTCTTCAAAAACGCAGTCAGCTATGCCCTGAACAAGCACCTGTTCGTCTGAATCAATTGAATCAAGATATCTTACGCTTTCAAAAGACGTTACCTTGAGTTCACGGTAAACCCTGTCTGCGCTGAAAATGCGCTTTGCAAAGTCGCCGAAAAACAGGGCATGCAGTGCGCGCCTGTCAAGCGAAGAAGCCTGAATTTCGCTTATAAAGCCGTGTAAAGTAAGGCGTTTGATTTCATTTTCAAGGTCTTGCTTTGCGCCTGTATAGCTGCAAAACTGCATAAAGGCATGCATTGCCGTGCCTTTTTCGCCCGGGGTCAGCTTTCCGTCTTCCATAAATGCGGGGCGGGCAGAGCAGAAATATTCAAGCCCTTTTTGCGCTTCGTCCAAGCTTGAAGCCGTGCGCTTGGCCGCAAGAGTTGCCAGCGGCAAATGTTCATATTTATAATTCAGCTTGTCTTTAATTGCACTTACAATGCTTTCGTTCGGCGCTACTGCTTTCGGCCGGCTTTGATTTTCTATTTCGTCAGTCGAACTTATTACTTCAATGTCAAGTGCAAAGTCCGCACTGCGGCATGTCAAATTGATTTCTGCCAAAGCGCGCAGTTTTTCGCCGCTTTTGTGCAGCATTGCGCCGGCAATTATGTAATCTGAATCTGACGTCATTGTGCGGCACTGGTAAGCCCCTACTGCCCCGCCGGAAATTTTTTCTGCAAGCCTTGACGCCGTTTTTTCAAGGTCTTTTACGCTGACAAATGAAATAAACTGTTCCTTTGCCCTTGTCATGGCCACATATAAAACACGCAGGTTTTCGCTCAGCGCTGCTGTTCTGTTCATTTTATTTATAACAGCCCACGGCGCCGTGGGGCAGCGGTAAAGCCCCTCTTCATTATGAATTTTTACGCCTATGCCGGCAGTCGGGTTTAAAAGGACAGGCGCTTTACTGTCTCTTACAACATATTTACGCGCGGTGCCGGCATAAATTACAACAGGGAATTCCAGCCCCTTAGAGCGGTGAACGCTCATCATTAGCACAGCGTTTTCTCCGGCGGCGCTTACCTCTGCGCTGTCCGGCGGGCGGTCGTCTTTCGCCACTCTGTCTGCAAGGCGCAGAAAAGACGCAAGCCCGAAGCTGCCGCCGGAATCAAAGCTTTCGGCAAATTCAATGAATTTGTTTATATTTGCGCGCCGCTGTTCGCCGTTTGCAAGGGCGTTGGTGAAAGCCAAAATGCTTTTATATTCGCAGATATAGCGTATAAACGCTGAAACGGACATTGTAACAGACAACCGCCCCAGCCTTTCAATTTCAGCCAAAAAGGCGCGCACCTTTTCTGAATCAGAGCTTAACACAGCGCGGTGAAAGCCGCCTGCTTTACCGTCAATTTTTATTTGAGCAATTTCCTGCGGCGAAAATGAATATAACGGCGAAAGCATAACAGATAAAAGGTCTATGTCAGACAAGGGGTTATTTATTACTTTCAAAAATGAAAGCAGCAATATTATTTCGCCGTTTTCAAAGAGATTTGCACTGTTGTCGCACACAACCGGTATGCCATAAGACATGAAAACCTGGGCATATTCCCCAATATGTTTTTTTGCAGAACGAAACAGCACCGCGAAGTCTGAAAAGGTGATTTTTCTGTAAGTGTCGCCGTCTTTTATCTCTTCGCCGGCGCTTATTTTAGAAAGAATTGTTTTTGCAATGTACTGCGCTTCGGTTTCGTCAAAAGAATCCGGTTGAACTCCGTCAAAAATCTTTATTTGGGCAGACGGCACCGGGCTGTCTTTATAGTCGGCGCCGCAATTTAAAAATTCGTCTTCATTATAGTCAATTTCACCCGCTTTTTGCGACATGAAATTTGAAAACATAAAATTAACATAGTCGCAAATGCCTTTTCTTGAGCGAAAATTTTTGTCAAGAATTATTTTTGCGGGTTTTGCAGAGCCGTCCGGCGCATAGCGCTGGTATGAATTTTTTTTATTTATAAAAATATGCGGCATGGCAAGGCGAAAGCGGTAAATGCTTTGCTTAACGTCGCCCACCATAAATAAGTTTTGCCCGTTTGAAAGCAGTGAAAAGAGCAAATCCTGCGCTTCGTTTGTGTCCTGGTATTCGTCAACCAAAATTTCACTAAACGAATTTTGAAGCGCTTTCGCCGTTTCAGAGCGGGTTATGTCACCGCCGTTTTCTTCAACCAAAAGCTCTATTGCAAAATGTTCTATGTCTGAAAAGGTGTAGCTGTTTTTTTCTGCTTTCAGCGAAATTAGCTCTTCATCATATGCCTTTACAACGCTTTCAAGCATTTTCATTATTGGGTAAAGCTTTTCCATTTGCGCGGTGTGTTCGGCTTCGGTAATAACAAAAAAGTTCTTTTTAATGTCTGCAATAACGGCTTTATATGCGCTGCGCTTTTTCATGATTTCGGTTTTCATTGGCGACGAATAATTTCTGATTGCAGGCAGATTTTTAAAAGCGGCCTGTGAAAAAGCGCGTGACGCAGAGTCATAGCTTGCGTCAATGCTGTCTGAAAGGAAATCAAACAGCTCTCTGTCGCTTTCAAGCACATGCAGATATTTTTCCCAAACTTCGTCGCCCCTGTCAAGGCAGTCAAACGCCTCGTCAAGCAAATTTTTTGCAAATGTTAAAGAAAAGTTCACTTCATCTTTAATATATTGCCACCACACGCTTTGGCGAAACGGCGTTTCGGGGTTATAAAGCTGAATCATTTGCGAAAGCCACCTGTATGGCAGCGGCTGGGCGTAAATATATCTGTGCAGTTCTTTTATTGCGCTGATTATGCCGCTGTCATTTTTCGGCGACGACATAAGTTCGTAAAGCGATATGAAATCTTTGCTGCCAAGCTCAAAAAAGTTGTCAAGCACTTTGTTGACGGCGGCGTCTTCCAGCGCCCCTGCCTGAGACGAATCAAGCACGCCGAAATCACGGCTGATGTCAAGCTTAAAAAAGTTTTCACGCACAAGATTAATGCAAAAAGAGTCAATAGTGCATATTTTTGCAGACGGCAGCAGCATCATCTGCCGCCTTATGTTCCTGTTTTTCGGCGACATGCGCGCCGCTTTTTCAAGAGAGCTGGCAATTCTTGATTTCATCTGAGCCGCAGCGGCGTTTGTAAAAGTCACCACAAGCAGGCTGTCAATGTCAACAGGGTGTTCGGGGTCTGTTATCATTTTTACAACGCGCTCGCTCAAAACTGCGGTTTTGCCGGAACCTGCCGCAGCTGAAACCAAAATATTTCTGCCGGCGGCGCCGATTGCATTTTGCTGCTCTTCGGTCCATTTTGTCAAGACTCGCGCACCTCCCTGTCAAGTTCGTCGAAAAATTCACGGCGTGAAAGCTGCACGGCTTCGCGTTTATTTATAGAACGCCTGAAAGCGCAAACGGCTGAATAATCACAAAATTCACATGTTTTGTCGTGATGCTTACCGTCTATAGGGTTTTGTTCAATATTTCCCCTGTGCAGGCTTTCACCCATTTGGGCAACAAGCCTTTCCACCTTTTTAGAAATTTTGCCAAGCTCGCCCAGGGTTGCCACGCTGCCGCTTATGTCCCCGTTTTTAGCTTTTTTTACAGGAATATATTTTCTTTCAAGCTTTTCTTCCATGTCGCGCAAAATGTCATGTTCGTCGTCATAAAGCAGCAGCCCCTGCATTTGAAATTCTTTTTTTTCGCCTGCCTGAACATCTGCCTTGGCGTTTTCAGAGCTGACATTATAAACAGAACGCGCAGCGTGCATATAAAGCACCCCGGCGGGCGTTGCCGAAAAGCGGTTGTTTTGTTCAGCGCAAATTGTAAACAAATATACGAACATCTGCAAATTGAGCCCATATAAAATGTCGGAAAGTTCAAATTCCTTTACGCCCGACTTGTAGTCAACTATTCTTACATATTTTTCGCTGCCCTTTTCCAAAACGTCTACCCTGTCTATTATGCCCTTGAGCCGCACGGTGCCGCCGTCTGAAAGCGCGATTACCTTGGGTTTTACTTCGCCGTCGTCATCAATAACAACCTCAAACCCGGCGCTTTCAAACGCGCACTGTGAAAATTCCTGCTTTATATATGAAACCACGCTGTAAAGCATTTTTGAAAGCCTGAAAAACTGATATTTAAAGCGGCTTGTAAATTCAAGATTTGCCCCCATTTCGTTTTGCAGATATTCTGCCAGCAGATTGTCAACAGAAATTTTAACAGCGCTGTCTGAAAGGTCTTTTAAAGCGCTGCTGCCGGTCTGGCTGATTAGCTTTTCAAGCACATAGTGAATCACAGTGCCGGTTTCCATGGGGTTCATTTCAGCTTTCAGCAGTGGGCGCGCAGAAACGCCGTATTTGCAGAAATACCTGAAGCTGCAATTAAAATAATCCTCAACTCTTGAAGCGGAAAGGTACATATCGCGCCCGAACAAGGCGGTTGAAACGCCGCCGGCGTCTATTTTCATTTCTTCGTTTTCGGCAATACGTTTGACCGCTGCGAAACCGCTGTCGTCTTTAAAATATTCTTTGAGCGACTCATAAAATTCACCCCCGTCGTCAAAATGCTGCGCCATAAGTTCAAATGCTGCGGCGCGGCTTTCAACAAGGCTCATTTCGTCTAAGTCGCTGTGTTTTATTTCTTTTATGTTCGGGAAAATTTCTTTAAGAGATATTATTATTGATGATGGGGACGGATTTGCCCCGGCGCCGCGGTAGCACACGGTAAGCTTTTCACCCGCAGCAGCCAAAGCGGCATATGCAAAATAACGTTCCTGCATATTTATAACGTCTGCGCTTGAATAAAGGCGCATATTGTTTTTCAAAAGCAGCGCCCTGTCGCTTTCTGACAAAATGCCTTCATTAGTATAGGCAAGCGGAAATTCGCCCTCATTCGCGCCCAAGATGAAAACATATTTGCTGCTGTCAAGGCGCACCCTGTCGGCAGATGCAAAAATAACATTGTCAAGCCCCTGCGGCAGCACGCCCAAATCTTCGCTTTTCGCCATTTCGGCAAACAAGTCTGCATATTCGCCAAGCGGCATTTCTGCGCCGCCCTGTATTTCGGCAAGCTGGTTTAAAATGTTCATAACCAGTTCCCAAACCCTGCCCTGTTCTTCAGCAAGGGAATCTTTTTTTATTTCATAAAGCGATTTGGCAATACCTTTCAGATTTTTATTTACGTTAAAATCAAAAAGGGCATAATAAATGCTTTTGCCTATTTCGGCAGGGGTTGAATTTTTTATGCTGTTTTTAAATTTATTAAGCTTTTCAAAAAGATAAAGCCTGCTTTTTTCAAGCGATTCAAGCCGGCGTTTGTCGCTTTCGGTCATTTGCGCCTTAAACCCGCCCGGCGGCGCTTCAAAAGCGGCAGACCACTTTTTATAGCCGTTTATGCTCCAAACATATATATAATTTTCCAGTGCGGCGGCGTCTTGCGGCGTAATGTCGGTAAGTCCTGTTTTTACAAGGCTTAAAATGTCGTCAGAACGAAAAGAATAAAGCGCCGTGTTAAGCAGATAACGTATAAACACAATTAAAGGCTGGGTTTCGACCGCCTGCCTTTCATCGTTAAAATACGGAATTTCATATTTTTTAAACGCGCCGGTAAGCTCGCCCGAATATTTGTCTTTGTCACGGCAAATAACCGCTATGTCGCGCGCCCTGACGGAGTTTCTGAGCGCCTGCTTTATTTTGATTGAAACATAATCGCATTCGTCAGCAATGTTTTTAGCCGAATATATTTCAATGCTTTCAGGTGTTTTTTCAAAAATTTCATTGCCGGCAGAAAAAATATTTTTTTCGCAGAATAAAAGCGCTTCGTCTCTTGTTTTGTGGTTGGCGTAAAGAGTTTTTGTTTTATATTCGCACCCCGCGTCATGCGCAATTGATTTGAGCTTTTTATACACTGCGTTTACATGCGAAAAAAGCCCGTATTCCTCGCCGAGCTTGTCTGAATCGAGCCCCAGAGTCACAGTAACTTCGGCGCATTTTTTGAATATAAGGCTTATTATTTTGTATTCGTTTTCGGCAAAGCTGTTAAAGCCGTCTATAAAAACATGCCTTTTGGCAAGATAGTCGTTTTCAAGCAGCATGTCATAAAGTCGCTCAAGTGTGCATGCGCTGTCAAGATATGTGCCTGCGGTTATTTTTTCATATTCGTCAATAATAAGCGAAATGTCGGCAAGCTTTTTGGTAAGCTGGCTTTCGCCCAGAGCCTGCGAAACGCCGAAAACATCTGCCCTTGAAGTTCCGCATGCCTTGAATTCGTCATAAACGTCAAGCATTGATTTTACAAACGATGTGTGAAATGCCCGCTTGCCGAAAAGCTGCAAGCCGGCGCTTACATTGGTTATTGCCTTTTTCATAATTGCGGCGCGCGCGCCCTTAGAAAGTTCATCAACCGCACCGCCGTAAAGCCTGGTGTTTTCCATGTACATTCTTGTGAAAGATGAATTTTCAACACAACCGATTTTGTCCTCACCCAGCATTGAAAGCAAGCGCCTTTCAGCGGTGAAATTATATTGTTCCGGCGTGATTAAAAGCATGTTTTTTTCATTTTTTTGCGCAAGGGCATTTATGCTTTTAAAGCAATATTCTGTTTTTCCACTGCCTGAACGGCCTGTAATGAATGTTACCATTCGCCGCTCCTTTCATATTTCTTCGGGCAATTTAAGCGCGCTAAAACGCCCGAAAAAGGCGCCAAGGCTTTTTTTAGTGTTTTCAAATTCGGCTTTGCTGTCTGTTTCAATATTAAGCGGCAAAATAGGGTCGTGCAGCGAAAGGCGCAGTAAAAACCAGCCCTCTTTCAAATTTACCCTTACGCCCTCATAATTGTCTTTTTCAATTGCCCAGCCGTCTTTTGAGGGCGCATATTTTTCCAGCTCACCCAGCACCATGCGCCCATATGGCTTAAAGTCCGGCTCAGTAATGAAAATTCTGATTTCAGCGCTGTAAAGCGGCTCCTTTAAAGACGAAATCAAGGTGCTGACGCTCTGTTTGTTTTTTGAAAGCCTTGCAAGCAGCGCGGTGATTTTTGCGGCAAGGTAAGCGCCGTCGTCAAGGAAATAATTTTCCCTGAGCGCGGCGTGCCCGCTTGTTTCAATTGCAAGGGGCGCATTTATGCCGGCTGCGTTAAGCTCTTTTGCCTTGTCTATTACATTTTTATAGCCGCGTTTATATCTGAGCTGCTTTGATTGCAGGTTGTTTTCAATGAAAGCTCTGAGCCCGTCTGACGTCAGGCTGTCTGTAACAACCACACCGCCCTTATTGTTTTGCAGCGCAATAACGCTTGCAAGCGCAACAAGTCGGTTTCGGTTTATTTCACTGCCGTTGCCCGCAATGCAGCCCACCCTGTCAACGTCCGTGTCAAACACAAAGCCGAAATCAGAAGCTGATTTCAAAACACTTTCGCTTGCCGCTGTGATTGCAGACTTGTCTTCCGGGTTGGGAATATGATTTGGGAACATTCCGTTTGGCTCAAGAAAAGTGCTGCCCGAAATATCCGCGCCAAGCGGCGCTAAAACATCTGTTGCAAAAAAACCGCCCGCGCCGTTACCGGCGTCAACAGCTATTTTCAGCCCGGAAAGCGGCCTGTCGCCGCCTGTTTCATTTATAATAAGCCGCCTTAAAGAAGCGCAGTAAACAGACATAAAGTCATATTGCACCACGCTGCCTGTTTTTCCACCCGGTTGAATGTCAGCGGCTTCGCTTAGTATTTCGTCAAGCTCTGAGCTTTCAAGACTGCCGTCTTTTGTAAAAAATTTAAGCCCGTTTTTATGATAAGGCATGTGAGACGCGGTAATTTCAAGCGCAGCGTCCACCTTAATGTCTGTAACAATAGCCATGAAAACAGCCGGGGTTGACGCAACAGACAAATCATAAACCTGAACGCCCTCTTGCATAAATGCCGAAAGCGCCGCTTTTTTGATTCTTTGCGCAGATATGCGCACGTCTGTGCCCAGGGCTATGCGCAGCTTTTCTTTGCCTGCCCTGCGTGTTACGAAGCGCACAAACGACATGCATATTTTTTCAACGGCTTCGTCAGTAAGATTAATTTTTTCGTTTTCACATTCAACGGCCGTGCCGCGCACATCAGTGCCGCTTTTAAGCTTTTTAAGGTCATCTTTTGTAATCATCAGGCCTGATTTCCCCCTCGCTGAAAGCATTGTCATAAGCTTCTGCCAAAAATTTATATAAGTCTGCCGAAGCACCGAAAGCTTTTTCAATTTCTTTGACTATTGCGACGCTTTCCAGCTTTTTAAGGTCTTTTTTGCTGTTTGCAAATTCAAAATGCTTCGCATTTATATATTTTTTAAGTTCCTCAGGGCAATCTGCCAACCTGTCTTTTTTAAAAAATTCGCCGGTGCAATAGCGCATTTTGCCCTGCTTTTCGGCTTTTTCAACCGCAGCAAGCCAGCGCGCCGGCTCTGCGGCTATTTTTTGCCTTACATAGTCAAGCACTGCCTGGCGGTTTGCCCACATGCCAAGGCCGTACATATAACCGCCCGGCCAAAATTCAAACCAAAAAGACGGCGCAAAAGGGTATGCAAATTTGTTGCGCCTGAGCATAAGCCACAGGTTTTCACGATAAAGCATTTTGCTTTTGGTGCGCCTTGTGTCGCGCCTTATGCGTGAAACCGCATAAACGGGGTTCATGTCTGCCAACGGTTCTATTTCATACATAAAATCTGACAAATCAAGCACAATTTGGCGCATCGGCACCGTTACCCCGTCTTTGAGCTGCTGTTTATGTTCTTCATAAAAGCTTTTGGAATCGTTAAATCTGTTAAGAGACAAAAGTTCAATGCTTTCAGGCATAATGCCCGTGTAATTATAATTTTTCATAAGAGCCTTATCTTTCATTATCTTTCATTTTTAATATGCCTTCGTCCAGCATTTTCTGTGACGCAAGCAAAGCAGATATTTTTGCCGCATGGAAATTCAGAGCGCCCTGAACAAAAACGCAATATGGCGCCCTTAGCGGCGCGTCAGCAGAAAGTTCTATTGAAGAGCCTGACGTAAATGAGCCGGAAGCCATTACCACCTTGCAGTCATAGCCGGGCATGTCCCACGGCTGCGGAACAACAAAGCTGTCAACGGGGCTGCCTGACTGTATTCCACGGCAAAAAGCCACAAGGCTTTGTTCGTTTTCAAGATAAACTATTTCAACAATGTCGTGCCTTTCATCATTACATTTCGGTGAAACCCTGTAACCAAAGCTTTCAAACAATGCCGAAATAAACACCGCGCTTTTCAGCGCTTCGCCGACTGTGTGAGGCGCGTAATAAAGCCCCATATACATTTCCCTGTAACCGCCGGCATAAGAGCCGACTTCAGCGCCCAAATTGGGCGTTGTCAGCCGCCCGGCGCACATTTCAACCAACCGGCGTTGCCCCGCTATGTAACCGCCCGAACTTGCAATGCCGCCGCCGGCATTTTTTATAAGAGACCCTGCCATTATGTCTGCGCCGCATTGGGTGGGCTCTTTCGTTTCAACAAATTCGCCATAGCAGTTGTCAACCGCCACCACAACATCGCCCTTGATTTTTTTGACAAAGGCACATGCTCTTTCTATTTGTGAAACAGACAGGCTGTCCCTTGCAGAATAGCCCCTGCTGCGCTGAATGTAAACCATTTTAACGCCTGAATCAAGCTTTTTTTCAATTTCATCAAAATCAAAATCATTGTCTTTGAGCGCAACTTCATCATAAAAAATGCCGAAATCCTTGAGCGAGCCGGGCTGCTTTTCATTTCCAATGCCAATGACGCCGTGCAGCGTGTCATATGGGGTGCCTGATATGCACAACATTTTGTCACCCGGGCGCAAAATGCCGAACAGCATTACTGAAATGGCGTGCGTGCCGCATGCAAAAGAATTTCGCACAAGAGCGCTTTGAGCGCCGAAAACAGCGGCAAAAACCGAATCAAGAGCGTCACGCCCCCGGTCGCCGTAGCCATAGCCTGAGGTGGGCGTAAAATGGCTTTCGGAAATTTTATTTTCAATAAAGGCAGAAAGCACCTTTTGCTGGTTAAATTCCGTTATTTTTTCAATTTTATCAAACGGCTCTTTGCACTTTGCTGCGGCGCGGTTTGCAAAAGCCGTTATTTTGTCATCTATTTTAAAAAAAGGATTCATTTGTAAATTTTCCATAGCCCTATATCTTCAAATCCAAGCCTTTCATAAAATGATTTGTTTTTGCCATGTTCGCGCATAAGATAAATGTCGCCGCCGAAATCTTTGAAAATTTGGTTGATAACGGCGCTCGCGCAGCCGCACCGGCGGTGATTTTCAGCAGTCTTTACCGAACTTAAAACAGCGGTATTTTGCCACACAGCCGAAAGCAGCGCCGCAGATATTATTTCCCCGCCGCAAACTTGGGCATAGGCCCGCGCGCTGCCGTGGCGTATTCTGTGGTTAAGGTCTGTATACCAATATTCAAAATCGGCCTGAGGCTGGGTGAAATCATATAATTTTTTCAAAGAAACATTTTGCACAATTTCACCGCCGGCGCATGTTTTAAGCGGCGCGGCGCTTTTTTTCATTACACAGCCGCTTTCAAATTCAAAGTCAAGCTTTAAGTTGCCGGGGCACAAAATGCTGCTGAAGCCTGTCATGCGTAAAAAATAAGATATTTCGCCCAAATCTGCCGCAGCCATGTCAAGGGAAACAATAACGTCTCTGTCAAGCACGCTTAAAACTGCGGTAACCTTGGCGCCTGACTGCTGCACATAAAAGCGCAAAAAATCATAGCCAAAGCCGTATGCCGATGCAAGAGACATGATTTTGGTGTGGTAAATGTCACCGCAGGTTTTATATTTTTTCAGCGTGCTCTCATCTTTTGCCAGCTTAATCATATAGCTTAAAAAGCAGCTTTTCAATAAGCTTTTGCATTTCCATTACGTCATCTTTACACATAACAGAGCTTGACGTGTGAATATATCTGCACGGCAGTGAAACGGCAAGCACCCGGCAGCCGCTGCCCGCAGTTTGAATTGCGCCGGCATCATTTCCGCCGGCAATCACGCTTTTTGTTTGCACCTTAATACCGTTTTCATGGGCTGTTTTAAACGCCGTTTCATAAAGGTCCTTGTCATAAAGCGTTCTGCCGTCCATAAAAGAAACGACTGCGCCCCCGCCGAGCCGGCAGCAGCACTTTTCGCCCTCTACCCCGGCAATGTCAAGCGCGGTGGTGGCTTCAATTACAACCGCCACGTCATAGTTATTTGCCGCCGCTGTGCACTGAGCGCCGCGCAGACCCACCTCTTCCTGCACGTTAAAGCAAAAATAGGCGTCATATGGCAAATCGCTTTTTATAAGTTCAATCATAAGCGCGCAGCCGATTCTGTCGTCAATGGCTTTTGATTTTATACAAGACAAGCCCATTTCATAAAATTCGCCTGCAAAATATGCGAAATCGCCCGGGGCGGCTGTCTTTTCAGCATCTTTCTTACAGCAGGCGCCTATGTCTATATATAAATCGCTGAATTCAGGCACATTGCCGTTTTCGTCTTTCCCCTGCAAATGCACCGGCTTGCTGCCGACTATTCCGCTATAGCCGTTAACAGTGACTTTTTGCGCCAAAACAGAAAGCACGTCAATTGAGCCGACCGGGGCAAATTTTAAATAGCCGTCTTCTGTTATATGGGTAATAATAAACGCAACCTCGTCCATATGCGCGGAAAACATAACTTTTTTTACCGCGCGGTTTTTGCCGCGCTTAAATGCCGTTATTGAACCCAGTGCGTCAACAGAATATTGGCAGCAGGAATCTATTTCGTTTATTATAAAGTCGCGCACGGCGCCCTCGTCGCCGGAAGCTCCGTTTAGCATGCAAAGCTTTTTGAGCATTTCAAACATTACGCACCCGCCCTTTCACTTATATATGCGACTATAAGAGCAGTAACTGAGTCAACGTCGCGAATATCTACAATTTCAACAGGGGTGTGCATATATTTAAGCGGAATTGAAATAAGCGAACACTTGACCCCCGTGCCCGAAACCGAAATAACGTCAGCGTCTGTGCCTGTTCTGCCGTTCATAACCTCAAGCTGAAACGGTATTCCGTTTTTCTTTGCCGCGGCAACCAATGCGCCTGACGCTTCCTTTGAAAGCACGGGCGAAATGCCCACCATTGCCCCGCCGCCGACTGTGCCGCAGTCATTTTTGTCGCAATAAGGGTTATAGCCGAAAGATGTGTCTATCACTATGCTTTCGTCAGACAAAACGCCGTTTTGCGCGCTTTTGGCGCCCCTTGTGCCCAGCTCTTCCTGATTAGAAAGCATAACTGTAATTTTTACATTGAGCTTTGCAAGCTTTTCCAAAGAGTTTATAACAGCGGCAACCCCCGCGCGGTTGTCAAGGCAGTTTGCCGCAATTTGCGTGCCGCAAAGCTTTGTGAAAGAGCGGCGAAAAGTAACCGCATCACCGGGTGACACGGCAAGCTTGGCCTGCGCTTCGGGCATAGCTATGTCAACGCAAAGCTCTGAAATTTCGGGAATTTTATTTTCCTTACTGTCTTTAAGGTGAACGGGGCACATTGAAATAACGCCGTTAATGTCTGCCCTGCCGTGCACCGTGACTTCGCGCCCCTGCAATATTTTAGGGTCAAGCGCACCAAGCGGCGCAATTTTTAAAAAGCCGCCCTGTGTAACGGCAGTTACAACAAAACCCACTTCGTCATAATGCGCCCCAAGCAAAAAATGCCGCCCGTTGCCGAATGTGCACAGCACATTGCCCAAAGAGTCTGTTTTTACTTTGCCGAAATCTGCCAGCAAAGAGCAAAGCAGGCGGCGCATATTTTCATTTTCAGCCCCTGCCGCCGAAACGGCGCAAAGGCGTTTTAGTAAACTTTCAGTGCACATCAAGCATCAAACCCCTGTACTATTTCTTTGAATTTTTCGCCCCTCTTTTCAAAATTTTTAAACTGGTCAAACGCCGGGCAGGCGGGGCACAGCACCACGCTTTCACCCGGCCTTGCGTTGTCGCGCGCAAGCTGCACGGCATTTTGCAGCGTGTCTGTCTTTATTATTTCGGGCGTTTCAGCGCCGTTATATGCCAGAAGGCTGTCATATATTCTGCCCGCAGTGGCGCCGTTTAAAATAAGCAGCCTTACTTTTTCCACTATATAGGGCACCATGGGCGAAAAATCATTTTTCTTGTCTGACCCGCCGCATATCATTACTATTTTTTCATTGAAAGAATTAAGGCAGCTTATAACGCGCGACGGAGATGTTGCTATTGAATCGTTATAATATTTTACGCCGGCGGCAATTCGCACAAATTCAATTCTGTGTTCAACCCCGCCAAAGCTTTCGGCAACGCTTAAAAAAACGTCTTTATTTACAACACCCCAAAGCGCGCAAATTGCGGCAAGGTAATTTTCAACATTATGGCTGCCGGGTATTTTAATATCTTTTTTATTCATAATATATTCGGCATGCCCGCCGCAGCTGAAATATATACCGCCCTCAGAGTCCATATAAGCGCCGTTTTCAACAGGGTGTTTTACGGAAAATTCGCGCAAGGCGCCCCTGACATCATACCTCATGTCATGATATACTCTGCCGCCTATTGAATAGTCGCAGTCTGCGTTTAAAACCGCAAGGCTGTCATTGCTTTGATATATCAAAACATTTCTTTTAGCGTCTACATATTCGTCAAGATTTACATGGTGGTCAAGGTGCGTGCTTTCAATGTTTGTTACTACGGCGACGCCGGGCTTGTTTTTTAAATTTCCCATTGTAAGCAGCTGAAATGATGAAAGTTCAGCCACAACATAATCTTCCGGGCCAAGCCATTCAAGTTCAGGCAGCAGGGCTTTTCCTATGTTGCCGCCCAAAAGCACCGTTTTACCGCCTTTTTCAAGGCATTTTGCTATGAGAGTTGACGTTGTTGTTTTTCCGTTTGAGCCCGTAACCGCTATTATTTTTGACGTGCACAGCTTTACAAACAGCTCTGATTCTGTTGTAACGCACTGCCCGCGTTCAACAGCGCGGGTTATCCATTCGTTTTGAAAGGGCAAAATGCCGTTTGAACGAAAAATAATGTCCATGTCGTCAATTTGGTCAAGATAAGACTTGCCAAGGCATAAAACAGCACCCAGCTGTTCAAGCTCGCGGCAGTTTTCTTCGCCCACATAATCTCTGCCGTTAAGGTCGCACGCGAAAACCGATAGCCCCTTTGAAGCAAGCCATTTGGCAGACGGCAAATTGGCAACGCCCAGCCCGACAAAGGCAATTTTTTTGCCGCGAAGTGAATTTAAATATTCTTTTACCTGACTGTTCAAAACAATTCCCCTTTACAATTAATGGGCAGAAAAGCTGCCGTCTTTAAAGGCTTTCAAATCAAAGCTTTCCATATGCTTTTCAAGCTCGCGCTGAAATTCAAGCTGCCTTTCGCCCTTTAAGCCGCTGTCAATAGGGCTTTTGCATTTCATTATATAGCTTAAAATAATTTGCTGGCATTTGCTGGGCTTGTTGCCCAGAAAATAGCATTTTTTGCTGCCGGTTTCAATTATTGAATATACAGCCTTAAGCTGCTCTTTTTTGCCCAGCGGCACCGTTGTTTTGGAAAGGGCAATTGCACTGTCTTCCGCCTTGTCTGTTACAATGCACAGCACCAAAGAGCCCTTTCTTTTTAAATTTGCAACCGTTACGTCGTTTATAGCGGCGTCAAGATATGCAAGCATGTCTTCCCTTTCGGCTCTTTCAACATATGCGCAATAGAAAAATTCGTTTTTTTTCAGCGCGCAAAATTCAAAGTCAAGTTCACCGATTTCAAGCTTTGCACGAACGTTGAAGCCGTCTTTTTTAACGTCAGCCAATATGCCGGCCGCCATATCGCCGGCAGTGTTTTCGCCCCTTTGCGAATAATAATAGCCCCAGTCGCTTATTTCATATTCTATATTTTCAAGAAAGCTGTCGCATTTTGAATATCTGTTGTAATATACAAACAGCAGCACCACCGCAGCTATTACCAGAAAGTCGCACAATGTGCTTATATAATTTGCAGCGGCGGCGCTTGCCTCTTGCACATATGGCTCTGCGCCGATAAACACAAATATGAAAGCAGCTGTAAATATTACAAAGCTTTTCATTATGCGGCTGAAAATTTTCTGCTTTTTTCTGAATTCTTTCATTGCAATTACCCCGAATAAAAGCCCGTTTGAATAAAATGCGCTGCCGATTAGCGCCCGCATGAATAAAGGCGCTCAGCAAAAGGCTTTTTGTTATTTAATCATTTCAAGGAATTCCTCTTCGCTTATAATTTCAACGCCAAGCGAACGCGCCTTGTCAAGCTTGCTGCCGGCCTCTTCACCGGCAAGAACATAGCTTGTCTTTTTAGAAACACCGGACGAGGTTTTTCCGCCGAAATCTTCAATCAGCTTTGAAGCTTCTGCACGTTTCAAGGTCGGCAAGGTTCCGGTAAGCACAAAGGTTTTTCCGGCAAGCCTGTCGTCAACGGCTGCCGAAAGGCATTTCATGTTTACCCCGTCTTTTTTCAGACTTTCAATTAATTCCAGCGATTTGGGGTTTGCAAAAAAGTCTGAAACGCTTTGAGCCATTACTTCGCCGAAGCCGTCTATTTGCAAAATGTCGCCGACAGTGGCGTTTATTATGCTGTCCATATCTTTAAAATGACTTGCCAGCAGCTTGCCGGCCTTTGCCCCGATATGGCGTATTCCAAGCGCAAAAACAAGCTGCCATAAATCATTTTCCTTAGACTTTTCAATTGACGTTATTATATTAGATATGCTTTTTTCTTTAAAACCCGCAAGCTGCTTTGCCTCTATTTTTTCAGCAGTCAGCCTGTAAATGTCTTCTGTCTTTTTTATAAGCGAATTTTGCACAAATGTTTCAAGCACTGCGCTGCCCAGCCCCTCTATGTCCATAGCGTCGCGCGAACAAAAATGAATAAGATTGCGCAGCAGCTGCGCAGGGCAGTCAGGGTTTATGCACCTGATTGCCGCTTCACCCTCTTCGCGCACAACCGTGCTGCCGCAGCCGGGGCATGTTGCCGGAAATTTAAATATTTCGCTTGCCGAATGCCGACTTACAGACAAAACTTCAGGTATTATGTCACCCGCTTTTCTTACAATAACGCTGTCTCCTATGCCTATGCCCTTATCAGTTATAAAGTCTTGGTTATGCAGCGTTGCCCTTGACACCGTTGTGCCGGCAAGCTGCACGCTTTGCAATATAGCCGTTGGGGTCAACACACCTGTTCTGCCCACTGCTATTTCAATGTCTGTAATAACGGTTTCCTTTTCTTCAGGCGGGTACTTAAACGCCACCGCCCATTTGGGGTATTTAGCGGTGGAGCCAAGAAGCGCGCGCACATCAAAGTCGTCTATTTTAATAACAGCGCCGTCAATGTCAAATTCCAGCTCGCCGCGGCTTTCACCTATTTTTTCAATTTCATCTATTGCCTCTGCCATGGAAGCTACCTGCTTATAGCTGGGAATGGTGTTAAAGCCGAGCTCCTTTAAAAAGTCAAGGCTCTGCTTGTGTGAATTCAGCTCTCTGCCCTCTATGCGCTGAACGTTAAACACAAAAATGTCAAGCCCCCTTGAAGCGGCTATTCTGCTGTCTTTTTGCCTTAGCGAGCCGGCCGCGGCGTTTCTGGGGTTTTTAAACGGCTGTTCGCCGTTTATAATCTGGGAATCAACCACCTTTAAGAAGCTCTTTTTCGGCATATACACTTCACCGCGCACTTCAAGAAAAGGAATATCCTGCTTAAGCTTCAGCGGCACATTATGAATTACTTTGATGTTTGCGCTTACATCTTCGCCCACATCGCCGTTGCCCCTGGTGGAACCGCGCACAAAAACGCCGTTTTCATATTCAAGAGAAACGGAAAGCCCGTCTATTTTAGGCTCAACACAGTAAACGGGGTTTTGAATTTTTTCGCACACGCGCCGCTCGAAATCATAAAGCTCTGCCGTGCTGAACGCGTCAAGCAAAGATTCCATTCTAACGCTGTGCACAACGTGTTCAAACGAATTGTCTGCCACGCCGCCCACCTTTTGCGTGGGTGACGCCGGCGAATAATATTCGGGGTGCTGTGCTTCAAGACTTTTGAGCTTTTGCATTAGCATGTCATATTCATAGTCGTCTATTTCGGGGGCGTCTTGGTTATAATATCTGTCGCTGTGGTACCAAAGCGTTTTGCGCAGCTGTTCTATTTCATCTTTAGCGTTAGTCATTAAAATCACCTTAATCATGTTTAAAAAGGGGCAGCAATCACCGCCGTTTTTAATAAGCCGGCCGGCAGCCGGGCGCCGAAAAGGCGCAACAAGCCGCAAGCGAAGCTGGGGCGGCATGCCACTAAACTATTATACCAAATAAAAAAAGCCACTTCAATAAATTAAGTGAACTTTTTAAAAAAACAGGCGGGGCCCGAAAATGTTTTTCGGGCCCCGCCGGGAGTTAAGAAGCCAATCAGCTTTTTGTTTTTGCTGAAAGAACAGCGCTTTCAGAGCTGTAAATAGTGTAATTGCCCACAGTTCTGTAAGCCACTATCTTGTAATAATATTTTTTGCCTTTTTTCAGATTTTTGTCTGTATATGTTTTTGAAGACGACGAAACGGTTGCAATTTTTTTATATGTTCCGTCTTGGGAAGTGCTGCGGTAAATTATATAACCGCTTGCGCCGGAAACGGCGCCCCATTTGATTTTAAGACTTGTTTTTGCTTTTTTCGAAACCGAAAGGCTTGCCGTTTTCAAAAATGAATATTTTTTCGAGCCGATTGTAAGCTTATTGCTTTTGTTTGACTTGAGCGTGTTGTTGTAAACCGTGCCGCTTGCGCTTGTTGAAAGCAAAATGCCGACTTTGCATGACTTGACTGTGTTTGAAGTCAGCTTAACATTGCCGCTGGAAACTTTTATGCCCGTGCTTTTTTTCGTGTCTGCGCCGGTTACGCTGTTTGATGTAATGCTGATTGTGTATTTTTTGCTTGACGGGTTAATGCTTATAAGCACGTCGCCCGCGCAATTTGACACCGTGTTTTTGGAAATTTTCATGGCGCATTTAAGCGCTGACACGGAAATTCCCTTTGACGAGCCGTTTTTAACGGTGTTGCCGGAAATAGTTTCAACCTTGGCGCTGTTTACCACGTTAATGCCTATGTTTGTGCTTTTTGACACAGTGTTGTCTGAAATTTTGGTGGCGGTGGCATTGTCAACGTCAATGCCGTATTTTGCGGCGCCGCTTACGGAATTTTTGCAAATTTTGGAAACGCTGGCGGAATCATAAACATAAATGCCGTTGTTTTTGGGCGAGGTTATTGTGTTTGATTCAATGTTGGAAGTCACTTTTGACGTCTGCACAAAAACTGCGTTTTTCCCGGCGCTTGCAATGGTGTTTGAATTAATGTAGCCGACCTTTGAGGAACGAATTACGTTAATGCCGTTGTTTGTTGACTTTTTAATTGTGTTGGTGCTGATTCTTGTAACGGTTGAATTTTCTATGCCGACGCCGTATTTGGCGGCTGATGTAACGGTGTTTTTATATATTTTGGCAACGCTTGCCGAATCATAAATATATATGCCGTTGTTTTTCGCCGATTTTATTGTGTTTGATTCAATATTGCCCGTTACAGCCGAGCTTTGAACAAAAATTCCGTTTTTGGCGGCAGAGCTGACTGTGTTTGACTTAATGCTGCCAACAGTTGAAGAGTTGTATATATTTATGCCGTTGTTGCCCGCAGAGCTGACTGTGTTGGAAGCTATTGAAGTTACATCTGCCCCCTCAAGCGAAATGCCGTTATTTGAAGGGGAAGTCACAGTGTTTGACTTAATGGAATCAACGCTGCTTGCCAGCACAAAAATGCCCCTGTAATATGACTTTACAGTGTTGCTGCTGACTGACGTTACCTGTGAATTGTCTCTAATTTGTATTCCGTAATCCTTGTCGCCCACAGTGCCGCTGTATGTCAGAGTGTTGCCGCTGATTTTCGAGTCGGTAACATCGCTCAGTCTAATGCCGTGGCCGGTTGAATTTACGGTGTTGTTTTTAATTGTAACGCCGGACAGATAATAGTCGCCCGCCGGCATTTTGTCGCCGGAGCCGGCCTGAGACGTTGCAAGCGTGAGCCCGCCGGCAAAAATTCCGACATTTTCATATGTCGCATATGGGTCTGTGCCTGACAGGGTGATATTATTGCCGGAAATAACTATATTTGACGAAGACGGGGTTTTATATGCCGTCGACGTGCTTGAAGCAACAGAGCCCTCTTTTGCAAGGGTAGACGAAAGGTATGTGCCGCTTAGCTGGTATGAATAAACGGCAATGCCGCGCGGCGCGCCGCTTATTGTGTTTGAACTTATTGTGCAGTTTTTACAGTTCATAAGCTGCACGGCGCAGCTGGTAATGTTTTTAAATGTGTTGTTTGTAATTGTAATGGTGTCCATTGGGTTATTAAGCACGCCGGTGTGGCTGCCTATTCCGCGCGGCACATTGTCAAAAGTGCAAGACGTTACGGTTATGTTTTTGTTAATAAGGTCTTCCGACAGATAGCCTGTTATATGCGCGGACACCAAAATGTCAAGCTGAATTGCTTCATAAGTCAGCGTGTTTTCGCTGCCGGTGGTCAGCAGCTGGTCTTTGAAAGTGCAGTTTTTAACGGTAAGCCCGTTTACGCCGGCAACTTCCATCATATGCCCGTCAGTGCAGTTTTTAATAACCGCGCCGGACAGTGTTACATTTTGCGCATGGCAAATTTTAATTACGGTGCTGCCGTTTGAATTAGCGTCCCATGTGCCGCCGGAAATGGTTATGTTTTTATAATAATAGCCTGATTGTGTGTCTGCCGTTGCGCCGACTTTAAGCATATTGGTTGCAGTGTTTGCAGGCAGTGTAAACGTAACCCCGCTTAAAGACAGATAGGTGTTGCTGTAAATATGCAGCGAGCTTGTAAGTGTGTAAGAGCCGCTTTCAACAACAACCTTATAAATATTGTCTGCCGTGGCGTTTGCCTTTGCGGTGTTAAGCGCTTTTTGCACGGCGGAATATGCCGAGCTTGACTCAATGTCGCTTGCAGAAACGCTGATTGTTGTGTAACTCACAGCTGCATTTGCAAAGAAAGAGCCTGAAATAAACACTGTGAAAAGAGCTATTACAGATATTGACAAGCTGATTAATTTTTTCATAATACCACCCTTTGTTTGGTTATGCCGCAGCGCACGCATTAAAAAATGTCTGCCATGCGCCGGCGGCTGTGTTTTCAGTAATGCCTTTCTAATATTATTATATATTCTTTATCACAACTTTGTCAAGAATATTGCACAGACGGCATTGTGTTTTCAACGGGTTTAATTGGGGGCCTTTACACTTTCAAATTCGTCTGTAATTTCTTTTGCGGGGGCTTTTGTGGCAAGGCTTACAACAATAATCATGACAGACGCTACGGCAAACGCGGGCAGCAGCTCATAAATGTCCCACACACCGCCGAGCGGCCTTACGGCATAATGCCAAACAAACACCATAACACCGCCTGATATTATGCCGGCAAGCGCCCCGTTTCTGTTGGTGCGTTTCCAAAACAGTGAAAACAGCATGACCGGCCCGAACGCCGCACCAAAGCCCGCCCACGCAAACGACACAATGCCGAAAATAGAGCTGTCTGGGTTTCTGGCAAGAATAACGGCAATAATTGCTATTATAATAACCGTTACCCTGGCAAAGAGCATGTTGTGCTTTTCGGAAATTTTCATTTTAAAAGTTTCTTTTAAAATGTTTTGCGAAATGCTTGAAGACGCCGCCAGCAGCTGCGAATCTGCCGTGGACATGGTTGACGCCAAAATTCCCGCCAAAATAATGCCGGCCGCCAGCACGGCAAATGGGCCATAGGCGCTTAAAAGAGTTGCTATTTTAATAATAATGGTTTCAGATTCAGAGCTTGTTGCCAAAAGTTCAATGCTGCCCTCGCCCGTAATGGCCCTGCCCACAACGCCTATTATAACAGACGCTGACATTGCTATTACAACCCAAATTGAAGCTATGCGGCGAGACAGTTTGAGCTTCTTTTCATCTTTAATAGCCATAAATCTGAGCAAAATATGCGGCATGCCGAAATAGCCGAGCCCCCAAGCCAGCGTTGAAACAATTGAAATTGCGCTGAAAGAGCTTGAGGTGTTTGTGCCGGCGTCATGCACGGTAAACAGTGAAAAATAGCCCGCCAGCGACTTAGCGTTTTCTAAAACGGCGCTGAATCCGCCGGCAGTGTGCACGCCGAATATTATTACAATTATAAGCGCCAAAGTCATAATAATGCTTTGAATCAAGTCAGTCGTGCTGGCAGCCAGAAAGCCGCCAAGCGTTGTGTAAGCAACTATAACAACCGCTGAAATAACCATGGCGGGCATGTAATCAACGCCGAAAAGCGTGGAAAAAAGCTTGCCGCACGCCGCAAAGCCGGAAGCGGTGTAAGGCACAAAGAACACAACTATTACAATTGCCGAAATTGCAAGCAAAGCGTTGCTTTTGTCATGAAACCTGTTTGCAAAAAAGTCAGGCAAAGTAATGGCGTTAACCTTTGCGGAATAGCGGCGCAGGCGTTTTGCCACAAACAGCCAGTTTAAATATGTGCCTATTGCAAGGCCTATAACAGTCCAGCTGACTTCCGCCATGCCGCACAGATATGCAAGCCCGGGCAGCCCCATTAGCAGGTAACTGCTCATGTCTGAAGCTTCGGCGCTCATGGCGGTTACAAACGGGCCGAGCTTACGCCCGCCCAAATAAAAGTCGCCGGTGTCTGAATTTTTTCTTGAAAATGACATGCCTATTATTACCATGGCTGCCAAATATAAAACCATAATAACAAAAATGCCTATTGTGTTAGCGCTCAAAATAAATTCCCCCTGTTTTTCAGCAGCGCCGCCGGGCCGTGTGCCGCAATGCCCGCGCGGCTTTTTATTTAATAATAACATAAATTGCGAAGCGCTGCAAGTGTGTAATGCGCCGGCAAAAGCGACAAATAAATAAAAAGCAAAAATAAAAACAGGGCAGCTTTGGGCTGCCCCGCTTTGTTTCAGTTTTAAATTATTAAAAATCAGTCAGTTTCTTTTTTCCTGCCCCTGCGCAGCACCAAAGCCGCGCCGCAGGCTGCAAACGCCGCGAATGCCGCCGCTGCCGGCGCGCCTGTTGACGGGCTTGTGGAAGATGTGTTTTCACCGGCTGCCGCAGTGGTGGTTTCGCCGGCTGCCGCAGTGGTGGTTTCGCCGGCTG
>JAJQIJ010000018.1:24811-26072 GCA_021199275.1 Clostridiales bacterium
GTGGTGGTTTCGCCGGCTGCCGCGGTGGTGGTTTCACCGGCTGCCGCAGTAGTGGTTTCGCCGGCTGCCGCGGTTGTGGTTTCACCTGTTGCAGGCAGCACCTGTGTTTCGCGGCTTATTTCTTCGCCGCAGTCTGTGCAGTAATAAACAATGTCTACAGAGCCGTCTTCGGTGGCGGTGGGCGCAACATAATTTTCTTCAACCGCTTCGCCGGCAGTATGCCCGCTTGCAGCCACAGTGTGCGCTGCCACAACTGCCGCGGCGTCCTCTTCGCTAAGCTCTGTGAAAGCGGTGTTTTCATCTGCCGTTGCAGTGTCTGCCGAAGCCATTTGGCCGCAAACTGCGCATGTGTAATAATATGTTTCGCTTTCACCGTCAAGCACCGCCGCAGCCAAAACAGACGCAGACGCGGAATTTACGCTTTGACTTGCAGACTGTGCGGTGTTATATGTCCAACCGCTTTCGGTACAGGTGGCGGCGCTTTCCTCTATCAGGGCATATGTGTGCGCCGTTTTGGCAATTGTTTCAGTGTAAGAGCCGCCGCAGTTTTTGCAGGTGTATGTCATTTCGCCCTCTGCCGTGCAGGTGGCTTCTTTAGTAACTGCGCTTTCATATTCATGCGCTGCCATGGCAATGCTTTCAGTGCTTATCGGCGTGTTGCAGACTGTGCAGTAATATGTCAGCACGCCCTCTTCGGTGCAGGTGGCTTCTTTGGTAACAGTTCCGCCGTCAGGCGTGTGGGCAATTTTTTCTATTGATTCTGTGTAATAGGCGTCACAATTAATGCAGGAATATGTCAGCTCGCCCTCTTCAGTGCAGGTGGCTTCTTTAGTAACAGAGCTTTCATAGCTGTGCCCCGTTTCTGCAATGGTTATCTTTTCTCTGGCTATTTCATTACCGCAAACGCTGCAATATGTAACCAGGTCATAAGAGCCGTCTGTGGTGCAGGTGGCGGCTACATATGTTTCGTCGTCAGTCAATTGTTCGCCTGCGGTGTGGCCTGTGGCCTCTGTTTCATCAGCCGTGTAAGAGTCGCCGCAAACGGAACAGGTGTATGTGGTGTAGCCACCCTCTGTGCAGGTGGGGGCTGTTACAGTTGACTCATAGCTGTGGCCTGTGGCGTCTGTTTCGTTGCCCGTGTAAGTGTCGCCGCAAACGGAACAGGTGTATGTGGTGTAGCCCTTTTCTGTGCAGGTGGGCGCTGTTACAGTTGCCACATAATTGTGGTAAGAGCTCGACGCGGCAATTGTTACAGCTTCAA
>JAJQIJ010000018.1:26172-114666 GCA_021199275.1 Clostridiales bacterium
ACAGTTGCCACATAATTGTGGTAAGAGCTCGACGCGGCAATTGTTACAGCTTCAAGCGTGGTTTCGTTTTCAGCAAGAGAGTCTTCAAAATATTTGCCGCAGCCGGAACAATAATAATATTCCGTGTTGCCGGCGGCAATGCATGTGGGGTCTTTAGCTTCAACCTTTTCAAGCACATGCCCGGTTGCGGAAATGGTAATGCTTGCAATTTCAGTGTTGCCGTCTTCATCTTTAAAATATTTACCGCAGCTTGAGCAGTAATAATTTTCCACTGTGCCGCTTTCTGTGCAGGT
The DNA here is from genome assembly GCA_021199275.1 of Clostridiales bacterium. GTDB lineage: Bacteria > Bacillota > Clostridia > Oscillospirales > Acutalibacteraceae > Eubacterium_R. Next base: position 26,466 of record JAJQIJ010000018.1, read on the forward strand.
GGCGGCTTTTCCTGCTGTGTAAGACATGCTGTGGCCTGTGGCAGCTGTTTTGTCAGCCGTGTAAGAGTCACCACAAACGGAACAGGTGTATGTGGTATACCCCCCCTCGGTGCAGGTGGGGGCTGTTACAGTTGCCGCATATTTGTGGTAAGAACTCGACGCGGCAATTGTTACAGCTTCAATCGTGGTTTCGTTTTCAGCTTCAGAGTCTGAAAAATATTTGCCGCAAGTTGTGCACTGCCAATATTCGGTGTTGCCGTTTTCTGTGCAGGTGGCGTCTTTTACAGCATAATGTGAAAGGACATGCGCGCCCGCCGCACCGTCTTCTGTTTTTTGATAGCCGCAAACTGTGCAGTTGTATATTATTGTTGAAGTTTCTTTGCAGCTTGTGGCCTCTTGGACGGTTGTGCCTTCGTCATAACTGCAGTCAGCCGTTACTTCATTTGCCTGTTCTTTATATGCATTGGTGCCGTCTGCAACCCAGGTGTATGTTGTTGTGGTGTGTGTGCCGTTGTCATTACTGGTAATTTTGCTTGCTGTGTTTGCCGGGGTGCTGCCGTCTGTTACAGTTGTGCTGCTGCCGTCAACATAGGTATATGTGATTTTGGGCTGCACCACAAGAGTAAGCGCCAATGTGTCTGAATATTCATATTTGGTGCTCCAGCTCGTAAGCTCTTTCTTTTTCATCTGGTATTTAAAGTAAAGGCTAAGGTCATATGTGCCGGCTGATAATGACGATGTGTCAATAGTAAAGGTGGTTGCAATATCAGTGGACGATGAAGTCGGCGTGTAGCTGCCGTTAGAAACGCTTGACGCGCCGAAGCCGGACACAGTCGCCGAAATGTCAATGCCGGTAAGGGTGAAAGCATAGTCTGTTCCAATGCAATAACTGCTGCTGGTGCCGTAATGCCACGCGGCGGCTGTTACATCTGCATAGCCTGTTGCGCTGCTGTAGCTGCCGGAATTGAGCACCACTGAAACCGATGAAGTGCCTTCAGCAACGGTGATTTGTTTGTCTGTGTCAACGCCCTGCAGCACGCTGGCGATATAGTCGCCGCTGTCGCCGTTATGCAGGATAAACGAATATTCGCCCCCGCCGATTGTTGATTCGGCAAAAGTCAGCGTTGTGGCAGCCATGGCTGAAAGCGGAAATGCCGTTACCAGCATAAGCGCCGCCACGCAGGACGCCAGGATTTTTTTGAATTTACTTTTCACAAAACGACCCTCTTCCAAAAAATAAGTTGCAATTTAATAAATTACCATAAAAAAATTTACGCCCGTAATATAAACCGAATATTAATTTTCGGGAGCTTTTTACAATATTTTTACATTGTTTCTAATTTTTTTATTAATATTAAGCTAATGTTCACATAATCTTGAATTTATTGTGATATATGTTCTTTTTTTGCACAGCGGGGTTTCGCCCCTGCCCTGCGGGCGGAATGCGCCGGGGGTAACCGGCGGGCAAAGCCCTGCGGCGCCGGGCAGCCCGGCACTTGGTTATTTTGCCGCTGTTTTGCTGAGGCTTTTATTTATTTCTTTACACCGGGGTGTGTTATATGATATAATTGTGCACATGAAAAATATTTTGTTTTATAAAAGAAAAGCGCAGTGCTTTGAACAGGCGCTGCCGGTTGGCAACGGCAGAATTGGCGGCATGGTGTTCGGCAATTTAAAAAAAGAGCGCATTGCTTTAAATGAGGACAGCCTGTGGTCCGGTTACCCGAAAGAGCTTAACAAAAGCGGCGCGGGCCAACACCTTGAAAAGGCAAGGCAGGCAATTTTCAGCAAAAATTATAACCTTGCGCGCGACATTTTAAACCGAGACATGCACGGCCATTGGTCTGAAGCTTACCTGCCGTTCGGCGACCTTGTAATTGAATATAAAAACGCTCCGAAAAGAAATTATGCCCGCGCCCTTGACATTTCAAAAGGCATTGCAAGGGTGAGCGCGAAAGGCTTTTGCCAAACTGTGTTTGCGTCTTACCCGGCGCAGCTGCTGGTGGTTAATATTCGCTGCGACAGGGGCATTTCGTTTACCGCAAGCCTTGGCAGCTGCCTGACTCACAGCACCAGCTGTGAAAAAGACACGCTGGTAATGGCGGGGCGCGCGCCCGAAGTGTGCATGCCGCCGTATTACAACCGGGGCGACACCGTGGTGCAGGGCGACAGGGGCATGCGCTTTTACGGCGCCGTAAAGGTTTTGGGCTCTGCTGAATTTAAGGGCGGCAAAATAATTGTAGAAGAGCAGCGGGAAATAACGCTGCTGGTGTCTCTTGCAACATCTTTTGTTGACTTTAAGTCAATGCCCACGGCAGACGAAAAAGCAAAAGCCATGAAATATTTTGCCACCGCCGAAAGCTATGACAAACTGCTGGGCGAACACATTAAAGATTTTTCCGCCCTGTTTGACAGGGTTGATTTTGAACTTTACGGCGGGCGTGACAACATGCCCACAGACAGGCGCATTAAGCTTATGAACAAAAAAGGAACAGATTATTCGCTTATTGCGCTTTTGTTTCAATTTGGGCGTTACCTTACCATTTCAGGCTCACGCCCCGGCAGCAACGCCATGACTTTACAGGGAATCTGGAACACAAAGCTGCGCGCGCCATGGTCTTCAAGTTACACAACCAACATAAACACCGAAATGAATTATTGGTGCACAGACATTACAAATTTGTCAGAATGCTTTGAGCCGCTTGTTGACTTTGTAAATAAAATTGCAATAAACGGCGCTGCCACGGCAAAGGCATATTATAACTGCGCCGGCTTTTGCCTGCACCACAACAGCGACATTTGGGGCGCAACATACCCCGCCGGATTTCCGGACGGAGACGGCGACGCAAGCCAGTATGCGCCGTGGTGCACGGCGGCTCCATGGCTTTTAAACCAGCTTTACGAACATTACCTTTACACCGCTGACGAAAAATTTAAAGCGCAGCTAAAGGCGCTTTTTTGCAAATGCCTTGATTTTTACAAAGACTTTTTAGTTGAACATAACGGCGAGCTTGTAACCTGCCCGTCAATAAGCCCGGAAAACAGTTTTATAGACGGCGCGGCGCGCTCATCTGTTACATATATGCCGTCTATGGACAGGGAAATATTGTTTGACTTTTTTGAAAATTGCCGCGAACTGGGGCTTGACGCGCCGCATATAAAGCAGGTGGCGCCGGCGGCAGACGGCAGAATACCCGAATGGGCAGAGGATTTCAGCGAAACTGAAATTGAGCACCGGCATTTAAGCCACCTTTACTGCATTTACCCGTCAAGATTCAGGCAAAGCAGTGAAATCAACCGCGCGGCGGAAAAGTCGCTGCTTAAAAGGGGATTTGGCGGCACAGGCTGGGCACTGGGCTGGAAGGTTTGCCTGTGGGCAAGACTTGGAAACGGCGAAAACGCGTTCAGACTTATAAAACAGCAGCTTACATATATAAACCCAAAATTGAACACACACCGCGGCGGAGGCACTTACCCCAATTTATTTGACGCGCACCCGCCGTTTCAAATAGACGGCAACTTCGGCGTAACGGCCGGCATTGCCGAAATGCTGAAAAACAAAGCCCTGCCGCAGGAATGGGCAGGTAAAATAAGCGGCTTGAAAACCCACGGCGGGCAAACAATAAGCTATGAATTTAAAAACGGAAAAGCAGTTGAATGATAAAATGAAAGCATGCGCAAAATAAAAGCGCCCCGCCTTTTTCAGGCGGGGCGCTTTTGGCTTAAAGTCAGTTTTTGTCGTTTGATGTTTCGTCTTCGTCTTCATCTGCCGGCTCAATTTGCAATATTTCACCGCAGGCAGGGCATTCAACCCCGTTTTCAAAGTCAGAATCTTCGTCAATATAAACCGGCGAGCCGCAAATAGGGCACTGGAGCTCATAGCCGTCGCAGTCATCGCAGCAGTCACAGTCGCAGCAGTCGTCTTCGTCGTCAAAAACAACATCTTCAACGTCGCTCAAATCTGAATCAATGGCGTCTATAATTTCATATGCGCCGTCTATTTCTTCATAAACGTCGTCAATATCTTTAGAAAGGTTTTCAACCACGTCAATTATTGCTTTGAAAAGCTTTGTTTCTTTCTTGTCTTTGTCAAGGTCAAGCCCGTCAAGCAAGCCCTTTAAATAGCCCAAGCTTTCTGTTGTGTTCATAGAAATTTCTCCTTTACAGAATAGATGATATAGGTAATGCGCTTTTACGCACGTTCCATATATTCGCAGGTTCTTGTGTCAACCCTTACGGAATCGCCCTCATTAATAAAGAGCGGCACCCTGAGCTCTGCGCCTGTTTCAAGCACAGCGGGCTTTAATGTGTTGGTGGCGGTGTTGCCCTTGAAGCCGGGGTCTGTTTTAACAACCTGAAGCGTTACAAAGGTGGGCGGCTCAACGCCGAACACCTTGCCCTTATATGACAGCACGCGGCAAATGTCGTTTTCTTTTACAAACCTGAAATTGTCGCTCAAATCAGACTGTGAAACGGGAATCATGTCAAACGTTTCCTGGTCCATAAAATAATAAAGTCCGTCGTCATTATAGGAATAAACCATTTCTTTTCTTTCAATAAACGCCGTGGGAAACTTTTCAGTCGGGTTAAAGGTTCTTTCAACCACAGAGCCCTGAATTACATTTTTGATTTTTGCCCTGACAAACGCAGCGCCCTTGCCGGGCTTTACATGCTGAAATTCAATTATTTGATAAACCTGCCCGTCCATTTCAAAAGTAACGCCGTTTCTGAAATCGCCTGCTGAAACCATTTTAATATACCTCCGTCATTATGTGTTGTGAATTGCGGGGCATGAAAACACCGCCGCCCGGCCAAAGCTGCCCGCCTGAAAGGGCGGCGCTGAAAAGCGCTGCAAGCCGGGAATAAATTTTGCTTGAATTCAGTAACATCTGAAAAGGCGCCCCGCCCGGGCGGGTTTGCCCCTTGGCAAATGTTTATGTTCGGGCAAAGCCCTTGATTCAAAGCTATTTTACATTATTTCAAGTAATAAATCAATACCCATTTTATAGCTGTCTTTGCCAAAAGAGCATATTTGTTTTTTGCAAACGTCTGTAATAACGGAATTTTTGCGAAACTCTTCTCTGTTGTGTATATCGCTCATGTGCACTTCGACAAAAGGCAGGAAATCATTTACCGCTTCAATGGCGTCTCTTATGGCATATGAATAGTGCGTGTATGCGCCGGCATTAATTATTACGCCGTTATAATTATTTCTGCTTTCCTGAATAATATCAACCAAATCGCCCTCATGGTTAGACTGAAAAAAGTCAATTTTAAGCGAACGCGCTTTGGCATAAATTTTAAGTTCGTCGTTTATCTGCCTGAGCGTTTCTGCGCCGTAAACGTCTTTTTTCCTAATTCCGGTCATGTTTAAATTAGGCCCGTTTATAACAAGTATTTTTTTCATAAATAACGCACCTTTCGGCTAAAACAAATGAAAAGCAAAATTCATTTCACAAAATGCTATAGCATAAGAGAGCCAAACACAATATGGTTTAGCCGCGCCTTTTTCACCAATAAGGCGTTAAAAGGTTTTATAAGGCGGCAGCCTTGCTGAAACCTTTTGCCTTGACTTGCCAAAAAATTCGCAGCCCAAACTGCAAGGCACCTGAAACTAAAAAGAACAAATAATGCTTTGCATTTCTTTGGCTCAGACATACCGGCGGCAAAAAACATGCAAGAGCGCCATTGCTTAGTATTTCAGGCATATCGGGTTGACTCTCTTATGCTATATGTAAAAAATTATCTGTACTTTCTCTTGCGTGCAGATTCGCTTTTTTTCTTGCGTGCGACAGACGGTTTTTCGTAATGCTCTCTTTTGCGAACTTCCTGGATAATGCCGTCGCGCGAGGTCTGCCTTTTGAAACGGCGAAGCGCGCTGTCAAGAGATTCATCTTCTTTTACTCTAACCTGGCTCATTAAAATTCCCTCCCTCCGAATTTAAAGAGGTGACTGAACGTTCATTCCAGCAGATTATATACAAAACAAATTAAAAAGTCAAGCATTTTGACAAATTATGCGGAAAAAATATTATGAAATTTTGCCGCCGGCTTTTCTTTGCAAATCTGCCACGCCCAAAACGGCTTGGGGGGGCAAATATTAAAGCCAGAAATTAGTCATTTCTGTTTTGCGGAAGTCGAGCCAAAGCCCCCGTCGCGCACACCGCCGGCACAGTCGTCTTCAGTAATGCCGAATTCAATAAAAATTCCCTGCGCAAAGCCGCTGCCCGCTTCCAGCAAAACCCGGTGCCCATCGTCATGCGCCGTGCACGAAAGTTTTATCATAATATGCCCTTCGTTAGACGAATTATAGTAATCTGAATCTATAATGCCCACCGTGTTGTCAAGCTGCACCCTGTGTTTAAAGCCAAGCCCGGAACGCGGGTATATTTTAAGCACCCAGCCGTCGCTTATTTTGGCCCTGATTCCGGTTGGAATAAGCACGCTTTCGCCTTTTTTCAGCACAATGTCTGCCGGGGCGTAAAAGTCATAGCCGGCAGAGCCCGAAGTGGCGCGCTGCGGCAGCTTTATGGAATCATAAATGCCGTCTGCCCCGCCTGAAAGCGGGAAATTTTTAAGCCAAGCTTCGGTAAACTGTTCGCGGCTGACCTTTTGAAATTCAGCTATTCTTTTCATATTTATACTTCCTTTAACCAGTCTTTTGACTAATTATATCATTTGACAAGGCCGATATCAAGTATAACATTTAAATAAAAAGGAATAGCAGCGCAATATAACTTGGGCAATAAATGTTCCCGTCTCGTAAGGCTTCAGGGGCCGATTTTAAATCAGCGGTGAGTACAATTTCACGCCGGGGCGGCAGCGGCTGTCGCCCCCCACGTTGAATAATGGGCAAGCACTTATTAAAATGAAAAGAGCGCGCCGGCAGGCGCGCCCTTATTTACACAGCACCTGTCAGCCCGAAAGACACTGACAAAGCTTCGTTTACCTTGCCCATATCCATGCCTTCAAGCGCGCCCATTTTTTCACGCAGCCGGCGTTTGTCAATGGTGCGCACCTGTTCAAGCAAAACCACGCTGTCTTTTGCAAGACCGCAGTTTCTTGCGTCCACTTCAATATGGGTTGGCAGGTTGTTTTTATCTCTTTTGCTTGTTATTGCAGCAGCTATAACCGTGGGCGAATACCTGTTTCCTACATCGTTTTGAACAATCAGCACCGGCCTGACCCCGCCCTGCTCTGAGCCGACTACAGGGCTCAAGTCTGCATAATAAATATCGCCCCTTTTAATTGTCATTAAATTCACACAGCCTTTCCGAACACAAAATAAATGTAATATAGCTAAAGTAAAACGCCCCGTAGCGCAAGCAGCGGCGGCTTTTACTTTTATTTTTGCCTGATAGCGGTAAATTTAAACATCATAATCCATTATATGTAAAAAAACTTTTTTCTCTTATTCGGCAGCACGCACCGGCGCAAATGCCGGTTTTGGGGGCGCATATTTTTTCAGGCAAACACTTTTCAAATGTTGTCATTTCAGCTTTAAACGGCATATTATATAGTAATCAGGAACTAAACAAAAATAATTTAACAGGAAAGGAGAACGGACAATGGATAGATATGAAGATATGTTCAACCCGTCTTTTTTAAAGCCAAAAGCAAAAATGATTCCGCCGCTGCCGAAAAATGCCGCGGTAACTATGGCATATGTTCCTTACCAACAACAAGCAGAGCCATATTCAAACGAAATGGAAGCGCTGTGCCGCGGCACGCTGTTTGAAGAGCTTGACAAACCGTTTACCGGAATGGGGGCGCTTTCATGAACAGGGAACAAATGCTTATGCGCCTTTCAGCGGCGCAGTTTGCAATGTGGGAAATGCATGTTTACCTTGACACACATGCAGACGACCAAGACGCGCAGGCGCTTTATCTTAAATACCAAAAAAGATTTGAAAAGCTGGAAGAGGAATTTGAAAGCAAATTCGGCCCGATAAGGCTTGGCGAAAACAACAGCGACGAATGGCTTAAGGACCCATGGCCGTGGGATAACCAGTAAAAGCCCCTGCCAAACGGCATGCAGGCAATAAAAAAACGGCGCCACGACACCGTAAATACAATATATGAAAACCGGGCTGCACTTTAACAGTGCAACCCGGTTAATTCATTTAATTTTTGCTTGCTTTTCTTTGAATTGCCTTTACAATTTCAACAACGGGAATCACAAGTATTGCAAGCCCCATTGCCGTTGCATATTCTGCAAGTGAAATTGACGAAAAGTCAAAAGCTTTTGCAAGGAACGGCACATAAATTACCACCGTTGAAAGCAGCAGGCTCAAAAGCATTGCGCCGTAAAGGAACATGTTGTGGCTGCCCATTTTGAATATTGACTGCCGCCTTGAACGCATGTTGAAAGAATGGAATATTTCAGCCATGGAAAGCGTAAGAAACGCCATAGTCATGCCGTTTTGGTGCAACAGCTCGGCAGAAGCGCCCGCGTCGCCCATTACATATGTGCCAAGCAAATATGCCGCAAGTGTAAGCACCGTTACCATAATACCCTGCCATGCAACATCTATGCCCATGCCGCCCGCGAAAACACCCTCTCTGCTGTTTCTGGGGGCCCGTTTCATAATGTTGCCCTCGCCTTTTTCCATGCCCAGGGCAAGCGCCGGAAAGCAGTCTGTTATAAGGTTAATCCACAGCAGGTGAACGGGTTCAAGGATAGTAAAGCCCGCAAGCGTTGCAATAAATATTGTAAGAACTTCAGACAGGTTGGAAGACAGCAGGAACTGTATGGTTTTTCTGATATTGTCATAAATGCGCCTGCCCTCTTCTACAGCGGAAACTATTGTGGCGAAATTGTCGTCTGCCAGCACCATGTCGGCAACATTTTTGGTGACGTCTGTGCCGGTAATTCCCATGCCCACGCCAATGTCTGCATTTTTAATTGACGGCGCGTCGTTAACCCCGTCTCCCGTCATGGCTGTTACCATGCCGTGCGCTTTCCATGCATTTACTATTCTTACCTTGTGTTCGGGCTGAACTCTGGCGTAAACGCTGTATTGTTCAATTTTTTCATTCAGCTCTTCGTCGCTCATGCGGTTGAGCTGCGTGCCGGTTATGGCTTCGCTTTCATCTGTCAGAATGCCAAGCTGTTTTGCAATGGCCACGGCGGTGTCTTTATGGTCTCCCGTTATCATAATCGGGCGAATGCCGGCTTCGCGGCACTCAATAACAGCGTCAATAACCTCTTCCCTTACGGGGTCAATCATGCCGGCAAGGCCAAGATAGCAAAGAGAGCTTTCAAGTTCATTTATATTTTCTGTGTCCGGCATAGACGCATAGGTTTTCATGGCGGCTGCCAAAACGCGCAGAGCTTGGTCTGCCATTGACTTGTTTTCATTTAAAATGCTTTGGCGTATTTCATCTGTCATTTCAACCTTGCGCCCGTCTATAAGCGCATGGGTGCAGCGGTTGAGCACCACGTCCGGCGCGCCCTTGGTATATTGAACATAACCGTTTTCCGCCGAATGTATTGTTGACATCATTTTGCGCATTGAATCAAACGGCGCTTCGCCCACGCGCGGGAACTGCTCTTCAAGCGCGTCTTTCGGCATTTCAAGTTTATTTGCCCATTCCACCAGCGCGGCTTCCGTGGGCTCGCCCTTTGTTATGTTGTCTTCAATAAACGCGTCTGAACAAAGTGCCATTGCCTGGGCAACTATTTTTTCATTGTCTCCCTTAGAGTCCACCACAGTCATTTTATTTTGCGTCAGTGTGCCTGTTTTGTCTGAACATATAACCTGCGTGCAGCCCAGTGTTTCAACGGCGGTCAGCTTGCGTATAACGGCGTTTCTTTTGCTCATCTTTGTTACGCCTATTGAAAGCACAATGGTTACAACCGCGGCAAGCCCTTCGGGAATGGCGGCAACAGCCAGTGAAACGGCAACCATAAATGTGTCAAGCACACCGTCAAACGTAATGGCGCCGCCGCTTATGAGACTGCGCACTATATCAAGCGCAAAAATGAACACGCAAATTCCTATAACGATTATTGAAAGTATCTTTGAAAGCTGGTTAAGCTTAATCTGAAGCGGGGTGTCGCCTTCCTTGGCGGCTGTAAGGGCGCCGGCAATTTTGCCCATTTCAGTGTCCATGCCCGTTGCTACAACAACCGCCCTGCCGCGCCCGTAAACAACGTTTGAGCCCATATAGCACATATTTTTACGGTCTCCCAGCGGAACATCGTCAGAGCCAAGCGAATCTATGGAATCCACCTGCTTGGTCACGGGAACAGATTCGCCCGTAAGCGCGGCCTCTTCTATTTTTAGCGAAGCTGCGCCTATAATGCGGCAGTCTGCCGGCACGCTGTCCCCTGCTTCCAGCACCACAATGTCGCCGATTACGATATCTTCGCTGTGAATCGTAACCGTTTTGCCGTCTCTTATAACCTTGCTTGTGGCGGCGGCTATTTTTTGCAGCGCTTCAATGGCCTTTTCAGCCTTTGATTCCTGGTAAACCCCCAGCACCGCATTAATTATTACAACAATCATAATAATTATTACGTCAGACGGAAATTCGCTGTTGTAAACAGAGGTAACGGCGGAAATTACCGCAGCAACAATAAGAATTATTATCATTGGGTCGGCAAGCTGCATAACAAACCTGTGCAGCAGACTTTCCTTTTTACCCTCTGCCAGCTTGTTTTTGCCGTTTTTTTCAAGGCGTGCGGCAGCTTTAGCAGAGCTAAGCCCGCTGTCAGATGTGTCGTATTCATGAATCACCTCGTCGGCAGTGCGTAAGTATTCTTTCATATTCGGTCTCCTTTACATAAAAATAAGAGCAGATATTAAAATAGACCCGTACATAGTATGCCCTACTATATACGAGTCTCATTCTTTAAAGCTAAACCAGCCCCGTGGGGCATGCTGTTGATTTAGCGCGCACTATGTTTGAAAATTGTGCGGAACTACTCCCTCATAATTAATGTTATTATAGCGCATTTTAACAAAAAAGTCAACGAACTTTTTCTAAAACTGTAAAAGTTTACAAACCGTTTATTAATTGCAATTAATGCCGCAGTCAGTCCGGCAGGCTTGCCGCGCCCTTGTCCGGCGCGGGCACTGCGCGGCGTTTTTTTATATATTTTGAAAACAGAGCCGCCGCGGCAAACGAAATAACGGTTATTGCGCCGAATGCCGCTATAAAGTATTTCACGCCGCCCATATCTAAAATGTCGCCGCACCAGGTTGAGCTTATAATTGACGGAATTCTGGCAAGCCCCGTTACAACTAAAAACGGCAATATTTTAGTGTCTGTTATGCCCACAAAATATGTTATAAAATCTTTCGGCGTGCCGGGAATAAGGTAAATAACAGTCAGCAGTGAATATTTCTTTTTAGAATTTTTTATAAATTCCCACTCTTTAAGCTTGTCCGTGTCAAAAAGCAAATTTATAAGCTTTGTGCCGAAACGCGACACCAAAAACAATATTATCAGCGAACCGATTTCTGTGCCGAGCATGCACAGCCCAAGCCCTTTCCATGTGCCCCACACATAGCCCGCGCCTATTTCAAGCGGCTCTGCCGGCACTATTTTCACCACAGTCTGCACGGCGCGTATTGCAACAAACACAATTTCGTCATATATTCCAAACGATGAAATCCACATGGCAAACTGTTCTTTATCTTTTATAAGGGCGTAAAACTCTTTTCCGCAGGTGAAATAGAGCGCAAGAAAAAGAGCAAGGTATATTAACGGCAGAGCAATAACCAGTATTCTTATTATAAGAGGCCGGCTTTTAAATTTCTGCAAACCTTTCCACCCCCAAAAACAACGCTGCTGTAATAATTATAATAGCAGTCAAGCATGCCCCTGTAGCCGTCAAGCCACGGCTTGTTGCGCCCATCATAGTGAATTATAACCGTGTTTTTTGAAACATAGCTCAGACTTCTGACATTGCGGCGAAACGTTCTTTCGTCAAGATTATAAAGTTCGGCGCACACATAAATTGTATATTTATGAAACAACGCGTTAATAACGTCTTGGTCAGCCTGAAACAGCCGCCTGCCCTGCCTGTGCACATAGTCAAACACAAGCTGCGGTGAAAACACACGGCGCAAATTGTCAAGATTTACCATAAGAACACCGGAATTTATGTATTGCGACGTGCGGCCCATTTTTAGCCTTTTTTTATTAAACCATTCAACCGCGCCATGGGTATGCCCGGCGGCTATAAAGCACTTGTTGCCGAAATCATAGTTATAAAGCTTGTCAAGCGGTTTTATAATTATTGTGTCCGGGTCAAGATATAATATTCTGTCAAGCTCTTTGGGCAAATATTCGCTCATCAAAACCCTGTAATATGCCTCTCTTGTTATGCGCTTTGTGTAATGTGCGCCGGCAAACAGGTTGTTTTCAAGCTTAATAGGGTGCAGCTTTATTTGCGGCAGCGCCCGCTGAACCCTTGCAATGTCACTGCAGCACAGCGTTGAATGCGCTATGTAAACGTCAAAAGCCGTGCCTGCGTTGTTTTTTTGCACGGAATTGAGCATTGCTATAAGCTGAGGTATGTAATTGGAGTCAAGCGTAACTAAAATATTCATATAGAACCGTCCTTTCAATAAGGGGCAAGCTGCCGCCGTTAACTGTTGTTAAAGCAACATGTAAATGCGCTGTGTATCTTGACTTTAATTATAGGCGGCTAAAATCAAAGTCTTGTCAAGAAAAAGTCAAGAAATTATTAAGAATATGGCGGCAGGGCACTGCGGCGTTTTGCCGCAGAAAGCCCTGCCGCCGAAAAGCAAATGCAATTAATATGTGTAAACAGACCCCGAAGTTGTGCCCTGTTTAATAATATATTCCATAATGTCAGCGCCTGCGTCAGCAGAAACCATTACGGATTCCCATGTAATAGGCAGGTCGCTGCTGTTGCCGTCTTCGTCAACATAATAATAGCTGTTGTAAATCTCTGCCGGCGTCATGGACTTGAGCTTTGCTATTTGTTCATCTGTAGCTCCGTTGGCAATATAATAAACGCCTATTGAATATGTTGTAACATTGTCATAATATGTGTCAAAGAAATGTTCAGACGGGTAAATGTCAGTATTTTGGGCAAGAAACGCGGTTACATCTGACTCTTGTCTTTCCTTTTCAATGGCTTCTATAAACGGTGTGTAATCACTAAAGGTTACAAAGTCAGTGGTGGTGTAATCGCTGTCTTCGTCCAAATAGGAATCATAGCACAAAAACAGAATTCTGTCTTCATCTATTGTAGACGGGAACATGTTTTTAACGCACTCTTCACTTTGCAGCAGTGCGGCAAGCTGTTCATAAACATAGCCGGCGTCAACATAATAGCTGCGCGATATAACGCTGCCGTCTGTCAGAGCGTATTCAATAGTAAGCCACTGCATGGAATCATACCAGTCATAATCATATGAATTCATGGCAGCTGCAAGTTTCTTTGACGCGGCTTCGGTTTCAGGCTCAAGAACTGCCTTGTGCAGCGTTTCAACGCAGGCTTTGGCTTCGTCGCCGGTAAGCACCTGGTCAAAATAGAAAGATGTTTCGTTTACGCCGTAAATATAATAGTAAATAGCGTCAAGGCTGCTGGTGCTGTAGCCGTAATCGTCTTCCTGCACACGCACAGATTCCACATCTGCCGCGGCGGGAACATAGTTTTTGTAGCTTATGTTCGGCACATACATTACAGCCAGCACAAATGCCAGTGAAACAAGCGCCGCTGCGGCCGCGCTTACCGCGCCGAGCTTTAAGAAACGCTTTGTTGTAAATGTAAGCACGCAAACGCATATTATGCCGGCTATAAGCGCGCCTAAAATACCCAGCACTATGCCGATTGCGGTGTCGCTCACAGCCAAATATATCTGTAAAAAGGCATAAAGCGCCGTTATAAACCCGGCAAATGCCACCGCGGCTTTTCCTGACACCGCCATTTCAGCTATTTCAGACTTGCGCTTTTTGAAAGCCAAAAGCCCAAGCACATAGGCAAGCACCGTTTCAACTATAAGAAAAGCCCACAAAATAGCGCCGGACACCGATTCAGTGCCAAAGCACAGCAGCATAATAACAGACGGAACATTAATTTCGCCCGCTACAGACGAAATGTAAACGCCCCATATTGTATTAACCAGCTCAATAACACAGCCGCCCGCTGCCGGCCATAAGCCAAACACAATAAAGCACATTGCCACATAATGCCATGCTTTGCCAGACAAAACTGCCGCCAGCGAACAAACCAGCGCCATGCCAACTGAAATCAAAAAGCCAAACCCGGCAAGCAGCAGCACCTCAGACATGTCTGTTTCAAAATATTTTGCCCATGCTGAAAGCGGGCTTGAAAACACCGCCGAATACACAATAACGCCTATTATGTAATAAACCGCAATTGCTATAACATTTATAAGCGCCGCCGCATTATAGTAAGTTTCGCGCTTTACGGGCAGCGAAAACAGCCAGTCTGAAGCGCGCTTGCTGTAAGCTTCCCTGTAAAGCTGGTGCTGTAAAGTGAAAGACATAACGCCCATAATCAAAACCGCTATGCATATTAACATGCGCCATAAATGCTGGGTTTCACTTGCGGGGTAAACAACGGTGCTGTCTTTTGCCAGCTCTGATATTGGGTAACCCGAAAGATAGTCGCCGATAAGCGCCAGGTTTAAAACCAAAGAAGCTGCGGCACAAAAGAATATTGAAAACCAATGTCTTTTCAAAAGCACCTGCAATATTTCTTTGAATTTATTGTTGCGTAAGTTTGTTGATGTCATAACCGCACTCCTCCATTTTGCTGATAAAAAACTCTTCAAGCGTAAGCCCCAGCACCTCTGTAAACACGGGGTTTTCGGCGTTGATTATATCAAGTATTTCGTCTTTTCTGCCCTTTACCGTAATTTCGTTTATCTTGCCATGGTGCGATTCTTTTATAATGCCGAGCTTTTGCCTGATTTTTTCATAATTGTCTTGGTTTTCCAGTATAAACTGAACTCTGTAAATGCCCATTTCTTCACTGTCAATGTCGCATTCCATAAGTATTCCGCCCAGGTGCAAAAGCCCGATATGGTCGCAAAAGCCCTCAAGTTCACGCAGGTTGTGGCTTGCTATAATAACCGTGGCCTTTGTTTGTTCAACATATGAAACAAGTATTTTTTTAACCAGCTCGCGCACAACCGGGTCAAGCCCGTCAAAAATTTCATCAAACAAAATAACCTTTGGGTTGTAAGCCAGGTTAAGTATTATGGCGCTTTGCCTTTGCATGCCCTTGCTCATGGCAGATATTTTTTGCTTTACATCAATCGGGAAAACAGATTTCAGGTAATTATAGCTTTCTTCGCTCCAGCCGGGAAACAGCTTTCTGTAACATTTGGCCATGCTTTCAACAGTGGCGCCCGGCGTAAAATAGGGGTAATCTGAAATAAATGCCACCTCTTCTTTAAGGGCATTGTTTTCATAAGGTTCCTGGTTATTTATGTATACTGTGCCGCTGTCAGCTTTCATAACACCGGCAAACACACGCAGCAGCGTGCTTTTGCCCGCGCCGTTTGACCCGACAAGGCCGAATATAGACCCGTCTTCCACCGTGAATGAAACATTGTTGAGCGCGGCGGTTTTGTCAAATGTTTTTGTAAGATTTTTTATTTCAATCATAACTTATATATGGCAGAGCCATACTCCTTTCTGAATAATTTGTTTTTGTGCTATGTTTCCCACACATCTTTCATAAGCTGCTCTGCCTCTTCAAACATAACGCCTGAATTTTTAGCGTCTGTCAACACCTTTTTAACGGCTGACAGCATTTCTGTGTGCACGGCGCCAAGTGAATCGCCCCCGCTCACAAAAGCGCCCTTGCCCGGCACAGTGTATATTATGCCCTTTTGTTCAAGTTCCCTGTAAGCTTTCTGCACAGTGTTCGGGTTAATTCCAAGGTCAAATGCAAGCGCCCTTACAGACGGCAGCATGCTGTCTTTTGAATAAACACCGAAACGTATGTATTTTACAATAGCCTTTTCAAGCTGGGCATAAATAGGCTCGCGGCTTTTTATGTCAATATTAAACAACTGGTCCCCTCCTTTCGGCAGAATTGCGTTGTGTTTGCATGTGTATTAATACATTTAATACAGTTCATCTTTAACATATCACATTCATAACATGTTGTCAATAGAAAAATCAAAAATTCATAAAAAAATTTTCGCCGCCTGAAATTCAAAGTTTTTCGGCGCGGTTGATTATGGGTTTAAACTGTGATACAATATGAATTACATAATTTGAATTTAGTTACATTGAGGTATTGCAATGGAAAACAAAAAAAGCTTAATTGCTGTTTTGGCGCCCGTGTTTGCCGCGGTGCTTATAATATGTTCATTAGCAGTCAGCGGGCACATGACAAAAAACACAGACGCCGAAACGCCTACTGCTAAAGAAAGCAGCACGGCTGAAGAAACCACGCAGGAAGCCGTTTCAACAGTAACCAGCACAGTCAATCTTGTTGCCGTGGGCGACAACCTTATTCACAACACATTGATTTCAGCCGGCGAGCAGGAAGACGGCACGCTTGACTACACGTCGTTTTATGCAAATATAAAAAAGGATATTTCCGCTGCTGACATAGCGGTAATAAACCAGGAAACCATGCTTGGCGGAGACGCTTTTGATTATGCCGGCTACCCCTGTTTTAACACGCCGTGGGAAGTCGGTGTTGCGGCAATAGACGCGGGCTTTGACATTTTTACATGCGCCACAAACCACTCGCTTGACGTGGGCTATTCCGGCATAGAGCAGGAATGTAAGTTTTTTGACGAACACACAGAAGTAGTGCATGTGGGCACTAACGACACAGAGGAAGAATATAACACCGTTATATATTACACAAAAAACAACATAACATTTGCAATACTTAATTATACTTACGGCACCAACGGAATATCACTGCCGAGCGGCAAGGAATGGTGCGTAAATATGATGGACGAAGACAAAATTACGCAGGACGTTACCGAAGCAAAGGCAAATGCTGACGTAGTTATAGTATTTCCGCATTGGGGCACCGAAAACAGCACTGAAATTTCAAGCTATCAAAAGGAATACACGCAGTTGTTTTCAGATTTGGGCGTTGACATTGTTATAGGCACGCACCCGCATGTGCTGCAAAGCGTAGAGTGGGTTGAAAATGAAGACACGGGCAAAAAAATGCTGGTTTATTATTCGCTGGGCAACTTTATTTCGCACCAGGTTAATTTAGACCAGCTGTGCGGCGGCATGGCAAAAATAACAATTACCAAAACAGACGGGGTAATAAGCATTGATTCGGCAACGCTTGTGCCGGTTGTGTGCTGGTACAGCTCTTCGTCAGGCTCTTATGAATTTTCTGTTTATAAACTAAGCGATTACACAGATTCGCTTGCCTCTTCACACGCGCAAAGCGGCGCCACTGTTGAATATTTCACCAGCCTTGCCGAAAGCGTTGTGCCGGAAGAATTTTTGGAAATTTCATAAAATTTTAAGCCACGCGCCGCGAAAAAGCCAAAATTACACAAAAAAGTTTTAACATTTCGGGTGCTTGTTAACAGTTTATACAAAAATTACAAATAGCGTTGACAATTTTGAAATTGAAAATTATAATAATATTGTACTGAGAACAAAGGCGTTCTGATTATTCAGAGCGCCTTTATTTTTTTGTAACATTCATAAAGGTAAAGAGAGGAAAAGTTATGGCAAAAATAACGAAAGAATTTATTCTGAACGACGCAAAAGAAAAAAACGTTGAATTTGTAAGGCTGCAGTTTACAGACGTGTTCGGGCTTATGAAAAACGTGGCAGTCACGGTGTCTCAGCTTGAAAAAGCGCTTGACAATGACTGCATGTTTGACGGCTCTTCAATAGACGGCTTTGTAAGAATTGACGAGTCAGACATGTATCTGCACCCGGACCTTGACTCATGGGGCATTTTCCCGTGGCGCACTTTCAGCGGAAAAACCACCGCAAGGCTCATTTGTTCAGTTTACACGGCTGACAACAAGACCCCGTTTTTGGGCGACCCGAAAAACATACTTAAAAAAGTAATGGACGAAGCTGCCGAAATGGGCTATGGCTTCAACGTCGGCCCGGAGCTTGAATTTTTCCTTTTCAAAAAAGATGAAAACGGCAACGCCACAACCGAAATGACAGACGTTGGCGGTTACTTTGACTTAAACCCGATTGACGCAGGCGAAAACTGCCGGCGCGACATATGCCTTGCCCTTGAAGAAATGGGTTATGTAATTGAAGCTTCTCACCACGAAGTTGCGGAATCGCAGCACGAAATAGATTTCAGGTTTGACGACGTAATGACAACAGCAGACAGAGTTATGACTTTCAAGCACGTTGTTAAAACATATGCCACAAAGCACGGGCTGCACGCCACATTTATGCCGAAACCGGTTTATGGAATTAACGGTTCGGGCATGCACACAAACATGAGCCTTTACAGCCTTGAAAGCGGCGCAAATATTTTTGACGACCCGAGCGACGAGCTTGGCCTTTCAAAGGAAGCATATGCTTTCATTGCCGGAATCATGGCGCACATCAAGGGCATAGCTGCATTTTCAAACCCAACCGTAAATTCATATAAAAGGCTTGTGCCGGGCTATGAAGCGCCGTGCTATCTTACATGGTCAGCTTCAAACCGTTCGTGCCTGGTGCGCATTCCCGCCGCAAGGGGCAAGGGCACGCGTGTTGAGCTGCGCTGCCCGGACCCGACATGCAACCCCTATCTT
This sequence comes from Clostridiales bacterium, assembly GCA_021199275.1. Taxonomy (GTDB): domain Bacteria; phylum Bacillota; class Clostridia; order Oscillospirales; family Acutalibacteraceae; genus Eubacterium_R. Next base: position 45,187 of record JAJQIJ010000018.1, read on the forward strand.
GAAATGGCTCTTTGCCTTGCAGCCGGGCTTGACGGCATAAAGAAAAAGATGACTCCCCCGGCGCCTGTTGATTACAATGTGTTCAGCCTGACAAATGAAGACCTGGCGCACGAACACATTGACTGCCTGCCCGGCAACCTGATTGAAGCCGTGCAAGCTGCCGAAGCAGACCCGTTCATTAAAGAAACTCTGGGCAGCCACATTTTCAACGCTTACATCAGCGGCAAAAAGCGCGAATGGGACGAATACAGGACCCAGGTTACGCAGTGGGAAGTTAACAGATATTTAAAGAAGTAAATTATTTGCCCTCTCTTATGGCGTTTTGCCATTTGGCCGGCTGCGTTTGTTAACAGGCGTGCCGGCCGCCATAGATACACAAAGGAGTGTATTTCACGAAAGTGAAATGCGCTCCTTTTTAATTTGGCTGTTTGCCCTTATTAAAAGCGCGTTGCTGCAAAGCGGCGGTTTTGCGGCTTAAAGCCGCTGCTTTAGCGCAATGCCGGGGCTTAATTGCATTTGAAAGGCGCACCGGCTTTAACCCCCGGCGCTGCCCGTTCAAATAAAAATCTGTCTTTAATAGAGGAGGAATTTTTATGACAGAGCTTATTGAAGAAATTGTTAGCGGTGATGTTTTCGGCGTTTGGTTTTTAATCGGCGCGGCGCTTGTGTTCTTTATGCAGTGCGGCTTTGCAATGGTTGAAACAGGGTTTACCAGGGCAAAAAATGCCGGCAACATAATTATGAAAAACCTTATGGACTTTTGCATAGGCGCCCTGTGCTTTATTGTGCTGGGCTTCGGGCTTATGATGGGCGAAGAGGTGCTCGGCGGGCTGTGCGGCATGCCCACTCTCGGGCTGTTAACCGACTATGCGTCAAACAGCGAAAGCTGGTCAAGCTTTGTTTTCAACCTTGTTTTCTGCGCCACGGCTGCCACAATAGTTTCCGGCGCAATGGCTGAAAGGACAAAGTTTTCATCATATTGCATATATTCCGCCGTTATTTCAGCTGTTATTTACCCGATAGAGGCGGGCTGGATATGGAATTCAAACGGCTGGCTGGCCAACATGGGCTTTCACGATTACGCAGGTTCAGCAGCAATTCACATGGTGGGCGGCATTGCGGCGCTTATAGGCGCGGCTATTTTAGGCCCGCGTATAGGTAAATATAAAAAAGACGCGAAAACAGGCAAAAAAATTGCAAAGGCTATACCCGGCCATTCGCTGACTTTGGGCGCGCTGGGCGTGTTCATTTTATGGTTTGGCTGGTATGGCTTCAACGGCGCCGCAGCAACAGACACCGCAACTCTGGCGTCAATCTTTCTTACAACAACTTTGGCCCCGGCAACGGCAACAGTTGTGGCAATGATATTTACATGGCTGAAAGACGGCAAGCCTGACGTTTCAATGTCTTTAAACGCGTCTCTTGCAGGGCTTGTTGCCATAACCGCCCCGTGCGACTGCGTTGACGCGCTCGGCGCAATCATAATAGGCGCGGTTGCGGGCATTTTGGTGGTAATTGCGGTTGAAGTAATAGACAAGAAAATGCATGTTGACGACCCGGTTGGCGCCGTGGCAGTGCACATGGTAAACGGCGTGTGGGGCACAATTGCCGTTGGGCTGTTTTCAACAGGTGCAGACGGCGTCGGAACAGGGCTGTTTTACGGCGGCGGCTTAAAGCAGCTGGGAATTCAGCTTTTGGGCTTTATGTGCGTTGCCGCATGGACCGCCGTTACAATGACCTGTGTCTTTTTCTTAATTAAAAAGACAAACGGGCTGCGTGTTTCAAGGGAAGAGGAAATTAAAGGCCTTGACGGCACAGAACACAACCTGCCGTCTGCTTATGCAGATTTCATGCCGGTAAGCTTAGCACCGGCCGTGCTTGCAGACGACGGCGAAATGCCGCAGGCAAAGGTGCCGCTTGAAAAGGCCGTGCCGGTTGAATCGTATACGGCGAACACAGACGGCAAGCTTACAAATATTGTTATGATATTCAACCCATCTAAATTTGAGCAGGTTAAAAGCAGCATGAATGAAATCGGCGTAACCGGCATGACGGTTACCAACGTTATGGGCTGCGGCACCCAGAAAGGCCACATGAGAAGATACCGCGGTGTTGACGTTGAAGAAATGAATTTGAACCCGAAGATGAAGCTGGAAATGGCAATTTCAAAAGTGCCGGTTTCAACGGTTGTTGACACGGCAAGGCAGGCGCTTTACACCGGCAATATTGGCGACGGAAAAATATTTGTTTATGATATTGAAGATGTAATAAAGGTGCGCACGGGCGAAAGCGGCGTAGACGCTTTGCAGGGTGAAGACGATTTGGCAAACGACTGATTAAGTAATCGGGAGGCGAACAGAACAGCGATACCTGCGAAACTGAGCAAAACTAAAGCCGGGTCAGCATAAGTTTTAAACACAAAAATGCGGCAAAGCTCAAAAGAGTTTTGCCGCATAGTTTTCTGAAATGTTAATTTCAAAGCAGCCGGGCGGTTAATCGCCTTGGGCATATACAACTTTATAAAGTGCGTCAGGGTAATCAGTCATAATACAGTCTGCGCCAAGCGAATACAGATATTCCATGTCGCTTTCATTGTTTACAGTCCAATATTGAACTGCAATATTATGTTCGTGCGCATAATTTATAACCTTTGCCGTGCCCAAATTAACAAGAAGCCTGTAAGGCAAATTATAAGGTATTTGCAGCACGGAATAGGCCGCTTCAAAATCGCTGTCGCCGCGCATTGCGGCCGCCCAGAAGCTGAGCACCTCTTTAATAGTGGCGCTTCTTACTAAGTCCGGGTGGTTTTCGTCTGCATATTGGGAAACTTCTTCGTGAAATGTGCCGAATATAACGCTGCCAAGCAAATTCCTTTCAACAAGAATGTCATATAAAATGTCAACGCCCTGCTGCCCCGCCGTGCCGGAATCTTTTATTTCAATTATATAGTTATAGTCGCCAACGGACATAAGGTAATCAAGCGCGTCTTCCACACGCAATATCTTTAATTCGTCAGGCACGTCGGCGCCGCTGAGCCCGGCATAGGGCATGTCGCCGCTTTCATTTTCAAACTTTGCGCCCATATTCAGCTGCCTGAGTTCATCATATGTGTAATCAGACGGCTTGGCGTCTGCCACACCGAGCACCTCTTCGCAATCTGACGTGCGTTCAAGCGTGTCGTCATGCAGCAGGACAAGCACATTATCTTTGGTAATATGCAAATCAAATTCAAAAGTGTCAACTTCAAAGCTGCTGTTTTCGGCACAGTTTTTAAATGCCATCATGGTTTCTTCCGGCATTATGCCGCCGCCGCTGCGGTGCGCGCTTATTTGAATTTCACCTAATGCTGTAATATATTGGTTGTCAACATCATATTGCTTAATATTGCCCGGATTTGAACGCCAGCAGCATGATATTGCAATGACCGCAATAAAAGCCGCAAGAAAGGCGCTTATTACAGACGCGGCTATTTTTCCTTTGGAAAGCTGCTTTTTTTCTTTTATTTTCACAACAGCACGACCTTTCTGTTTTCGGCAATGCCGAAAGCAATTTAATTTTCTTAACTATAATATTTGTAAAGCTGCCCACGCATAGCAAGGCGCACGGTTTGCCATTTTCCTTATGGGGCATAATCCACCGCATAAGCGGGCAAAGCCCTTGCCAAATGCCGGCGTTCGGGCAAATCCTTTAATTAAATTATAGCACAATTTGCCAACCAGTCAAATGCTTTTTGATGTGCCGCTGCCGCCTTTTGTTAAATAAAGCCATTGCTTTTTTGTCAATAATTTACAAATTAATTATCATATTTCAAATTATTGCGTAATATTTTTGTGCGTTTTTGCTTAAATATCAATTTGTAATTTTATATATATATTTTGCCGGTGCAAATAGATTTTTTTCATAAAATGATGAAAATACGCGTTTGTTATTGCTATTAATAATATAAAGATTTATAATATTAAAAAGCTTGTTTTACGCCGTTTTGGCTATTGGCAAAGCCTTTTAAAGATAATTTCACACTTGCAAAGCGCGCGCCGCTGTTTGCAACGCGCGCCTTTTCAAACAACCTTGCGCTTGTTTGCGCACAATTCCAAGGAGGAGATACCATGCTGAAAGAAGGTCAGGTCCGCATTCCGTCCGGCTGCGCAATTGCAGCCATAATAGACCGCAAGGGCGGCAAAATTAACGGGGGCGAAATAATAAAATCAATAGCCCTTATGCACGACAGGTCAAACGGGCTGGGCGGCGGCTTTGCGGCGTACGGAATATACCCCGAACATGCAGACGACTATGCATTTCATGTCTTTTATGACAAAACAGAAGCCAAAAGCAGCTGTGAGGATTTCCTTTTTAAGCATTTTAATGTTGACGTGTCTGAAAAAATACCCACAAAAAAGATGGCAGCCATTAAAAACGGCCCTGAAATATGGCGTTATTTTGCAAAGCCAAACAAAGTGAGAATGCGCGAATCCAGAATGGACGAAGAGGAATATACAGTTCAGTGCGTTATGAAGGTAAACCAGAATATTGACGGCGCATTTATATTTTCAAGCGGCAAAAATATGGGCTGCTTTAAAGCGGTGGGTTACCCCGAAGATGTGGGCGAATTTTATATGCTTGACCAATATGACGCATATTTGTGGACTGCGCACGGGAGATTTCCAACCAACACGCCCGGCTGGTGGGGCGGGTCTCACCCGTTTAATATACTTGACTGGTCAATAGTTCACAACGGCGAAATTTCTTCATATGACGCAAACAGGCGCTATATTGAACAGTTTGGTTATGTATGCACAATGCAGACGGACACAGAGGTTATTACATATCTTTTTGACCACCTTATTCGCCACCACAACCTGCCCATTGAAGTCGCGGCAGACGTTTTAACCGCGCCCGAATGGGACGAAATAGACAGAATGGACAAAGACAAAAAAGAATATTTTACAAACCTGCGCTCAATATATAACGCAGCTCTGGTTAACGGCCCGTTTTCTGTAATACTGGGCTCAAACCGCGGGCTGCTTGCAATAAACGACAGGCTGAAGCTGCGTTCACTGACAGCGGCAACAAAAGGTTCGCGGGCATATTTTGCCTCTGAAGAGTCGGCAATAAGAATCATATGCCCCAACCCCGAAAAGGTCTGGTCTGTCAGCGGGGCCGAGCCGGTGTTTGTGCCGCTTGAAATTGACAAGGAGGAGGCGAAAAAATAATGATAAACTATATTCCGCGCCGTTTTACCGTTGTGCGCGACAAGGAGCTTTGCATAAACTGCGGCTGCTGCGTGCGCCAATGTGCAAACGAATGTCATTATTATTCGCAAGACGGCAAAACAGTTCTTGTAAATTCAAATGAATGCGTTGCCTGCCACAGATGTGTTGATTTGTGCCCAACCGGCGCGCTAAGAATTGAAAAATATGTTTGCGATTACCGTGAAAACGCAAACTGGACTGCGCAATACCAGCAGGAAATCTGCCGCCAGGCAAACACGGGCTCAACCCTTTTGTCTGCAATGGGCAACCCAAAGCCGTTTCCTATATACTGGGATAAGCTGCTGCTCAATGCGTCACAGGTTACAAACCCCTCTATAGACCCGCTGCGCGAGCCCATGGAAATTCGCACTATTTTAGGGCGAAAGCCTGAAAAGTTAGAGGTAAAAAAGAAAGGCGTGTCAATAACAAAAATGCCGCCCCAGGTTATGATTGAAACGCCTATTATGTTTTCGGCAATGTCATTCGGCTCAATAAGCCTTAACGCCCAAAAGTCTCTTGCGCTTGCGGCTAAGGAGCTCGGCACACTGTTCAACACGGGCGAAGGCGGGCTGCATGACGACCTTAAGGATTTGGGGCCATGGGCGGTTGTTCAGGTGGCTTCCGGGCGTTTCGGCGTGCATAAAGAATATCTTAACAATTCTAAATTTATTGAAATCAAAATAGGCCAGGGCGCAAAGCCCGGTATAGGCGGGCACCTGCCGGGTGAAAAGGTAAACGTTGAAGTTTCAAACGCAAGAATGATTCCGGTTGGCTCTGACGCAATATCCCCCGCCCCGCACCATGACATTTATTCAATTGAAGACCTGCGCCAGCTGATATGGTCTTTAAAACAGGCCACGGGCGACAAAAAGCCGGTTTCCGTTAAAATAGCAGCAGTGCATAACATTGCCGCAATAGCGTCAGGCGTTGCACGCGCCGGGGCAGATATTGTGGTAATAGACGGGTTTCGCGGCGGCACAGGCGCTGCCCCCACCAGAATAAGAGACAATGTCGGCATTCCTGTGGAACTTGCGCTTGCCGCGGCAGACCAAAGGCTGCGCGACGAAGGAATTCGTTCAAAGGTTTCACTTGTGGCGGCGGGCTCATTTCGCTGTTCGGCAGACATAGTAAAGGCAATAGCCCTGGGCGCAGACGCGTGTTACATAGCTTCCGCCGCACTTATTGCAATGGGCTGCCACATGTGCCAGACCTGCAACACGGGCAAGTGCAACTGGGGCATTGCAACGCAGCGCCCTGACCTGACGCGCAGGTTAAACCCTGAAATAGCGTCTCAGCGCGTAATCAACCTGATTAACGCATGGAACCATGAAATAAAAGAAATCATGGGCGGCATGGGCATAAATTCCATAGATTCGCTAAGGGGCAACCGGCTTATGCTAAGGGGAATTGGGCTGACTGAAAAGGAACTTGAAATATTGGGCGTAAAGCACGCCGGCGAATAGCAGGAAAGAGGGTTTACAACAAATGAAAAAGGTATTCGCGCGTGAAGAGCTTTGCATTAACTGCCGCCTTTGCGAAGTTTATTGCAAAACCTTTCACAGCAAATCTAAAGACATAGTTACGGCATATAAATATGAAGACCCGGAGCCGCAGGCGCGCATTTCGGTTTACGGCGGCCGGGTGGCTTCAGTTGCGGTAAACTGCCGCCATTGCGACGACCCTGCCTGTGTAAAGGCATGCATAACCGGCGCCATGCACAAAGACGAAAAAACCGGCATTGTGTCTGTTGATGAAAACAAATGCATAGGCTGCATGACATGCCTTGCAGTCTGCCCGGTGGGCTGCATAAAAAGCGGAAAAATTGCTTTTAAATGCGATTTGTGCGGCGGTGAAGAGCCGCAGTGCGTTAAAAACTGCCCGAACAGAGCGCTTGTTTGGCTTGACGACGGAGGTAAGGTATGAAATACATAATAGTCGGTGCGTCGGCGGCAGGTCTGTCTGTTGCAGAAACCATTAGAAAATATGACAAAAAAGGCAAAATTACAATTTTCACAAAAGAAAATTATTTGCCTTACAGCCGCCCGTCAATAAGCTATTACTTAAAAGGCAGGGTGGAAGAAAAAGACATATTTCTGCGAAAAGAGGCTTTTTACCGTGCAAATAACATTGAAATTATAACCGGCGCGCAAGTTGAAAAAATAGATTGCAAAAAGAAAGAGATTTTCACCGAAAACGGCTCTTACCGCTATGACAGACTTTGCCTGGCAACCGGCTCTAAGCCTTTTACACCGCCGGTTAAAAATGTTTCAGGCAACAAAAATGTGCTGACTTTTTTAGACCTTGCCACCGTTAAACAGGTAAAAAATCTTGCGCACAAAGACGCGCGCGCCGTTATCATAGGCGCGGGGCTAATTGGTATGAAAGCGGCTGAAGGGCTGACAAAGGTGTGCAAAAGCGTTGACGTGGTGGAGCTGTCGCCGCGCGTTTTGCCGTCTATTCTTGACGAAAAAAGCGCCGTTGCCGTAAAAGCATATCTCGAAAAAAACGCTATAAGCTTTCACCTTGAAAACACCGCTGTGCAGGCAAATATTGAAAACGGCCTTGTAAAAAGCGTAATGCTTAAAAACGGGGACGTACTGCCCTGTGATTTGCTTATAATGGCAGTGGGCGTGCGCCCTGAAACGCAGCTGGCAGAAAACGCAGGGCTGGAAGTAAACAGGGGCATTATTACAAACCCCGAAACAATGCAGACAAGCGACCCTGACATTTATGCCGCGGGTGACTGCACCGTGTCGCTTGACATGCTTGACGGGGCTAAAAAAATAATAGCTCTTTGGCCCAACGCAGTGCAGCAGGGGGCCGCTGCCGGCGCGCAGATGGCAGGCGTGCAGAATTTTACGGGCGGCACTTACAGCGTAAACGCCATAGACTTTTATTCGCTGCGAATATGCACATGCGGGCTTATAAATGCAAAAGGCGAACAATACCGAGACGAAGTAAAGCAAAGCGGCTCTCTTGAAGACAACAGCTTTAGCTACAAGCGGCTTATTTTTGAAGGCGATTTTCTTGTGGGATATGTGCTTATAAATTCAAGCGCGAACGCAGGCATATACACAAGTCTTATTTCAAACAAGATTCCGCTTTCGTCTCTTTGCGGCGATATTATGGAAGAGCCTTCCCTTTTTATGTTTGACAAAAAAACGCGCACACAAAAACTTCGCGGGGGTGTTGAAATATGAGCATTGTTGCAGGGCTTGAAAGGTATGAAAAGCTAAACGAGACAATCAAAGCCGAACTGCAAAGCAAAAATAAAATAAAGGTTAACGACGTCAACGGGCAGCGATATATCGGCTGCGCGCTTGACAGCGGAAAAACTATTGAAATTCACGGCACGCCCGGCAATGATTTGGCGTGTTACTTAAACGGCGGCAAAATTATTGTTTACGGCAACTGCCAAGACGCAGTGGGCAACACAATGAACGGCGGCGAAATAATAGTGCACGGGCACAGCGGAGACGCCATGGGTTACGGCATGCGAGACGGGCAGATTTATATTCGTGACAATGTCGCCTGCCGCGGCGGTATTCATATGAAAGAATTTGAAAACATGAAGCCCGTGCTGGTAATAGGCCAAAACGCGGGCGCGTTTTTGGGCGAATATATGGCGGGCGGCACAATTGTGCTGCTTGGTCTTGGGCTTGCGCGCGGCGAAAAGTTGTTTGGCACGCACTGCGCGTCCGGCATGCACGGCGGAAAAATTTTTGTGCGCGGGCGTATTCCGAAAGAAAATCTTTCAGCCAACATAAAAGTTACAGAGCTTAATTCACAAGACGAAAAAGAATTGAAGCAATATATAAAAAAGTATTGCAAATGTTTTTCAATTGATTATAATGAAATCATATCAAAACCTTTTAAAAAATTAGTGCCGGCAACTTCACGGCCCTATGCGAATTTATACACGCCAAATTAAAAGAAGCTTTAACAGAGAGGGAAATTTATGTTCAACAGTTTACATGAGGAATGCGGCGTTTTCGGAATTTTTGAAAACAAAACAACCGACGTTGCGGGCGCGGCATATCTTGCGCTTTTTGCGCTGCAGCACCGCGGGCAGGAATCTTGCGGAATAGCAGTTAACGACGACGGCGTATTTTCGCACTGCCACGGCGACGGGCTTGTGCCCGATGTTTTCACGCGCGAAAAGCTTGAAAAGCTTGGCAGCGGCAACGCCGCGATAGGCCATGTGCGCTATTCCACCACCGGGGGCGACAACCCCAACAACGTGCAGCCGCTGGTAATTCGCCATTTTAAGGGCAATTTGGCTGTTGCGCATAACGGCAACCTGATAAACGCGTTTGAAATTCGCGGGCATTTTGAACACACGGGCGCAATTTTTCACGGCACGTCTGACACGGAAGCGCTTGCATATTCAATAGTCTGTGAAAGACTTACAAGCAAAACCACCGAAGAGGCCATTTCAAAGGTTATGGACAAAGTAAAGGGCGCGTATTCAAGCATTGTTATGACAGCCACTAAAATGATTGCTTTTCGTGACCCTAACGGCTTTCGCCCGCTCTGTCTTGGGCAGACTGAAGACGGGGCATGGGTAGTGGCTTCAGAATCTTGCGCGCTGGACGCAATAGGCGCGCGCCTGGTGCGCGACATACGCCCGGGTGAAATTTTAACAATAGGCGCCGGCGGCATAACTTCAAATACAACCCACTGCACAAAGCATTGCGGCCATTGTGTTTTTGAATATATATATTTTGCACGCCCTGATTCCGTTATAGACGGCTTTTCCGTGCAGCACGCCCGCATGCGCGCGGGTGAATTTTTAGCCAAGGAAAGCCCGGTGGAAGCTGACGTGGTAATCGGCGTGCCCGATTCCGGGCTGGACGCCGCGCTCGGCTATTCAAAAGTAAGCGGCATTCCTTACGGCGTGGGCTTTATTAAAAATAAATATGTGGGCAGAAGCTTTATTCAGCCCAGCCAAAAGCAGCGCGAAGACGCCGTCAGAATTAAGCTCAACGTAATTAAAGAAAACATTAAGGGCAGACGCGTTATTATGATTGACGATTCAATAGTTCGCGGCACAACCTGCGCAAGAATAGTAAATCTGCTGCGCGAAGCTGGCGCTAAAGAAGTTCATATGCGCGTGTCTTCCCCGCCATTTAAATACCCGTGCTATTTCGGCACAGATGTTGACAGCAAGAAAAATTTAATTGCCTGCAAATATGACACGGTTGAAGAAATTGCAAAGGAAATCGGCGTTGATTCCCTTGCATATTTGTCAATCAGCGCTACGCATAAGCTGGTGGATATACCCGGCTTTTCCGTGTGCGACGGGTGCTTTACAGGCAAATACCCCGTAGACGTGCCCAAGGAACAGCCGAAAGACAAGTTTGAAACAAAGCTCAATCAATTTTCGCCTTATTATCAAATACTTGACTAATTCGTTAAAATATAGTAATATATTACCCGGCTGAAGTGCAAACTGAGCTTTGCTCATGCAGATGTGTCCGAGCTGGCCGAAGGAGCACGATTGGAAATCGTGTAAACGGCAAAACCGTTTCCGGGGTTCGAATCCCCGCATCTGCGCCACACCGCCGCGAACTGTTAATTGTTCGCGGCGTTTTTTATGCCTGCGCGCAGAAAACGGCTGTGGCGGCTAAATGCGGCAGCCTGCAAGCTTTCAATTCCGCCAGCCGCGCCATTTGGCGCCTAAGCAACGGCCGAAAAAGCGTTTTATTTAATGACAAATAAAAAACACCCGCCGCTTTTAAAGCGGCGGGCAGTCTGTATAAACTGACTTAAAGTGCGCATTGCTTTTTCTTTTGCTGTTAAGCTTTTGTAGTAACGGTTTTTGCATTTGACCAGCTTGAATACAGCTTTACGGATTTACCGTTTACTTTCACTGTTTTGTAAGTGCGCACGCGGACATAATATGTTTTATTTGCAGCCAACCCGGTAATGGTTAAGCTTTTTTTGCTGTTGTCTGAAATTGTTTTAGTGCCTTTCGGCGAAAAGCTGCTGCTTTTTGAATATTGCACCTGGTAACCTGTTGTCTGCGTGGTGACCTTGTTCCATTTTACCGTAAAGCCCTGACTTTTAGCGCTGACGCTGCTTATTGACGTGCCCTTCGGTTTTATTGTAAACACTTTTTTAACAGTGCCGCTGTATTTGCCTTTAAACTTGATTTGCACATAATATTTTCCAACCGACTTCATTGAAGACACGGCTTTGCCTGTTTTACAGCTGATGTAGCTGACTGTGTAATATTTTGACGAAATTGTGTTACCCTTGCCGTCTTTAACCGTAACCTTGGGCTTTTTTACATTGCCGGTGTAAGTGCAAACTGTTTTTGACAGCGTGCAATTGCCAACACATTTTACGCTTGCGCTTGTTAGAGCCGAGCTGCTGCAATATGACGAAGCTTTGCTCCACTGTGACTTTGAGCCGGAATATGTAACTGTTTTCAGCCCGGAACAGCTGTCAAACGCACCGGAACATATTTTGGTAACGGTGTTTTCAATTTTTATTGAAGTCATGTTGCCGCAGCCGAGAAAGGCATATGAGCCTATCGTTGTTACTCCGCTTTTTATAACCACTTTTTTAATATAGCTGCTGTAACTTGCCCACGGTGCAGTTGAAACCAAAGTTCCGTTTCCGTAATAGCTTGAATAATTTTTCATTTTTCCGCTGCCGCTTATAGTCAGCGTATAGGTGTCTGTGTCAAAAGAATATTTCACATCGCTGCCGCAGCTGCCGCTTTTATTTAACCACGCCTTTGTTTCAACAGCGGTTGACAGCGCCACCTTAACCTTTACAGGCTTTATACCTGCGGGCGTGTAATCTTCGCAGCTGCCCGCGCTGAAAGCCTGCACCCAATACATTATGCCGTCGCAGTAAAAACAGCCTATTCCTATTTTTGTGTAATTGCTGCTTAAAATATTGGCTTTGTGCCCGCTTGAGTTCATCCAGCTTACCATTACTTCGTCAGCCGACATCTGGCCCCACGCAATATTTTCGCCCATAGTGTAAGTCCATGTATATGCCGTGTCTGCCGAAGAGCCGTTTGGCCTGGTGTGTGAAAAGCTGACTGCCAGTTCGGCAGCGCGCAGCATGGCCTCTTTAGTCAGGGTTTCATCTGCATCAAGGGCAGAAACGCCGTTTGCAGCGCGTTGTTTGTTGACAAGCTTTAAAACACTGTTTGAATAGTCGTAATAAAACGTGCCGGTAACTGTTGTTGTGTCTGAAGACGCGCTTGCGCTCAGGCTGACTGTGGCATTTATGCTAAACAGCATTACAGCGGCGCATAACAAGCTTAATACCTTTTTCATTTTTTCACCCCATTAAATTACGGAAAGCTAAGCGTTTTCGGCACGCCATTGCAATGCGGTGCGTTGCCCGCTGAGCCATTTTCGTGTTGATATATTTTAAAATATTTTCAACCACAATATTATTGTACTAAAAAATTTAATGTTTTACAACATGATTTTCGAACAATTTTGCCCTAAGCTCAAATAAGTTCACGCATTTAGCGGCGAAAGGTGTAAGCGCTGTCAATGTGGGAAGACGCATTGACAAACGGGCTTTCACGGTAAAGCAGCGCGCATTTCAGCGCGTCTTCCCCATAGCGCAGCCTTATGTTGTCAACAGCCGTTTCAAGCCTTTCAAGCTTTTGCTCTTTTTGCACATGCCCGTAAAAATCAAGCTGCACCGCGCTGTCGCACCCGAAATCGCACACCGCAACGCCTATGCTGCGCACAGGAAATTGCCACAAATAATTTTCACGAAACAATTTTAACGCGGCATTTCTTATTTCAGATGACACGCAAGTGTAATTTAAAAGCGGGCACCTGCGCGTAAAGCTTACAAACTGGCTGTCTTTTACGGTAATAACAACCGTTTTGCCCTTTAAGCTCTGCTTTCGCATGCGGGCGGAAACCTTGTCTGCCAGCAAGGTAAGCATTAGCTTGACATCATTGTCTGTGCACATGTCTTTAGGCGTGGTGAAAGAATTTCCTATGCTTTTAACAGCGCTGCTTTCGCCTGCCCTGCGCACCTCTGCCATGTCAAGCCCCCTGGCTGAATTTTGCAGCGCAACGCCGTTTTTACCCAGGGTGGCGCTTATAAAGCCGCTGTTTGCAAGCGCAAGTTCACCAATTGTGTTTATTCCGTAAGCTTTCAGCTTTTGCTCTGTTTTGGGGCCTAAATACAGCAAATTGCCGCACGGGGAGCGCCAGACTATTTCCTTATAATTTTCTTTTGTAATAACAGTGGTGGCGTCAGGCTTTTTGTAGTCAGAGCCGAATTTTGCAAAAGTCTTATTCCACGACACGCCCACGCTGACTGTTATGCCGACTTCGCGCTTGATTTTTTCCCTTATTTCATTTGCCGCTTTTTCGCTGCTGCCGCCGAGACGCGTTATGTCCACCCAGTTTTCATCAAGCCCGAAAGGCTCTATATAGTCTGAATATTCGGCTATGATTGCCCTGACGGCGTTTGAAAATTTAATGTAAAGCGGAAAATCAGGTTCAATTACAATTAGCTGCGGGCACTTCCTTTTGGCCTCTGTAATCGGTTCGCCGGTTTTAATTCCGAAATGCTTTGCAATTTCGTTTTTGGTAAGAATAATTCCATGGCGCTCTTCCGCACTGCCGCCCACCGCAACGGGTTTCAGGCGTATGGCGGGGTTTTTCAGGCATTCAACGGAAGCGTAAAATTTATTACAGTCTATATGAAGTATACTTCTGTCCATACTTAAGCCTTTCAAACATTTGTTCTATAAGGCTATTTTACAACTCTTTTTACGTTTTGTCAACAGGTAAAAAATGCACAAAAAAGCCCCGCAGGGCTTTTGGGGGCAACAGTGTCAGGCAAATCATGAAAAGCGGCAAGCAACAGAAAAGGCGCCGCCGGTTAAAAACCGCACTGACGGCTTGAATTAATTTTTAAAATACATGTAATATTGGCATTTTATCATGCCGTTATAAAGCTTTCTGCGTTTGTCGGCGCGGCGGGCAAAAAATTTTTCAAATTCTTCATCAGGCGAAATAATGCCGTAGCTTCTGCCCCGGCCTGGCTTAAACAAAGCGCCCATGGTTTTATATATTTCATGAACCTCTTTAAAGTCAAGCATGCGTTCGCCGTAAGGCGGGTTGGTAATAAGGGTTGCCGAGTCGCTTTCAAGCTCGAAATCATCTATTTTTCGCACCACGGCAGAAATTTGAGCGCCCACCCCGGCAAGGGCTGCGTTATGGGCAGTCAGTTCAACTGCTTTTTTGTCAATGTCTGAAGCAAACGCATAAAAATCAGCGCTGTTAATTTCAAGACTTTTGGCGCGTTCAAATTCATCTGTCCAGGCTGAATTTGCAATAAAATTCCAGCCTTGCGCCGCAAAATTTCTGCCAATTCCGGGCGCAATATTTTTTGCCATAAGCGCACCTTCAATTACAATTGTGCCGCTGCCGCAAAAAGGGTCGTAAAGAGTGTGGTAAGGCTTTAAGCGCGACAGCGCGCACATGGCCGCCGCAAGCGTTTCTTTTATTGGCGCCGCGTTTGAAATTTTTCTGTAGCCGCGCTTGTGCAAGGCGTCTCCCGAAGAGTCCAAAAACATAAGCACCCTGTTTTTTATAATTGAAAACCGAATTTTATACATGTCTTCGGTTTCGGAAAATATTTCAACGCTCCAGCGTGTTTTAAGGCTTTCAACAACCGCTTTTTTTATAATTTTCTGGCAGTCAGGCACGGAATGAAGCTTTGAATCAATGCTGTAGCCGCGCACCGGAAACGCGTCGTTTCGCCCTATATAGTCAGACCACGGCAGCGCTTTGGTGTTTTCAAAAAGCTCGTCAAACGAAAAGGCGTCAAATTCGCCTATTAAAATAAAAATTCTTTCAGCAAAACGGCTGCATATATTGGCGCGGGCCAAAATATTTTCACCACCGTCAAAAAACACCCTGCCGTTTTCTGCCCTTACATTTTCTGCGCCCATGTCGCAAAGCTCTTGCCTTACAAGGCTTTCCAGCCCGAAAAGGCATGGCGCCGCCATTGTATATTTCATGTGCACACCCGCCTATTCTATAACAGCACTTGCGTGGCGGGTTACATGGCAGCCCACATTAACTGCAACGGGAATTGAAGCAATGTGCGTAGAATAAGCTTCTATATTAACCGCAAGCGCGGTGGTGTCGCCGCCGAAGCCCTGCGGCCCTATGCCCAGCGCATTTATTTTTTTTAGTATTTTTTCTTCCATGGCGGCATATCGTTCATCTTTATTTCTTAAAGACACGCTGCGGCAAAGCGCCCGTTTGGCAAGAATGGCGCAATATTCAAAGTCGCCGCCTATGCCAACGCCTATTACAACAGGCGGGCAAGGGTTAGAGCCGGCTTTTTTTACTGCATTTACCACATAATCAATTATATCAGCTTCAGACGCTGCGGGGGTAAACATTTTTATTTGGCTCATGTTTTCACTGCCAAAGCCCTTTGGCGCAGCAGTGATTTTAATGCTGCACCCATCTACTATTGAAGTGTGAATTACCGCCGGCGTATTGTCATTTGTGTTAACCCTGTTAAAAAGCGGGTCTCTTACCACCGATTTTCTCAACATGCCGTCAATATAACCGCGGCGCACGCCTTCGTTAACGGCGCTTTCAAAGCTGCCGCCGGTTATGTGCACGTCTTGCCCGATTTCAGCAAATATAACCGCCATGCCGGTGTCCTGGCATATCGGAATGTCAAGCTGACGCGCCGCAAGCAAATTTTCAGTTAAATCACCCAGCACACTGCGCGCCACGGCACAGCTTTCACAAGCGCTGCTTTCAGAAATCAGTTTTTCCAAGTCGCCGGGCAAAACCTTGTTTGCCTTAATTACAAGCTCTTTTACGGTTTCGGTTATCTTTTCAGCCTTTATTTCTTTCACTTGCCACACTTCCTTTAAATAAAAATAAGCCGAGAGTAAATCTCGGCCGGGGTTGGTTATCAGTTGCTGCCGGAAATGTCATAAAAAACAATTTCGCCCGACTTTACATAGCCCTTTTCGCGCGCCTTTTGTTCAATATAGCTGTCAATATCGTCAGAATCAATTATAGCTTCCAGCTCTTCGTTTTCCTGCTCTTGTTCGGCAAGCTGCTGTTGGTATGACTCATATTGGGCTTCAAGGCGCTTTATGTCTGCGCTTTGGGAAATGAAAACGCCGGCGCATATAAAAAACACAACAAGCAGAAAAAGCGCCGCGGCGGCAATGCGAAACTTATTGTTTTTTTTGAAATTTTCCTTTAGCTTTTTGGCATTTTCTTTCATTTGAACTACCGGCTTTTGATTTTTTGTTTTGCCGCTGGGCCCGCCGTGCAAAATTTTTAACAACAGGCAAAGCCCTGATATTTATTTTCGGCAGGAATATCTTTTTAATATTATAATACAGTTTGCTTAAAGATTGCAACAGTTTTTTTATGATTTTGCATATAAACAAAACCGCCGTGCGAATGATTTGCGCCAGCTTTTTCCAAAGGCGAAAAGTCAGGCGGTAAAATGTTAAAATATATAAAATAAAGCCGCAAAAAATTGCCGCATAATAAATTGCCCGCGACTGCCCGTTATTATATGAAAGCAAAAAAATAAAAGTAATAACCGCGGCAGGCACAAAATATATGAAATCAATTATAAAGCAGCAGACTTTTGTAGGCAAAAGACATCTGAAAAAAGTAAAAATATCATATAAAACCGCCAGCAAAACGCCAACGCAGAAAAAAGCAAAAATCTGTTCAGCCACTGAATACCCTTTTCAAAAAGCCTTTTTTCTTTTTGTCGCCCGAAGTGTAAATTACCGCGTCTATTTCGCCGGTAACAAAAAGCGCCCCGTCGTCCAGCCTGAGTTCCTCTATATGAAGAGATGTGCCGCTGATGTTTACGCACCCGCAGCAGGTATATGCCGTAACGCCCTGTTCGTCAAAATAGTCAACGTCTTCAACCCCGGTAAGCTTAAGCGTGCGGCGGTTTTCAATGTAAAGGCCGTGCTGTTTTAATGAATCTGCGGTTTTATCTAATGTTCTTTCGCCCACACAAATCACCTGGTAAATTATATGAGCTTAGCCACCGCCGGATTACAAAAATTAAAGCGTTTCATACATTTTTGCCGCGTCTTCCTTTTTCGGGCTTTCGCTTATGGCTGTCACTTTATATTTTTTTACGCTTTCTCCAAGCTGAACTTCAATTATATCGCCTGCTTTTACGGCATATGAAGCGCGCTGCACCCTGCCGTTTACCGAAATGCGCCCTGCGTCGCACGCGTCATTGGCAATACTGCGCCGCTTTATTATTCTGCTTACCTTTAAATATTTGTCAAGTCTCATAAAAATACCGCCGTTTCAAACAAAATGTAGCTTAAATATAAAACCGCCGCAAAAAGCGGCGGTTTTGTGTTATGAAATCTTATTTAACCGCGTCTTTAAGAGCAGTGCCTGCTTTAAAGGTCGGAACTTTCGCTTCGGCAATGTCTATCGCTTCGCCTGTGCGCGGGTTTTTGCCCACACGTGCAGAGCGTGTTTTAACAACAAATGAGCCAAAGCCTACAAGCGAAACTTTTTCGCCGTCTGCAAGAGCTTCGGTAATGGAATCAAAAACAGCCTTTACTGCTTCTTCTGCGTCTTTTTTGGAAAGTTCTGCTTTTGTAGCCACTGCTGCTACTAATTCGGTTTTATTCATTTAGATTTCCTCCATTTTAAGCCTGTCAGGCGTTTAATATTTTGGCTTTTCCCCACAGCGCGTCAAGTTCTGAAGGTGAAGCTGTTTTCAGCTCAAGCCCTGCCTCGCCGGCAAGTTCTTCAACAGTTATATAACGTTTAAGAAACTTGTCTGTTGCGCCTGTAAGCGCCTCTTCGCAATCAAGGTTAAGAAACCTTGAAAGGTTTACGCAGGTAAAAAGCAAATCGCCGAATTCATCTTCAATTTCAGCCCGACCGCCGCCGGACAAAGCAGATTTTAACTCGCCAATCTCTTCAAGCAGTTTTTCAAACACACCCTGTGCGTCTGCCCAGTCAAAACCGGCCTTGGCAGCCCTTTGCTGGACTTTTTGCGCCCTCATGAGCGCGGGCAATTCACGGGGAACACTGACCATAGACTCGCTTTGATTTTTAATGCCCTTTGTTTGCTTTTTGATTTCGTCCCAGCTGTTAAGCGCCTCTTTGGCGTTTTGTGCAACAACATTTCCGAACACATGCGGGTGCCGTATCACAAGCTTTTGGCAGATTTCATCAACAACGTCATCAAAATCAAAATTACCTTTTTCACGTTCCATTTCAGAATGAAGACCAATTTGCAAAAGCAAGTCGCCAAGTTCTTCCAGCAAAGCGCCGGAACTTTTTTTATTAATGGCTTCTATAACTTCGTAAGTTTCTTCTATTAAATTCTTTTTTATGGATTCGTGAGTCTGCTCCCTGTCCCACGGGCAGCCGCCCGGGGCCCTTAAGACAGTGACAAGTTTAATAAAATCATTGATATCGTATCTATCTTTAATTTCAAAATCAACTGCCATAACTGCCCTACCTTAAGATTAACGTGTTATCAAATAGATAATAATACATTTGGCTTCATTTGGCAAGTATTTAAACTCATTTTTTACAATATTGTAAGAATTTTAGTTCATTAATTTCAAGACTTTTTGACAATATTAACAAAACAACAAATATTATTGCAAAAACCGCGGAAAAGAACATAAAATAAAGCAAATTATTTTCTGCCGGCAATATTCCGTCTGACGCAAATTTACCCGCCGCCCCTGCCACAGCGGCGCATATTGCCGGCTTTATAAAAATTTGTGCCGTGTTATATTTTACATTTGCATATTTTTTATAAACATAAAGCCCCGCCGCCAATATAAACGCATAGCCTGCCGCGCCTGAAATCACCGCGCCGTAAAGATTAAAGCGTGCCTGCGACACCAATAAAAAGTTAAGTAATATTCTTATAATACCCGAAAATGTAAAAATAAAAATAGTGCTTTTGGCGCGGTTTATTGCCTGAACGGCAAATACCACCGTGCCCGCAAGGCAATAGATAAACACCGAAAGCGACATGGCCCTGGCAAGAGTGGCGCAGGAAAGCACAATGTCATAATTGGAGCTGCCGTAAAGCACGTTTAAAAGGCACGGCGAAATTATGAACAGATATGCGCTGCCGCCGAAGCCTATAATGGCGCAATATTTAAAAATGCTGTTTGAAAGCAATGACAAGGCGCCTGAATTTTTGCTTTCATATGCGCCTGTAACAGCCGGCACAGCCGCCACGCCTATTGCCATTGTAATGCCCGGCACAAGGTTTTTAATGTCGCTTACAGCCGAAAACAGCCCGTATACATATGTTATCAGGTCTTCCTGCGCCGTGCCGCTTATTACAAGCGCATTTTCATAAGCGGCGTAAAGCTGCCCCTGCTCGCACAGCGACAGGCAGTATTGCACAGACGAATTGTCAAGAAATGTAAACACGCTTTGTATAACGGTGGACGCAATAATAGGCAGCGAAAAATAAAATATTTCGCCCATTTCATTTTTACATTTTATGCCGGCAAGCTTTTTGCCCTTGCCGTATTTAATGTTCACATAAAGCGACAAATAGCACCAGCTTACAACTGCCCCCGCCGTTGCGCCGCCTATTGCCGCGGCAGACGTTATGGGGTATATCATTGACAGCGCTTCTTCGTCGCTTGCGCAGCTTACGCCCAAAACCGCGCCGCTTTCAAGGTAAGCGCCGTAAAGCCCGCTGAGCGCAAGCTTTGCAAAAAGCAGCCCAAACAGCATTTTGAAAGCGGCCTCTATAATTTGGCTGACAGCTGTGGGGGTCATATTCATAAATCCCTCTGCAAAAGCGCGGTGCGCAGATGAAAGCGCAGAAAAAACTATTGTGGGCGCAAGCATATAAACGGCGTAAAGGCTTTTCGGCGAAGATGAAATATAAACCGCATAAGGCCGTGCAAAAAGCAGCATGATAACAAGCCCCAACAGCCCGGCAATCAAAAACAGCCGGTTTGCAGCCTTTTTCAGAGCGAATATTTTTTCAAAATTTCTTTTTTGATTATATTTGCTTATAAGGTGCGAAAGCGCCACCGGCAGCGCGCCCATAATAACGGCATGCAATGGCATATAGTAATTATAAGCTATGTTAAAGCAGCCCCGCCCCACGCCGCCTATAAGCGCTGTAAGCGGAATTTTATAAAGCGCGCTTGCCGCCTTTACAACAACAGACGACATGAGCAGCAAAAACGCCGAATTTATATATTTATTTTTGAAATTGCCCAATAAAATCACCAATAAAAAGGCAGTGCCATTTGCACTGCCCCGAAATTTTATTTACAATTCCCGAATTTTTACCGCCCGCGCGCTGCGCGCAAAACGGCTTTTAAGAGCCTTTAACCAACGCCGCGCCTTTGGCAAAGCTAATTATTCGCAGCTGTCTGTTTTTGAAGGCGGGTATTTAAAAGCCTCTTTGGCATTTTTAACAACTTCGCTTGCCTGCTTTTTGAAAACTTCAGTTACATCTTTAGAAGCTTCCACTATTTCCTTGCCGAAATCCTTGGCGTCGTTTTCAATTTCTTCCTTTGCTGCGCTGATTTCACTTTCAAGCACCTGCATTCTTTCCCTGTAAGCGGTTATTTCGGAATAAAGAACGTCAAGCTCTTCAGCATTAACCTCTTGCCCGGATTCCTTTAAATACATTAGCTGCCCGTATTTCAAATATGCTTTGCCGGCTTTGCTCTTTGCGTCAAGATATTCAACATTTTTCCTTGAAAGCGACAGGTGTTTTGAACCTTTTCTGCTTATGTTTTCAGCCGCAGTTTTTGTGCGTGAAAACATGTCTTCAAAGCCCGCTTTGATATTTTCATTTGTAATATTCATATTAGACACCTCTTAATATATAATATTACAGAACGGATATTTTTGCAATACTATTTGGATAATTATTTATATATTTTTAATAATATCAGAAAAAACACCGTTAAAAAGCAGCCCCCCTAAGCTACAATTTTCTTTCATCAAAACTATATTCATTATAAAAGTCTTTTATTCGCTCTTTTCTTTTTATAATCTCGTCAAAGCTTCTTATGTATTCATAGGGGTACTTATAATTATAAACACGTTCAATTTTTGAAGTGTTTTGGTTTTTAAGCAGCGTCACCCCACCCGCGCCGACTGAAAGCACCGTGTGCGTTTCATCAATCATAAATATATTATAAATCCCCTCATAGCCTGCCCGGCACCAGCCCACGTTTTCAAGATTACCGGCGGCTTTACTTTGCCTGTACATATAATACGGTATATAGCCACTGCTTTTCAAAAGCATTGCAGAAGTTGAAATCATTTGACCCGCGTCGGCACCGGCCAATACAGACCCGGCAGGGAAATTTTCAGCAAGATAAGCGCCGCTTTTCACCGCCAGAGCATGAACTGTGATTGACGGAGCGCCGAGCTCAATGCCGCGTCTTATGCTTTTTTCAAAAGATGCCGGGCTGTCTGACGTAAGGGCGGCTATAAAGTCCATATTAATATTGTCAAAGCCTAAGCTTTGTGCAAGCAAAAAAGCCTCTTCGGTTTGGCGTGCAGTGTGCCGCCTGCCTATAGCGGCAAGCACGTCGTCATTAAAAGTCTGCGGGTTTACGCTGATTCTTGTAACACCGGCGGCTTTCATAGCCAGCAGTTTGTCACATGTTATGGTGTCAGGCCTGCCGGCTTCAACAGTATATTCGCGCACAGTGCCCACCTCAAAGCTCTGCTCTATTGCAGAAAACAAATATTGAAGCTGGCTTGTTGTAAGCGCCGTTGGCGTGCCGCCGCCGAAATATATGCATTCAAGCCTTAAACCAAGGCGCTTTGCAATATTTGCCGTTTCGCGAATTTCACGCCCCAGCAGTTCAACATAACGGCTTACAAGGCCCGCCGCCTTTTCAACGCTGTGAGACACAAATGAGCAATAGCTGCACCTTGTGGGGCAAAACGGAATTGCAACATAAAGCGAAAAGCTGTTTTTTGCAGACAGCGCGGTTATTTTACTTTCATTTTCAGCCACGGCACGAACAAGGCTGATTTTTTCTTTGTCAACAAGATATTTGTCTTTAAAAAGGCGCGCCGCGCCGGCATCGCCGTAATCTGCGCGCAGATTTTTATATAAATGCACCGGGCGCACACCGTAAAGAGTGCCCCACGGCGGGGTAATGCCGGTTATTTTTGAAAGCACCCTGTAAAGCGCTGAAGCCAGGGTGTATTTTTCGCCGTATTCGTTAAATGGGCTTTCCTCAGCTGCTGTTTGAGAGTCTATTTCCGCCTTAACAAAAACCGCGCCGTCTTTAATTTGCGTTAATATAGACTTGCCGCCACCCGCTTTAAGCTGCCGGGTGAAAGTTATTTTTTCGTAAGGAAAAAAGAGCCGCGTGAGCGCCTCTGTTTCGTGTTTGTATGAATGGTTTATAAGCGTAATATTCATATGTTTTTCATGTAAGGGTTATTTTTTCTTTCAAATTCAAGTGTTGTTTCACTGTCATGCCCGGGGCAGACCCTGTAATCCCCGCTAAGTAGAGCAAGGCGCTTTAAGCTTTTTTGCATTTCTTTAAAAGAGCCGCCCGGAAAGTCAGTTCTGCCGCAGGAACAGTAAAACAGAGTGTCGCCCGAAAAAATGCAGCCGCCGGCAACAAAGCACACGCTGCCCTTTGTGTGCCCCGGCGTGGCAAGCACCCTGATTTCAGTGCTGCCCAGCATTATCACATCATTATCTTTAAAGGTTTTAAATTCATTTAAGGCAGTTTGCCGCACCCCGCAAAATGCCGCAAGGCTTTTCTTTGAAGAAGTCAGCATTTCAGCGTCTTCCTGCGAAATCATAACCACCGCGCCGGTGTTTTTTTGCATTTCATAAACACCGCCTATATGGTCAAAATGCCCGTGGGTTAAAAGAATCAATTCAACATGCGCGCCGTCAATAAGGCGCAGCATGTCGGCTGAATATTCAGTGCAGTCAATAAGCGCGCTTTTGCCGCTGTCTTCGTCTGTAATTAAATAGCAGTTGTTGCCCATGTCGCCGATAACGGCGCTTTTAACTGTCATCAAATTTTCCCCCATTGTTTAATTCCGCCCGGTTTTATCTGTGCGCCGCAGCAATTCGGCTGAGTCCAGAATAATGGTGACAGGCCCGTCGTTCACCAGAAAAACCTGCATATCTGCGCCGAAAACGCCTGACTGAATATTTGAAATGCCGCCCTGCGCCATTTCCGTTTTGAAATATTCATAAAGCATGTCTGCCTCTTGCGCAGGCGCAGACTGTGTGAAGCTCGGCCGCCGCCCGTGGCGGCAGTCGGCTGCAAGCGTAAACTGTGACACAACAAGCGCGCCGCCGCAGACATCGCAAAGCGACAGGTTCATTTTGCCGGCGCTGTCGCTGAAAATTCTTAAATTTACAATCTTGTCTGCAAGAAACTGCGCGTCTTTTTCGGTGTCATTTTCCATAACGCCAAGCAGTATCAGCAGCCCCCTGTCAATTTCGCCCACTGTTTTGCCGTCTATGTCTACCTTGGCCTGAGCCACCCTTTGAATCACAGCTCTCATTTTGATTTGTGGCCCCTTTCAATATGGTATACGCCTGTGATTTTCATGATTGACTTTATTATGCTGTCAAGATGTTCCTTGCTTGCCACGGCAAAGGTCAGCGTTGTAAGGCAATTATTGTCGCCAATCGGGCGGGCGTTTATTGAATGTATCTTAACATGCGCCGCTTTTAACATCTGCGTTATATCAAGCACAACACCGTCTCTGTCAATGGCGTATATGTCAAGCACAGACTGCATTTCTATTTTTACATTTTCGTCCCAGCTGGCGGCTATCCAGCGGTCGGGCTCAGCGCAGTTTTTTAAGTCACGCGGCACATTTGTGCAGTCTCTCCTGTGAATAGACAGCCCGTGCCCCCTTGTTATGAACCCCACTATTTCCTCGCCCGGCAGCGGCGAACAGCATTTTGCCATTTTTATAAGGCAGTTGTCAATTCCCTCAACCCTGACGCCGTTTTCAGACGCCTTTGACACAGTGTGCTGCACCGTTGGAAATTCCTGCTCCGGCTCTTTTTCACGCCAATTGCGGTTATATTCCTCTTTTATGCCGGGCATAAGACGGCTGACAAGTATTCCGCCGTAGCCCACAGCGGCATAGAAATCATCTGTGCTGTCAAAATGGCGCTTTTCGGCAATTTTTTTGATAAATTCATCATATTTAGCGCCTGACAGGTTTATAAGGTTGCGCTTGAGCTCGCGTTCAACTTCCGCCTTGCCGTCAACAATATTTTCATCTCTGCGCTCGCGTTTAAACCAGTTGCGTATTTTGCTTCTGGCCTGGCCTGTTTTTACAATTTTAAGCCAGTCACGGCTTGGGCCCTTTCCCTGCTGGTTTGACGTAAGAATTTCTACAATTTCACCGGTGTTTACTTCATAATCAAGCGGCACTATTCGCCCGTCAACCTTTGCCCCGGTCATTTTATTGCCTATTTCGGAATGTATTGAATATGCAAAATCAATTACGGTTGAGCCGGTCGGCAGGCTTTTTACATCTCCGTTAGGGGTGAAAACATAAACTTCTTCAACAGATAAATCACCCTTTATGTTGGCAATCAAGTCCTCTGCAGTGTCAGCGCTTTCGCCAGTTTCAAGAATTTGGTGAATCCACTGCAAGCCATTGTCCATTTTTTGCCGCCCGGCAGAGCCGAGCTTATATTTCCAGTGCGCTGCTATGCCGAATTCAGCCGTGCGGTGCATTTCCCATGTTCTGATTTGAATTTCAAACGGCACGCCGGTTTCAGACAGCACTGTTGTGTGCAGCGACTGGTACATGTTTGGCTTTGGTGTTGAAATATAGTCTTTAAACCTGCCGGGAATTGGCTTAAACATGTCGTGCACTATGCCCAGCACATTATAGCAGTCTGTCATAGAGTCCACTATGATTCTGACTGCGTATATGTCATAAATTTCTTCAAACGACTTGCCTTTAATATATACCTTTCTGAATATGCCGTGCACAGACTTGACTCTTGACGTTATGCTGTAATTTTGAAACTTGCCCTTCAGCCTGTCGTCAATGCGCTTTGTAATGTCGCCTAAAAAGACTTCGCCCTCTTCCCTTTTCATTGAAAGAGAATTTGAAATTTCCTTATATGCAATGGGGTCAAGGTAAAAAATAGCCGTGTTTTCAAGTTCCTCTTTAAACGCGCGAATACCCAGCCTGTGCGCTATGGGCGCGTAAAATTCAAGCGTTTCAAGGCTTTTTTCACGCTGCTTATATGCCGGCATGTATTTAAGCGTGCGCATATTGTGCAGCCTGTCTGCAAGCTTTATGATTATAACTCTGACGTCCTTATTCATTGCTATAAACATTTTTCTTATGTTTTCAGCCTGCACCTCTTCCCTGGTGGAAAGCGGAATCTGGCCCAGCTTTGTAACCCCGTCAACCAGCAGTTCAACGTCTGCGCCGAAATTCTTTCTTATGAATTTAAGGTCGTATTCAGTGTCTTCAACAACGTCATGCAGCAGCGCGGCGGCAATGCAGTCGCTGTCCATTCCAAGTAAAAAAAGGATTTTGGCAACAGCAACAGGGTGCATAATATATGGCTCGCCCGAACGGCGCTTTTGGTCTTTATGCGCCGCTTTTGCCACGTCATAGGCTTTTTTGATTTTTTCACTGTCATATTGCTTGTTTTGCTTTACTTTTTCAAAGAAATCGTCAAAGCCGTCGTTATAATCAGCCAATGCCAAGCCTCCTTTTCAAATATTTTATGGTTTTTGTTTTTTCCAGTTCAGCCCTTTGCGGTGCCGGCGACGCTGCTATTTTGCCATTATATTTTCTTATTAAATCACATTCTTCAAATGCCGAAAGTGCAAAGCGCAGCTGAGCATAGCTTATGCTGCCAAGCAAAAAATAAATGTCGTCAATACTGAGCTTTTTATTTGCCTTAGCCTTTAAAAGCCGGTAAACTGCGGCGCATGCCTGCCTGTCAGGATATACGGAAGCGTCATTATTTTTTCCGGCAACAAACAGCTCATACACAGACTTTTCATGAAAATATTTTGCGTCGTCAACGCCGTTTTTCCTTATATCAACAGCTTTTATGGAAAGATATTTGGCGCCGTTATACATATTTGGGGTTATATTTACGGCAACGTCTATTTTGTCGCCCGCTTCAAACGGGAATTCATCAATAGGGGTGTTGAACTTAACAACTCTTAACGCCTTGCCCTTTTTTTCAAGGCGCAGCTGCAAATGCCTGCCATCTTTGCCCATGGGCGACGCTGATATTATATTTAGCCCGACGAGCGCAAAAACCGCCTGTGGGTTGCCAACCCCGCACGGCTCTAACACAGAAAGGCTTTCGGCAAGAGACAAGTCAAGGTAATGCGGCGACAAACGGCAGTCAATGTGCACTGTGGGCGCCGGCATTACCGTGTGTTTTTGCAAAGCATATTCGTTAATTTCGCGCCTGAAAGTTTCTATGTTTTCACGTTTTATGCTAAACCCCGCCGCAAGCGAATGGCCGCCGAAGCGCTCAAGCAGGTGCGAACAGGCTGAAAAGGCTTCAAAAATATTAAAGCCCTCAACGCTTCGTGCCGAAGCGGTTGCAAGTTCGCCGCCGTCTGTGCTTATTACCACGGTGGGCTTGCCGAATTGCTGCGTTATATGCGCGGCGGCAATGCCTATTACGCCCTTGTGGTAATTTTCACCCTGGGCTATTATAACCCTGTCTCTGAGCGCCCTGCCTGACTTGAGCAGGCTTTCGGTAATTTCAGCGGTAATGTTTTCTTCAATTTCACGGCGGCGGCTGTTTTCATTGTCAAGCATATCTGCATGCTGGCGCGCTTCTTCCATGCTTTCGCTTAAAAGCAGCTGCGCAGCCAAAGATGCGCTGCCCATTCTGCCCGCAGCGTTTATTCGCGGGCAAAGGCCGAATGCAAGTGCCTGCGCCGTTATTTCTTTTTCGGCATAGCCGGCAACATTTTTCAGCGCTTCAACCCCACAGCTTGGCTGCTCTTTGATTTTTTGCAGCCCTGATTTTACAAAAACCCTGTTTTCATTAACAAGCGGCATAATGTCGCCGACTGTGCCTATTGCCACCAAGTCGGCATATTCGTCAAGCACATCGTCAACACTGCCGCAAAGCGCCGCGGCAAGCTTCATGGCCACGGCAACCCCCGAAATGTCGCTAAAGTTCATGCCGTTTTCAGCCCTGTGCGGGTTTATGGCGGCGGCGCATTTGGGAATTTCGCCCTCAAGCCTGTGGTGGTCTGTAATAATAAGCTCTGCGCCGTTTTCATAAATATGCTTTGCTTCGTCAAAAGCCGTAATGCCGTTGTCAACTGTTATAAACAGCCCGGTGCCGCTTTTACACAGCTTATCTATGGCTGAAATGTTCATGCCATAGCCTTCCTCGCCGCGCGACGGTATGTAATAATCAATATTGGCGCCCAGGCTTTTAAAAAACGAATATAAAAGCACAGTGGCGGTAACCCCGTCGCAGTCATAGTCGCCGAAAACGGTTATTTTTTCGCCCGCCTCAAACGCCATTTCAATTCTTTCAACAGCCTTGTCCATATCTGCAAGCAGAAATGGGTCTGATATTTTTTTTGAATCGGAAATATAATCTGAAAACGCAAGCTCGTCGTCTATGCCCCTTGCAACCAGCAGGAAAGCAATAAACGGGTCAATATTAAATTTTTCGCTCAGCACCGAAGCCGCTTCCTTGTCCGCTTCGGCTATTTCCCACTTTTTATGCAGCATTACGAATTTTTGTCCACCTGATGAAATTCTTTAAGGTTTTTGCGCTTTGCAGCCCGCTTTTGCAGTTCGCTTTCAATGTCGCCGGGCGTTATGCCCCTGTCGGCAAGCATAACAAGAGTGTGGTAAATCAAGTCAGCCGTTTCAAAAATGATTTCCTCTTTGCTGTCATTTTTTGCGGCAATAATCATTTCAGTGCATTCCTCGCCGACTTTTTTCAATATTTTGTCAATTCCCTTGTCAAAAAGATATGCCGTGTAAGAGCCTTCCTCTTTGAGCTTTTTTCTTTCAAGTATAACGTCATATTCAGCCTGAATAGAATTCATTGCCATTCCCCTTTTATTTTATTAAAAAAGCAGCTGTGGCTGCCGGTGTGGCATGCCGCGCCGGTCTGTATTACCCTGACAAGCAGCGCGTCGTCGTCACAGTCGCCGTAAATTGAAACCACTTTTTGCAGATGCCCGCTTGTGGCGCCCTTATTCCAGAGCTCGCCGCGGCTTCTTGACCAAAACCAAGTATAGCCGCTTTCAAGCGTTTTTAAAAGCGACTGTTTGTTCATATATGCCAGCATTAAAACTTCGCCTGTGGCGTCTTCCTGAACAATTGCGGGAATCAGGTCTGATTTTACAAAATATTTTTCAGCTTCTTTTTCTGTCATTTGCACACCCCTATTGCGTCTCTGAGAGACAGCGTAGCGTTATATATGCTCCTGCCGCATATTGCGCCGTAAAGCTTTAAGTCGCGCAGGGCAAGTATGTCGTCAAGGTCTGTCACACCGCCCGACGCGGTAATTGAACAGCTGACGCTGTTATTTATTTCAGCAAGTTCTTTTAAGTTAGGGCCGCTTAAAGTGCCGTCTTTTGAAATGTCTGTGTAAATTATGTTAGAAACGCCCAAGGCTTCCATTTTTTTTGCAAGGTCAATATAATTATAAGCCGAACTTTCAAGCCAGCCCTCTGCCGCGGCGAAGCCGTTTTTCGCGTCTATACCCACTGCTATTTTGCCGCCGTATTTTTTTACGGCATTTTCAACAAGGGCATGGTCTTTAATTGCGGCGGAGCCCAAAATTACACGGCTTATGCCGTTTTCAAGATAAAATTCAATGTCGCCCATGGTGCGAATTCCGCCTCCGAGCTCCACCTTTAGCCCTGTTTTTTCGGCAACTTCCAAAAAAACGCCGCTGTTTACTCTCTTTTTTTCTTTTGAGCCGTCAAGGTCAACCATGTGTATCCATTCAGCGCCGTCGCTTTCAAACGCGCGCGCGGCTGCCAGTGCGCTTTCAGCCACCCTTTTGGCAGTTGAAAATTCGCCCTTATAGAGCCTTACAGGCACCCCGCCGAGTATGTCAATTGCCGGAAATATTATCATATGAGCCGCTCCTTTGTAATATGCATTTGCTTTATGTGAATTTGCAGTGAAACAAGTGTGGTTTAATAAGTGGCAGTGCCCCGGCATGCAATAAGGGCCGCATTGTCATTAAACGCGGGGCGCTATGCGCTGCCGCCACAGCCGGAAACAGTGCCCGCCGCCGGCTGAAAGCCAAGCCCCGCCGCCGACAGAGACGTGTGGCATTACACCCAAATTACAGCACACCCTTTGTTGAAAGCATGGCTTCGCCGTTTTCTTTTACCGCCTCTTTCATGGCGTGGGCAAACGCTTTAAACATGGCTTCTGTTTCATGGTGTGAATTGCTGCCGTAAGGCACGGTGATGTGCAGCGTTACGCCGGCGTTCATTGCAAAGGCACGGAAAAATTCCTCTGTGCAGCAGGTTTCATAGTCGCCGCAATGTTCCTCTGCAAAGTCTGCCCTGAAATGCAGGTAAGGCCTGTTTGAAATGTCAACACAGCAAAAAGCAAGGCTTTCGTCCATAGGCACATAAAAAGCGCCATATCGGTTAATGCCGCCCATGCTGCCAAGCGCCTTTTTAAACGCCATGCCCAGAGCTATGCCAGTGTCTTCAACAGTGTGGTGGGTGTCAACGTCAAGGTCGCCCGCAACGGTAAGCTTAAGCCCGAAGCCGCCGTGCAGTGCAAAAGCTTGCAGCATATGGTCAAAAAAACCTATGCCGCTTGAAATTTCGGCACTGCCCCCGTCAAGTTCAAGCTTTAGCTTTATCTGCGTTTCCTTGGTGTTTCTTTGAACTTCGGCTTTCCTCATAACTATTTTCCTTTCTGTGCGTCTTTGCCAAAAAGCGAGGCAAGGCGCGTTTGGGAAACGGCTTTTCTTTTTGCTGTTTCTTTTTTGTCTATTGAAAGGCGAATCACATCGCCCTCTTGCGCATTTTCAAAAATTTCAGCGGGCACGTTAAATATTTTGCCGTTTTTGCTTTCGCAGACGGCAAAGCCGCTTTCAAACCTGTTAATAATAAATTCCATATCAATTGCTTTCTTCGCTTGGGTTGCAAACCCTACAGGCGCTGTATCCCTCTTTTTCAAGGGCTGCTATGCTTTCGTTTGACGTTTTATAGTTGCCCGAATCTATTTGCGTTGCATAACGGCAGTCGGGCGTGTGAATTTTTTTGCTGGAAGTGTTAAGCACCCATTTGTATTCACCGCTGTCATCTGTGCCGGCGGTGGCGTCTGACGCAGTGCTTTCGGCTAAAGCCGCCTGTGCGGCCGCTTGCGTGCCCTGCTCTGCAGTGGTGGTTTCTGCGGTGGTTTCTGCGGTGGTTTCGGCGCTTTGCTCTGCACTTTCGTAAATTGAAAGGCTGCCTAATGACGAGTAGTCAACCTGCGTTTCATATGCAATGGAACTGCCGTCTGTTGAAATAATTATATCGCCGTTCAGGTCTGTTCTTAATATCTGCGCGCCCACAGACTGCCAGTTTGTAATCGCCTGTGTTGTCGGGTGGCCGTATGAATTGCCCGCGCCGACTTCAAAAACCGCATAGTCGGCAGAAACTCTTAATGCGAAATCATATGACGACGAGCTTGACGAGCCATGGTGCCCAACCTTAATTACATTTGCGCTCACATCATAAGATATTTCGTTTTCAATAAGCTCTTCGGCGTCACCCATAAACAGATATGACACATCGTAATATGTAAGCTTAAGCACAGCCGAATAATTATTTAAATCGCTGTATTCCCCGCCTGACGGTGAAATAATATATGCCCGCAGGTTTTCCTCATTAATAACAGAAACACCGCTTTTGGCTTCAATTATTTCACACCCATCTTCCGATATGGCGTTTAGCAGGTTTTCATAAGTGTAAGACGACGATTCAACGTCAGGCATATAAACCGTGCCGACGTCAAAGGCGTCTATAACATCTGCAAGACCTCCGATATGGTCTGAATGCGGGTGGGTGGCTATAACATATGTTATTTCGGACACTCCCAGCGCCTCAAGCCTGGAAATGACTGCGTCAGCCATGTTGCTTTCGCCCGCATCAATAAGCATGGTGTCCCCGTTAGGAAACTGAATAAATTCGCTGTCTCCCTGCCCGACATCGAAAAAATGCACTGCAAGCACACCGTCTGACAATGTATATTCCGCCGGTTCGCCGAAATATTTGTCATATAAGTCAGAAACTGTAAATTCGCCCGCACAGGCAGTAAAAAAAGTTGAAATAAATATAACCGATATAAACAGCGACAGCGCTTTTCGTATTTTCATTGGCGCCTTACCTTTATGCTGTTTGCGTGGGCGGTAAGCCCCTCTGTTTCTGCAAGGGTTACAACATCGTCTGCCGCGGCAGAAAATGCGTCTTTAGTGTAATAAATGAAAGACGACTTTTTTACAAAGCTGTCAACGCCCAGCGGGCTGAAAAAGCGCGCCGTGCCTGACGTGGGCAAAATATGGTTTGGCCCTGCGTAATAATCGCCGACGGGTTCGGGCGCATAATTGCCCAAAAAGACACTGCCTGCGTTGTCAACAAAGCCTATATATCTGAGCGGGTCTTCAACGCACATTTCAAGGTGTTCGGGCGCAAGCTCATTTGCAAAGTCAAGCGCCTTTTGCACGCTGTCGCAAACTATTATTTCGCCATAATCATTAAGCGCCTTTTCAATTATTTCACTGCGCTCAAGATATTTTATTTGCTTTTCTATTTCTTTAACAGTGGCCTTTGCAAGGCTTTCAGATGTGGTAATCAGCACGGCAGACGCCATGACGTCATGTTCTGCCTGGCTCATAAGGTCTGCCGCCAAAAACGCAGGGTTGGCACTTTTGTCTGCCACTATCAATATTTCCGACGGGCCTGCAATCATGTCAATGTCAACCGTGCCGAAAAGCAGCCTTTTCGCGGTGGCAACAAATATATTTCCGGGGCCCACTATTTTGTCAACCTTAGGCAGCTTGTCCGTGCCGTAAGCAAGCGCCGCAACGGCCTGGGCGCCGCCGCACAAAAACACACGTTCCACCCCGGAAATGGCCGCAGCAGCCATAATGTTGGGGTTGGGGCCGCCGTCTTTCCCGGGCGGAGTTACCATTACAATTTCACCCACGCCGGCTATCTTTGCAGGCACAGCGCTCATTAAAACAGAGCTTGGGTATGCCGCCGTGCCGCCCGGCACATAAATGCCCACCTTAGAAAGACCCCTTATGCGCTGGCCCATTACGCTGCCGTCAGGCTTTGAAGTAAACCAGCTTTGCTGCACTTCGCGCATGTGAAAGTCATATATATTGTTTTTTGCATTTATCAGCGCCGTGCGAAAGTCATTGTCAACCAAATCAAGATATGCCGCTATTTCGTCTTTTTCAATGCATATTTTTTTCGGCACAGACCCGTCAAAACGCGCAGTGTATTCACGCAGCGCCTCGTCGCCGCCGGTTTTTACGCCGTCTATAATGGATTTTACAATGTTTGTTACATTTTCGTCTTCCTTGGCGCTTCTTTTTTTAAGATTTTCAATTATTTCATATTCGGCTTTTCCGTTTGCCTTTGTAATTTTCATTTGCCGCACTCCTTTTCGCTTACACCCGGCTGGCGATTTCTATGTCTTGAAGAAATTCTTCAATTTCGGCCTTGCGCAGCTTCATTGAAGCCATATTTACTATTACCCTGGCTGAAACCGGCATAATTTCTTCAACCACCTTCAGCCCGTTTTCGCGCAATGTAGCGCCTGTTTCAACAATGTCAACTATTCCGTCTGCCAAGCCCAAAAGCGGCGCAAGCTCAACACTGCCCATGATTTGAATTACATTTACGTCCATACCCTTTGATTCAAAAAATTCCTTTGCAACGGCGGGGTATTTGGAAGCTATGGTTTTGCGCTTGTGGCCGCCCCAAAAATCTGACGACGCCGGCGCCGCGAGAGCAAATGCGCATTTGCCTATATTCAAGTCAAGCACTTCATAAAAAGAGCCCTTACTTTCCAGAATGGTGTCTTTGCCCACAATGCCAATGTCGCAAACACCGTGTTCAACATATGTTATAACGTCGTTTGCCTTTGAAAGCACCGCCTCATATTTGTCAACAGGCAAGATGAGCCGCCGCCCCTTTTTTTCAAGCTCTGCGGTGTCAAGGCCCATTGTTTTAAAAATGTGCACGGCGCTTTTTTCAAGCCTGCCCTTTGTCAGCGCTATTCTTATTGGGCGTTCTATATTTATTGTTTCCTGTGCAACATCGCAAAGCGAATTGACGTCAAAAGCAAAGCCTATAGCTGGTGCGTCAGCGCCGAATTTTGAGAGCAGCTTGTCATATCTGCCGCCAGACAACACTGTAACGCCCGAGCCCTCTGCATAGCCCCTGAAAATAACGCCTGTATAGTAATCTGTTCTGTTTGCAAAGCCAAGGTCAATCATCACATTGTCTTGCACGCCGAGCTCTTGCAGCCTTTCATAAAGCACCCGTATATATTCCAGCGCTTCATTTGACTTTTTGCTTTTATAAAGCCGCTTTGCGCTTTCAAGCACCTCAATCCCGCCGAACAGACGTGGAATTTTGTGTAAAACAGCTGTTTCGGGGGTGTCGCCTATTTCATTGAGCAAATCGCCCAGCGCCGCATAATTTTTGCTTTCAAGCAGCGCTAAAATTTGCGCATGCTGCTCGTCTGCAAGCTTCATTTCGCCAAGCACGGCCTTTAAGAAACCGGAATGCCCGATTTCAAGCTTAAAAGACGGCAGCTTTACCCTTTTTAACGCCTCAAGCGCCATTGATATAACTTCAATGTCTGCTTCAAGCCCGGAAAGGCCAATAAGCTCAATGCCGCTTTGCGCTATTTCATGCGCCCTGCCGTCTGCCTTTTTGCCGCGCAGAAATATATTTTGGTTATAATAAAGCCTGACCGGAAAATCTTTCTTTTCAAGCCTTGTTGCAACAAGCCTGGCAATCGGCAGCGTGTTGTCCGGCCGAAGCACGGTTGCCCTGCCGGAGCCGTCTTCAAACTTATACATTTCATCATAGCCTATGTTTGAAGAGCCGCCCTTAAAGACGTCTAAAAACTCAACTGCGCCCGTTATAACCTTTCTGTATGAATTTTCCTTATATAAATCAGAAAGCGTGCTTTCGATTCTGCGCCTGTCGTCGCTTTCTTCAAACAAATAGTCTCTGCTGCCCTCAGGCGTTGTGTTTGCATAGCTGTTCATTTGTAACTCCTTGAAGATAATTTAAGCAAGAAATGTCCCGCACCGGCTCGTAAAGCTTCGTGGTGCTTTTTAATCGGCGGCGCGCTTTACCGTGCTAACATATTAACACGTTAAATTGCTTTTGTCAACATATTTAAATAAGAGATATATTAATCAGAACAGCGAAATCTGGTCGCTCAGCGGCAGGTCGCCCAAGGCGTTGCACTCCCTGAGCGAATCAACCACGCTCATGCCGATATGGGCGCGCGCCATAAGGTCGTCGCAGGACGTGAATTCTCCACCGCTTTGCGCGGCTGAAAATATGGACTTTGCCGCAATTTCACCCACGCCCGGAATAGACGAAAACGGCAGTCTTATTTTTCCGCCTTCTATTTTATATACGCGCCAGTCTGATTTGTAAAGGTCAACCGGCAGAAAATGAACATTGCGGCTAAGCATTTCAATAACAATTTGCAGCACCGTATAAGTGTCAAGCTCTTTTTGTGTTGCGGCGTCTGACTCTTTATTGCGCATAATTTCGTCCATTCTGCGGCGAACTGCCTGCTTGCCCTCAATAGCGCAGGCCGCTTCCAGGTCACCGCCGCGGACTGTAAAGTATGCACTGTAATATTCAACCGGGTAATATATTTTATACCAGCCGAGCCTGAGCGCGGCTATAACATATGCCGTTGCGTGCGACTTGGGGTAAAGATATTTTATTTTATGGCAGGAATCTATATACCAATCTTCAACGCCGACTTTGTGCATGGCGTCTTCAAAAACGCCAAGCTTTTTGTCTGCCTGCCCCTTGCGCACTATTTCCATTATCTGGAAACAGTCTTTTTTTGACAGGGGCGACACGTTGCCGGTATTTTTTTCATAATCTTCGCACTTTCTTAAAAGATAGCGCATAATGTCGTCGCGGCAGCCTATAACTTCCGAAATGGTGCATGTGCCGTTTTTAATAAGAGTCTGCGCATTGTCAAGCCAAACATTTGTGCCGTGTGACAGCCCGGAAATTTGCACAAGTTCCTGAAAATTTGACGGCCTTGCCTCAGTCAGCATGCCTATAACAAACGGCGTGCCCATTTCAGGTATTGACAGCGTGCTTGTGGGGCAGTCAATATCTTTTTCGCTGACTCCTATAGGCGCGGTTGATGTAAGCATTTGATAAAGCTTAGGGTCGCACAGGTCAGCCTGCATAACCGAAACGCCGGTAGCGTCTTCAAGAAATTTGTACATAGTCGGCACATCGTGCCCAAGCTCGTCAAGCTTTAACAGCGTGTCGTGCAATGCGTTTTTAAAGTCAAAATGGGTTGTAAGCATGCCCTTGCTGGGGTCGTCTGACGGGTATTGAATTGGCGTGAAATCTTCAACCTCATAGCCCGCGGGCACAATAACCATGCCGCCCGGGTGCTGCCCCGTGGTGCGTTTTACACCGGTGCAGCCTTTTGTAAGCCTGTCCTCTTCTGCACGGCTCACCTTAGTCATTCGTTCTTCAAGATATTTTTTAACATAGCCGTAAGCAGTTTTGTCGGCTATATTGCCTATTGTTCCGGCTTTGAAAACATGCGTTTTGCCAAACAGTTCTTCCGTAAATCTGTGAGATGAGCTTTGGTAGTCGCCGCTGAAATTAAGGTCTATATCAGGCTCTTTGTCGCCGTCAAAGCCAAGAAATGTTTCAAACGGGATTTCCTGCCCGTCTCTTGTCATTTTTTCACCGCAAACCGGGCATGCCTTTACAGGCAAATCAAACCCCGAGCCGACGCTGCCGTCTAAAATGAATTCGCTGTGGCAGCATTTCGGGCAAACATAATGCGGCGGCAACGGGTTAACTTCCGAAATGCCGGAAAAATATGCGGCGACAGACGAGCCGACAGAGCCCCTGGAGCCGACATGATAGCCGTTTTGCTCAGAATTTTCAACCAGCCTTTTGGCTATAACATAAAGTACGGCATAGCCATGCTTAATTATGGAGTCAAGTTCCTTATCAAGGCGCTGCCTTAAAAATTCAGGCATATCGCTGCCGTAAATAGACTGCGCGTTTTTATGGCAAATATCATAAATTTCTTCTTCTGCCCCGTCAATATGCGGCTGGAAGGTGCCGGCGGGAATAGGGCGCACGTCGTCGTCAATCAAATCGGCAATTTTATTTGGGTTGGTAATTACAAATTCCTCTGCCCTGTCGCCTGCCCACGAAAAATCGGCAAGCATTTCGTCTGTGGTTTTGAAATACAACGGCGGCTGGTCATCTGCGTTGTCAAAGCCCTTTGCAGCCATAATGATGGCTCTGAACTTTGCGTCTGTTTCATTTAAAAAATGCACGTCGCCCGTGGCAACCGTCATTTTGCCGAGCCTGTCAGCAGCGGCTATAATTTTTTTATTGTTTTCAATCAAATCTTCGCTTGTGTTTACCTGCCAGTAAATATTTTTACGTTCTTCGCCTTTTTTGGTAAGGTAATATTCGCTGCTGCTTGTCCTTAACATAAATTCATTATTGCCGTTTGGCTGAATTTCAAGGTAATCATAAAATGAAGCAACGGCGTCAAGCTCGCTTTCGCCCGCCCCGTTTAAAACGGCTTGGTAAACTTCGCCCTGCTCGCACGCAGAGCCGATTATAAGGTTTTCACGGCTTTCTGCCAGGCGTGACTTTAAAATAAGCGGTTTCGTTTTAAAATGCTTTGTGTTGCTTTCGGAAATGAGCTTATAAAGCGCCTTTCTGCCCGCAGTGTTTTTAATTAAAATAATTACATGGTTGCGCTTGAAGTCCCTTATTTTCATGTCCATAAAGCCGGGGTATTTTTCATCGTCAACCAAATAAGCTTCAACACCCAAAATCAACTTTATGCCGGCTTTTTTCGCGGCATTATAAGCTTCGGGCAGTGCCTGCACCACGCCATGGTCTGTAATAGCAATAGCTCTGTGCCCCCATTTTGCCGCGCGTTTTACAATGTCTGTGGGCGATGAAATTGCGTCAAGCTGAGACAGCGATGTGTGGCAGTGCAGCTCAATTCGTTTTATTTCAGCCGTGTCTTCCTTTTCCTGCTTTAAAACGCTGCAAATGCTTCTTGGGCTTATTATGTATTCGTTTAAATATTTGTCAAGCGCATAGTCGCCGCTTACTATAACGGTTTTTGCATTTTGCAGCTTTTCTTCAAGCGCGTCTATTTTCCTTTTGTCGTCAAACACCTTGACTGTAAGCGAAGATGTATAGTCTGATATGTCAAACGTAAGGCTTTTGTTTCTGCCCCTTTTGGTGTCTCTTGTTTCACATTTCAAAATGTCGCCCCACACGGTGACAACGCCGTCGTCAATTTTCACGTCTTTTATGGGGCGCGGCCGGTCGTTTGACGCCTTGTTGCCGAAAATCAGCTTTGATGTGTCAATATAAAGCGGTGTGTTTTCAAGCAGAGTGTGTTCCCTGCTTTCTTCCTCAAGCGCCTTTTGCTTTTCCTGCTCTGCCCTTTCCTGCTCTTTTTGGCGGGAAAGCTCTTTAAGCGCGTCGTTTATGTCATAGCTGTTTTCTTCAACAAAGCTTACATTTAAGTCAAGCCCGAACATGTCTAATATGACTCTTTGTATTTCAAGATGTACGCTGCCGTTTTCAAGTATTGCGGCGCCGCCCTTTTTTAAAAATATCTTAAGCTCACCGCCGTTAAGTTCGGCAGACGCCCCTTCAAAAAAGCCGTTAGCAACAGGCGTTTCCTTTTTAACAAAGCTTAAAATTGAATTGATATAAGACTCTTCAAACAGCCGGCTCACATAACGCGGTTTTATGTAAGCCGCTTTTAAATTCATTTTTTGCTTAATGCTTTCCTGCGCTTTGTCAATAACGTCAAAATCAACAAGCTGAAAAAGCTTAAGAGTCAGTTCTATTTCACGGCTTTCACTTTTAATTACAAAACGCACGATTTCAGCGTCCTGCAAATATGAAAGCTGGTAATTGTTTACATATTCGCCGAAGTAATACTTGAATAATTCCATTATAATTTTTCTATCTCTTTCATTAATTCGTCAAGCAGCGCGCTTTCAGGCACCTTCTTTATTATTTCACCCTTTTTAAAAATAAGGCCGCTGCCGTCCCCGCCCGCTATGCCGATGTCTGCCTCTTTAGCTTCGCCGGGGCCGTTTACTATGCACCCCATAACAGCTACCTTAATGGGCTTTTTGCAGCCTGCCAGCCTTTCGTCAACCTGCTTTGCCAGCGATATAAGGTCAATTTTAGTTCTGCCGCAGGTTGGGCATGAAACTATATAAGGGCAGTCTGTTTTAATTTCAAGCGCCTTTAAAATGTCAATGCCCGCCTTGACTTCCGCAACCGGGTCGTCTGACAGGCTGACGCGTATTGTGTCTCCGATTCCGCTGTTTAAAAGCGAGCCGATTCCTATTGCGGACTTAATTGTGCCCATGCGCAGCGTGCCGGCTTCCGTAACGCCGAGATGCAAGGGATAACTGCACGCGGCAGAAGCTGTTTCATATGCCTCTATCATGTTTGAAACAGAAGATGATTTTATTGAAATCACTATATTGTCAAAGTCATATTTTTCAAGCATTCTGGCATTTTGCAGCGCTGATTCCACCATGGCCTGCGGCGTGGGGTATTTGTATTTTTCAAGTATTTCCCTTTCCACACTGCCGCTGTTTACGCCTATTCTTATGGGAATGCCGCAGCGTGAGCATATGCCGGCCACAGCTTTAACTCTTGATTCGTCGCCTATATTGCCGGGGTTAATTCTGATTTTGTCAATGCCGCGTTGTGCAGCGCCTATTGCAAGGCGGTAATCAAAATGAATGTCTGCCACCAGCGGCACGCTGACTGCCTTTTTTATGGGCTCAATTAAATCAAGCGCGTCTTTATTGGGAATGGCAAATCTGATTATGTCGCACCCCGCCGCTTCAAGCTCAAGCGCCTGCTTTACATTGGCCTGAATGTCTGAAGCGGGCTTATTTAGCATTGACTGCACGGCAATAGGCTCGCCGGCGCCGATATAAATGTCTTTAATTTTAATTTTTTTGGTAAGCTTTCTTTTAATCATAACTAACTCCTAAAAAAGCTTTGTGATGTCTGAAAAAGTTACAAACACCATAAGCAACAGCAGCAGCACAAGCCCGACTGCGTTTATTACATATTCCCACTTAGGCGGCAGCTTTTTTCTGAATATGCCCTCGCCAATCAGTAAAAACAAGCGCCAGCCGTCAAGCGCAGGCACGGGAAACAGATTAAAAAGCCCCACGTTTATGGTTAACAGCGCCATTATTTTGAGCGTGCCGGTTGAGCTTGTTTTAACGGCGTCGCTCACCACGGAAACGGCGCCCACCGGGCCGCTCAGGTCTGACAGATTATAGCGCCCCACTATAAGGTCGTGCAATGACAAAAACACCATTTTTGCATATGAAACAAATGTGGCGGCTGAATTTGAAATGACATTTGCGAAAGTTTTGTCCACACCCAAAAGCCAAAAATCCATTGAAATATACTGTGTGCCGTCTTCCTCTTCAACATCAAATTGAATATTCAGCGTTACATTTTCGCCGTCGCGCTCAACAACCATTTCAACATTGCCGTCTGCCGAACGTGAAAGCCCGGTTGAAACGTCTGTTGAAGTGTAAATTTTCATGCCGTCTATAGACTTGATTACGTCGCCCGCCTGCAAGCCGTATGAAGCGCTTGCGGCGCCGTCTTCAAGCTTTGCCACGGTGGTTGTGCCCACAAGATTTTGCGAACAGGTTATTATGACTATAATCAGAAAACCCAAAATAAGGTTCATAACCGCGCCCGCAGCCACAACAAAAATTCTTTGAATTACTTTTTTTGAAGAAAAGGAATTTTCGCTGTCTGATTCCTGGTCTTCGCCTTCCATTGAACAATAGCCGCCAAAAAGAACCCACCTGAGCGAATACTTGGTTTCGCCGCGGGTAAATGAAAACACCTTGGGGCCCATGCCGATTGAAAATTCGTTGACTTTTATTTTCATAAGCCGCGCGGCAACGAAATGCCCGCCTTCATGAATTATGATTATAAGTTCAAAAAATAAAACCGCAATAATTATTGGGTAAACCGTGTTCCAGGCTGAAGATAGTGTAACTGCCAAATTCACTCAATTAACCTCTTTACATATTCCCTTGCCTGCCTGTCGGCAGCCAGCACGTCGTCAAGGGAAATTGATTTTTTGTGCGAAGCGTTGTTCATAGCTTCCTCATTAAGATATGCAATATCCGTAAACTTAATTTTACCCTGTAAAAAAAGCTTTCCGCTTTCTTCGTTAGCCCCATTTGCCGCTGCGGGGTAAACGCCGCCCCTTTTAACGGCCTCTTTACAAATATCTATGCATCTGAACGTTTCATAGTCAGGCTTATAAAAGCTTAAAGTGCCATATTGCGCCAAATCAAGCTCTTTTACCGGGCTTTCAAGGCGCTGCGGGTATGTCAGCGCATATTGAATAGGTATTCGCATGTCAGGCACGCCCAGCTGCGCTATAACCGAATTGTCTTGGTATACGACTGCTGAATGTATTACAGATTCGCGGTGAATAACTATGTCTATGTTTTCGGTGCCAAAAAGCCATTTCGCCTCAATAAATTCAAGCCCCTTGTTCATCATTGTGGCTGAATCTATGGTTATTTTTGCACCCATGTTCCAGTTTGGGTGCTTTAGCGCGTCGCGGGCTGTGACGCCCTCAAGAAAAGCCTTGTCTTTGCCGAAAAACGGGCCGCCTGACGCTGTTAAAATAATTTTTTTAAGCGCCCCGTGCCCCGGGCTGCCCTGAAGCGCCTGAAAGATTGCCGAATGTTCACTGTCAACCGGCAATATTGACACGCTGTTGTCGTGCGCGGCTTTCATAACAATTTCGCCGGCTGCCACCAGCGTTTCCTTGTTTGCCAGCGCAATTGTTTTTTTTGCATTAATTGCGGCAATGGTGGGTCTGAGCCCGGCTATGCCCACAATACTGTTTATCACGGTGTCAGAGCCGCTGTAAGCGGCGCATTGCAGCACGCCGTCTTCACCGGCAAGCACTTTTATATCGGTGTCGCGCAGGCTTGTTTTCAGCTCTTTCGCGGCTTTTTCATCAACAAGGCACACCATGTCCGCATGGAACTGCCTTGCCTGTTTTTCCATTAAAGAGGCGTTATTATATGCCGAAAGGCACCTGACATTATATGAATGCATAAGGCAAACGTCAAGCGCCTGAGTTCCTATTGAGCCCGTTGAGCCGAGTATTGAAATGTTTTTCAAATTACCACCCCGCTAAAATGCTATTACAGCCACAGCATATGTAAGCGCCAGTGTGAACAGCGAAGAGTCAAACCTGTCCATAACACCGCCGTGCCCCGGAAATATCTTGCCGAAATCTTTAATTTTGAAATTGCGTTTGAGCACAGACGCTGTCAAGTCGCCCATCATGCCCATAAATGAAACCGGCACGCTGCAAATAAGCACCACAACAAGGGCGTTTTCCGGCACGGACCCTGTGATTTTCTGATAAATGAAAAACGCAGCAACATTCATTATAAACGCAGTTATAACGCCGCAGACAGCGCCCTCTACAGTCTTTTTCGGGCTGATTTTCGGGCACATTTTATGCTTGCCGAACGCCATGCCGCCAAGCTGCGCGCCCACGTCTGTGCCGAGCGCCGATATTAAAGCAAAGAAAACAAGGTAAACACCGAACTGCCTTTCATCACCCGCAAACATATCGCGCAGCCTTACTATAACAGAAAACACCAGCGGCACTATAACGCTTGCAACTATAGAAACACATGCTGCTTCAAATCTTATTTTCGGGTAATCGGCAAGCATGGCCAGAAAAACTAACAGCACAAATATAATTACATATATTTTTAAAGGCACAAGCTCTATGAAAGAGCCCCATGTTTCACCTGACACAACGCCCTCAAGCGCAAGCGGGCTTGAAAGAAACTGCACGCAGGCTGAAAACACCGTGCCGAGCACCAGTATGAATTTGTTTTGCACCTTTGCGCATTTCATAATTTCATATGACGCCACGGCAGACAAAAACGCCGCCACCGCAGTAAGCACCGGTGTGTAAACCTGCCATATGCAAAGCGCCAGCACCAAAAGCAGCAAAACGGCAGTTATAACTCTTTGTTTCATTTGGCTTCCCCTTTTCTAAAACAGAAAGGCAATTAACAATATTTTCTTTCTGCTGTGGTTTTCAAAAAACAAGCCGGCAGCTTTCAGCCGGCTTTTAATACTTGCCGGCAGCCGGCAGCGCCCGTAATTGATAACGCGGGGCTTGAATTTATTTGCCGAAACGCCTGTTGCGGTTTTCAAATTCATGCAGGGCCCTGTGCAGGTCATGTTCGTCAAAATCCGGCCACAACACGCGGCTATACTGAAATTCGCTGTAAGCCGCCTGCCAAAGCATAAAATTTGAAAGGCGCTTTTCGCCGCTTGGTCTTATTATTAAATCGCAGTCAGGGCTTGTGTATATGTTTTCACTTATATCATTTTCAGTTACGTTCTGCCGCCCGGCTGCAATCAGCTTATTTACCGCATATACAATTTCCTGCCGGCCGCCGTAATTTATTGCTATATTGACCAGCGTGCCGGTGCGCTGTGCAGTGTCAGCTTCCGCTTCGTCCATAAGCTTTATAAGGCCGCTGTCAAGCACGCCCCTGTCGCCTATAAATCTTACCCTTATATTTTCCGTTTCCGAAAGGCGGGTTTTGGCTTCAATCAAAAAGTCATGAAACAGCTGCATAAGCGCCTGAACTTCGCTTTTGGGGCGGTTCCAGTTTTCTGTGGAAAATGCGTAAAAGGTAACCTCTTTTATTTTAAGTCTGTTGCATTCGCGGCAGATTTTTTCAAAAGCGTCTGCGCCCTTT
The DNA here is from genome assembly GCA_021199275.1 of Clostridiales bacterium. Lineage (GTDB taxonomy): Bacteria > Bacillota > Clostridia > Oscillospirales > Acutalibacteraceae > Eubacterium_R. The sequence goes on from JAJQIJ010000018.1 coordinate 88,542, forward strand.
CTGTGCCCGGCTGTTCGGGGCAGGCCCCTTTTTTTTGCCCAGCGGCCGTTTCCGTCCATAATAATTCCTATGTGCCGCGGCAGCTCTTTAAAAGCGGCTTCATGTTCTTTTTTAAACAGTGCCATTGTAATTACCCTTGTTCTTTAAAAATCATTTCGGTTTCAGACTAATGCTTAATCGGCAGGAAAGTGCTCAATTAAGCATTGACATTTAATTTGATTACATAATTATACCATAACAAAATAAAAGGGTAAAGATAAAATTGCCATATTTAATAATAAATTAAAAATGCAACTTATGTTTATCACCATGTGTGAATAAACACAGCTGCATTATTTATTAATCTGCGCCGAAATCGGCTTTGGCGCCACATTAAAGCGTGGCGGTTATAACTATTGATTTGCCGTCGTCGCTTTTGGCTTTTATTTTGCCCCGGTGCGCATTTACAATAGCCCTCGCAGACGAAAGCCCAATGCCGCTGCCGCCCGTCTGCGAATTGTGCGAAGAGTCGGCACGGTAAAAGCGTTCAAACAATATGTCAAGATTACCTGTGGCAATATTGTCAACACTGTTTTTTACAGTAAGTTCATTTGCCCTGCCCAGCGATTTAAGCGAAAGCTCAATCTGCCCGCCGTCATTTGAATATTTGACTGCGTTGTCAAGTAAAAGCGAAACCAGGCGCCTGATTGAGCCCTCGTCGCCGCAATATGTTATATTGTGTTCAACATCAATTTTAAGCGTTTTGCCGTGTGTTTCAGCCACGGCGCTAAATGGGTGCGCCGCTTCATAAACCGCGTCTGAAAGTGAAAAGTCAGTTTTCTTAACCAACATTTTTTCCTCGTCCATTTTAGACAGGAAAATCAAATTTTCAGTCAGTTCGCTGAGCCTTGAAATCTGGTTTTTGATACTTGACGTCCATTCGCTTTTGCCGTTTTCCATTTCAATTAATTCGGCGTTTGCGTCAATTATTGTAAGCGGCGTTTTAAGTTCATGCCCCGCGTCTGTTATAAACTGCTTTTGCTTTTTATAGCTTTCATAAACCGGCCTGAGCGCCAGCTTTGACAGATAAAGCACAAGTAAAAACACCAATAAAAGCCCAACTATGCTTATAAGTATGCTGGAAATAAGAAAATTATAAAAGGTTGTAAGTTCGCTGGCGCAGTCAAGAAAAACATAAAGCACGCTGCCGCCCAAGTCAACCGCGCGATATCTGTAAATTTCATAAAATCCGCTTGTTTTGCCCCGCGAATAAAGCTCCGTTGCAAATTGCACCGCATCGTCATTTGTAATTACCTGGGTGTTTTGCGTGTTTACACTTACCACGTCGCCGTTTGTGTTTAAAACTACGCTGAAAAAGGTTTCTTCCGTACTGAGATTGGGCACATTAAAAATAAACGAAAAATAGTTTCCGCTTATAACATATTCATTTGAAGAAACGGCGCCGTTATTTTCAACAAGCGAATAAATGGTTTCGTCTGCATTGCTTTTAAGCTTGACAAAGTTATAAGCATTTATGGTGCCCATAATGGTGGCTAAAACAAGTATAACCGAAAACATTGTCATGAATATAAATTTGCTTCTGAGTGATTTAATCATGACTTTCCTCCAGGCAATAGCCCAAATTTCTTTTGGCCACAATTTTTACATCTGCACCCAGCGATTTAAGTTTTTTTCTTAAATATGAAATATACACCCACACAACATTCAGTTCTGCGTCGCTATCATAGCCCCAAATTTTGTCCATAAATCTCTCTGTGGCAATAACCTGGCCGGGGTTTGCAATCAACATTTCCATAATTTGAAATTCTTTGTTGGCAAGGCGAAACGCAGATTTCGGCGTTGAAAGTTCATATGTGGCGCGGTTAAGCTTAATATTGCCGAAATTTAAAATATTGTCAGTCGCGTCGCCGCCGCGGCGCAGCATAGCGCGCACCCTTGCCAAAAGTTCTTTGGTTGAAAACGGCTTTGTCAAATAGTCGTCTGCGCCGCTGTCAAGCCCCAAAACACGGTCGTCAACACCTGATTTTGCAGTCAGCAGCAACACGGGCAGGGTGTTGCCCTTGGCCCTGATTTCCCTTAGCACCGTGATTCCGTCTTTTTTTGGCATCATTATATCAAGCACAGCGCCGTCATAAAGCTGTGTGTCCAAATAGTCAACCGCGTCTTGCCCATTGTAAACGGTGTCAACCGAATAGTTGTTGTGTTTTAAAATAGCCGAAAGTGCATTTGAAAGCTCTCTTTCGTCTTCTGCAAGAAGTAATCTCATTTTAACACGACCTCATTTTAATATAACTTAGGCAAGAAATGTCCCACGCCTCTACAGGCGGCGGGGCCCGATTTTGAAGGAGCGGTGAGTAATCCCCGCTTGGGGCGGCAGCGGCTGTCGCCCCCACGTTGAATAACGAACAAGCCCTTATTGAATTATAATATTTACCCAGCCTTAAATCAAGTTAAAAGCAAAGTCAATATTGAAATTATTTGATAAAAAGCTGAAAAGCTGCCATAATTGCGGCAAAAGTCTGCACGCACACAAAAAGCAGTCAAAGTAAAGACCCAAATCAAACCCCAAGCAGCGACGCCGGTTTGAACAACATTTGAACTTGTGCATAATATGGATTAAAAGTAAAAAGGAGAATTTTTATGTTTAGCTATTTAAAAAAATTACAATACCCAATAAACATTAAGCATTCAGACCCGAAGGCAGCAAGCATAATAATAAGTCAATACGGCGGTCCGGACGGCGAGCTTGGGGCGTCTTTGCGCTACCTTTCGCAGCGCTTTGCCATGCCGACTGCGGAACTCAAGGGCCTTTTGACGGATATTGGCACAGAGGAATTGGGGCATCTTGAAATGATTGGCGCAATTGTGCACCAGCTGACAAAAAATCTGACTGAAAAGCAGATTGAAGACAGCGGCTTTGCCCCATATTTTGTTGACCACACAACGGGCGTTTACCCGACTGCGGCAAGCGGCTTTCCGTGGAGCGCGGCTTCAATTCAGTCAACCGGCGACCCGATTGCAGACTTAAATGAAAACTTAGCGGCAGAACAAAAAGCGCGCGTAACATATGACAACATACTGCGCCTTGTTGACGACCCTGATGTAATAGAGCCAATTAAGTTCCTGCGCCAACGCGAAGTTGTGCATTACCAGCGCTTCGGTGAAGGGCTGCGTCTGCTGACTGACAGGTTAAACAGCAAAAACTTTTATGCCTTTAACCCAAGCTTTGACAAATAGCTTGTGTAAGGCCAGCTGACTTTACAAGTTTTGCTTGCGCTTGGGGTGCCAAAAGCCGGGCAATGCTTTTAAATATTTAACAGACGCACCGCTGCAAAGCCAAGCGGGCGCGCCGGCTAAAAAACATGCCGCAGCTTAATGCTGCGGCTGTATTTTTTTGAAAAAGACCCGCGTTGCTTTGCAACATTGAATTTCTTTATTGTGTTGAATATAGCGCTAAGGCACTATATTTCAATAAATTTTGCCGGAAACTCTTGACAAAACCAGCTTTTATCTCTAATCTGTGAGCTTATCCCAAAAGGGATAATAACCAAATTAAGATATCCCCTTTCTTAAAGCGGCGGGTAGTACTTAATTTTTAGGTTGTGGTATAAGCCACCGCCTAAAGCGTTGAAAGGCGGGCTCTGCCCCTTATTAAATTTGCAAAAGGAGATGAAATCGTGTATATTAGAAAAGTAACAGGCTATATAGTACCATATATAACAAAAAGTTGGTTTGATACATTTGAGCCTGTAATTCAGGAAAGTAATAATTGGAAGCGATGGATAACACATATCGGGCCGAATACATGTTTTTATTGTTTTACTCAAAATGGGGTTATTCTGCCCATTGATGAGGATATAGACATTCCAGTGCACCCAAACTGCCATTGTGAAATAACAACTAAAATTGCAATAATAGCAGGTACGGCAACGGTAGACGGAGATAACGGCGCCGACTATTATTTAAAATATTCAGGTCAGCTTCCTGATTATTACATTACAATTAATGATGCTAAAAAACTTGGCTGGAAAGCTTTTCTTGGTAATTTAGATAAAGTGGCGCCGGGCAAGCAGTTAACAAAAGGTATCTACCGAAATTATGACGGCCATTTGCCAAGCCGTTATGGCCGCACATGGTACGAAGCAGATATTAATTATTCCGGTGGTTTCAGAAATTCAATGCGCATAGTTTATTCAAACGACGGCTTGATTTTTGTTACATATGACCACTACAAAACATTTTATGAAATCGTTTAGGGGGATTTTTATGAAGGACAGAATTATTATTGATTTTTCAGATTGTTTATACCCAGATTCATTGCACAATGAAATAAAAGATAAATTGGAATTGCCTGACTGGTATGGTAAAAACTTAGACGCTTTGTGGGATAGCTTGACAGGAATTATTGAAACACCGGTTGAAATAAAAATTATATTTAAACCTAAAACCAAAGCAGCAAAAAAAGCGAAGCCATATATCAGTCAAATTGTCAGCGTGTTCAAAGACGCTGAAAAAGAGTATGGCGAAATCAAATTGCTCATTGACATGGATTAACGAACAGTTGTGAAATATAATTTAGGCAAAAAATGCCCCCCCGCTGCCTCTACAGTCGGCGTGGCCGGTCTTTAAGCGGCGGTGAGTACAATCTCCCGCTGGGGGCGGCAGCGGCTGTCGCTTGCCACGTTGAATAGCGGGCAAGCCCTTATTGAATAAAAAGACGGGCGAATCGTTTCATTGGGATATAAAACATGCAGCCGGCAAACCCCCTCATTGGGATTATTGTAGGCGCGATACAAATAATCAATATAGAATATTTCCGGATAATTCATGGGAAATAAAAATATTTGAGCAAGGAGAAAATGCAATATGGAAAATGAATTTGATTGGATAGAAGATTGTTACCAATGCTATAATGAGGATAATTGGGTTTCAAAAAGAAAATATCGTAAGGCAGTGGTTGTGAAAGGAGACCATGACCATTGTTTAATTGACGCAAAAAGATTGAGCCGACTTGATTATTCAGACTGCGACAAGCAGGGGTATTGCTCTTCAGACGGTGTAATTTGGCTATGCGAAGCATGTTATAACGAAATTGCAAAGCGCCACAAACTGTCTTTAATTAAGAACACTGTTGAAGCAGTTGAAAGCGCTCTTTTGCAGGCTAAAACTGTTATTTTTTCTTTGAAAAATGAACAATATATTATAAATAATAATGACCATAAAATAATCGTTGAACATAATGGGAGCGTTAAAGAATATGACAGTATATTGACAATGAAACGTCAGCAAATGTTTTTCGGAAAATATTTGAGGGACATTATTGACGAGCTGTTTGTCGGTATAATTTAGGCAAAAAATGCCCCACGCTGCCTCTACAGGCGGCGGGGCGGTTTTTAAGCGGCGGTGAGTACAATCTCCCGCTGGGGGCGGCAGCGCCTATCACTTGCATTTTATTAGGCGCCGCGACTAAAAAACATGCCGCAGCTTTAAGCTGCGGCTGTATTTTTGAAAAATGCCCGTGTTTTCTTGCGTTGGGCGTTCTTTTTGAGCTATTGGTTTGGTTTATGCGTTTATATTGCCGATTTTTTGAATTTTTTCTTTTGATTCGCTTCATAAAGCAAAACGCCGATTACAGCGCCGCACATGTTTAAAATAATGTCGTCAATATCTGCGGCGCGGCCAATAAAATATTGAATAAATTCAACGCCGGCAATCGCAAAAAAGCAAATCAAAAGGCACTGCCGGCTATTAATATTTTTATTTAAGGCGTGCATAAAAAGCGGCAATGGCATTAAAATAAACAGGTTTGCAATTAAGTTGGAAAATGCGCCGGGGTAAAGCCCCGCGCCGTTAACGCTGTATTTTATCTGCCGGCTTATTGTGTAAAAAGGAATTATATTCAGCGACTTTTCATCAGGCAAAAAAATATATAAATAGCAGCCCGCGTCATAGCTGTCTATGCCATATGAAGCCGGTGAAAGCAGCCCGCCGGCAAGCGCAAAGCAATAAATCACAAACGCAAGCCTTATAATTTCAGTTTTCGGGTCACCACACAAGGAAAGCTTTTTTAATTTTATTACCCGCGCCGGTATATAAAACAGCAGGGCTATTAACACCAGCAAAAGCGCATTTTTTATGTGGCTTGAAAAAATGCCCATAAAACCCCCTGAAAAAAATGAAAGCTGCGGTTTTTAAACAATGAAACCGACTTTTTTCATTACTTTGTTCAGTGTGGCGTCTGAAATGCGCCTTGCCCTTTCTGCGCCGGTTTTCTGGCAGGCGGCAAGATAATCTTTTTCGCCCAGCAGGCGATTGTATTTTTCCCTGACGGGGCGCAGCTCTTCAACCACAGCTTCGCCAACCGCCTTTTTGAAGTCGCCGTAGCCCTTATTGGCAAATTCGCTTTCAATGGTTTCAAAGCTTTTGCCTGTAACCGCCGAATAAATTGTCATAAGATTATTAACTCCGTCTTTACCGGGGGCAAATCTTACCGACATTTCACTGTCTGTTACGGCGCTTTTGAATTTTTTCATTATGACTTCCGGAGAGTCTGTAATATAAACCGTGCCTTTGGGGTTGGGGTCAGACTTGCTCATTTTAGCGCCGGGGTTTGCAAGGCTCATAATGCGCTTGCCGCTTTTTGGAAAATATGGTTCGGGCACCGTGAACACATTTCCGTAAATGTTATTAAAGCGCACAGCTATATCGCGGCATATTTCAACATGCTGCTTTTGGTCGTCTCCCACAGGCACAATGTCTGAACGATAAAGCAAAATGTCAGCAGCCATAAGGCACGGATATGTGAAAAGCCCGGCATTGATATTGTCGCTGTGCTTTTGCGACTTTTCCTTGAATTGAGTCATTCTTGACAGTTCGCCGAACTGCGTGTAGCAATTTAAAATCCACGCAAGACTTGCATGCGCGCTGACCTGTGACTGAATAAAAATTATGCCCGCTTCAGGCTCAAGCCCTATTGCAAGAAGCATGGCGTAAAGCTCATTTATTTGCCGCCTGAGCTGCTGTGGGTCTTGCCTTATTGTAATTGAATGCAAATCTGCAACGCCGTAAATGGTGTCATATTCCTGCTGGAAAGACGGCCAGCCTTTCATGGCGCCCAAATAATTGCCGAGCGTCGCCACGGAAGTCGGCTGAATCAGCGATAAGCTTCTTTTTCTTTTTTCATTTTCCATGTGTAACGCTTCCTTTACTGTTTGGCTGTGTCAGCCATTATTTTAACGCCCTTTATTATGTCAACTTCACTTGGGGTTGAAAAATTGAGCCTGATATGGTTGCATTTCGCCGCGTCATTGCACATAAAAGCACTGCCCGGCACAACCGCCACCTTTTTATCTATAAGCTTTTTTACATATTGCAACATGTCAATGCCGTCATCAAGCTTTGCCCAGATGAACAGCCCGCCCTCTGGGCGGACGTAGCTTATAAAGTCAGCGCAATATTCGTCAAGACAGCTGCACATTAAGTCAAGCTTTTTTCTGTATATCCGGCGAATGCTTTCAAGATGGCTGTCAATGTCATATTCGCTTAACCAGCGCGACACAATCATTTGGTTTAAAACGCCTGTGTGCACGTCAGACACCTGCTTTGCTATTGTGAAAGCACCTGCTATCTGTTTCGGCACGGCAGCATATGCAACCCTTATTCCGGGGGCAAGCACCTTTGAAAACGAGCCGGCATAAACAACCAAAGATTCGCTGTCAAAGCTCTTTATTGCACTGACGTTTTTGCCTGAAACGCGCAGGCTGCCATATGGGTTGTCTTCAATAATAACAAGGTGGTTTTCTTTTGCGATTCGGTACATCTGTTTTCTTTTTTCAAGGCTCAGCGTTGTGCCGCCGGGGTTTTGAAAGTTAGGAATTGTATATATAGCCTTGGCGTTTTTGTTGCTTTTTACAGCCTGTTCAAGCGAATTAATGTTCATGCCGTCGCTGTCTATCGGCACGCCGACAACGCCGCAGCCGTGCGAACGAAAGCAATTGAGCGACCCAACAAAAGACGGGTCTTCGCATATAACCGCGTCGCCCTCTGACAAAAGCACCCTTGCCGCAAGGTCCATAACCTGGGTGCCGCCCGACGTAATAATTATACTGTCATTTTCTGAATTTATGCCCTCATATTTCAAAAGCCAGTCCGCCACATTCCGGCGTAAGGGCTCATAGCCCTCTGACACGCCGTAAACCAGCGCGCTTTGGGCGTTTTCAGTAAGAATTTCATTGGAAATTTTTCTGACCGCGTCGCACGGAAACGCCTCTGTTGCAGGCGAGCCGCCGGCAAAGGCAATCATTTCAGGGTCGTTTGTAGTCTTTAATATTTCCCTTACGGCAGATGGTTTAATGCCCGCAAATTTTTTTGAAATTTCAATGTTCATTTTAACACCGCCTTATTTTCAAGTATTTCTTTTACAAAGCGCTCTGTTGCCCTGCCGTCGCAGCAGCCGGTAAATTTCTGCCTGAATTCGGCAAGCTTTTCACTGTCGTTTTCAGCAGTTTTAACCGTTTTTGCAAGGCTTTCAAAATCTTTTACAAACGCGCCGTAGCAATATGTGCCCCAGTCAAAATAAAAGCCGCGCGAATCAAAATAGTCGTCTAAATCAGGGGCGTAAAGCACCAGTGTGTTGCCGACTATGGCGTTTTCAAAGATTACAGACGAATAGTCTGTCACCAGCACGTCTGTAATAAACAAAATGTCGTTAATTTCCCTTTCGCATGTCATGTCAACCACATTGCCGGTGCAAATGTGCGGGGCGTTTTTTATGAACGGGTGGTATTTGGTAACCACCGCCCAGTCTGAGCCGAGCCCGCGCGCCAGCTTTTCAGCGTCAAAAAGCCCTTCTGGGTAATATGCGCCTTTTACATCGGAGCCGCGAAAAGTAGGCGCAAAAAGGCAAATTTTTTTACCAAGGAGCCCGGGGTATTTGTCATAAAGGCGCGCCTTTGTTTTTTCAATATATTCGCCGTCAAACAGCAAGTCTGTTCTTGGAATTCCGGTGGGTAAAATGCAGTGTTCGGGAATTGCAAAAGCTTCGTGATAAATTGCAACAATGTCAGGCGCGGAAACAATTGCCTTGGTGTAATTTTTATGAGTAAGCGAAGTTTTAACGGCGCTGTCTCTGCTGTAGCCGAATTTTTTGAATGCGCCCATGCCATGCCAGACCTGCACGAGCTGCTGCCCTTTTCTAAGGCGCATTACATAAGCCACCGGCTCAAAATCGTCAATCATAATAAACCGGCTGGTTGCCGCTTCACGCGCGAGCTTCAGCTTTGGCGGCATATTAAGCGACGTGTAGGCGGTGACTGTAAAATCAAGGCGCTTTTTTTCTATATAATCTTTAATTTGCTTTAAATTACCGCCGAGCTCGCCGCGCACGTTTGTAAACATTAAAATTTTGTTTTCCTGCAATTTGCGCCGTTTTGCGCTTTCAAAGGCAATAATAAACGGCAAAAAGCGCAGCCTTTGCAGCACGGGGTAAAGAATTTCTTTGATTTTATTCACAGCCATTCCCCCCTGTAGTTATAGCGCCCGTCATAAACGCCCCTGATAAGTTCGTCAATGATTTCGGCGTAAACAAAAGATATGCAAGGGTATTTTTTGTTTACATAATCTTTTTTGAATTGCTGTATTTTTTCTTTGCCGCACCTTTCGCCGGCAGCAATCTTTTGGGCAAGGACTGCGGCGTTTTTTGCGAAAACGGCGGGAATGTCATTGTAAAAATCAATGTAAAACCCGCGTTCGTCAATATAATCTTCACCGTCAAAGCAAAATATATAAACAGGCTTTTCCAGCAGCAGAGCTTCATAGATAACCGAACTGTAATCTGTAATAACGGCGCTGCTTGCTGCCATAAACTGCGCGCTTGACGCAGCGTTTCCCTGCACGCAGCCGCCGGACGTGCACACGGTTTCATCAGCCAAATCAACCGGGTGGCGTTTTATTACAAGATTAAAGCGGCTGTAATCAATATTGCAGATAAGTTCATTTTCAGCTGCCCTTAAGCTTTGGGTGGCATTTTCGTTGTCACGAAAGGTGGGGGCATAAAAAATGGTTTTTTTGCCGTTGTCAAGCTGCGGGTATGCTTTGAAAACGCTTTGCTGTGCCCCGGTTTTATATACCGGGTCTGCCAAAAAGTCCATTCGCGGCAAACCAATGGGCAGAAATTTTTCAGCCCGCTGGCCGAAAGCTTCGGCAAAATGCGGCACGCATTTTACGCCGCTTGCCGCAATATAGTCATAATTATTGTGCATTTTAAAGGCCCGCGCCGTTTCAGTTGAGCTGCCGCCCGGCATGTCAAGAATTGATTTGCCGAACCGCTTAAAAGCGCCAAGCGCATGCCAAAGCTGTATTATTTTAAGTTCGTTTTTATGCCGCAGCATGGAAGCTAAAATGCAATACCCGTCAAGCACCAGCACTTTGGAAGTTGCCATTGCATTCATCTGTGAAAACATATGAAAAACATAACCGACTTTCCCGAAAAAAGAGCCGGGTATGACTTTACACAGCATTTTAATTTCATATTGCGGGTAATTTTTTTCAAGCTGGCCGGCTATCAATTCAAAATCTTTCGGCACGGCATTTCCCTGGCGGGAAATAAATGTGACTTTGTTTTTTGCCTTTTTCAGCTTAAGAAAGCTATAGAAAAAGCCCATAACGCCGCCGAATATTTTTGCAAAAAGAGCTGTCACGCTTTCACTTCCGTTTCCGTGGCATCATCAAATTCAATAAGGGATTGCCTAAGTTATTGGTAAAGCGGGTATTTTTTGCAGATTTCGGCAACCGAATTTGTAATGTATTCCCGGTTGTTTTCAAAGTCGGTTATCGCAAGATAAATATATTCTGAAATTTTGTCAAAATCTTCTTCGCCAAGGCCCCTTGTTGTGGCGGCCGGTGTGCCAATGCGCACGCCTGACGTTACGAACGGCGACAGCGGTTCGTTGGGCACAGTGTTTTTGTTAAGCGTAATATGCACTTCATCAAGCCGGGCTTCAAGTTCCTTGCCGGTAACCCCTGTGCCGATTAAAGACAGCAGCACAAGATGGTTGTCTGTGCCGCCCGACACCAAGTTGAGCCCACGGCTTAAAAGCCCCTTGGCAAGCGCTTGGGCGTTATTTATAACGCGCTGCTGATATTGGGCGAAATCGCTTTTAAGAGCTTCGCCGAAGCAAACGGCCTTGCCCGCAATTACATGCATTAACGGCCCGCCCTGTGTGCCTGGAAAAACCGCTGAATTGAGCTTTTTAATAAGATATTCATTATTGCAAAGAATCAGCCCGCCCCTTGGGCCCCTGAGTGTTTTGTGGGTTGTGGTTGTTACAACGTCTGCATAAGGCACCGGGTTTTGGTGCAGCCCGGCGGCAACGAGCCCGGCTATGTGAGCCATGTCAACCATAAACATAGCGCCGTTTGCATGCGCAATGTCAGCCATGGTTTTAAAATCAATAGCCCTGGGGTAAGCGGACGCGCCCGCCACAATGAGCTTGGGCTTAACTTTGTTTACCTGCTTTGCGAAAGCGGCAAGGTCAATAAAGCCGTTATCGTCAACCCCGTAAGGCACAAAGTTGAAATATTTGCCGCTTATATTAGCGGGCGAGCCATGTGTAAGATGCCCGCCGTTGTCAAGGCTCATGCCCATAACCGTATCGCCCGGCTTGAGCAGCGCAAGATAAACCGCCGTGTTTGCCTGCGCGCCCGAATGTGCCTGAACATTTGCATAATTTGCGTGAAACAATTCGCAAGCTCTTTTTATGGCTATGTTTTCAACAATATCAACATATTGGCAGCCGCCGTAATAGCGCTTGCCGGGCAGACCCTCTGCATATTTATTTGTTAAAACGCTGCCCATTGCCGCCATGACCTGCGGCGAAACAAGGTTTTCCGAAGCGATAAGCTCAATATTTTCGCGCTGCCGCTTAAGTTCAAGCGCCATTGCGTCTGCAACCTCTTTATCGGTTTCGGCAACCTTACCGATTGAATCATAATAGTCAGGAAACATATATACACCTCTTAAATAAAATTCGGCAAAGCCGTTAATGTAAAGCTGCCGGCGCTTTGGGCAAATTTAGCAAAACGCCGGGCAAAAAGCTAAACGTGGCGGCCCTTGGTGAATATAATAACATATAATTTTTTATTATACAAGTGCAGATTTCGGCAGGGAAAAAACTTATTACTAATTTACTCTTGAAAGACGCGGGCGGATATGTTAAAATTTTTAGGTATCGGGCGTGGCTGACGCAGTTTAATTCGCCTGCAAAAAATTAATTTGGAAGTGTTATAATGAGCGGCCATTCAAAATGGAGCACAATTAAAAGAAAAAAAGGCGCCAATGACGCCGCACGCGCCAAGGTGTTTACAAAAATCGGGCGCGAGCTTGCCGTTGCAGTTAAAAACGGCGGGGCTGACCCTGCTGTAAACACAAGGCTTAAAGACATTATTGCCAAGGCAAAGCAAAACAATGTGCCAAACGACAATATTGAGCGCATGCTTAAAAAAGCCGCAGGCGACTCTGCAGGCGCAAATTATGAGGAAGTTATATATGAGGGCTACGGCCCCGGCGGCGTGGCGGTTGTGGTTGAAGCGCTGACAGATAACAGAAACCGCACGGCGGGCGAAGTGCGCCATTATTTTGACAAGGCGGGCGGAAACATGGGCGCGCAGGGCTCTGTTTTATTTATGTTTTCAAAGCAGGGCATAATTTTGGTGGAAAAAGACGGCGCTGATGAAGACGCGGTTATGGAAGCCGCGCTTGAAGCGGGCGCTGCCGATTTTATAGACGACGATGAAGATTATTTTGAAATTCGCACAGAGCCGGGCGACCTTGGAACAGTGCGTGAAGCGCTTGAAAAAGCTTCTTTCAACATAGCTTCTGCCGAAAGTGCATATGTGCCCGCCACATATACGCGCCTTGACAATGAAACAGACATACAAAAAATGAGCCGAATGATAGAAATGTTTGAAGACAATGACGATGTTCAGGACATTTGGCACAACTGGGAAAACGCCGGCGATTTTGACGATTAACTGGAGTTAAAATATGAAATTTATTTCTTGGAATGTAAACGGCATAAGGGCATGCGTCAACAAGGGCTTTCGCGACTTTTTTAATGATATTGACGCAGATATTTTCTGTATTCAGGAAACAAAATGCCAACCCGGGCAGATAGAGCTTGAATTTGACGGTTACACATCTTTCTGGAACAGCGCTGAAAGAAAGGGCTATTCCGGCACGGCCGTGTTTACAAAGAAAAAACCCCTGTCTGTGAAATTCGGCATTGGCATGGAAGAGCATGACAACGAGGGGCGGGTCATAACTCTTGAATTTGAAAATTATTATTTAGTCACCATATACACGCCAAATTCAAAGCGCGAACTTGAAAGGCTGCCCTACCGCCAGGTTTGGGAAGATGAAATAAGAAAATACCTGCTGGGGCTCAGCACCGAAAAAAGCGTGATTATGTGCGGCGACTTAAATGTTGCCCACAAGGAAATAGACCTGAAAAACCCGAAGCCAAACATGGGGAACGCCGGTTTTACCAATGAAGAGCGCGAAAAAATGAGCGAGCTGCTGCAAGCCGGATTTACAGACAGCTTCAGATATTTATACCCTGACAAAGAGGGCGCTTACAGCTGGTGGTCTTACATGGCAAACGCGCGTCAAAGAAATATAGGCTGGCGCATAGACTATTTTATAGTTTCAAGCGACATCAGCGAAAATATTAAAGACGCATTGATTTACCCACAGATTATGGGCAGCGACCACTGCCCGGTTGGGCTTGAAATTGACATTTAAAAAGCAAAGCTGAATAACTAAGCTAAAATGCCATTTATTGAGCAAACTAAAATCCGCCGTGCAAATTGCACGGCGGATTTAGTTGTTTTTTAGCAATATACCCGCCATTTCAGTAAGGGCTTGCCCGTTATTCAACTTGGCAAGCGACAGGGCGTTACCGCTCCCAAGCGGGAGATTGTACTCACCGCTGATTAAATGTCGGACCCCGCCGCCTGTAGAGGCGGGTGACATTGCCCCCTAAGTTATTTTATTAAGTCGCCTATAACTTCGCCGGCAATAATAAGCCCCGCTACACCCGGCACAAACGCATTGCTGCCGGGAATCTGGCGGCGCGCAGCACAGTTTCTGGCAGTGCCCGGCGGACATATGCAGTTGTTTTTGCAGCTTGCAGCTTCGCTCGCATCAGGGGTAACGGGAACTTCCTTTGAATATACCACCTTAAGCTCTGAAACCGCGCGGCGCTTAAGTTCCCTGCGCATAACCTTTGCCAGTGGGCAGACAGATGTTTCGTAAATATCTGCGACTTCAAAAGCAGCGGCGTTCATTTTATTTCCGGCGCCCATTGAGCTTATAATGGGCGTGCCGCTTTCTTTTGCCTGCATTACAAGCGCAATTTTGCCCGTTACCGTGTCAATAGCGTCAACCACATAGTCATATTGACAAAAGTCAAACTGCGACTGTGTGGCGGGCGAATAAAATATTTTATATGTATTTACCACGGCATTTGGGTTAATGTCAAGGCAGCGGGCTTTTGCAACGTCAACCTTATACTGCCCCAATGTGCTGTAAAGCGCATGTATCTGGCGGTTTATATTTGTAAGGCACACTTTGTCGTCGTCTATTAAGTCAAGAGTGCCCACGCCTGAGCGCGCAAGGGCTTCAGCAGCATAGCCGCCCACGCCGCCAACGCCAAACACCGCCACGCGCGAACACGCAAGCTTTCTTACAGCGTCTTGGCCTATTAAAAGCTCTGTTCTTGAAAACTGATTAAGCATTTCTTTGCTCCTGCAAAAATTGCAGCGCGCTGAACGCGGCATTGGCCCCGTCAGCCGCAGCGGTTACTGCCTGGCGAAGCTCTTTTTTTCTTATGTCGCCGGCGGCATAAATGCCCGGCACGGCGGTTTTACAGCTTTCCCCGGCCACTATATAGCCGGCGTCTAATTCAAGCGGCAAATCTGCCAAATAGCCTGTCTGCGGCTCGCTGCCGACTGCTATAAACACACATTGCGCGTCAAAATGCCGCATTTTCCCGCCGCAAGACAATTCAACGCCGTCAACCATGTCTTCACCTGTAATGGAACTTAGCGTTTCACCGGTGCGTATATTCACATTTTTAAGCGTTTTTAAATGGGCGACTCTTGATTTTGCTGCGCGAAATCCCTGCCGCCTGTGCACCACGGTTACATTTTGGCAAATGTCGGCAAGATAAATAGCGTCTTCCACAGCTGTGTCGCCGCCGCCTATTACAAAAGCGCCTTTTTTGGCAAAAAACGCGCCGTCGCACACAGCGCAGTATGAAACGCCCCTGCCAAGCAGCCGCTCTTCGCCGGGCACACCCAGTTTTTTGGGCTGCGCGCCTGTTGCCGCAATAACAACATGCGTTTTGATTTCCATGCCCGAATGTAAAATTATTTTTTTGTATTCGCCGAAATCAACAACCCGGCTGACTATTCCCTGCTCTATTTTACACCCAAGGTCCAGCGCCTGGTGCCTGAGCGCCTCGCCCAGATATGCCCCGGTAACTGCTGAAACGGCAGGGTAATTTTCAACATGGTGTGCAGATGTAATTTGGCCGCCGCCCCAGCCGTCTTGCTCAAGCACAATAAAACTGACGCCTGCGCGCGCGCAATAAATAGCCGCTGTCAGCCCGGACATGCCGGCGCCTATAATAACAACATCATACATATTACAACAACCTTTCAAGGAATTTAATAAAGTTCTTGCCCGAACATCAACACTGGGCAAATATTAACCGCAGCCGCGCTGAGCACGCCGGTGCTGCTGCCGCGCGGCAAATGCAGAAAAGTTTCTGCCGGTATTTATTCCTATGAATATAATAGGAATATTGCCTTATAGTTTAACATTGCCGCCGCCCCATGTCAAGCATTTTAGGCGCCTTTGGCAAAAATACACAAATTCAGCAAGTTTGGCGCCGCCATTGGTAAAAGCGGCATTGGGGCTGACGCATAAAGTAAATATTTCCTTTTTTATTGCAATTATGTTTTAAATTTTTCATATTATATAGCGGTGATGAAAATGTTTTCTGCAATTCTTTCTTTTTTGGGCGCAAATCTGCTTTATTTTATATTACATATAGGCAACAATTCAAGCTTTCCGAAGCCGTTGTCGCCAAAAGAGGAAGCCGAAGAGCTTGCAAAGCTGCAAGCAGGCGATTCTGCAGCGCGGGCAACGCTTATTGAACGCAACCTGCGCCTTGTCAGCCATATTGTGAAAAAATACTATTCAAAAACCAACGACACAGACGATTTGATTTCAATAGGCACAATAGGGCTAATAAAAGCAATTGACAGCTTTAAAGCAGACAAAGGAATTCGCCTTGCCACATATGCCAGCCGCTGCATAGAAAACGAAGTGCTTATGTATTTCAGAAATATAAAAAAAAATTCGACCGACGTTTCGCTAAGCGAGCCGATTGAAGTAGACCGTGACGGGAATTCCCTTACAATCGGCGACACTATAAGCGATTCAAGTGACCTTGCCGAAAATCTTGAAAACAAGGTGCGCTGGGAAAAGGTGTCTGAAATAATTGAAAACATGGCTGATTCAAGAGAAAAACAAATAATAATTCTGCGTTACGGGCTTAACAATAAAAAGCCGCTGACTCAGCGCGAAATAGCAAAAAAGCTTAATATCAGCCGCAGCTATGTGTCAAGAATTGAAAAGAAAGTGCTTGACGACATAAGAAGCTCTGTAGACAAGGGGTAACTTAAGGTAAAAATGCCCACCGGCTCTACAGGCGGCGGGGCTGTTTTTAATCAGCGGCAAACACAATACCCGCCGGGGCGGCAGCGGCTGCCGGTTGCCGCGTTTAACAGGGCTGTAAAGCCCTTATTAAAACAACACCGCATTACGGACTTGCCGCTGTTTAAATATTTAAATTTCGCCCCAGTTAATTCTTCTGTCTTTAAAATAATATTCTTTATCTTTTTCATTAACATTGCGCATAACGCGGCAGGGGTTGCCCACTGCAACTGTGTTACTTGGCAAATCTTTTGTAACCACGCTGCCGGCGCCAACCACCACATTGTCGCCTATAGTGACGCCCGGCATTATCAACGCGCCTGCGCCTATCCAGCAGTTTTCGCCTATGCGCACAGGCATATTATATTGGTAATTTTGTTGCCTGAGCTGCGGTAAAATCGGGTGGCCGGCTGTTGCCACAGTTACATTTGGCCCGAACATGGTGTGGCTGCCCACATAAATATGCGTGTCGTCAACCATGGTAAGGTTGAAATTTGCATAAACATTGTCGCCGAAATGAACGTTTGCCCCGCCGAAATTAGCATGAAACGGAGATTCAATATAACAATTTTTGCCTATTTCGGCAAACATTTTTTTCAAAAGCCTTTGCCGGGCCAATAAGCGCACGGGTGAAATTTTGTTAAACCTTTTGAGCCTTGCAAGGCATTTACCCTGCTTTAACATAATTTCAGGGTCATCAGGCAAATACAATTCACCGGTGTGTATTTTGTCTTTCATTTTTACCACATTAAACACCAAACTTAAATTTTTTCAAGCGCGCTTTCAATGTCTGCAATAATATCGTCTGCGCTTTCAATTCCGCAGGAAAAGCGCACAAGGTCAGGGCTGACGCCGCATTCGAGCAGCTCAGATTCACTGAGCTGGCGGTGCGTTGTGGACGCGGGGTGCAGGCAGCACGTGCGCGCGTCTGCAACATGAGTTACTATTGCGGCAAGCTTTAGCGAATCCATAAACACAGTGGCCGCCCTGCGCCCGCCCTTAACAGCAAACGAAACAACGCCGCAGGTGCCGTTTGGCATATATTTCTGCGCGAGCTCATGCTGGCTGTCGTTTTCAAGCATTGCGCATTTAACGCTGCTGATTTTCGGGTGGTTTTGCAGATATGCGGCAACCCTTTTTGCATTTTCACAGTGGCGCTGCATTCTGAGATGCAGGGTTTCAAGCCCGACATTCAGTAAAAATGCATTTGCAGGCGACTGCACAGAGCCCAGGTCGCGCATAAGCTGCGCCGTGGCTTTTGTTATATATGCCGCCTTGCCGAAGCTTTCAGTGTAAACAATGCCGTGGTAGCTGTCGTCCGGGGTGGTGAGCCCGGGGAATTTGTCGTTTTGCGCCCAGTCAAAATTGCCGCTGTCAACTATTGCGCCGCCGATTGTTCCGGCGTGCCCTTCCATATATTTGGTGGTTGAATGCGTGGCAATGTCAGCGCCGAAATCAAACACGCGGCAGTTTATCGGCGTTGGAAAAGTGTTGTCTATAATAAGCGGCAGGCCGTTTTTATGCGCAACGGCGGCAAAAACTTCAATGTCAAGTATATCAAGACTTGGGTTTGAAATGGTTTCGCCGAAAATAGCCTTTGTGTTGGGGCGAATTGCCGCCTGCAATTCGTCTGCCGTAGCATGCGGCGACACAAATGTAAAGTCAATGCCAAGCTTTTTCATAGTTACGTTAAACAGGTTATATGTCCCGCCGTAAATTGCAGATGAAGACACAATATGGTCACCCGCATGCGCAATGTTGAACACTGCATAAAAGTTTGCCGCCTGCCCTGAGCCTGTCAGCATACCGGCGGCCCCGCCTTCAAGCGCGGTTATCTTGGCCGCTGTAAGGTCGCATGTTGGGTTTTGCAGGCGAGAGTAAAAATAGCCGCTTTCCTTTAAATCAAACAAATTGCCCATTTCAACAGATGAATCATATTTAAACGTCGTGCTTTGAACAATGGGCATAACCCGCGGTTCCCCGTTTTTTGGTTTATATGCGCCCTGAACGCAAATGGAATCAAGTTTCATTGTAATAACCCTTTCTTTTACTTTAATATCAAACAGCACAGCCGCGCCTTTTAAAACGCTGCTGTGCATTTATTCGGCAAAAACGCCCCGCATATTGTAAAGCGGCAGCTACCGCACGGCATTTATGCCCCCGGTTTTTAATTTATGCCTTTCAGCAGGACGCCGCAAGGGAATGCGCCGGCACCGCTTGTTTGGGCAGCTTAAATCGTTATAATTTCCTTTTCCTTGGCGCTTCCTATTTCCTCTGCCTGCTTTGTATAGCTGTCTGTAATTTTTTGCAGCTTTTCTTCACCGTTTTTCTGGTCGTCTTCAGTGATTTCACTGCTTTTTTTCATTTTTTTAAGTTCGTCCATAGCGTCGCGGCGTATGTTTCTGATTGCCACCTTTGCCTCTTCACAGCGCTTTGACACATCTTTTACAAGCTCTTTGCGCCTTTCTTCATTAAGCGCGGGGAAAACAAGCCTTATAACCTTTCCGTCATTACTTGGGTTTATGCCCAAATCAGACGTGTTTATGGCGCGTTCAATATCTTTCAGGGTTGACTGGTCCCACGGCTGAATAAGCAGCATTCTGGCTTCCGGGGCGCTGATTGCCGCCATTTGGTTAATAGGAGTCGGGCAGCCGTAATAATCAACGCTGATTCTGTCAAGCACGCTGGGGTTTGCCCTGCCGGCGCGGATAGCTTTGTAATCACGTTCAAGTGAATCAAGGCATTTTTCCATTTTAGACTTGGTTTTGTCAAATAATGCTTCCATAAAAATTCCTCTCTTTAATAAATATTTATTTAAATGTATATTCCCGCATAATAATGCTTAGGCTTTCAGCTTTTATATATCAGCCGTTTTTAACCAATGTGCCAATGTCTTTTCCGGACGCCGCTTTTACTATATTGTCAGGCTCTGAAAGGCTGAAAACAAGTATAGGCATATCGTTGTCTTTGCACAGTGAAAACGCTGTTGAATCCATAACCTTAAGGTCACGGTTGAGCGCGTCCTTAAATGTAAGCGAATTAAATTTAACCGCGTCTGAAAATTTGTTGGGGTCTTTGTCATAAATCCCGTCAACATTAGTGGCCTTGAGCAGCACATCTGCGTTAATTTCAACCGCGCGCAACGCCGCAGCCGTGTCTGTTGAAAAGAAAGGCGAGCCCGTGCCGCAGCCGAATATAACTATGCGCCCCTTTTCAAAATGGCGAATTGCTTTGCTTCTGATATAGGGCTCTGCTATCTGGCGCATTTCAATGGCGGTTTGCACCCTTACGTCTGCCCCAAGCTGCTCAAACGCGTCGCACAGCGCAAGCGAATTCATTGCCGTTGCCAGCATGCCGATATGGTCTGCCCGCGCACGTTCCATATTTTCACTTGTTCTGCCGCGCCAGAAATTGCCGCCGCCGACAACTATGCCGACCTGCACGCCCATGTCTGCAACTTTTTTTACAGACGCGCATATTTTAATAACGGTGTCGCCGTCTATGCCGGAACCCTTTGCGCCGGCCAGCACTTCGCCGGAAAGCTTAAGCAAAATTCGTTTGAATGTTATGTCCATTTAAATTCTCCTTTACTGGCGCTCAGTTAACCGCAAGCCAAGCCGGCAGCGCCGGGGTGAAAACAACATTGCATTATGCGGTGTTCCATAACTTGCGATTGCTTGTGCTCTAACACAGATTATAACAAATTGCTTTGCCTTTGTAAACAAAAAATATTTATTGATATAGAATTTTGGCATTGTGGCAATGCCACGCCCCGTTTATGCCGTCTTAGCCGAACGCGTTTTCTGTAAATTAAGCATGCGATTGACTTTTTAGATGAAACAATATAAAATTGTATCTGACGGGGGTGTGGCACATGAAAAAAGTCTGCGGCGTGCTGCTTATGGCCGCTGCCGCAATATATACGCTGTGGTACATGCGCCTCGGCATTCCTTATCAAAACAGCGGCGCGCTTTCCGCAATAGGGCTCAAACACCCGGTGCTGTTTACTTTCTGGGGGCTGCTGACTTACAGCGCACTTGCGTTTAATATTGCAGCTGCATATATAATGCACACAAAAAGCAAAATATACATACCGTTTTTAGCTGTTTCCGGCGTGGGCATGGCGCTGACTCTAACATGCGACTTTGACTATGGCAAAAGGCTTGAATATTACCTGCACTGCACCGGCTCGCTGGTTTTTTCTGTTTCAATAGGGCTGGTAATCTTTTTGCTATTTATTTTGTGCAGAAAAAAGGGCGTGCTGTTTGTAATATTTGCCGCCGTAACCGCGGCGGTGCTGCTTGGCGCCCTGATTTGCCTGCTTATTTTTAAAGAAAATGCCCTGATTGAAACCCTGCCCGTTTTTACGGCTTATATTTTGCTTGCCGCCAGTAATTTCAGCCGCCGCAGCGCAAAAGCAGCGCCTTTGCCCGGCGCGCCGGTGCCGGAAATTAAAAAAAGGTAAAGCTTTTTGCCCGGCGCTTTTCTTTTCGCATTACAATGCGGGTATTTTAAAAGCCATATATGCATATTAAAAAGCCGCCATAGGCGGCTTTTGTTTTTATTTGTACACAGCCCTTTAAGTCAACACTCAGTCATTGACCTGACTGTTCTTTCATACATGTCTTTCAGCGAAAATTTCGGCTGCCAGCCGAGCTGTTCAAGGCATGTGGGGTCAATTTTTATAACCATTTCGGGGTTGTAGCCGAAAGACGCAATGTTTTCGGGAATTTCTATTTTAACACCGATTTCAGAATCTTTAAAGGTGTCTGCAACAAGCTGTGCCATTTCTTTAATAGAGCATGCGGTGGCACGGTTTGCAACATTGTATGCCCTGCCCTTTTCGCCCTTAAACAAAATGGTGAAAAGCGCGCTGATAGCGTCTGCCGTGTAGCAATAGGAACGAACTGTATTGCCGGGTGTATGCAGCACTATGTCTTTCTTTTCAATGGCACAGCGTGCAAATTCGGCAAAAACCCTGCCGTCGTTATATTCAACGCCTGCGCCGAAAGTCTGTGCCAGCCTTGCGATTTTAACATTTACGCCATATTCTGCGGCATATGACGCGCACAGGCATTCAGCCATGCGTTTGCCTTCGGAATAGCTGCTGCGCGGGCTGAGCGGGTCTATATAGCCGTAATCGTCTTCCGACACGGTGTCTGCCTTGCCGCCGGGCGTGCCGTAAACTTCCAGGGAAGACAGGTAAAGCACTGACTCGGCTTGCCTGCTTTTGGCAATTTCAAGCACATTTTCAGTGCCTTTCAATGCAGTGCCAATGGTTTCAACCGGGTTGGAAACGAAATATTTAGAACTTGTGGCGCTGGCCGTGTGAATAATATAGTCAATTTTTTTTGCAAGCGCCGGCGTTTCGGTTATGTCGCCAAATGCAAATGCAAGAGCGCCGGTTTTTGCATATTGCGCAAAAACGGCATTTGCCTTTTCCGGGCTGCGAGCCCATGCTATTACCTTTAAGCCTATATGCTTTTGAGCTTCAACAGTAAGAAGCGACTTAACGGCTAAAGAGCCCAGCAAGCCGGTGGCGCCTGTTACAAGCACCGTTTTGTTGCAAAGCTTTTCAAAGTCAATTGAATAAGCTATTATGCCGATATCTTCTTTTAAAACGCTGTTTTCAATATTACCCATATATTCACCCCGCAGCAGCGCCTTATAGCTTATTCGCTGTCTTTTTTATAGTGGTTCATCTTGGCTTCAATTCTGTTTGTAAGGCCAAAGCCAAACGCCTGCTCGTTTTCTTTATATTGCAAAAGGCCCCTGAAAATATAAACGTCTTCGGGCGTGGTAACCTTTATATTACCACGGTTGCCTTCCACCAGGTGCACGTCGCGCCCCAGCGTTTTCATAATAGTGCATGCGTCAACCATGTTTTCATAACCGTTCGGGCTTTTTCTTATGCATTCATGCGCGTCTAAAATGTCTTTAAGATAAAAAGACTGCGGCGCCTGCGCCGTGAACGCCTGGCTGCGCAGCGGCGCGCTGTCTACCTTGCTGCCGTCTTTGCTGATTACAACGGTTTCATAGCTTAAAGTGCTGGTAATGGCGCTGCCGTGCTTTTTAACAGATTCAATGTTTCTGGTTATAACGTCGCCGTTTATATAGGGGCGCACGCCGTCATGCAACAAAACCACCGAATCTTCAGGGTTTTCTTCAGACGCTTTTTTAAGAACATTATAAATGGAATCCTGCGCGGTTTCGCCGCCGGGCACAACGGCTTCAACCTTGTCTATATGATATTCATCTATAAGAATTTTCATATAGTCTATATATTCCGCCAAAACGGAAATATAGATTTTGTCAATCATTGAATGATATTGAAATAATTCCAGGGTGTGAATTACAACAGGCTTGCCGTTGATTTCAAGGAATTGCTTTGGCACGCCCGCACCCATGCGAACACCGCTGCCGCCTGCAAAAATCATTGCTATATTCATAAAATGCACCTCTTTTATTTATTTGTTTCAATAAGGGCTTGAAAGTTATTCAACCTGGGGTGCCAGCCGCTGCCGCCCCCCAGCGGAAGATTGCACTCACCGCTCCTTTAAAATCTGCCCCAGAAGCCTTACGAGACGGGGCATTCCCCCTAAATTATTGCTCTTTGTTTTCCTGCGCCGGCTGTGCGCTTTGGCTTTCATCGCCCTGATTCAGTTCATCTTCAGGCTTATTTTTCGGAATTTTAAAGCTTAATTTTTTAAGACTTTGAACTGCCTCGTCATGGCTGTCTATTGCGCTGCGCAGCTCCTGCGGCATTTTGTCAAGCAAAATCCAGTCTATAACTCTGTCTGAAGCGCCGGTGTCAATATAGTCAAACTGGTTGTCAATATAAACCTGCACCTTTTCAAATTCATAATCTTCGTTTTCAATGGCGGCCATAAGTTCGTCAAACGTTTCGCAAACCTTGCCAGGCGCAGATTCGTCATAATCACGGTGAAAGCCCCTGGAAAACGAATATTGAATTTTGTCAAACGCAAAAAACAGCATGGGCCGTTTCATAAGCGAATATTCAAAAATATTAGACGAATAGTCTGTTATAAGCAAATCTGTTATATAAAACAAATCGTTTATGTTCGGGTAATCGCCCACGTCAAACATTAAATCATTATATTGTTCGCTGATTTCAACAGGGTCTGCCACCCAAGGGTGCAGCTTAAACAGAAATACCCAGCCGTTTTTCCTGCAATAGTCATAAAGCCTTTCGTAATCAAGCAACTCAAGCGGGTAATAGGCAGATTTTCTGTTTTTGCCGCGGTAAGTCGGGGCAAAGAGCATTACCTTTTTTCCCTTGCATTGCGGGTATTTTTCATAAAGCTCTTTAACCTTTGCGCCCCTGTAGCTTTCGTTTAAATATTCGTCCATTCTCGGCATGCCGGTGGGCAAAATTCTGTCTGTGTTAATGCCGAAAACTTCTGAAAAGAAATGGGCAATGTTGCGCGACCCCGCAATGCCGTAATCATATTGGCGGTGGCATGAAACAGGCGCCGGGCAGCCAAGATGCCCCCACCTGCTGTAGCCGCTTGACTTGAAGCCCGCGCCAGCGTGCCAAAGCTGCACTATTGTGGTGTCGTTATTGAGCTTGAGCCAGTCGAAAGCCGGCACATGGTCGTCAAGAAAAATATATTCTGCCATTGCAAGCTTTCTGACAAAGGCAATCCAGTTTTTCAGGCGGTATTTTTTAATTATGGTTGTGCGCGTGGAAACCATTATGTTAAATTCTTTGTCAAGCCCGCGTTGCTTAATGCGGTTTATAACGGCAAGCTGGTTTGAATTAAGCGTGGCGTTTTGTTCGCTCATAAATAAAAGATTGCCCTTGCATTTTTTGCCGTAAATGCGCCTGAAAATTTTATAAAACAATATAATTATGTCGCGCCGGTTGTCTTTAATATATTTTTTAGGCGCTTTTATTTTTAACAGTTTTTTTATTTTAAGCCGCGGAAATCCCGAACGTGTTTCTTTGGCGGCTATGACAATCATGGCAATGTCAAGTTCGTCGTCATTTTCTTCAATAAAAAAGGTAACTGTGTAAACGCATGTGCGGTTGCTATAGGGAAATGTGCGCGAATAGTCGTCAATACTTTTAACAATTTCAGGGTCTGCCACGGCGCGGCAAAGCTGGGACGTGCCGCTGCCAAGCATTATTTTATATGTTGAATTCGGCAGCACGCGCTTGTTGCCCGTGTTGGTAACATTCAGCTGCAAAAGATATTCGCCGCCGCCAAGCTCTTTTTTTTCAAACACGGCTTTCGGCGCGTTGTTTTTTGCCACCGCATAAAACTGCAGGTCTTCGGGAATGCTGTAATTTTCCGACGCGGTAACCTGAACCACCATGTAAAGATTAATTCTTTCCCAATATATTTTTGTGATTTTGGCACTGATTAGCTTTTCATCAAGCAAATTTTCCATTAACATAATTAATTTTTAGACCCGCTTTCAAAATTTTTCGCGCCCGATTTTAATGCTGCTCTTTTGCAAGCCGCATGAAAGTGAAACGGCAGATGCCTAATTTGCCGCTTATTTAAAAACAAATCAAAGTTTCAGTCGTTAACATTATAACAGCAGCCACTTTTAATGTCAAGCAGTCATGGGCAAGTTATGCCAAATAAAGACATTAAATAAGGGTTTTTTCGCTGCCGCCTGCTGTCTGGCGCAGGCAGTTTTTCCGAAAGTTTGGCAAAAAAGCAGCCCGACTTAACTTATGTAAGCCGGGCTGTTTTATTCGCCTTTTTGCATTGAAAAAATTCAGGCGTAATCATGTAACCTTTACCTTTACGAAATCTGTTTTGCCGGAAGATGTGGTGACTCTTATTACCGCGCTGCCGGCTGAAACAGCTGTTATTTTGCCGGAAGATGACACCTTTGCAACAGACTTGTCTGACGATTTATATGTTACACTGTCTGTTGATTTAGACGGGCTCAGCGTGGCGCTCAGAGCTTTTGTTTTGCCGGCTTTCAACGTTATGTCTGCCACCCTTGTGACATAAGACGAACTTACATAGCCGGTGTAGCTCTTGCCCGACTTTTGGAAAGTTACCTTATACCAGTCTGAATCGGTGCTTTTAATTGTTATAACCGTGCCCTTTGACAGGGTGGTAATTATGGCGGCGCTTGTTGACGCGCTTTTGCGCACATTAAGCGTGCCGGCAGTTACTGTGCCCTTGTGGGTGTAACCCAGCGACACGGCTGTTGACTTAACTGCCTTTTTGACTTTTACCTTTACAAAATCTGTTTGCCCGGAAGATGTTGTTACCCTTATTTTGACAGTGCCGGTTGACACAGCCGTTATTTTGCCGGAAGATGACACTTTTGCAATTGACTTGTCGTCTGACGTATATG
>JAJQIJ010000018.1:114766-203155 GCA_021199275.1 Clostridiales bacterium
GTTATTTTGCCGGAAGATGACACTTTTGCAATTGACTTGTCGTCTGACGTATATGTAACGCTGTCTGTTGAATTTGACGGGGTAAGCGTGCTGCTCAGCGTAAGGCTGCCGCCCACAGCCAAGTTCAGGTCTGCTTTTCTTGTAACGCAGGACGTTTTTACATAGCCCGTGTAAGTTGTGCCCGATTTTGTATATGACACCTTATACCAGCCGGAAGCGCTGCTTTTAATGGTTACCGTGGCGCCTTTCGGCAGGGTGACAAGCTTTTTTGAATCAGACGATTTGCTTTTTCTCAGCGCGCATTTGGCGCTCACCGTGCCCTTGTGGGTGTAACCCAGCGACACGGCTGTTGATTGCACCTCTTTCACGGTGACCTTGCATTTTGCCACCTGCCCTGACGACGTTTTGACTTTTATTGTGGCTGTTCCGGGCGCCACTGCGGTTATTTTGCCGTTTGAATTTACCTTTGCAACCGATGTGTCGCTTGAAGTCCATGTCAGGCTGTCTGTTGAATTTGACGGGGTAAGCGTTGCGCTCAGGGTTTTTGTTTTGCCGGCGGAAATTTTTATTGACGAACTGGACAGTTCAACCGCCGTTGATTCAACAGTGACATCGCCCGGCATGTTTTCAAACACGGGAATTATAAATGTTTTTGCGCTTGAAAGCAGCCCCGCGCTGCTATAGGCTTCATAAGTGTCAAGCGCTTCGTCTGCCGCAGCCTGCACATTGGCCATATATTCATGGGCATACATTTTTGAGCCCGAATCAGGGTTTACGTTAAACTTTTGCAAATAGCCGGTATATTGGGTGGCCGAAAAAGACGTTGCAATATAAACCGCGCCGTTATAAATTGAAAGGTAAGGGTTGGTCCACGGCCTGTTGTATTTGTCTGTTGACGAATTTGTAACAAGGTCGCTGCGGATATAGCCCGTGTATGTCGTGCCGGAATATGTAACCGTGACCTTATACCACTTATAGCCGTCTGACTGGGTTGAAGTGGTTGATTTGTAAGTGAGCTTTGTGCCGGTGGGCAGGGTGACAAGCTTTGTGCTGCTTGAGCTTGCTGACTTTCTTAAATTGGCGGTGCAGTTTGTGCTGTAACCCGCAGAGCTGGTGGACGCCCACTTGAGCCCGTCTTTTGCGCTGGACGACGCGCCGATATTGTAATAATTATAGATACCGGGGTATGTTGAATTGGTGCCGCTGGCGCCGGTGGCTGTGTTTTTGGTGCCGCCCACCTCTTGCACAATTTTGGCGGCAAGGTAATAAGCCGAAAGCCCGCTGTTTTTTGCCGCTGCCACTATGGCTTTTGAATATTTCGTTTTTGGCGAATATGTAACGCTTGTGCCGCTTGAATTTTTATATTTTATGTAAGCGCTTTCCATAAAAGTGCCTGACAAAATTGTTTCAACGCCCGAAGCTGTTTCGTCTGAATTATATGCTGTGGACAAAAACTGGAAAATATATTTTTCGTCAAGAAAATTGGTGGGGTTCATGTAATATTCCACCGCGCTTTCAGACGCGCTGACCCAGCTTGACCCTTCTTGAATTACATAGCTGCCGTTTTTATAGCATGACGAACAGGTGCAGTAATAGCTTTTTTTCGTGTTTGCACTTGTAATTTGAATAAGCTGCTGCGAGTGCGGAGAGCGTTCGTTTGCAACCGCGTCTTCCCAGTCAATGCCGGTGACAAGCGCCTGAAAAGTCCATTCAGGGTATTTTTTGTGCAGCCCAACCAGCGCCGAAATATATGACTGTGTAAACCCGGCGGCGCGCAGCGTGGCTTCATAGTCAGCAGCTTCGGCAATGTCTACAAAAGCGGTGGCGGGTATTTCAAACGCAAAAGTAAGGGCGGCTATTACAGCCAGTATTAAACTTAGAATTTTCTTTTTCATCAAAACAACCTTTCAGCGCCGGCATTTTTTTAATTCCGGCTTAAGCCATGGGAAAGTTTTTGACTAAAAAACCAAAACAGTTACTTTGATAGTAACATTTAATTACATATTTGTCAATTAAAATTTACATTTTGTAATATTTTGACGAACGGCTGCGCCTGCCGCACGGCGAAACAGCCCCCAGCGCCGCTAAAGCAAAACCACCGCGCAGTGGCACCGCACGGTGGTTTCATTAATATTTCATTAATCAGAAAATTATTAGGATTTGCTTATTGATTTATCTGCCGCCACGGTTACACCCCAGTCGCTTTCGGCAAAATATGCTGTGCCGTCGTCTAACATGCCGGCAGACTGGACTGACTGGGCTATAATCTGCACCTCAAGGTGGTAGCCGTCTATTTCAGACGTGGCATAGCACTCTGTAATCAGCACATCTGTGCTTGCCCCAGCAGCAACCGGCACGGAATAGTAATAATAGCCGTCTGAGTCACAATAAAACCAAGAGCCGCCGTCTGAATTGTCGTCTGCGCCTAAATTGGTTGTTAAAGTGTAGCCGCTTTGGTTAACATCATTAAGGGCAAGAATTGAAGAGTCTGTGTCATTTACCCATGACGCCACAATGTTTGCGCGAATATAGGTGCTGTAGCCGGTGTCGGCGTCGTTTGTAACAGACACGTCTGTTTTAACATATGTGTTTTGGTTAAACGTTTCGTTAACGGTAACGCCGGCTGCCGCTGCCGGGGTAAATGTGTTTATAACGGCGCCGGTTGACTGAGAGCTTGCAACGTTCAGCGCGTTATAAGCTTCTGTAAGGGCTGTTGCCGCCGCTTCGGCGCCGGAGTTGTCTGTGTAATTAGTGGAAGTCAGGTTATATTCAATTGAAAGCGCAGCTTCATATGCAGCCGTAAATGCAGCCCAGCTGGCAGTGGTGTAAGTCATGGCGTTGCCGCTTTCGTCTTCACCGGCGTCGTTGCCCGCTGCATATTGCTCTGCCAGGGTGTAGCTGTCATATCCGTCGGTGTCAACATCAGTTGACGTCAGGGCGGCTACAAGCAGGTCATACCCGCTGCCGTCTGTGTCGCCGGCGGCAGCTGCACTATAGCTGCTGACAGCAGCGCTGAGCGCCGATGAATATGCAGAAACTGCCGCAGCCGTGTCAGACGAATAGTTATAAGAAGAGTCCATGGGGTCAAGCTCAGCGGCGGTGAAAGAGTCAATAGCTGCAAGTAAATCGGCAAGCCCCCCCTCAAGGTAATCAGCCGCGCCGTTTTCGGCAGATGTAATTGCCGCGGCAAGCGCCGAAGACAGGCTTTGGGTGTTAGTGATTACAGGCACATAATTAATGACATAAACACTGTATGTGTCGCCGGTAAGGGCGCTTGAATCTATGGTGACTGTGCTGCCCCCGTCTTTCCAGCCTATATTCCATGTTTCGCTGCTGCCGCTTTCATGGGCAACATAGTCTGTGTAATAATAGCCGCTGGCGGAATTTGTGAAATCAAAGCTTGTGTTGAAATAATATTTGTTGCCCAAAAAGCCGTTGGCGTCTTTTTCAGTGTATGCCGAATAGTCGCTTTCACTGGTGCCCAGGTTTTGATAGCTGGCGGCATTTGTGGTGGAAGCCTGGCCGCTTTCAGTGTCTGTGGGGAAATATAAATAATTGTAGCTTGCGTTTGCGCCCTGCCAGTTTTCATTTAAGCTAAACAGTGCGGAATCGCTGTAAGCGGTGTAAACCCTAAACGCACCCATGCTTGACACATGCGAAAATATTTCAAGCGCAATTGGCATTATGACTTCGTTTTCGCCGTCATAAGCCAGCACCATTTCAGTGGGGCCCACAATTTTAAATGTGTTGCTTGAATCTGAACTTGTAAATGTTGCCCAGTTGGTGATGGTGCTGCTGTAAATTACATTGCTGTAATAGTCGCCCGCGGCATTTACGCTGCCCTGGTGGTAAACAGTGCCGTCAAATGTGCTTTGCTGCCACTCGGCAATGCTGTTTGTGGCGGCGGTTAATTCCTGCGCCGCTGTTATTAAGTTAACCGCGGTGTTGCCGCCGTAAGTGTAAGAGTCAAGCGCGGCGGCTGCGGCAATGTAAGCTTCATAAGCCGCAGTTAAATTTGTGTAATATGTGCCCCCTTCAATGCCGGCGGCAACAGAGTCCATTGCGCTTTCATAAGATGCCATGGCATCTTCAACTGCCTGTGCGGCTTCGCTGTCTGTGTAACCGGCTTGGGCTGACGCATAAGTTTCAACCGCTGTTTTAATTGCCGTGGCGCAGCTTGACACGGCTGTGGCAGCGTCTGTGCTGTAGTCATAACTTTTGGGGTTAACGGCGCCGGAAGTGAAAGCGTCAAGCGCTGCTATTAATTCAGACAGGCCGCCCATTGTGTAAGAGCCCACGCCGTTTTCGTTAATCGCCGCGCCAAGGCGCGCAGCAATTACGGCAGCGTTTTCAATTATGGGGGCATAGTTGATTACATAAGCCGCATTACTTGTTGACAAACCGGCATATGTAGTTTCATAGCTGTCTGAATTATTTTTTCCGTTAACGTCAAACGAAACATTCGACACATTGTCATAATAAGTGTCTGTATTACCTGTGCCTGTATAGTAAAGCCTGTTCCACCAAAAGCGGTGCGTGTTTGTGTTAGTCTGCGCATTTGTTGTTATTTGAGTCATGGCAGACGAATAGCCGAAATAGTCTGTATAGCTGGAAGACGTGATAGTGTCGCCGGGCCAAACGCCATAAGTGTAGCCATCTGTGTGTCCATACCAATAATCATTAAAGGCAAGTATACTGGAATAGCTGGACCCTGTGTCTTCCGGCAGTGTTGCCGTCGTGCTTGGCTCTATGTATTGTATGCGCTGACTGTTGCTGCCATTTGCATAGTTTTCAAAAACTATAGGACTTGACGGTGTTGTGATTCCGTCATAAGCCATAACTATAGTTTCCGGCACGGCAAGTTTCATGTAGATTTTATCTATCTCTGTAAAAGAACTTCCCCAAGATGTTGATGTGCTGGCATAAACCACGTTGCTGTAGCCGCTTGTAGCTACAGTTGCTTCATGGTAAGCGGTGGCGGAAAACGTAGCGGCAGACCATATGTAAAGTGAATTGGCAAAGTCAACCAGCGCGTCGGCTTCGTCTTGAGTGCCGCCTTCGGTTGCGAGCTGAACATAAAGGTCATAAGCTTCGGAAATTCCGCAATATGCCGTGCCGCTTTCAAGTTCGTCAGCAATGCTTGCCATAGCGCTTTCAAAGCTTGCAAGGGCTGTGGCGACTGCCTCAGAGTCATCTGCAAGGGCGGAAAATGGCAGCATGGTGCTGCACAGCATTATTGCAGCAAGCAGCAGCGCCGGTAATTTTTTTAACATCTTTTTCATTGGGGCACGTCCTTTCGCG
The DNA here is from genome assembly GCA_021199275.1 of Clostridiales bacterium. GTDB lineage: Bacteria > Bacillota > Clostridia > Oscillospirales > Acutalibacteraceae > Eubacterium_R. The sequence goes on from JAJQIJ010000018.1 coordinate 120,068, forward strand.
TTAAAAGGGTTTGGCAGCAAGAAATAATTAAATAAGCGCCGCGCAGGGGCGGCATTGCTTAAATAAAACAAAATAATTAATATCATATTAATATTTATTTTATATATAATTTAATATTAACACTAAATGTATTTTTTGTCAATAAAAAATATATTTTGTAATATTTTAACAAAATTAAGCGAAATTTGCCACGCTTTTGTGAAATTTATGCCCGGCGCATGCCGGTTTCGTTTTTTGGGGGGAAAGTTGGCGCAAAAAAGCCACCGCAGCGCGGTGGCTTTTTGTGTTAATTGTGTTAAGCTAATATGTTATGCGAGTGGGTCCAGGGGTTTTGATATTGAATTGTCTGCCGCAACAGTAACGCCCCAGTTGTTTTTAACAAAAGCTGTGCCGCTGTCAAGCTCGCCGGCTGACTGCACTGCCTGGGCTATAATCTGCACCTCAAGGTGGTAGCCGTCTATTTCAGACGTGGCATAGCACTGTGTAATCAGCACTTCTGTGGTGGCGCCCGCCTCAACAGGCAGGGTGTAGTAATAATAGCCGTCTCTGCCCTCGGCCCAATAACCGCCGTCGGAGTCTGTGTCATCTGTATTTAAGGTCAGTTTATAGCCGGTTGTGTCAACGTCATTAAGCGCCAAAACAGAGCCGTCTGCGTCATTAACCCAAGACACACCAATCAGCACGCGGATATATGTGCTGTAGCCGGTTGCGGCGTCGTTTGTAACAGACACGTTTGACTTAACCCATGTGTTTTTGTCAAACGTTTCATTAATGGTGATTGACGCGGCAGCGGCGGGTGTAAATGTGTTCGCTGTGGCTTGTGTTTGCTGACTGCTGTCAGCAGACGCCGCAAAGGGCACCATGGTGCAAATTAGCATGGCTGCGGCAAACAGCAGTGCCTGAATTTTTTTAAGCTTCTTTTTCATATGGCATATCCTTTCAGTTTGAATAAAGGGTTTGTCGGTGATGAATTCAATGTGTTTTATTTAATAATTACTTTGCCGAAAGGCGCTTAGCCTGAAATATAGCCGTAAAAGTCATTGGTGGCAATGTCTTCAGCAGCGTTGCCGGTCGGCGAAGTGGTTTTTGATATTTCAATGGTGTCCATTGTGGTGGCATTGCTTACTGCGATTTCATACGGGTCTAAAATTGAAGCGTTGTCGCCGTCAGTTATGGCAGTGAGAATGTCATAGCCCCAATTTGTGTCAACCCAAACGTAATAGTCGCCGTCATAAACAGTGAATACTGCGGTGGCGTTTCCGTCAGAGTCAAGTGTAACGGCGGTGCCGTAACCTTGCCAGTTTGAGTCTGCTATTTCAACCACCACAACGTCGCCCTCTTGACCGTCTTGAACATGTATCGGAACAGTCAGCGTGGTGTATGTGCTTGCCATTGAAAGCAGGGCGTAAAGGTAAATTGTTTGGTTTTCAGTCCAGTCTTCAACGTCTGTTTCGGTAAGCGCCAGCGCAACCGCTTCGTCAGTGCTGTAAGCTGACATGGTGCTAAAGGCTGACGCGTCTGTAATTTCACTGGTGGAGTAATACCAGCCGTCAAGCGAATAGGTGGCGTTGCCCTGGCTTTGATTTACTGTTACGGTGGCGCCGGTTAAGTTGCCGGTGTCTGTAACGGTTTCAGTTGCCGTGGCGTCTGTATTCGCCTGGCCTGTAAGGGTTAATGTGCCGTAACTCGTGTCTTCAATCTCTGTGCCGGACACCACGCTGTAATTCACAGTGACTTGCAGCGGCCGGTAATAAACCGTGGTGACATAGTCAGTTGAAACTGTGCGCTGCACCGCGTTTTCTTCGGCGGTGATTGACGTGTAAGTTTCTTTGCCGGAGCTACTGTTGTATGTTGTGGTTTGCTGCGCTATGCTTGAAAGCCATGTGTATGTCTGCTCTGTGTCGGAATCTTCTGTGAAATTGGTGTATGTTGACGACACGGCGTCAGAAATAGCGTCGCCGTTGTTGTTTTCGCCACCGTCAGCCAGCAGCACATATTTTGAATAGCCGCTTGTTGTTTCGTGAACAAAGCCGCTGTCTACCGTGTCTGTAAGTGTGGTGTAAGGAATTGTAATGTTTTCAGTTTTTAAAACTGTGTTTTGGTCGTCCGCGTCAACATAATTTACTTTAATTTCAATTAAGTTTGCGGTGTAGAAACTGTAAAACGTTACATTTTGCGCATACGGCACAACATGGATTTCAGCGCGCTGAATACCATTGCTTGGACGGTCTGTCCATGTGTTGGTAACGGTTGCTTTGCTGTATTCATTTATTGACGAATATTGGCCGGTTGTCAGCGTGTGGCTTGCAACCTGCTTGTAATATTCCGCCGTGGCGTTGGGGCTGAAGCTGTAGCCCGCAAGGGTTGTTATGGCAGATGTGCTGGTGGCTTCAACCGTGTCGGGTGAATTCAGGCGGTTGCCTATAAAGCCGTTTTTCTCTTCCGAATAAACGCTGTCTTCGAAATAAACGCCCACGGTGCCTTTCACAGTGCCAGATTTGTCATAGCTAAGGTTTGTGTATGAATCAAAGTCTGTGTCGTTAGCCGTGGTTACCATGTTGCCGCTTGCGTCTGTGAAATCAAGCGGGTCAGAGCCGGTTTGGTAAACCTGCTTTATAGTGTAAGTTATTGTGTCATAATTGTCGGCGGCTGTGGCGGCGGCTGAATTTAATGTGTTGACATAGCCGCTTAATGTGCCGGCGGCTGTGGCAACCAGTGATGAAACGCCCAGGCTGGTGGTGTTTGCTGAAAACGCACTGTTGGGGTCATAATCAGTAATGGCGTCAAAAGCTGCCAAAAGGGCGGTCATTGCGCCGTTTTTGTCTTGGCGGTAATATGTTACGCCGTCTGAGCCGCCGTTCATGGCCAGGGCTGACTTGTTATTTTCCAGCGCGGTAAGCACAAGGTCATAGTTTAAAACGTAAATGTAGCTTGCCGCGTCACCAGTCTGGTAAGAGTCGCCGCCGCCGGTGTACATTGAATAATAGTCGTTTGAAGTTGTTGGCATTACAGGGCCTGCGGCTGTGTTTGTGTAATAAACATATTCAGTGTCGCGGTTGGGGTAAAACACGAAATAGGGTTGGTAACCATTGTATGATGAGCCGCTTTTCGTATAATAGCAAATCATGTCATATTTTGCGTAATAAGCGGTGGCAGATAAGTTTGTTGAGTCTGAACTGTTGGTTTTGTTTGGGTTGCCCTTATAATAGAGTGTGTTTGAATAGGTGTGCACAACATAGTCGTAATTTGTAGCGTTATATGCAGACCAATAGGAGGAGGAATCGTTGCTATTTAACGCAGTATAGCTTTGGTTTAAATATTGAAAGCTATTAGTTCCTGTATATGTTGATAAGGTGCTGTTATAGCCGGCGGTGTTATCCCAAACAGATGCTGAACCAGTGCTGCTTTTTATGCCGTGCCATGCTGTATTTAAAATAAAGTTACTATTGTTTAAAACGCCTGTGTATCCGGTTTGGTCGTCAGAGTTAACGCTTAAAAATTGTGCAGCTTTTTTGTCGCCTGGGCTGAAATATGCGTTAATCGGCACCGCATAGGTGGAAGTTTCATTATAAGTGTTGCCGCCGCTGGAATGGCCGGTGCCTGTCCAAAGAAACACCACCGTGCCATAGCGCAAGCCGTGGTTGTTGTTATAGTTGTAATTATTACCGAGCCTTGTGTTTGAATTGCTGACTTTGTTCCAAGAGGCGCCAAACCAGCCGGAGGTGCTGCCGACGCCGTAGGTGTAAAGAAGGCCTGACATTTTGTCGCCAGAAGAGGTGGAGCCGCCGCCAAGAACTGAAGAGGGGTATGTGCCGGAATAAAGAGATGACGAAGAGTAACTGCCGTCTGCCGCGGTGGTGGCGGTGCCCACATAGCCTGTGAAAGCGGACATGTTGTTTATAGCATTAGACAGCGCGGTGTAAGCGCTGTTTACAGTGTCTTGGCTATAGGCAACCGTTGTGGCGCCGGTTTCATAGTCATAGCCATAAAGGTTTTCATAATAAACTTCGCACGCGGTTTTGTAAGCTGTGTAAGCGGCAGACATGTTGGTGTAAATTGTGGTGCCGTCCATCATGTTTTCAAATTCGCTGATTTCGCTGTAAAGCTGGTCAAGGGTATAACTGTTTGCCGCTTCAGCCACAGTGTCTGCGCCCACATTTTTTGAAACAAATGCAGCGCTGAAAGAGCCCACGGCAAGCACGGCTGCCAGCAATATGTTAAGGCAGCTTTTAAATGTCTTTTTCAAGGCGCGTTTTTTCATTGGAGTACCCCCGGTAATTTAAAATAACTTGAATTGGCAGCTTTTTTAAAGCTGTGCTGCGCCGGCTGTAATTAAATGCGCGGCGCCTTTGGTGTAAATGTGCCGTTAGTTTTAAGCTGAAAAATAGGTGGTGTAAATGCTTGCAGCCGCCTCACCGGCAGCCGCTTCGGCAACATAGCCGTAAAAAGTAAGGCTATAGTCTGTGCCGGCGGCATAAGACGCGCTTACATAAACAGTTTGGTCTTTAATAATGTTTATTGAAAGGTCTTGCCCCGGGTCCGCCGTGGTGGGCTCAACACTGGTGGTGGCGCTTGTTTGTGTAAAGGTTTCCACAGTGCTGCCGGACGTTACAAGGGCGGGGTTTGTGCCGTCTGTTGAATAAACATAAACTTTGCCGCCGTTTATGCCCGTTGCGCCCGCAACTTCAACCCAGCAGCTTTCAAGGGTGAAAGTAACGGCGTCTGTTTTATTTTGTTCGCAAACTTCAATGTAAACATAAGAAGTTTCAGTAAGGTCTGTAATATAAAGGCAGGGGTCTTTCGGAATGTCAACCCCGGGCAGCACTGAATATGTGTTGGCGCTGACCTCTGCCGCCTCTGTATCTAAAAGATAGCTGCCGTCTGACTGCAAATAGGCTTTGTGTTCATAAAGCTGCACGTCAGCGTCTGTTTTAGTTTCAATGTAAACACTGCCGTTTAACGTGTAATTTTTAATGTATTTTGCAGACAGGCTTTTAATGCCAAACGCCGCAGCAACCACAACAGCAGCCGCCAGCACGCAGGCAAGGCACCTGAAAAGAATTTTGTTTTTAGCCTTTTTGGTGTTTTCCATTTTTATGCCCCCTTAGTCTATCTGCACAAATTCAACGCCGGCTTCAAATGTGTAAGTGCCGTCTGAATCTGCGCCGGAATTGTCATAAGTAAAGGTAAGAATGTAAGTTGCGCTGGCTGCGCTTGCCGCAAACTGGCCCACATCTGAAAATGTAAGGGTGTTGCCGGAATTTGAAACAGTGCCGGTGATTGCCCCCGCTTCATTTTTAACGCCGCTGGCAGTCGGGTAAAGCGTGGCAGACAGCCCGCCCGCAAACGCCGTGTCTGTTTCATTGGTGACATTGTTGTTTGTAATGTCAACCGTTATGCTGTAAGACACAGCAACTTCAGACGCGTTTGACACGGTGATTTCATAGTCAGCAGAGCCGCTGGTATTTGTGGTGGTGTCAAGCGCGGTGATTTGCAGCGCTGTGTCTGCACCCGACTGGGCGTTAACCGAAAATGCGGCAACGCTTGCAGAGTCAGAAACAGCCTGGCCTGACACGGTGAATTTGCCCAGCAGCGAAGACTGCACGCAGCAGCTGATTAAAACCAAAACCAACAGCAGCGGTGCGGCAATGCTGAAAATGCGGCTTAAAAGGTTTGAATTTTTCTGTTTTGAGGCGCCGTTTGACATTGTGTTCCCTCCGTTAAATTGAATTTACTAATCCCCCGCGGGGGCAGCCGAAATGCCGGCGTTACGCCTGCTCATCGGACTTTTTGTCTTTCTTTTTATAAACCAGCAGGAATATTATGCACCCCAGCGACAGGCAGATTAAAGCTGCCCAAACGGCTATCTGGAAATTGTCTGACGTGTCAGGAATGCCGCCCTGCGAAGCGGCAGAGCTGTCTGTTGACAGCGCCTTGGCCTGCGCCAAAAGCTGTTCATAAGTCATGCCGATTTCGTTTTGCAGCAAATCGTCAAGCGCTGCCTTTTCGGCGTCTGACAGGCTGTTCCACGCGTCTTCAGACGCAATGATGTCTGCCCAGTTGCCGCTGGTGGCCGCGGTGTAAATGTTGCCGTTGTCGTCTGTAAGGTTGTCGTTTATGAATTTCTGCGCTGTTTCATATGCCTTTGCTTTTTCAAGCAGCTCTTCATAAGTCATGCCGGTCTGTTCTTTAAGCAGCTCGTCAAGCGCGGCTTTTTCGCCGTCTGTCAGGTCGCCCCAAGCGTCTTCTGAATCTAAAATGTCTTGGTAATTGTCAGGCGTTACGTCTGTAAACGGGTTGCCGTCTTCGTCTGTCAGGTTGTCGTCTATGAATTCCTGCGCCTTTTCATATTCCTTGGCCTCTTCAAGCAGTTCTTCATAAGTTTTGCCTATTTCGTCAAGCAGTTCGTCATTAATGGCGTCTTTTTCGTCTTGCGTTTTATTGTTCCAGTCATCTTCGCCGTCTAAAATGTCTTGGTAATTGTCAGGCGTGGCTTCGGGGTAAATTTCACCGTCGTCGCCGGTAAGGTGGTCTTCAATAAAGGTGTCGTAAAATTTAGCCGTTATGTTTGAATCTGCCTTTACGGTAAAGGAATATGTGGCTTTCGCGGAAAGCAGGTTGCCGTTTTCGTCATACCAGCCGGAAAAAGCATAGCCGGTGCCCGCCGTTGCGGTGAGCTTTGCTTTCTTGCCGCTTTCATAGGTGCCCGCGCCGCTTACTGTGCCGCGCCCTTCAACCGAAACGGTAATTGTATAAACGGCCGTTTCTTCGCCGCCGCGGCTGTCTATTTCGTCTTTAATGGCTTTTGCTTCCTCAAGCAGCTCTTCGTAAGTTTTGCCTATTTCCTCTTCCAGCAGTTCGTCAAGCGCAGCCTTTTCTTCGTCTGTAAGTTCGTTCCAGTCATCTTCCGAATTTAAAATGTCTTGGTAATTGTCTTCTGTGGCTTCGGGGTAAACTTCGCCGTCTTCGCCGGTAAGGTTGTCGTCTATGAATTCCTGTGCTTTTTCATATGCCTTTGCTTCCTCAAGCAGCTCTTCGTAAGTTTTGCCTATTTCCTCTTGCAGCTCTTCGTTAACGGCGTCTTTTTCGTCTTGCGTTTTATTGTTCCAGTCATCTTCGCCGTCTAAAATGTCTTGGTAATTGTCAGGCGTGGCTTCGGGGTAAATTTCACCGTCTTCGCCGGTAAGGTGGTCTTCAATAAAGGTGTCGTAAAATTTGACTGTGATTTCAGTGTCGCCCGTTACGGTGAATGAATATGAACTGTCAGCCGAAAGCAAATTGCCTTCGCTGTCATACCAGCCGGCAAACGCATGGCCGGTGTTCGGCACGGCGGTAAGTTCAGCCACGGCGCCGTAATCATAAGCGCCGGTGCCGGTTACTGTGCCGAAGCCCACAGTCTGTGTGGTGACTGTGTAAGAAACCGGTGTGAACTTGGCAGTCAGGTCAGTGTCTGCCAAAACGGTAAATGTGTATTCGCTTTCAGTTGTTATAATGGAAGAGTCAGAGTCATACCACCCGGCGAAAACATAGCCGTCCGCGGGCGTGGCGGTTACTGTGGCGCTGTCTTCATATTGATATGTGCCCGCGCCGGTTACTGTGCCCTGCCCCTCTGTGGCGGTGGTTACGGTGAATTCCTGGTCAGATTCGGCATAGGTGTAAATTTTAACGGTAAGCGTGAGTTCCTCGCCGCTGGCGGCAAGGTTGCCAAGCAGGGTGTCCGCGCCGTCGTCTCCGCTTTCAAAAGGCCACTGCCATGACAGGGTGTAGCCCATGTAATGCGCGGCATATAAATAGCCGCTGTCTTCCACGCTGTTAAGGGCTGAAACATTTTCCCAGCTGTCTGCCGCGCCGGCAAGGTAAGCGCCGTCATAGTCAGTCACCTTAACTTCCACCGGAATGGTGTAGCCGCTTGTGCTGCCGGTGAAATAGCTTTCCATCCACATTTTATATGAAAGGGTTACGCCGCCTGTGTTGCAGACCTTGAAATTATAATTGCCCGCGGTGCCCGGCGCCAGCACATTTGTGCCGCCGGCGCTTTCAACGGTGTAGTCACCGGAATCATTGTCATATTTAACGCTGAAAATGTCAACCGCGGTTTCAGTGGTGTAAACATTGGCGCTGTCTATCGCGTCAAACGAAGCGGCGGATTCAGCGTTTGCCACCGTGCCGGAATCGCTGCCGTCTGCCGCGGCGACAAGCTCTATTTCGTCAACCCCCTTGGCAAGCGCAAAAGAAACAACCCGCGCCCCCAGAAGTGCAGACGAAGTAATTGCAATTATTAAAAGCACCGCAATTGCTTTGTATATTTTGTTGTTGAAATGTTTAGCTTTTTGCATTTCGCCACCCCAATTTTCATAATAGTGTAAAGGATAGTTAATAGTTGTTAATTAATATTTTTAAAGTTTTGCAGAATTTGCCGGTGCGCGCAGCAAAGCCACGCCGCGTGTGGTGTGTTTTGCTTTGCAATGTTGTGCAGGCAGCCCCGGTGCGCAACATTATAAAGTAAATGCCTGCTGCTTTGTAACACAAAGGCCCGCGTATTAAACGTGGGTTTTTTTACCCGATTTGTGCCGCGCTTTGCACAGCGCGCCCCAAATGGCACTTGGGGCGGCGCCGTTTAAGCTATTTAACCTTTTATCTAAAATTTATGCCTTGTAACCTAATGTTTTAAAGCTTAATAATCTGTTATGTATTAAGCTTAAATTAGTCTATCTGGGTTACAGTGGTGTCAAACGAAATTGCGATTGTTGCGGCATTGCCGTTAGCAGCCTGGTCACCAAGATAGGTGTCTTTAACGTCGTTGTCGGCACTTGTGCTGTAGGGCCATTCCCAGTTAATGGTAAGGTCGTCAGCAGTGCTGAGGTCTGTGTTCGGCGCATACTGAGCTGAAGTTTCAATTTCTGCTGCAATAGCTGCTGTCAGAACTGCAACGTCAGTGTAGTCAGCACCGTCTATTTTAGTGTCGCCGATAGTGAATATTAACGGGCAATACATGTCGCCGTTTTCGTCAACCCAGTTTTCAAGAGTTACTTCAACATTTGTAACGGCAACTTCAACAGCAACTTCAGGTGTGCCTGACACGGCAATGCTGGCAGCGTAGCCGTCAACTTCGCTTGAAGATGTGCCCGGTGCAACAAGGTTTGTGCCTGCGGTTGAAGCTGCAACAACTGTGGTGATGGAAGTTTCTGCAGTTGAGCCTGTGCTGGGTGCATAGCTTTCAGCAAACAATGTGGCTTCTGAAGTAACTGTAACACCAAACGCTGCAACCTGCGCGTTGTCTGAAGCAGAGCCGCTGGTTGTGTATTTTGCAAATGTGCCGCTGATGGCGCATGTTGTTACAAGCACTGCAACCAGAAGTAATGACGCAAGTCTCATCATTTTGTTCTTTTTCATAAATAAAAGACTCCTTAAAAATTTTTTGGTTAAGTTTTGCCCCCTTGCAATTATTTCCACCCAGTGCCATTGGCTGAAAGCGCCCAAGGTGGGGCAAGCTTGACTATGGTTTAACATGGCAAGTGAAGAAATGGTTAACGTAATGTAAACTAAAGATTAATTTTTACTTTTTTCGGCATTTTTTTACAAAAATTTATGAATGATTGAATTTTGATGAAATAATGTGGTGTGGAATTCAAAATTTCGCAAAACGGCTTGAAAAACAGAAAAGTTTTAGCCGAAATATTCACCCCCCCCCGGTAAAATTAACTGAATTTAAACCGGTTGTTAATTGAAAATTAAATTTTAACTTTTTTGCATTTTTGCCGCTGCGGGCAAAAAAAGGGGGAATTTTTGCCAAAGCCGCCGGGCAAGCCGGGGGGCGCTAAACGGGGGCGTGCCGCACGCCGGCGGCGGCACATTAAGCCATAAAAAAAGACAGTAGCAAGACTGTCTTTTTTATGGTGGAGCCGGCGGTAATCGCTCGGCTCGCTTCTGCGCTCGCCGACACGCCGCGCCTAAAAACAGCCCACCGGGCTGTTTTCTTAACGGCTGTTTCGATTACCTATTAAGCCACAAAAAAGGCAGCCAAAAGGCTGCCTTTTTTATGGTGGAGCCGGCGGTAATCGAAACCGCGTCCCGAAATGCTTTCTCAAAGCTTTCTACATATTTAGTTTGCCGCTTAAATTCCCGCGCCGGGTTCGGGGCAAACCGCGTTGCCGGGCGGTAGGCTTTAAGTCATGACGCAGGCTAAGCCGAGCCTGTGTTCACGTTGGCCACTGCACGACGCCCTGTCCCGCGCCGTGGCAAACGCGGGCAAGACGAAAGCTGCCTTACGCAGCTAAAGCTACTGAATTTCTATTGTCAGTTAATTTTAAGCGCCGCAGTTTTAAGAGTTGCGGCGGCTCTATATGCTTACTGAGAGTCGGCACCCCGGTCGAAATCCTTTCGGCCCCATGTGGGCGGGGTGTATATATTGTATATATTTATTAACGGCTGTGTTCTTTAAACGCGCGTTCAATGTCGCGCCGGGCGGTTTCGCGGGCTGCCACGGCGCGCTTGTCATAAAGCTTTTTGCCGCGGCAAAGCGCTATTTTAAGCTTTGCCCTGCCGTTTTTAATATAAAGTTCCAGCGGAATTATGCTGAGCCCCTGCTTTGCGCTTTCCTGCGCCAAATTAATGATTTCACGCCGGTGCAGCAGCAGGCGCTTTTTTCGCAAAGGGTCGCGGTTGAAAATGTTGCCGTGGTCATATGGCGAAATATGCATGCCTATTACAAACATTTCGCCCCCTTCCGGCGAACAAAAAGAGTCTTTCAAATTAACCCTGCCCGCGCGGATTGACTTTATTTCAGTGCCGTAAAGTTCAATGCCGGCTTCATAAGTGTCAAGCACAAAATAGTCATGCAGGGCTTTTTTGTTTTTTGCTATTGTTATTTCCCCGTTTTGCATAAATAACAGCCCCCCATTAAAAATATTTTTGCGCTGCCCTTTTTCCGGCTGAGCCAAAGCGCCGGAAAAGCGGTTAAATAATGCTGCGCCCCTCTATTGCGCGGGTGAGCGTGACTTCGTCTGCATATTCAAGGTCAGCCCCAACGGGCACGCCGTATGCAAGGCGAGACACCACTATGCCCATGGGCTTTAACAGGCGGCTGATGTACATGGCCGTGGCTTCGCCTTCCACCGTGGGGTTGGTGGCCATTATAACCTCTTCCACAGCGCCGTCTGCCAGGCGGGCAATAAGTTCTTTAATCTTGATTTGGTCAGGCCCTATATTGTCCATTGGTGAAATGGCGCCGTGCAGCACATGGTAAAGCCCGTTATATTCGTGCGTGCGTTCAATGGCTGCAACGTCACGCGGGTCTTCCACCACGCAGATTATGCTTTTGTTTCTGGCGGTGCTTTTGCAAATTGGGCAAAGCTCGTCTTCCGCCAAGTCACAGCATATTTTGCACTGCTTTATTTTTGTGTGCGCCTGAATGATTGCCCCCGCAAAGTCGCGGGCTTCATTTTCAGTCAGCCCCAGCACATAAAACGCCATGCGCTGCGCTGTTTTATGGCCTATGCCCTGAATGCGTTCAAACTGGTCTATTAAATTTTGCAAGGCAGCTAAATTATGAGCCATGTTTTCACCGAATTATATAAATAGTAATAACTTAGTTTTTTGGGAATGCCCCCGGCTGCAAACGGCAGCGCCAAAAAGCCGCCCGGCTTACAGCCCCGGTATGTTCAGCCCGCCCGTTACGGCTTCAAGTTCCCGTTTAGATTCCTCTTCTATCTGGCGGGAAGCTTCGTTTAAAGCTGCAACCAGCATGTCTTCCAGCATTTCAACATCTTCAGGGTCAACAACTTCGGGGTTAATGCCCACGGCAACAACTTCATGGCTGCCTTTCATGGTGACTTCAACCATGCCGCCGCCGGAAGAAACCACATATTCCTTTTCTTCCAGTTCAGCCTTGCGCTTTTCAATGTTTTCCTGCATTTTCTGCGCCTGCTTTAGCATGTTTTGCATGTTTTGCGGGCCGCCGCCCATGCCCTGGGGAAGTCTTGCTTTCATAATATAAGTCCTTTCTGCCGCTGTTAACGGCGCAACCCCGGCGCGAAATGCGCCGGCGCCGCATTAAGCCGGCTATTGAATTTCTATGTTTTGATTGCCGCGGGCTTTAAAAATGAGTTCCTCCAGCGGGTCTCTTTTTTCCGCGGCGGGGGCGCTGTTTTTAAACAGGCCCAGCTTGTAATTTTTGCCTGTTACATCAAAAAGCGCCTGCTTTACCGCCTTTGAATGGGTGGGAATTTTTATAAACTGCCTGACTGTGGGGTTGGGGCTGTCTATCAGGAAAAATTCGCCCCTGACATAGCCCTTTGACCCGCTTAACACGCCGTAAAGCGCAATGTCTGACTTATAAATCATGTCAAGAAATTCGCCCCAGTGCGCAAATTCAGTGGTTTCACCCTGCTGCGCCGGTGCGGGCGCACTTTCAGGCATGGGTTTGGGCGCGGCTGCCTGCGCTGTTTCCGGCGCTGTTGCAGGCGCCGCGGGCGGTGTAATTTCAGGCACTGTTTCGGGCGGCTGAATTTCAGGCGCTGTTTCGGGCAGCGCGCTTTTTGGCGTGCCCGGCTGAATTTCAGGCGCCGTTTCGCCCGGCGCAGTTTCAGCATTTTCATTATTTTGGTAAGAATCGCCCTGCTGCGCCGGTGTAAACGAATTTATTTCGCTTTCGGCAGCGGCGGGGTTTTCGCCCTGCCGGGCTTTAGCCTGCACGGCGGACGGCATGCCCCTTTTAACAACGCGTTCAAGTGCGTCAACCCTGGCAAGCAGGGCTGACACAGACGCGTCAAGCTGCGGCACGCACAGCTTCATCATGCACATTTCCATTTCAATGCGGGCATTGGCGCCGGCTTTAACAGCCACGGCGGTGTTTTGCAGCAAATCAAGCGCAAATAAAATTTCCGAAAGGGAAAAAGACGCGGCGCTTGCTTTTATGCTTTCATATTCATCGTCTGTGCAAATTATAAGTTCACGGCTGTCTTTAACAGTTTTAATAACCATAAGACTGCGGAAATGGTTTATCATTTCACTGCAAAGCTGGGTCATGTCATAGCTTTCGGCGTAAAGCCTGCCTATTATGTTTATTGCGCCCGCGCTGTCTTTCGCCTGAACGCAGCACGCAAGGTCATAAACCGCGGCGGCTTTTGCAAGCCCCGCAATTTCAGACACAAGGGCGGCTGTTATGGTTTTGCTTTTGCCCGCGCATTGGTCAAGTATTGACAGGGCGTTTCTTACAGCCCCGTCTGCTATGCGGGAAATGAGCGCCGCAGCGTCATTATAAACTGTAAGCCCCTCTGCTGCGGCAACCGCCTTTAAGCGGGCTGTCATGTCTTTTGTTTGAACTCTTTTGAAATCAAAGCGCTGGCAGCGCGACAAAATGGTGGCGGGCAGCTTGTGAACTTCCGTGGTGGCAAGTATAAATATTACATGTTCCGGCGGCTCTTCCAGTGTTTTAAGCAGCGCGTTGAAAGCGCCCTGAGACAGCATGTGCACTTCGTCAATAATATAAACGCGGTATTTGCATTTGCTGGGGGTGTAATTGGCCTCTTCCCGCAGTTCGCGAATGTTGTCTACCCCATTGTTTGACGCGGCGTCAATTTCAACAATGTCATAAATAGAGCCGCTTTCAAGGCCCCTGCATATTTCGCAGCTGTTGCATGGCTCGCCGTCTTGGCTGTTGGGGCAGTTAACGGCGCGCGCAAGAATTCTGGCAGACGAAGTTTTGCCAGTGCCCCGTGAGCCTGTAAAAAGATAGGCATGCGAAACACGCCCCTGTTTAACTTCGTTTTTAAGGGTAGACGTTATATGTTCCTGCCCGCAGACTTCACCAAAGGTGCGCGGGCGGTATTTGCGGTATAACACACGGTACATTCGGCATTCCCCTGTTTAAAATAGCGCTGCGCGCGCAGGCGCGGCAATGCGTTTTACAAATAAAAACGGCCTGCATTTTATGGTGTAACGCACAGACTTGTCTGCGGCGCACAAAATGAACCACTTATTGCTGCTCGGTTCCCCGCCTGACAAGGTTCGCGGCCTTCTGTCGCACAGGGCCCATACGCTACACCATAAAATGCAAGTGCCCGTTTTTAAATATTATACAACAGTTTTATTCGGAAATCAACACTTTTTCAATTTCGCCGAAGTAAATTGTGTGCATGTCATTGTCAGAATACCATTTGTCTTTAATGGCGGGGTCTTCAAAACTGTCTGCGCCAAGAAATGTTGAAGCCGCCTTTTTGCATATTACAACAAGCTTTGCCTCTTTAAAATAAGGCGCGGCGGCGGTGTAAACCGGGGTCAGCCCCGTTTCTTTCACCTTGTCTGTGTCTCTGCCGCTTTTGGCGCCGCAAAATGAAAGCGCTTTTTTATATTCAGCGGGGAAAAAGCAAAGTGAAAAATGGCTTTCACTGTCTATAAGCCCCTTTGTAAAGCGGCTTTGCCTTACGTAAACCGTGGCTGTGTCTTTGCCCCAAATTTCACCCACGGCGCCCCACGAAACAGTCATGGGGTTGCAGCCGCTGCCGTTTTTAGCAGTCAAAAGCGCCCAATCTTCGGCAAAAAGCGAAACAAAATTTTCTTTAACCTGCCTGATTGAAATTTCTTTCATAAAATCAACTCCGTTGTTATTTTGTAAACATGTTACGCATTAATTATATTTAAATAAAATTGCAAAATCAATATAAAATTATGATTTTTATAAAATAATGCTCGCACCGGGCGGCAAAATGTGCTACAATAATTTAAATTACATTTTAAAGAGGTGCACATTATGTATTGCGCAAAAGAAACAAGATATGACAGCATGAAATATAACCCCTGCGGCAGCAGCGGGCTGAAGCTGAGCGCCCTGTCGCTGGGGTTATGGCAGAATTTCGGCATTAAAAACGACTATGACACCATGAAAAGCATAATTTTAACTGCGTTTGACAACGGCGTTACGCATTTCGATTTGGCAAACAATTACGGCCCTGAGCCCGGCAGGGCAGAAATAAATTTCGGCAGAATATTTAAAGAAAACCTGAAACCTTACAGAGACGAAATAATAATAAGCACAAAGGCGGGCTATGAAATGTGGCAGGGGCCTTACGGCGGTGTGAGCGGCACAAGAAAGCACCTGACGGCGTCGCTTAACCAAAGCCTGAAACGCATGGGGCTTGATTATGTTGACATTTTTTACCACCACTGCATGGACCCTGAAACGCCGCTTGCCGAAACGGCGCTGGCCATGGCTGACGTTATAAGAAACGGAAAAGCGCTTTATGCCGGCATAAGCAATTATAACGGCAAAAAAATGCTGGAAATGAACACACTGTTTGAAAAATACAATGTGCCGTTTATAATAAACCAAAACAGATATTCAATTTTCAGCCGCGAAATTATTGACAATTCGCTGCGCGAGCAGGCGGTCAGCTGCGGCAAGGGCATTATTGCATTTTCGCCGCTGGCACAGGGTCAGCTGTCTGACAAATATGCAAACGGCATTCCTGAAAATTCGCGCCTTTACGGCAATGAGCGCCTGCAAAGGCATGTGGGTTATGATGAAAAGCGCGCCGTGCAGATTAAAAAGCTGGCAGATTTTGCGCATTCACGCGGCGAAACGCTTTCGCAAACCGCCGTGAAATGGCTGCTGGCAGACAGCGCAGTGACGTCTGTGCTTGTGGGTGTGCGTTCAAAAGAGCAGCTGCTTGAAAATTTAGCCGGGCTCAGCGGCAGCGCCCTGACTGAAGAGGAAATGCGGGAAATTGACAAAATCGTTTCAGCCTGACGCCATGGGCGCCCGGCTTTTTGCCATGGCTAATGGCAGGCAGGACTTACCAAAAAGCGCCGCGCACTGCTGCGCGGCGATTTTTTTGTAATTTTAAAACAGAGTCAGGGTGAATTTCACCGTCAGCAAAACTGATTTGATTTTTCATCATATTTATAGCCTATTTTTGCAAGCCTGCCCGTTACGGCAGCCCGACTTTCGCCAATGTCGGCGCACAAAGAGTCAAGGCTTGGGTAAAAGTCGCGCAGCTTTGTGTTCACCACGCTCAAAAGCATATAGTCGTCTTTAGGTAAGCTCATTTTATTTCCTTTCAAAAAGCAGCGGCGCCCCGCAGGGCGGCATGTTTTGCTTTAATTAACGAATAATTTACCACATTATTATAAGTATTGCAAGCAAAGCGCAAAAAAGTTATTGAATAATTTGCTGAAATATGCAATAATATATTAAATTTTTGTTAATTAGTAAATTGGCGGGAAGCGTCCCCCATAAGCTATTAAATTAATGATTGAGAGGCTTTTGGTATGAACGGCTCAGAAAACAATAAAGTTTTGGCTGAACTGCTTTTTCCCGACATAACCGAAACGGTTGAATATTACGAAGAGCTTTACCCGCAGCGCCGGCTTGAGCAGGGCGCGCGTGTAACCCGCTTTGCGCCCAGCCCGACGGGTTTTTTGCATTTCGGCAATCTTTTTACATGCCTGGCGTCTTACAAAACCGCAAAAGAAAGCGGCGGCGTTTTTTATGTCAGGGTTGAAGACACAGACCAAAAGCGAAAGGTAGACGGCGCGGTTGAGATTATGTTAAAAGGGCTTGAAACTTTCGGCATAACGGCAGACGAGGGCGTGACCGGCGACGGCACCGAAACCGGCGATTACGGCCCATATTACCAGACAAAGCGAAAGCAAATTTACCGCACATATGCAAAAAGCCTGACAGAGCGGGGCTTTGCATACCCCTGTTTTTGCACCCAAGAGGAGCTTGATGAAATCAGAGCTGCGCAGGAAAACGAAAGCACAAAGGGCTATTGGGGCAAATGGGCCAGGTGCCGTGATTTGGAAATAGGCGAAATAAAGAAAAACATAGCCGCGGGCAAAAAATGGACTCTGCGCCTGAAGTCACCCGGCAAGCCGGGCGGCAAATGCGTGCTTGGCGACGTAATAAAGGGCAAAATAGAAATGCCCGAAAACATGCAGGACATTGTCATTTTAAAGTCTGACGGAATACCGACATATCACTTCGCCCATGTTATTGACGACCATTTGATGCACACAACGCATGTGATTCGCGGCGACGAATGGCTTCCCAGCACAAGCATTCACCTGCAACTTTTCAGCCTGCTTGGCTTTAAAGCGCCGAAATATGCGCATATTGCCCCGATTATGAAAGAGGAAAACGGCGGCAAACGCAAGCTTTCAAAAAGAAAAGACCCCGAAATGGCCGTTTCATATTATGACAAAGAGGGCTACCCCAAAGACAGCGTTATTGAATATATGCTTACTCTTGCAAATTCTGATTTTGAAGACTGGCGCAGGGCAAACAAAGACGCTCCTGCCGGCAGTTTTCCGTTTAATCTTAAAAAAATGAGCGTATCGGGCGCGCTGTTTGACATAATAAAGCTTGCCGACGTTTCAAAAAACGTAATTTCAAAAATGTCTGCCGGGCATGTATTTGAGCTTTCATATAACTGGGCTGAAAAGTACAGCCCGCAGCTGGCTGCGCTTTACGAAAAAGATTTTCAATATGCGCAGGCAATTCTTAATATTGACCGTGAAAACAAAAACCCCAGAAAAGACATTGCAAAATGGGCAGATATTAAAGACTATATTAGCTATATGTATGACGAAACGTTTGCGCCGTCATATGAACTGTGCGCAAATGCAACGCCTGAACTGGCAGTTTCTGTGCTGGAAAAATATAAAGACATTGTTGACACGGCTGACGACAAGGAAACATGGTTTGAAAAAATAAAAGATTTATGCCCAAAATGCGGTTGCACGCCGAACGTCAAGGAATTTAAGAAAAACCCAACGGCTTACAAAGGGCATGTGGGCGATGTGTCAACAATAATTCGCGTTGCGCTTACAGGCAGGACAAACACCCCTGATTTATATTATATTACCGCCCTTTTGGGCAATAACAGGGTTTTGGCACGCCTAAAAAAAGCTCTTGAATATTACAAATGCAGTTAAGATAATCAGAAATTAAGAAAGGGGGGCGCGCTGCGCCGCACATTTATGGAAGAAAATAAGATAAGTTCAAATTTCATACATGATTTCATAGATAAGGATTTGGAAGACGGGGTTTACAGCCGCATTCAAACCCGCTTTCCGCCTGAGCCCAACGGGCATTTGCATATTGGGCACGCAAAAGCTATTTGCATTAACTTCGGCGTAAAGGAAAAATATTCCGGCGTGTGCAACCTGCGTTTTGACGACACCAACCCCACCAAAGAAGACACGCAATATGTTGACGGAATAATGAGCGACATAAGCTGGCTTGGCTTTAAGTGGGACAATGTGTATTTTGCGTCTGACTATTTTGACTTTCTTTTTGACTGCGCCGTAAAGCTTATAAAAAAAGGCAAGGCCTTTGTGTGCGACCTAACCCCGCAGGAGCAGCGCGAATACCGCGGCACTCTTACAGAGCCGGGGCGTGAAAGCCCTTTTCGCAACAGAAGCGTTGAAGAAAATTTAAACCTTTTTGAAAGAATGGCTAAAGGTGAATTTCCCGAAGAGTCTCGTGTTTTACGCGCAAAAATAGACATGAAAAGCTCAAACCTGAATATGCGCGACCCCGTTATTTACAGAATTATTTATGCAACCCACCACAGGACCGGCGACAAATGGTGCATTTACCCTATGTATGATTTTGCGCACCCGCTGTCAGACGCGTGCGAGGGCGTAACGCATTCGCTTTGCTCGCTTGAATTTGAAAACCACCGCCCGCTTTACGACTGGTTTGTAAACGAATGCATTGACGGTGAAAAACCGCGGCAGATTGAATTTGCAAGAATGAATTTGAATTACACGCTGACATCAAAAAGAAAATGCCTGAAACTGGTGGAAGACGGCATTGTAAACGGCTGGGACGACCCGCGCATGGCAACGCTTTGCGGCATGCGCCGGCGCGGATATCCAAGTGAAGCCGTGCGCGAGTTCTGCGAAAAAATCGGCGTGTCAAAAGCTTACAGCGTCATTGACTTTGCGCTGCTTGAAAGCTGCGTGCGAAATGTTTTAAATGAAAAAGCGCCGCGCGCAATGGTTGTGCTTGACCCTATAAAGCTTATAATAGACAATTATCCGGCCGATAAAACAGAGGAAATTGAAATTGAATACCACCCGAGCCACCCCGAATATGGCGGGCGTAAGGTTTTATTTTCAAAAGAGCTTTATATTGAACGCAGCGACTTTATGGCAGAGCCCATAAAAAAATATTTCCGCCTTTACCCCGGAAACGAAGTGCGGCTGTTTAAGGCATATTTTGTAAAATGCACGTCTTATGAAAAAGACAGCCTGGGCAACGTTACCGCCGTGCATTGCACATATGACCCTGAAACTTTCGGCGGCGACAGCCCTGACGGCAGAAAGGTAAAAGGCACAATTCACTGGGTGAGCGCAAATGAAAACGTTAAAGCGCAGATGCGACTTTATGACAGGCTGTTTTTAGTGCCAAACCCAAGCGACGAGGAAGGTGTGGGCTCGTTTGAAGAAAACGTAAACCCGAACTCGCTCAAAACGGTTGAAGCCGTGTGTGAAAAAAGCCTTGAAAAGTCTAAGCCGGAAGATAAATTCCAGTTTATGCGAAACGGCTATTTCTGCACAGACAAAGACAGCAGCGGCGACATGCTTATATTTAACAGAACCGTGCCGCTGAGAGACAGCTTTAAGATAAAATAACTTGGGGGAAATAGCCCCCGCCTCTACAGGCGGCGGGGTGCGATTTTTAAGGAGCGGTGAGTACAATTTCCCGCTGAGGGCGGCAGCGGCTGTCGCCCCCCCACGTTAAATAACAGGCAAGCCCTTATTGAAATATTTGGCACGCCCCGCGAAAAACCCGGGGCCCGGAGCCAAAAGCAAAGAGTGATTAAAGTGGAAAAGAGAAAAGGCATAAAAAATATTGCAATAATTGCCCATGTTGACCATGGAAAAACAACCTTGGTTGACGAATTGCTGCGCCAGAGCGGCACCTTCCGCGAGGGAGAGGTTGTAAACGAGCGGGTTATGGACAGCAACGCGCTTGAACGCGAGCGCGGAATAACAATACTTTCAAAAAACACGGCTATACATTATAAAGACACAAAAATAAATATTGTTGACACACCCGGCCATGCAGATTTCGGCGGCGAAGTGGAACGTATTTTAACAATGGTAGACGGTGTGCTGCTGCTTGTGGACGCATTTGAGGGGTGCATGCCGCAAACCAAATTTGTGCTTAAAAAAGCGCTGCAATTGCATAAAACCCCGTTGGTTGTAATCAATAAAATTGACCGCCCCATGGCGCGCCCGGCAGAGGTTTTGGACGAAGTGCTTGACCTGTTTATAGAGCTCGGCGCAGACGACAACCAAATTGATTTCCCGGTGGTGTACGCTTCCGCCAAGGGCGGCTATTCGTCTCTTGAGCCGGACGCACGCGGCGGCGACATGCGCGTGCTGCTTGACACAATACTGGAAAAGATACCCGGCCCCGAATGCGACGCCGAAGCGCCGCTGCAAATTTTATTTTCGTCTTTGGAATATGACGACTATATCGGCAGAATAGGCATAGGGCGGGTTGAGCGCGGCAAAGTAAATTCAAATTCAAGCTATGTTTTGTGCAAAACAGACGGCAGAACTGAAAATATACACCTGTCAATGCTTTACCAGTTTGAGGGGCTTAAAAAGGTTGAATGCAAAAGCGCCGAAGCGGGCGACATTATTTGCGTGGCCGGCATTTCAGACATAAATATAGGCGAAACCCTGTGCGACGCAGACTGTGTGGAGCCGCTTGAGTTCATAAAAATAGACGAGCCCACAATAAGCATGAACTTCATTGTAAACGATTCACCGTTTGCCGGGCGAGAGGGCAAATATGTAACCAGCCGCAATTTGCGCGACAGGCTGTTTAAGGAAATTGAAACAAATGTTGCCATGCGGGTGGAAGAAACCGAAAACACAGACACTTTCAAGGTTAGCGGCAGGGGCGAGCTGCACCTTTCAATACTTATTGAAACAATGCGGCGTGAAAATTATGAATTTCAGGTGTCGCGCCCGCAGGTAATACTTAAAAATGACGGAAATCAGGTAACAGAGCCCTGGGAACTGGCAATAATAGAAGTGCCTGAGCAATATATTGGCGCGGTTATGGAAAAGCTGTGTTCAAGAAAGGGCGAAATTGAAAATATGGACACGCGTTCAACGGGCATAACACATATTGAATTTAAAATTCCGTCGCGCGGGCTAATTGGCTACAGAGGCGAATTTTTGACTGACACAAACGGAAACGGAATTATGAACCAGTTGTTTCTCGGCTACTTCCCATGGGCGGGTGACATTGAATTCAGAACCCACGGTTCAATAGTTGCGTTTGAAACGGGCGAAGCCACGGGTTATGGGCTGTGGAACACGCAGGACAGGGGCAGGCTGTTTATCACGCCCGGCACAGAGGTGTATGAGGGCATGATAGTGGGCGAATGCGCGAAAAGCGGCGACATAGTGTGCAATGTGTGCAAAAAAAAGCATGTTACAAACACACGGGCAAGCGGCAGTGACGAAGCTCTTAAATTAGTGCCGCCCACAACACTTTCGCTGGAACAGAGCATGGAATTTTTGGCAGACGACGAGCTGCTTGAAATCACACCGATGTCAACAAGGCTCAGAAAATCAATTCTTGACAAAGGGCAGCGCCTCAAGGCTGAAAGCAGAAAAAAATAAAAATGACGGGGCTTTGCAACAGCCCCGTTTTTAACTAATATTTGACAAAAACACGGCGCCGCCTGCTGACATTCAGCGGCGCGGCCGCCCGGCAGAATGAGCGGTGGTTATAATGGCAAAGGCCGGTTTATATATACACATTCCCTTTTGCAAAAGCAAATGCCCTTATTGTAATTTTTATTCCGTAAAATATGATGAAAGCGCCGCGCGTGAATACGCCGCTAAGATTATTTTGCAAATGCAAGAATACAGGGGGGCCTCTTTTGACACGGTCTATTTCGGCGGCGGCACCCCAAGCATAATAAAGCCGCAGCTTATAGGTGAAATTTTGGCGGGTGCAAGAGAAAATTTTGAAATAGACAGAAACAGTGAAATAACCATTGAATGCAACCCCACGGCATGCAGCGAAGACGCGTTTCAATTTTATGCCGAATATGGCATAAACCGTGTGAGCATAGGCATGCAAAGCGCGGTTAAGGCAGAACGGCTGGCTCTTGGAAGAACAGCCGGAAAAGCTCAAATAAAAGCCGCCGTTTCAGCTGCGCGTGCCGCCGGTATAGGCAACATAAGCCTTGACTTAATGCTGGGCACGCCGAAACAAACTGCAAACAGTCTTGATGAAACGCTTGAATTCATCAAAGAAACGGCAGTTCCCCATATTTCGGCATACATTTTAAATATTGAAAAAAACACGCCGTTTTACAACATGAAAGACAAGCTTTCCCTGCCTGACGACGACTTTGTGTGCGACTTATATCTTAAAGCTGTGTCTTATTTGGAAAAAGCCGGGCTACAGCAATATGAAATAAGTAATTTTGCGCGCCCCGGCTTTGAAAGCCGTCACAACACCAAATACTGGCGCCTTGACGAATATCTGGGGCTCGGCGCTTCGGCGCATTCTTTTTTAGGCGGCAAAAGGTTTTATTATGACAGCAGCTTTAATAAAACAGACGACGGCTGCGGCGGCACAAGGGAAGAAAAAATCATGCTGGGCCTGCGTTTAAAAAGCGGAATTGACAAAACCCTTGTTAAAGACTGTTCGCAATATATAAAGGGCGGTTTTATGGAAGAAAAAGACGGTAAAATAGCCTTTACACCAAAGGGCTTTTTGGTTTCCAACACAATAATTGCGCAACTTCAATAAGGGCTTGCCTGTTATTCAACGCCGCTGTGCGCCGCCGGCTGTAAAAGCCGGTGCGCCAAGCAATTGCACAATAAAATCCCGCCGCCCGTTTGGGGCGGCGGGATTTTGATGTTTTGAAAGTAACTTTAAATTCGTGCAACGCCGTCTTTTATTGCGGCGTCTGCCACGGCTTTTGCAACCGTGTCTTTAATTCTTTCATCAAAAGCATGCGGCAAAATATAGTCCGGCGTTAAATCTTTTTCATCAACAAGAGAAGCTATTGCATAAGCGGCGGCTATTTTCATGTTTTCTGTTATGTCGCTTGCGCGCACGTCAAGCGCGCCCCTGAAAATGCCTGGAAACGCAACAACATTGTTAATCTGATTCGGAAAGTCAGAACGGCCCGTGCCCACTATTTTAGCACCCGCAGCCTTCGCTTCGTCAGGCATTATTTCGGGCGTGGGGTTTGCCATGGCAAGCACAATCGGGTCAGCATTCATGGTTTTAACCATGTCTTGAGTCAGCATGCCGGCCGCTGAAACGCCTATGAATATATCGGCGCCCACAACGGCGTCTTTCAGGCTGCCCTTGGTTTTTGAAACATTGGTTACTTTTGCAATTTCAGCCTTGCTTGGGTTAAGCTTGTCACGCCCTTCATAAATAGCGCCTGTCCTGTCACACAGAATTACGTCTTTGAGCCCAAGCTTCATAAGCAGCTTCGCTATAGCTATGCCGGCCGCGCCCGAACCGTTTATTACGGCCTTGCATTCGCCTATGCCCTTGCCTGTTATTTTGGTGGCGTTTATAAGCGCTGCCGAAACAACAACGGCTGTGCCGTGCTGGTCGTCATGAAAAATCGGAATATCGCATATTTTTTTAAGCTTTTCTTCTATTTCAAAGCACCGCGGCGCAGCAATATCTTCAAGATTTATGCCGCCGAAAGAGCCGCTTATATTATAAACAGTTTCAACAAATTCATCTACATCTTTAGTTCTTACGCAAAGCGGAAATGCGTCTACCCCGCCGAATTCCTTAAACAGCACGCACTTTCCTTCCATAACGGGCATGCCGGCTTCCGGGCCAATGTCGCCAAGGCCCAAAACCGCCGAGCCGTCTGTAATAACTGCCACCAAATTCCAGCGGCGTGTAAGAGCCCAGCTTTTTTTATAGTCGTCCTTTATTGCAAGGCAGGGCTCCGCAACACCCGGCGTGTATGCAAGAGACAGCGAATCCTTGTCATTCACCTTTGCCCTTGCGGTGATTTCCAGCTTTCCCTGCCATTCGCCGTGCAGTTTTAAAGATTCTTTTCTGTAATCCATTTTCATATCCTCCGTAATTTCATCAGCCCTGCCACCAAGCTAAAACATAAATCAGCGCGGCCGGGCAGTGCAAAACACCCGGTGTTCAAGCAGTCGGGTGTTTTGTTTTATTTTATTTATTTTCAATAAGGGCCTCTGCCTTGCAGCCGCCTTCATATGGCTTGTAATTTTCTTCCCACGGGAAAGTGTAGCTGAGCCCCAGTTCGTTGCGCACATTTATGATTTCCTTTTGCACGGCTTCGTTTATCGGCACACCGCTGTTTTCGCGCTCTTTCCAAATATTATATTCCTTTTCGCCGGCAGAATAAATGTGTTCGCTG
Organism: Clostridiales bacterium; assembly: GCA_021199275.1. GTDB lineage: Bacteria > Bacillota > Clostridia > Oscillospirales > Acutalibacteraceae > Eubacterium_R. Next base: position 144,484 of record JAJQIJ010000018.1, read on the forward strand.
CCCGGCGCTTTTCTTGACGAGCGTATTGTGCGAATGATTTCGCCTGTCTTTTTCCGTGCAAGTTCGCTGCCGAGGAAATGCTCTGCGTCAATGGCTATAAAGAAATGCCCCAAATGATAAGGCACAATTTCGCCCTTTTCATTTTTACCGTTAAGCGCTTTACCGTAATTTCCGTCTTGCAAAACGGCAGACAGCAGTTCAACAATCATTGCATAGCCATAGCCCTTATAACCGCCAAGCTCTTCGCCAATGCCGCCCAGCGGGGTAAGCGCGGCTTCGCCATTGCGAATCTTTTTAAGCGCTTCGCCGGCGTCGCCTTCAATAGACTTGCCGTCAAGCCCTATAACTGTGCCGGGGTGAACGTCTTCGTTTATTCTTTCATAATATTCAATCTTGCCGTTTTGGGTGATTGACGTTGCGCAGTCAAATATAAAGTCAAACTTTTCATCAGACGGAATTCCGACTGTAAGCGGGTTTGTGCCGAACATGCCCTCAACCCCATGGGTGGGCGCTACGGAAGGCCTGGCGTTAGTGCCTGTCATGCCTATACAGCCCTGGCGTGTGGCCATGCTTGCATAATAGCCGGCAATGCCGTAATGGCAGCTGTTTCTTACAACAACCATGCCAAGCCCGTATTTTTTAGCCTTTTCAATGGCCATGTTCATAGACCTGACGCCTATTACCTGCCCCATGCCGTCATGCCCGTCAATAACAGCCGTGGCCGGTGTTTCTTTTACAATTTCAAAATCAGTTACGGGGTTTTGAATTCCGGCTTTTATCCTGTCTATATAGATAGGCTTAAATCTGTTGCAGCCGTGGCTTTCAATGCCCCTTTTGTCTGATTCCAGCAAAACGTCTGTGCAAATTTCAGCGTCCTTCCTCGGCACGCCGTAGCCGACAAATGCGTCCGTTACAAAATCAGTAATAAGATTCCACGGACAAATTACCTTTGCCATTTTAACTCTCCTTTTAAATAAATATTGCAGCCCAAAGCTTTCTGCAAACCGGGCGGTTTTTGAAAGCGGGGCAGTTTTGATAAAATTACCTTTGTTCCCAATTTCTGGAACGTTCAACCGCGCGTTTCCAGTTTGAATACATGTCGTTCCTTTTTGTTGTTTCCATTGACGGCACAAATATTTTGTCAACGCGCCGATTTTCTTCAATTTCGGCAGTGTCTTTCCACACCCCTGTGGCAAGCCCGGCCAAATATGCGGCGCCCAAAGCGGTGGCTTCCCTGTTAACAGGGCGGTTTACGTTAACGCCGGTCATGTCTGCCTGAATCTGCATCATTATGTCTGACACGGAAGCGCCGCCGTCAACGCGCAAATCTTTAAGAATTATATTACTGTCTTTCATCATGGCTTCAAGCAGGTCTGTCATTTGGAAAGTAATGCTTTCAAGCACGGCGCGGCAGATATGCTTTTTGTTAATTGCCCTTGTAAGCCCAATCATGCAGCCGCGCGCATACATGTCCCAATAAGGGGCGCCGAGCCCTGTGAACGCCGGCACAAAATAAAGCCCGTTTGAATCTTCAACCTCTTCTGCGAACACGTCGCATTCGTGGGCGTCTTTTATTAATTCAAGCTCGTCTCTGAGCCATTTTATTACAGACCCGGCGTTGAAAGCAGAGCCCTCAATATCATATGTAATCTTTCCGTCAAGCCCCCAGGCAATGCCTGTAAGCAGATTTGAACGTGAAGTTATTTTCTTTTCGCCCGTGTTCATTAAAAGGAAACAGCCGGTGCCGTAAGTGTTTTTTGCCTGTCCCTCTTCAAAACAGCCCTGCCCAAACAGAGCGCCCGGCTGGTCTCCTATAGCGCCGGCAATGGGTATTCCGGCAATTTCTTCCATGCCGGGGAATTTTGCGCAGTGCCCGTATATGCAGCTTGACGGTTTAACTTGCGGCAGCATGCACATTGGAATGCCAAGCTTATTGCACAAAAATTCGTCCCACTGAAGCTTATTTATGTCAAACAGCATAGTGCGGCAGGCATTGCTGTAATCAGTAACATGCACTTCGCCGCAGGTTAAATTCCATATCAGCCATGTGTCAACCGTGCCAAACAGCAGCTCGCCCTTTTCTGCCCTTTCACGCGCGCCCGGCACATTGTCAAGAATCCATTTGATTTTTGTTGCCGAAAAATATGCGTCAATCAAAAGCCCGGTGGTTTCTTTAATATATTCGCCAAGACCCTCTTCCTTGAGCTGTTCGCAATAATCAGCCGTGCGGCGGCACTGCCAAACTATTGCGTTGTAAACCGGCTTGCCCGTTTCCCTGTCCCACACAACGGTGGTTTCACGCTGGTTTGTTATGCCTATTCCTGCAATGTCTTTCGGGTTTATTTTACTGTTTCGCAAAACGGCAAGAATGGCCTGCATTTCGGAAAATAAAATTTCATTGGGGTCATGCTCTACCCAGCCGTTTTGCGGGTAATATTGTTTAAATTCCGTTTGCGATTTGGTTACAATTTCGCCGTTTTTGTTGAAAATTATTACTCTTGAACTTGTTGTGCCCTGGTCCAGCGCCATAACATATTTTGCTGCCATGTTGTTTCCTCCTAACACAGGTTCGGCAAATTGCCCGATAAACTCAAAGGGGAAGCCGTAACTTCCCTCTTATTTTAAGTCTTTTTTATTAATATGTCAAATTTTTTGCCGGAAATGGCTTAAAAACAAATCAAGCCGTTTTTTCTATATAGTTGACTATATCTGCCACTGAAACCATTTTTTCAATAATTGAGTCCGGAACTTCAATTGAAAATTCGTCTTCAATGCTCATGATAATTTCAATTACGTCCAGGCTGTCTGCCCCAAGGTCGTCAAGCAGCAAGCTGTCTAAAGAAATATCATCTTCGTCTATTCCAAACTGGTCAGCCAAAATTGCTGCAACTTTTTCAAAAATCATAAATTCACAAAGCCTTTCCGCCTGCACAAATATTGTTTAAGCTCGCTGCACCGAAGCAGGCGGCAGTGCAGTTTGAGCATTGGCTCAGCAGCGCACGGTAAACACAAATGCACGGCAATAAAATTAACGCCGCGCCCGGCTGGCAAAGCCCGGTTTGTATTTACACATGCACGGCAAAGCCGCGCTGCGCTTAAGAAAATAATTGTTGTGTAAAAGAATTTTATGTGTTATTATCATATTATAAAATTTGCAAGACATTGTCAATACTTTTAAAGCGACTTGCAAATAATTTTTTTGTTATTAAAAGGAGCAAAAGCCATGGGTAAATTCGCTCTTATCGGCTGCCCTTTGGGGCATTCGCTGTCACCAATCATACACAAAGAGCTTTTCAAAATAAACGGCAGCGGCAGCACTTACCGGCTCAATGAAATACCGGCAGAGAGCTTTGAAAGTCAAGCGCCCCGCCTTTTGGGTGAGCTTGACGGATTTAACGTTACTATTCCATATAAGACTGACATTATTCACCTGTTAGACGAACTGGACTATAAAGCCGAACTTTTCGGCGCTGTCAACACAGTTAAAATAACAAACGGCAGTGCAAAGGGCTTTAACACCGACTGCGACGGGTTTTTGCGTTCGCTCAAATCAGCCGGCATTGCGCTTGGCGGCAGCGTGCTGCTTTGCGGCAGCGGCGGCGTTGCCAGAATGATTGCGTTTGAATGCGCATGTGCCCGCTGCCGGCTTACCATAGCCGTAAGGCCCGCTGACATTCCGTTTGCAAATAAAATTAAAGATGAAATAAAAGAAAAGCTTTCAGCTGACGCTAAAGTAATTTTGCTTGACGAAGTACGGGGCGGCTTTGACCTTGTTATAAACGGCACGCCGGTGGGCATGTTTCCGAACACAGACTGCTGCGTGCTGGGCGAAGACATAATAAAAAATAGCTCTGCGGCGTTTGACGTTATTTATAACCCGGGTGAAACGCTGTTTTTAAAATATGCCGCGCACGCCGGCATAAAAAATTCAAACGGGCTTTCCATGCTTGTGTGGCAGGCTGCCGTGGCGCAGGAAATCTGGCTTGGCTGCGAATTTTCACAGTCTGACATAGACAAAATAGCCAAAACGGCAAATAAAGCGCTGCCGGCTAAAAAATAAACACAACTGATATTTTCAATAAGGGTTTCTTTACCGCGACGCATTGTAAGGCTGCGCAAAGCGTTTGCACCATTTTGAAAGGGCTGCAGCCGGAAAGGCTGTGAAAATCAATATGAACATAGTATTATGCGGCTTTATGGGCGCCGGCAAAACCGTTGTGGGCAAAGAGCTTGCAAAAATAACAGGCAGAAAATTTGTTGACACAGACGAGCTGGTTGAAAAAAAACAGGGCATTTCAATTCCGGCTATTTTTGCCGCTTACGGCGAAGACTACTTTAGAGAGCTGGAACACAGCGTTTGCCGCGACATTGCAGACATGAAAAACGCCGTTATTTCAACAGGCGGCGGCGCCTTGACCTTTCAGCGCAATGTTGACGCAGTTAAAAAAAATTCAGTTGTTGTGTTTCTTGACGCGTCTTTTGACATTATCTGCCGGCGGGTGGGCAATGCTAAAACGCGCCCGCTTTTCAAAGACCCCGAAAATGCAAAGCGCCTTTATGACGAGCGCAAGGAAAAATATATTGCCGCTGCGGACATTGTTATTAACGGCGACATGGCTGCGCGAAAAACGGCAAGACAGATTGCCGAAATGTGCAAATAAAGCCGCGCCACGGCAGCGCGGTTTTAGGGTATTGAAAAATTATTTTGCGTGTGCTATAATGGTGCATATTTAATTTTGCGTTTTCTGTTTTATTGATATTTTATTTGGCGGGTGTTTTGCAAAAAACGCCGCGCGCACAGCGGTGCACGCCGAAATATCAAAATTATCAACCGTTTTAAGGAATAATACAGGTAAGGCATTTTATTATGAAAAAATTGCAGTTAAAAAATGATTTCAGCCATTTCAAAGAGATGTTTGTAAAATACAAATATCTGCTTTCAGAGCTGACAAGAAAAAACGTAAAGCTGAAATACCGCGATTCCTGGCTGGGCATTGTGTGGAGCTTTTTGCAGCCGCTGCTCAACATGATAGTGTTGACTGTTGTTTTCGGCAATCTGCTTGGCAGAGACAGTTCAAAGGTAATTTGTTACCCCATTTATCTGTTTACCGGCAGGCTTATGTATGAATTTTTTACATCTTCAACAAAAAAAGCGCTTATGTCTTTCCGCGTAAACGCGGGCATAATAAAGAAAGTTTATGTGCCGAAATATATGTACCCCCTGTCAGGCATTCTGTCAAACTTCGTAACTTTCGCAATTTCAATAATATGCTTGATATGCGTGTGGGTTTTCTTTAAGCTGACCGGAATTCAAAACGGCTCTGACCTGACTGTTACATGGCACGCCCTGTTTTGCTGGGTGCCAATGCTGATTATGCTTATTTTCGTAACCGGCGTGGGGCTCATATTGTCTGTTTTGCATGTTTATTTCCGCGATGTTGAATATATTTGGGACGTTGCGTGCACGCTTATGTTTTACATGGTGCCCATAATTTACCATTTCAGCAAAATTGAAACAGACTGGATTATAGTTCTTATAAAAATAAACCCGCTATATTCAATGATAGAGCTTTTCAGGCAATGCGTGTTATACAGCATTGACATGAGCTGGAAAATGCTGCTTTATTCCTTCGCTTGGGCAGTCGGCACGCTGGCGCTCGGCATATTTGTTTTCAATAAAAAGAGCGACGACCTTATATTCCACATGTAATATTAACAGCGCGCAAGGCTTTGCAATTTTTTGCAGGGCCTTTTTAATTTGCAGTTTTAAAAAGGCGGCTACTAAAAAAATGCTGCCGCATTTATAAACGCCCGGTTTCAGGCAATACTAACATTGGTGGTGATAATGTTGGAAAATAAAGATAAAAACAGCAGGCGGCAAAACGCAAAAAAGTCCGCCGGAAACAACCAGTGGACAAATAATAATTTGAAATATTACCCTGACAAACGCCCGCGCAGAGACGGCCCCGGCGGGGAAAATTCAAAAACGCCGCAGGACGCTTAAAACCTGCGGCGTTTTTAAATTTAAAATTTTTGATAAAAGCAAAACTGTTCAGCCGTTTAAAATTGCGAAATTTTCCTTGTTTGCCCTGTAAAGGTTTTTGAAAACGGCAAAATTTTTGTCATAAACAGCTTTCTTTTCGGGGTTGGGGTGATATACTTTTTCAGCGGGTATGAAATCTTTTACCTTTTCAATTGACTCAATTATTTGCAGCCCCACGGCAATGCACGCCGCAGCGCCCACGGCGCCGACATTCTGCGGACTTTCAACAACTTCAATATCGCGCTGCAAAATGTCTGCCAAAATCTGGCAGGTCACGCCGCCCAAAGCGCCGCCGCCGCAAAAGCGCACGGTTTGTGAAGTTGCAACTTTTCTTTCCTGGCGTTCAAGCATCCAGCGCATATGAAAGCAAATTCCTTCAACAACGGCACGTATAAGCTCTGTTTTGCCCGTGTCTATTTTTATGTTGAAAAACATGCCTGCCGCGTTCGGGTCTTCAAATGGGCAGCGGTTGCCGTGAAGCCACGGCGTAAATATTGTGCCGTTTGAGCCGGCGGGCACGGTGTCTATTACCTCTTCCATATAATCATAAAGATTTATGTTTAGCTTTTCAACACTGTCTGCAATGTCTTTGTCTGAAAGATAAACGCCGATATCGTCAAGCGCCAGGTGGTTTTTAACCCACTCAACGCATTTGTTTGAAGTTTCCAGTTCGCCGAAATAGTTATATCTGCCGGGGTCTGCGCCGACTATGGCGGCCATCATGGCGCCTGCGTCCACAGTTTGGTTGTTTACAACGGTGCCCACCCAGCCTGATGTGCCGCTGTAAATATGCGTGTCGCCCGGCTGCACTGCGCCTGAGCCAACGCAAATCAAAGAAGCGTCTCCGCCGCCGCCGAACACCGCCGTGCCGGCTGCCAGCCCAAGCTCGCCTGCCGCCTTTTCAGTAATTTCACCCACCTTTTCGGTGCTTTTTTTAATTTCAGGCAAGTGCTTCATGTCAACGCCCACCATGTCGCAAATGGGCTTGCACCAACCCTCGTGCCCTTTTCTGGTGTCATAAAGCAGGGTTGCAAACGCGCTGTCCTGCGTCATTACAAATTCGCCGCTTGTGCGGCATATAAGATATTCCTTTACATCAAGCCATTTGTAAGCTTTTTTAAACACTTCCGGCTCGTGGGCTTCAACCCATTTATATTTCCAAATAGGGTCTTTTACAGACGAACTTACCGCGCCGGTGTATCTCAGGTATTTCAGCAGCTTTTTAACCTCTGCCCCGGCAATCTGCACACCGTGGGCTATGCCCGTTTTAAGTTCTTCACGCGCGCGTTGGTCCATATAGCTCATGGGGTGGCGCACGCACTCGCCGTTTTCGTCAACAAGCACAAGGCCCTGCATCTGCGAACAAAATGAAATGCCGCAAATATCTTCTTTTTTAATATATGGGGCTTTTTCAAGCACGGTTCTTGTGGTAACGCACATTGCCTGCCACCACTCGTCTGCATGCTGCTCGGCGCCGCCCTTTGCGCCTGTTTCATCGTCAACATAAAGCGAATAGCTGGCGGTTGACGAACTTAATATTTTCATTCCTTTGCTGATTTCTATCAGGCAGGTTTTTATGCCTGTCGTGCCAACGTCATATGCTATAACATAACAGCTCTTTGACATTTGAATCCTCCTCAATAAATAAAAATTAACCGGCTGTAAATCGCCCGCCGGGTTGCAAACGGTTTAACACCGGTTACTTTTCAAATGTAAACGCAGATTCTATGAACTTGAGCAGTTGGGTTACGATTTCGTCGTCATCAAGCTCTTCTGTGTCAACGCCTGTGTAAATTCTGAGCCTTTCACGGTAATATTCACAAGTAAAAGAAAATTGCAGCGTTGTAAGCAAATTGTCAAGAAAAAATGCAAAAAGCCGCGGGTTTAAGTCTGAACGGACATTGCCGCAGGCAAGCGCCTGGGCTATGGTGGTTATGTAAATGCGGCTGGTTTTGCTTTCAATCTGCTGTGCAAGATATATGGCTCTTTCGTTATTTCTTTCAGATGTTATTTCATTATAAAGCCTTATATATTTTATGTTTTTCCTTGAATATTGGCAGGTTGCTCTTATTAGCTTTTCGGCCTGCACCAAAATTTTGTCGCCGCTTACCATTATTTCCTGCAGCGCGTCTTCCAAAATATTCATGCCCCTGTTTATGCATGTTAAAAACAAATCTTCCTTAGTGGCAAAATATTTATACATAAGCCCAATGCTTATGCCAGCGTTTTTGGCAATTGTGTTTATGTTGGCGTTTTCATAGCCGCATTTTGCGAATTCATCTATTCCCGCTTCAAGAATTTTTTCCTTGCGTTCGTCAGATATTCTTTCAAAAGCTTCCTTGTTATGTTTTGCCACCATTTTTTTATTTTTGTAGCCTTGCACAATTCTTTTTGCACAGTTTTGTGCAAAGCACACAATTTCCTCTCATTAAAGTGTTATTAACTGATGTTATACTAACATAATTTTGAAACGACTGCAACAATCTTTCGCAAATTTAACTAAATTTTTTTGTATTTTCATTTGACAAATCGTTAAAAAATGATATACTATTATATAAAAGTGAGTGAGCAACCGCTCACGGATAATTAAGGAGGAATTTTTTATATGGACACAAGATTTGCAATTACCGAATACCCAAACGCCACGCTGCTTAACGCGCAGCTGGACTTACTCATCAAAAAGCCTATCTATTCAATTAACAGAGAAGCGCTTAAAAAATATGAAGATGAGTATTTCGGCAAAAAATGCCAAAAGTCAAAAGAGCAGATTGAAGAGGCCAAAACAATAATTCCGGGCGGCGTTCAGCACAACCTTGCTTTCAATTACCCCTTCCCGATTGTTATGTCAAAAGCCAAGGGCAACAAGCTTTATGACGTTGACGGAAACGAATACTTCGACTTTTTACAGGCCGGCGGCCCAACAATAATCGGCTCTAACGACGATGTTGTTAAAGAAAAGGTTAAAGAGCTGCTTGACGACTGCGGCCCTTCAACAGGCCTTTTCCACCCATATGAATATAAGCTTGCCAAAAAGATTTCAGAATGTGTGCCGTCTGTTGAAATGTTCCGCATGCTCGGCTCAGGCACAGAAGCTTGCATGTGCGCAGTTCGTGTTGCACGTCTTGCCACAGGGCATAAAAATGTTATTAAAATGGGCGGCGCTTACCATGGCTGGTCTGACCAGCTTGCATGGGGCATGCGTGTTCCGGGTACTCTTAACCTTCAGTCGCACGGTGTTCCGCTTTTCGTGTTCAAGCACACGCAAGAATTTTTCCCGAATGACCTTAAAGACCTTGAAAAGAAGCTTATAATAAACAAATTCCGCGGCGGCACTGCGGCTGTATTTCTTGAGCCATGCGGCCCTGAATCTGCCACACGCCCTGTTGACAAAGACTTCCCCAAGGGTGTTCAGGCTCTTTGCCGCAAATACGGCGCGCTGCTTGTGTTTGATGAGGTTGTTACAGGCTTCAGAATCGGCCTTTCAGGCGCACAGGGCTATTATGGCGTTGACCCTGACATTACAATTTTCGGCAAAGTCATTGCCGGCGGTTACCCGGGTGCGGGCGGCATAGGCGGCCATAAGGAAGTTATGAAATACCTTGGCGCCGGGCTTGACAAAGTCGAAGGCAAAAAAATACATAAAGCACTGTGCGGCGGCACAATGGCGGCAACACCCATTTCATGCTGCGCCGGGTACACCGTAATATGCGAAATTGAAAAAAGAAACGCATGCCAGATTGCCGGCAAGATGGCTGACAGGCTGGTTAAGGGCATAAATGAATCAATTAAAAAATATGACCTGCCGTTTGTATGCTATAACGTTGGCTCAATATGCCACCTGCACACGGTTGCAACAATGCACTTCAGGGTTAACTGGAAAAAGCCGTGGACTATTCCCACAGTGCTCAAGCAAACCGGCATTCGCCAGACTGAAATGCAGTATATGGGCGCCGCTTACATGGCTGAGGGGCTTGTTACACTCGCAGGTTCGCGTCTTTACACTTCAAGTGCTTACACAGAAGAAGATATTGACGAATGCATCAGGCGTTTCGACAAAGTGCTTTCACAGTGCGAACAGATTGACGTTTAAAACTAAAGGGCGGCTTGCTGCCGCCCTTCTTTTTAACATTACGGCGCGAACATGGCATGTCAGATTTGTATTTTAGAAAAAAGGAGTTTAAGCTTATGGCATATGAAATTGAAGAAGCTAAAAGGCTTGTGGTTGAAGCAGGCAAAAAGCTTATTGAAACGGGGCTTATTGCACGCACATGGGGCAATGTTTCAGCAAGAATTTCAGACGAACAGTTTGTAATAACCCCCTCAGGCAGGGCATATGAAGATTTAACGCCTGACGATATTGTAACGGTAAACATTGCCGACTGTTCATATGAAGGAGATATAAAGCCGTCTTCCGAAAAGGGTGTTCACGCGGCGGCATACAGGCACCACCCAACAGTTGATTTTGTAATTCACACACACCAAAAGGCCGCCACAATAGTCAGCATTACAGGCATGGAAATAAGAAATGTTTATAAGGAATTTGCCCCGGTGCTGGGTGACAAAATTCCAAGCGCTAAATATGCAATGTCAACCACTGAATCGCTTAGGAAAAAGGTTGAAACATGCATTATGATGAACCCGTCAAGCCGCGCCATTTTGCTGCGCCACCACGGCACGCTGTGCATGGGCGACTCATATGATGACGCGTTTGACATAGCGCTCACCCTTGAAAAATGCTGTGAAAAAATTATTAAAGACAATTTCCTGCGCCACTCATGGGGCAATGTTTATAATGCAGAAGACAAAAGGAATTTTTATCTTAAAAAGCAAAATGCGGGCTCTATGCCCGGCGAAATTTGCGACCTGGGCAGTTCGGTGTTAAACGGCAGCATGTTCACACTTACCGTTGGCGGCGAAACGGTTGACATTGATTTGGAAACAGGCCTTGCAATAAACGGCATTGCGCCCAAATGCGCAAAAATACACAGAGAAATTTATCTGTCTCAAAATTGCAGCCTCATCAGCCATATAACAGACCCTGCAACCGTTGCGGTGTCATGCACAGGCAAGCCAATGATTCCCATGATTGACGACTTTGCGCAGATTGCCGGCACAGACGTTAAATGTGCCCAGTGGGTTGACGGCGACACAGACAGCTGCGCAAAAAGCATTGCAAAAGCGGCAAATTCGCGCAACGCCGTGCTTGTTAAGGGCTGCGGCGCGCTTATCACCGGAAATAACGACGGGGACATGGAAGCGCTGAAAATTATTATGAACAAAGCCAGCGAAGCTGTAATTGACGTAAATATATTCAACCGCGAACATTATGTGCCGAAAATGGAATGTTTCCTGATGCGCACTGTTTATCTTGCAAAATATTCAAAACAAATTGATAAAAAATAACTCAGGCAAGAAATCCCCCCGCCGCCTTACAAGGCTGCGGGGGTAACTTTTTTCTTAGGTGTAAGTCATAATCTTTCACCCAAGCGCGCTTCGCAATTGGCAAATGTTAATGTGCTGGCAAAGCCCTTTTATTAAAAAAGCATGACTTTTTTAATATTCAGCTCATAAAAGCATTTTTGTAACAATTTTGTAACCAATTTTCTTAAAATTCCTCTTGACATTCACTTTTTTGTGTGGTACTATTTACTTGCAAGCGAAAGCTTGCGAAGAGAAAGGTAGAGCTATGACTTCTTTATTTTAAAGGGGTCATAGCTCTATTTTGGGCACTTTTATGAATTCCCTGCTTTACAGCAGGGTTTTTATTTAAAATAAAACGGCATGCCGGATTTAAGCCGGCATGCCGTTTTCATTTTGTTTTATTTTAAAGCGCCGTGGCTTTCACCGTGCTTGAATACGGGCCGTAAACGTTGTTATTGTTTACAAGCTTATATGCCCTTATTCTGAATTTATAGGTTTTGTTTGAAAGTAAATTTTGAGCGGTGTAAGACGTTGCTGAGGCGCCTGAAATTTCGGCTATTGGCACCCATTGGCCGGCAGAACTGTCATATTGCTCAACGGCATAGCCCTGAACGCCGGAAATTGTGCCCCATGTCAAATTTATTTCACCTGCCGAATCAGCCGCAGCTGCCGCTTCGGGGGCGGCGATTATTTCAACCTTTGATTTTAAAACATAGCCCGTTTTGCTTTCGCCGTTTTCGCTAAACGCCACTTTATAATATTTGCCGCTGCTGCCTTTAACCTTAACAAGCGTGTTGCGGCTGAGCGCCGCCAGCTTTGTTGAACTGCTGCCGGCATTTTCATATGCTGCGGCCCTGACTGACACAGTGCCTTTAACAGAATCTGCCGTTGTGCCCTTTACAGCGCTTGAATATGGGCCGTAAACCTTTTTGCCGTTAACTGTTTTATAAGCCCTTACGCGGAACTTATATGTCGTTGCGGTGTTAAGGTCTTTTACTGTGTAAGACAGCGTGTCGCCGCCCGAAACTGTTTTAACGGTTTCCCACTCGCCCGCTGACGAATTATATTGCTGAATCTGATAACCCGCGGCGCCTGACACCGCTTTCCACGAAAGCTTGATTGCGCCTATAGTGGCTGAAGCCTTTGCGCTGACTGTGGTGGTTTTAATTATTTCAACTTTTGATTTTAAAACATAGCCCGTTTTGCTCTTGCCGTTTACGGTAACAGAAACTTTATAATAATTTCCGCTGCTGCCTTTTATTTTAATAAGCGTGTTGCGGCTAAGCGAAGCCAGCTTTGCAGCGCCGCTCTTTGCTTTTGCATAAACATTGGTCTTTGCTGAAACGGTGCCCTTTACGGAATCTGCCGTTGTGCCCTTTACAGCGCTTGAATATGGGCCGTAAACCTTTTTGCCGTTAACTGTTTTATAAGCCCTTACGCGGAACTTATATGTCGTTGCGGTGTTAAGGTCTTTTACTGTGTAAGACAGCGTGTCGCCGCCCGAAACTGTTTTAACGGTTTCCCACTCGCCCGCTGACGAATTATATTGCTGAATCTGATAACCCGCGGCGCCTGACACTGCTTGCCACGAAAGCTTCATTTTGCCGACTGTCGAAGACGCCTTTGCGCTGACTGTGGTTTTGGCTATTACAGCAACCTTTGACTTGAGTATATAGCCGGTTTTAGTCTTGCCGCTGACTGTAACCTGGACTTTATAATATTTGCCGCTTGTGCCTATAACCGTAAGCTGCGTGTTAAAGCTAAGCGTTTTCAGCTTTGACGCGCTTTGGCTTGCTTTGGCACGCACATATGCCTTGTCTGCCTTTACTGTGCCTTTTACGGGCTCAGACGTTTTCGCGCTTGCATTTTGATAGGTGCTGTAAATTGTGTTGCCTGAAACGTTTTTATATGCCCTTACCCTGAATTTATAGGTTTTAGACGCCGTTAGGTCTGTAACGGTGTATGACGTTGTGCCTGACGAAACCTTGTCAACAGTCACCCATTCGCCAGAAGAATATTGCTGAATTTGGTAGCCTGACGCACCCTCAACCGCAGTCCATTTAAGCTTTATTTTTGAATATGACTTAGCGCTTGCCGTGACGGTGTTGGCTGTGAGCTTTGTTATGCCGGACACGCTGTCAGAATATGCAAACACAGTTTCGCCGCTGTCAGAATATGCAATAACCCTGTATGTGTACATGGTGCCGCTGCTCAGCGAAGAGTCTTTATAAGTCACGGCAGAGCCGCCGCTTGACTTGGCAATTTTTTCCCACTTGCCGGCGCTGTTTTTCCTGTAAATCAAATATCCGTCTGCGCCTTCAACCTGCGCCCATTTTATAGTCAGGCTTTGCGCGCTGCGGCTTGAAATTTTCAGGTCATATTGCGTGTCAATATATCTGTAATCAATGTCCACGCTGCCGCTTATGCCGCTGACGCTGCCTGAAGATGTCTGCTGCCAATAGTCATAATAGCCCGTGTAATCTGTTTCTTTGGTATAATGCGCAAGCCACACGGAATATGATGAATATATCTTGCCGGCATTGATGGATTCAAGCATGCTTTTATTTGCATAAAGCATTGCATTCCAACCCGCGTTTTCAATAACAGAACAGAATTTTAATATAAATTTAGTTGCGTTTGTATACCAGCCGGACGTGTTGCTGTTATAATATTTCGTCAGCCGCCCTGCCGAGCCGCCGCTGAATTCAAAGTCAATTACAATAGGCAGCGTTATATCTTTGGTTGTAAAGCCGTATTTGCTAAGAAGATTTAAAACAAAATTAGCTTCCTCTTTTGCTTCTGTTGTGGAAGTTGCCTGTGAAAACATATATATGCCGACCTGAAGCCCGGCGTCAATCGCGCCCTGAATATTTTCTTTCGCCGTTGTGTCTGCCACCAGGGTGCCCGCGCTGCCGTAGCCCCTGTAGCCAATTCTTACAAAAACAAATTCTATGCCTGCTTTTTTTACCTTTGCCCAGTCTATGTCGCCGTTGTATTTCGACACATCTATTCCCTTTTGTATTGTATACCCGTCAAAACGCGAATTGTGCACAACAGACGCCGCGGCGGCGCTGCCTATGCCGGCAGACATTGCCGTAATAGCTATGCAAATTGCAAGCAGCAAACTCACGGTTTTATTTAAGGCGTTTCGTACATAATCTTTTTTAGTCATAAAACCACCTGTTTATTTAAAGATAATTAATTTTTTGCACCGGCTGTGAATTTTTAAAATATACCCTTGTAACCCGCCTTGAAATTCTGCAAGCCTGTTCATAATTAAATGAATTGGCTTTTTCAGCAAGCTCTTCCATTGAAATGGCGCAGCCCCCGTCAGTGCCTATAAGAGTTACCGGTGTTTCAACGAAAACGTTGTCTATGCCCGTGACGTCAACAATAATTTGGTCCATACAGACGCGCCCCAGCACCGGCGCATATTTGCCGTTTATAATTACGGCGCCTTTGTTTGACAGGCTTCTTGGGTAACCGTCTGCATAACCGACTGCCACGGTGGCAACCGTTGTTTTTTTTGTAATTTTATATGTGCCACCATAGCTGACTTCGGCGCCCCTGTCAAGCTCTTTGACACAGCTTACAGCCGAATACCAGCTCATAACCGGCTTTAATGGTATTACCGCCTTGTCAACATCTTCACTTGGGTAAAGCCCATATGTAATTATGCCGCAGCGCACCATGTCATACATGTTTGAAAAATTAATAATGCCGGCTGAATTATTGACGTGCTTAATAGGAATTTCAACCCCTGCGCCTGACAGTTTTACAACAAAATTGTCAAACGCCGCAGCCTGTTTTTCGGCACGGCTCAGGTCTTTTTCGTCTGCAGTGGCGAAATGGGTAAATATACCTTCCGGCTCTATGTTGGGCAAACGGCAGATTTTTTCACATATATTTATATTTTCGTCAGTGCACAAAAAGCCAATGCGGCTCATGCCCGTGTCCACAGCAATATGGAATTTTGCAATTTTGCCCTGGCGATAAGCTTCGTCAGACAGGGCTTTGGCGCTTTCATATGTAAACACCGGTATTCTGATGTCCTTTTCAACTATAATTTTATAGCATTGGGGCGAAACATAGCCCAAAATCAGTATGGGTGTTTTTATATTGTGGTGCACAAGCTCAAGAGCCTCTTCAATGCAGGCAACCCCGAAAAAGTCACACTGCCCTTCAAGCTCACCGGCAAGCTGCACTGCGCCGTGGCCGTAAGCGTCTGCCTTTATTACCAACAGAAGCTTGGCGCCGCCGATTTTATTTTTTATATTATTTACATTATAATGAAGCGCGTCAAGGTCCACCTTGATATATGTTCTTTCCATTATTAACAGCCCCACTTTTTAAGGTACAAAAGTAATTTTAGCATAATCTTATATGTTTGTAAAGCAATAAAATATGGCAAATGCAAGGCAGCTTTTCACTAATTGCTTACAGTTTTCAAAAAGAAAAAGCCCGTATTCCGAACACAGGCTTTTCCTTTTTTGTCTATAATATAACTATAGGAGGACAAGACGCCCGGGCGCAGTTGCGGCTCTGTGCCTGAGCTGTCTGAATTATATTATAAATTGCACAATTTGTCAAGCCGATTGTTGAACATTTTTACAAATTATTTACAAATATAGCGAAAAAATAAAACGCAGTCTTTTTCTGCACGATTTTTTGTACTGTCGGGCTTCAGATTTTATCGAATTATGTCTAATTGTGTCATTTTAATTGACAGACAATAAATGTTTGGCTAATATAAATTATTGTAATCGGCAGCCGCCCGCCGATTTTAAAAACTTATGAAAGGAAAGCATTATATGACAATAAACGAACTTGCCGGCGAATATGAACGACAGTATGACATTTTAAACAGTAAAATGGACGGGCTCAAGCCCCTTTTGAACATATATACCGGCGAGGATTTATATTTGTTAAGAAGAAAAATAAAAACATATTACGATATGGCTTGCGAATGCAAATGTATTTCGGCAATGCTTACACATTATTATGACGAGGGTAATTCAAAATATGAAAGACTTAATTGAGTGCTGCCTGAGCTACAATGCATATGAAAAGCTGCAAAAAGAAAACGAATGCGGGCATGATATCTGCGAAATGGACAGAAAGGCTTTAATGCATGTGCTGCCCGGCATTCTTAAAAAGGAGCTTACCGAAAGGCAAAGGATATGTCTTAAAATGAGATATGTAAACGATTTGCGGCAAGATGAAATTTCAAAAAAGCTGCATCTGTCACAGCCCACGGTAAGCCGCCACATATCACTTGCAAGGGAAATTGTAAACAACCGGCTTGGATATTGTGTTGAAGCATTGAAAGAGCTTGACAGCGAATGGCTTAAATGCGAATAATTTGAAAAAGCGTGGGGCTGCGCCGCAAGGCGCGGCCCCTTTTTATCAATTGATACAGCAGCGGCTATTCTGTGGGAGCAGTGTCCACCGGGGCCAACAATTGTAAAGCGCTTTGTTCAATAAGGGCATGCCCGTCATTAAACGCGGTAATTGACCGGGCGCTGTCACCCCCGGCGGTTGGTTGTATTCACCTCTGATTAAAAATCGCACCCCCGAAGCCTTACGAGGCGGGGGGACATTATTGCCTTAGTAATATTCTATTCCAAAACAGCCTTTTTGCCATAGCGGCGCTGAATAACTAAATGAATATTGGCAGATGTTCGCCGCTTAATTTCGGCGGTGGTAAAGGCCGCTGCTAAAAACGTTTAATGGCTGGGCTTTGCCGCTTATTAAAACAGCCGCCTGCTGCAACTAAAAGGCGTAATGCAGCCGGGCGGCGCGTTTTTTAAATTCCACGGTGCTTTTTTAAAATTAAAATAATTGTTCCCACAACAAGCCCGGAAAGCAATATTACAAAAATATAGCCGTATTTCCAGCTGACTTCGGGCATGCTGGTAAAGTTCATGCCGTACCAGCCCACTATTAAAGTAAGCGGAAAAAACACCGTGGTAACAGACGTAAACGTTTTCATGGTTTCATTTAACTTGAGCTCTAAAAATGACGAATAGGCGTCTTGCAAATGGTTAACCGAATCTCTTAGCTGGTCTGCGTCTTCACGCAGGCGTTTTACTTTTTCGGCAAAAACGCTAAGCGCCTTGCAGCTGTCTTCTATAATTTCATTTTCGTTTTCAGCCAGCGTTTCTGCGACTTCAATAAGGCGCTTATAATGATTTTTTAAAACAAGCAATTCGTTTTTTATTTGCAGCAGCTTAAAATTGAAATCTGAACGCGCAGTGTTGCTAAACACGGCTTTTTCAAGGCGGTTTATGTTAAACGCGGTTTTTTCAATAAGCATGCCGTCGTTTTCAATAAGCTTGGTGAAAAAAGCCGCCAGCAGCTTGGGCAGGGCGGCGTTTATAGGCGAAGCTTCGCTGACGGTTTCAAGAAATTTTTTTCTGACTAATGAATCATTGCCGCCAAGGTCAACAACAAGCATAAAATTTTTCTTTATGAAAACAGCCAGCCCCGCCCCGCTTTTTTCAGCAATGCCCATCTTCAAAAACACCGCGCTGTAATCTTCTGCCGTTTTAATATGCTCTTTAAACTGCGGCGCGCCTGGCGCGCACAGCTTTACGTCTGAATCTGAAATACGCAGGCGCATATAAATTTTTTTAAATTCGTCAGGCAAAACATAGCCGGCGCTCAACATATGCGAATCTATTTCGCCAATATCTGCTGTTGTAACATCGTCGTCAAAACGGTAAAACACTTAACATCACTTTTAATAATTTTCTGCTTTGATTTCGAAATATGACTGCTGGTGTTCGCAAACGGGGCATATCTGCGGCGCCTGCCGCCCAATAACTATATGCCCGCAATTGGCGCATTTCCAAATAACATCGTTGTCGCGGCTGAACACAAGCCCCTTTTCAACGTTATTGAGCAGCTTTAAAAATCTTTCCTCATGTTCTTTTTCAATTTTTCCCACCATGTCAAACAAAAGGGCTATTTTGTCAAAGCCCTCTGCCCGGGCGTCTCTGGCGAAAGCGGCATACATATCTGTCCATTCATAATTTTCGCCGTCTGCCGCTGCTTTAAGGTTTATGGCTGTGGCGGGTATTTGGCCGTCATGCAGATATCTAAACCATATTTGCGCGTGTTCTTTTTCATTATTGGCGGTTTCTTCAAACAAGTCGCCTATCTGGCGGTAACCGTCTTGCCTTGCTTTATTGGCGTAATATTCATATTTTGTATATGCCTGTGCTTCACCGGCAAAGGCAGCCATAAGATTGGCTTGGGTCTTTGTGCCCTCTAATTTTTCCATGCTTATTTTCCTTTCAACTTTTTAATTACGCAGTTTCCCGTAACGGGCTGCGCCAGGAAACGCGGCACGATTGCGCATGCTGGGCTTCTGAATTTAATTAAGCGCTAAGAAAAAAGCCGCCCATATGAGCGACTTTAAGTAATAGGCGGCAGAGCCTTAAATTGTTTTCAAACCGCGCTCGTTTTAATTTTTGAAATAATGGCAACAAATATACTCCAAACAGCCTGGAAAATTATTACATTAAGGGCTGTAATGCAGCTTGCCCCGTTAATAATTCCCAGCAGTGCCATAACCCCAAAGCCAAGCGCCGCGCCAAATGACACCAGCACAAAAATCAGGCTTTCAGCGCCCACAATATTGTCTGACGCCCTAATGGCCTTTATAAAGCCCATGGCGCTGCCGTTGTGCACTGCATATGCCGGGCTTTTTTTCACCGTGGCCTCACTGTATTTTTCAAAAATTCTTGCGTTTGACGCGGCCATTACGCGAATGAACCCATCAGGCAGGTCAAAAATTTGCTTCAGGCTTTCGTCGTTTATATAAGGGTCTGTGCTTTTCAGTAAAATAGTAATGCCGCTTTTTTCAAGCTTTTTAAGTTCTTTTTTCAACTTGGGGTTTGCGCTGTAGCTTACTATAAACATGGCCGAAATTTTGCCCGCCACGGCAAGATAAAGAGTTTTTCTGCCGTTTTTGGTATACGCTTTTTCATAGTCCTCTTTAGGCACGGTAACGCCGTGGGCAATAAGCAAATCGCGGTTGCCGACAAGGATTTTTTTCTGATATATCCATGCGGAAGTGCCCATTTTATCTTCATAAATAACATCGTCTACCTGCGGCAATATAGCCTGTTTGCCCACAATTACGTCGTCAAACACATTGGCAAGCGGGCTTTTTGTTTTTATAATTACCGCTGCGGTAAGCAAAATGGCGTCATCTATTTTTGCACCGTTAAAGGTTTTTATGCCGTGCAAATCGCATGAACGCGCACCGAACAAGTCAGACGCTTCCATAACAAGCGCATTGGAATTATGCAGCATATGCGCACCTTCAAACCCGCAAACCATGGCATTGCTTGGCGATATGGAACGGCACACATTTTTAAGCGTGGCATTAGACGCATACATAGCCACCGCAGGGCAGGAAATAACCATGCCCGCAACAAAAATATTAAAAGCAAAATTCAAATTGCCGTGCATGCCGTAAAGCACGCCGAATAAAATAGCGTTTAAAACAAACATAACCGGAAATAAAATTCTTGCAATTCTGTCTGCCGGCTCGTCTGCGCAGGATATTTCAATAAAGCTTGTCGGCACGTCTGTTTTAACACTGTATTTAAGCAGCGCTTCCCCGGTTAAAAGATTTCTGGCAATTATGGCCGCGTCCACTTCGTTTACTATTTGTTCAACCGTATATTTGTCCCCGCCTGACGTAAGAAATTCAAAGTTTTCTATTATTCTTACAATCATTTCATATTTGCCAAGCGTGCTGAAAAACAACAGCAGCACCGCGGCGCTGGGGTAATAAGAGCCGCCGTCAGTCAGCATTTCCGGCTTGAAATAAACGGCGCATGTATGCGCAAGCACCAAAAGCGAAGTTATTGCAACCGGGAAGTCGGAATTGACCCCCCTTTTGAAATTAAAGCCGTGAAATATATTGTTTACATTAATAAGTAAAATGATAAAATAAAGCGCAGCAACAACAATGCAATAATTTGAGGCGATATTTAAAAAAGACGGTATATGCTGCGTGTTTTCAAACAATGTCAGATATAAAAGAACAGCGCCGAAAAAAACAGTAAGACACAAAACAGTTTGAAGCGACGTTTTCTTTTTAAAAAAGCTCTCAAGCGCGGCTGTGCGTTCGCCCCTGTTTCGGCAATCGCCGGGGGTCAGCTTTTCATTTTCACCTTTTTTACCCTGAGGAACTTCCTCTTCGGCAAACAGGCGAAACTTATTTACTTTTTCTTCGCGCCGGCGTTTTAACATTTGTTCGGCGACTGCCTCGTCAATGGTGGGAATATTGTCCATTTCGTCGTCAAAGCCGGTTATTTTAATCTGCGCCGAATTGTCATAATCGTTTTTATTTGGCTCTGCGGCATTTTCCTTGGGCTCGCCGCCCAGGCGTATTCTTACATTTTCAAGCTCTTCAACAGCAAGAATTGTGGGGATTTCCTGCAAGTCAGACGTTTTGTTAAACCTGGACTTGCTTTTTATTGTGGCTGATTTTTCTATTGTTGCCGGCGGCTCTGCGCTGAAATCGTGGTGCTTTGTGTTATGGGCAAAAAAAGCTTTTTTGGCGCGCGACACATTAATGGTGTCGCCCGAAGCTTTAACGTTTATTGTTTTTTGCATGTCTTCGCCCGGCTCTGAAGATGGCTGTTTTTGCACCCCGGCAGGCACAAATTCCTTGACGTCTTCGTCTGAATCAGCAGCACGCGTTTTTTCAGATTCAGGCACAGATATATCAATAGGCTCTTCCACGCTTTTAATTTTTTCAATTGTTTCCTGCGATTTTCTGTTCATTCTTGCCAAAACAGCTTCGGCTTCCTGCAATATTTCTTCAATTGATAAATCTTTTTCTTCGTCCATTCACACCTGTCCTTTCGCATATATTAACCGCACCCGATTTATGAACGGCGCGAAGCTATTTCATACATAATTATTCCTGCGGCAACAGACGCGTTAATGCTGTTAAGCCTGCCATACATCGGCACGGCCACAGACAAGTCGCACGATTCTTTAACGAGCGGGCTGATTCCCCTGCCCTCATTGCCGACTACAAGCGCCGCGCCGCCGGAAAAGTCAACGCTTTTCCAGTTTTCGCCCTGCATGTCAGCCGCATAAACCCATATGTTTTCTTTTTTCAGCGTTTTTATAAGCGCAGTAATATTTGTCACCCTTGCCACCCTTATGTATTCCAGCGCGCCGCAGGCGGCTTTAGACGTTATGAAATTAAGCCCTGCGCTTCTGCGCTTGGAAATGACAACGCCGTGTGCGCCGCAGGCTTCTGCAGTTCTGATAATGGCGCCCAGATTTCGGCTGTCTTCAATTTCGTCGCATATTATTATAAACGGCTCTTCTTCCCTGCCGCGGGCATATTCAAGTATTTCGCTAACACTGCTGTATTCATGCGCCGAAACATTTGCAATAACCCCCTGGTGGTTTGCGCCGGCGCACATATAGTCAAGCTTTTTAACGTTTACGTTTTTTATGGTTATGCCCCGCTCGTGCGCAAGAGCCGCTATTTTTGTGATTGAGCCCTCTCTTTTGCCGCTTGCAATAAGCACGCTTTCAACAGGCCTGCCGCTTTTCAGCAGTTCAAGCACAGCATTTCTGCCAATTACCATATTGTCGTTTTCCAAAAAATCCTTTTCTGGCAAATTGCCACCCCCGAAACACCTGTCTGTCAGTAAAACCGCCCGCCGCACGGCGGAAGTCTTTAAAATATTATAACACTATATAAGTAAATATTCAATCGGTAAATTGTGTAATAGCTTATGGAAAAACAGACGCAGCTTTGTAAGCATTGATAGCACATTAAAGCAAACTTATGGATTTTCGCAATTGCCCTGCGCCATTGAATAGCAAGCAACAAAAAAGCCGCGCTGCAAATAATGCGGCGCGGCCGTATGGCTGCCATGTTAATATTTTCTGCCGTACGTTGCCTGCCAGGGGCCAAACGGCATACAAATTCGGCATTTTAAATGGCGCAGAAAAGCTATACCTTTTCATGCTGCGGCGCGTTGATTTCAGCGCCGGCAGCTTTTTTCAACTGTTTTTTAAAAAGCAGCCTAAACAACGCCCTTGTGACAGGCCCCGCAGCAAACAAATTCCACAAAAGCGCCATGGGAAAGTTTTTAATAACTGTGCCAACCCATATTGCAATTGTGTCAACCGGGCTTTGCCCCGCAAGAATTATGTTAAAAAGAATTGCCGCCACCAGGCTCATTGTAGGGCACATAACAAGCACCGTGCAGCAAGACGTAATAACGGTTATTAAAAACGGGCTGTCCTTTTCAGGGCGAATAAGCTTTGCGGCAAGCGCATGCCCAAGTCTTTCACCCCACAGCTTTGAAAAAATGAAAACAAACACCCACATATATGCAGCTTCAATAAGCGCGTCTAAAAAAACGTCGTTCGTCAGATTGCTGAAATTCCAAGCTGCTAAAGTGCAGCCGTTTTTTATTGCCACATTATAAACTTCCATGCCATATGCCATTGTAACAGACATAATAAAGCCGAATACGATTCCCTGCCATTTTGTTTTAGGCATAATTTTACCCCATTTCATTTTAGGCGCTGCCGCAGCGGCGCCGCTTTTTGTAATAGCTTAGTGGAAATGCCCACCACGCTGCCGGCAAGCCCTTATTGAAAAATAAAAAAGCGCAAGCCCAAGGCCGTGGGCTTACGCTGTAATGCTTTTTATTCAACTGTGGCTCTTCAGTCATAACCCGGCGCCAATATGGGCGCTGGCATTTCCCTAAGTTATTTCATAATATAACAAAATCGCCTGAAAATCAAGCTTTTTTTGTGGCAAAATTACTTTTTTAAAGCCTGCGCCGCCTGCACAGGCATGACGTTGCGCCCCAAACTGCCTGCCGACTTAAGAAGCAGAATCTGTTTTTAATGATTTGCTTTTTAGCTGAATTATTATTGACTCAACCGCCGCTATGCTTGAAACGGCGCATATAATTTCAAGATAAATGTCGCTGTTTATGAATTTTAGCGCAAGCGGCAGTGCAAACACCGTGACGCCTAAAATTTTTCCACAAAAAGAATGCACAAAATAAAATTTTTTAAACCTGATTTTTGCAATGACAGCGCTGGCGCAAAAGCCAATCAGCGTAATGCCAAACCAAAGTAATGCCCAAAACGGCACAATGCCGATTACAATCAATATTTTAAGAAGCGCAAAATATGTAAGCACGTCGCCCGCGGTGTCAAGCAGTGCGCCAGTAACGCTTTGAGAGCCGGTTTTGCGCGCAATAGGCCCGTCTATTAAGTCGCTGAAGCCGCAATAGATATAAAGAGCCAAAAACAATGTTGTTATTTCAGAAAACGAAAACAAAATTAAAGATACAACTATTCTGCTTGCTGAAATTATATTTGCAATATGCTTTTTCATAATCACCACGCCTCATCAAATTTTCTTTAAATTAATTATAAAAATAATTTAAATAGTTGTCAATGAAGCATGCTGTTAATTCACAGTAAGTTAATCACTTAAGCCAGAAAGGTTACGTTTAGTTGGCGGCGTCTGCGCGGTAACGTTTAAAACAGCCGTTTTAAATTTTCTTATTTCATCAGTTTAGCTCATAAAGCTGGGCGGCAATATAGCCGTAAGCTTCCGCAAGACGTTCCATGGGGTAAGCTTCAAACAGCTCGTCAATCAGCACAACATATCTTTCGCCGCTGAAAAGCTCGCTGCCCCCGCCGGGCAAAACAAACACAACGTCCGCTTCGCTTTCAGGCGTATAATTTGCAAGGTCTTTCAAAATATCTGTTATAAATGAATCTTCGGCTTCATTTCCTTTTTCGTCAACAAGGCAAACGTTTTTCTGCTCTTGCCCGGCGCATGTTTCAATTGTTTCGTCTATTAAATCTGCCATATCGCTGCCGTAATATGTGTAAAGCTCTGCCCTGTCGTTTATGTCTGTAAAAGCTTTCAGCGTTTTAAGATAGCCATCAAGCTCATATGGGTAAAAAACGCCCGTGCAGACGCCGCAGCTAAGCGCTTTGCTCAAAAGTTCGTCGTCATCAGGCGAAAGTATTAAAAAATCACATTGCAGCATGTCGTCAGCAGATGAAATAACGCTGCCCTCTCCGCCCGAAAGGCGCCATAAATAAAGCAAATCACTGTTTGCGGCAAGCACAGCCTGCGGCTTTTCATCAAGCATGACTGTGTTGCCGACGCTGTCTTCAAAAACATAAGCGCCGTTTTCAAAAACAGTGCTTTTAGACGCTTCACTCTGCCCGGCGCCGCAAGACGAAAAAATAAGCCCAACCATAATAACCGCCGCCAGCGCAATTGCCTTTTTCATATAATCACCATTAAAAGTATAAACAATTAATGTGAAATTTAAACCGAAATTTGTTTTTCAATAAGGGCTTTAGCTATTTCAAATATTCAAAATAATAAAGATAAACGTCTTCCAGCGCAACATTGTCTTTAACCGGAACATAATTAAGGGGCAGATTGCCATGCATTTTAGGGCTGCCTTTTTCCGCGGTAAAATCAGCCGGAAATGTGCCGCCATAATGTTGCACAGCATTCACAGCAGGGTTGTCTGTTACAATTCGCAGTGCAATTCCATTTTGGTCATGAATAATATTGCCAAGCCCCACACTGTGCTGCAAAGACAAAAGTTCTTCTTTAGTGCCCCTGATTTCAAACACCTTGCCCGCTATGCTTTTCATCAGGCTTTCAGGCGTGTCGTTTTGTATAAGATTGCCCTTTTTAAGCAGCATAACCCTGTCGGCAATACATTCAACATCTGACACAATATGTGTGGCAAGCAAAATGATTTTATCTTTGGAAAGCTCTGCCAGCATATTGCGGAAATTTATTCTTTCTTTCGGGTCAAGCCCTGCCGTGGGTTCGTCAAGAATAAGTATTTGGGGGCTGTTGAGTAATGCCTGGGCGAACAAAACACGCTGCTTCATGCCCCCGGAAAGAGATTTTATTTTGTCTTTTGCCCTGCCTTCCAGATTTACAATTTTAAGAATTTCGGGTATTTGGGCATTGGCGTCGCTTTTTTTCATGCCCTTTAATTTTGCAAAATATCGCAAAAACATGTTTACGGTGAAATCTTCATAAAACCCTTGCTGCTGTGGCATATAGCCTATAATTTGCCTGTATTTTTCTTTGAGCTTAGCAATATTCACACCGTCAAGCATTACCGCCCCGGAAGTTAGTGAAATATTATCTGTAATTATGTTAAACAGCGTGCTTTTGCCAGAGCCGTTTGGCCCCAAAATGCCGTAAATGCCGTTAGTGAAATCTGCCGAAACATTGTTTAAAGCCGTGTTATCGCCGTATTTTTTTGTCAAATTATTAACCTGTAAAATCATAAACTTTCACCCCTTTTTTCAGACGTTTTTAACATAAGCGCCTTTAAAAACACCGCAACAGCCAACAGCAGCACCGAAATTGCGGCATATATTTGCAAATAGGCGGAATTTGACAGGAAATGCTGCATAAACCCAAGTATTCCAACCACTGAATAGTCGCTTATCAAGTCAAACCCCAAAAAGCTAAGCAGACACGGTAAAATGAAAAGCACAAAATTTATTATCAGTGAACTTTTATTTTCCGTAAACATGTTTACAGCTATGAAAATATAGAAAATAGATATTAAAACTATATATCTGGTAAGATAATAAAGCACGGTAAACGTTAAAATATTGATGTTAAGCGGAAAATCGGCTAATGCTTCTATGCTTTGCACAGGCGCTGACCAATTGTCTAAATTGAAATAATATTTGTTATATATAATTTCGGTAAGAGTCCACACCAAATAAACCGCCGTTGCCGAAATAAAGCCCATATTTAATTTTGTTTTAAGCAGCCGCCGCCTGCCGTTTATTGTGCTGCGCAAAAGGCAGGCAATGTTTTTATTTTTGTCTTTTGCTGTAAGCCCGTGTGTTAAAAACAGTAAAATCAGCAAAAATATAACTACAGGCACAGAGCTGTTTTGGGAATTTTCAACACTAAACAAATTGTTAAAGCCGGTTTCATCAATCAGAAATGCTTTTACGCCCCGGCTTTCCTGTGAAATTATATAATCCACTTGTTCTTCAATTACCGCCAATGCCGTTGCTGCGGTTTCGTTTGAAGCATATTTATTTGCTTGCGCATAGTATTCGTCAAAGCTGATTTCGCCGTTTGAATATTGCTCTTCAAGCTCTGCCAGATTTTCTTGGGTGCCTTCCAGCATGCTGCCCAGTTCGTCTATTTTTTGAGATGTTGTTTCAGTTAATTCGCCGCTGTACCGGGCATAAAAATCGTCAAGATATGCTTCAACGGGCTGCTTGGCAATATAGCCGAACGAATATGTGTTAAAGAAAACCGCACCGGCTATAAGCAGCACTAAAATAAACTTTTGTGAAACAAACAATTTAAAATATTCACCCTTGCCGGACATAAGCTTGTCCTGAACGGCAGCCACGGCCCGCATTAGTTTCTGACTGAAACGGTTTATTTTTAATTGCAGCCGGTTTTTGGTGTGAATTGTATATGAAAGCTGCGACACCAAAGCATTTATTAAAATTAAACACAGCAAAATAATTGCCAGCAGCACAGTTTCGCCTGTAAAAATTCTTACCGGCGTGCCGAAAAAGTTAAACATGCCGTAATTTACCCATTGTGTGTCGTTTAAAAATGAAATTATATTGGCCATGTGCAAAATTGAAAAGGTTGAATAAACCGCAATATATTTATAAAACAAATATTGCACCGCGCTAAACAACACCAGGCAAATACATAATGTATTAATGTCGCTTAAAACACAAAGCAGCAAATATGTTATAAGAAAAACTACAATAAGCGCCGCTGTTTTAAGGCAGAAAAATATCAGGGCATATTGGGCAAATGACACCGTGCCCAAAAAGCTTTTAAACAGCTCGCTGCACTGCACTGCTGCATTCATGTCAAGGTCATAGCCGTAAAAAAAGCCATACATTATAAAATTTTCGGCAAACAGGCCTATTACACAAGCTAAAATAATAAACACCGAAACGCCCAGGCGGCTGAAAAACAGCTGTGCCCTGCCGTTTTTACAGGTTCTAACAATAATATCTATATTTTTATCTTTGTTGTAAAACAAAGCCATGCATAAAACAAGCACCAGCAGCACCAGCAGCACATTAGTCACGTTGTTGCTTGCAGCCAGTTGAAACGCCGTGGTATTTGTGTTTTGCAGCTGCAACTTGCCAAGTTCGTTATAATCTGCGGCAAGAATTTCAAAAGACTTTTGCGAATATGAATTTTTAAAAATAGATAATTGCGAAATGTTTTCGCTTGTTGTAATGGTGTCTGTAAGATATGTTGAATATGTGTTAAGATATTCGCGCTTTTCCAGCTCTTGATTGTAAATATAATAAAAAGCTCTTATGCTGTCTAAATCTAAATTGTCTTTGTTTTCATCAAACCACTGTGCACTTTCGGGGTGGCTTTCCCTTAGCTCGTTTATAGCTTCAAGGGCAAAAGCAGCTTCGTCTTCGTCTGTGCTTTCGGCATCAACATAATATGCATTCAAAAGAATAATGGTTTCCAGGCTGCTGCAATTGTTTTCAATTTCATCATCGCTCATTGCGCCCACATTTATTTCGCTTAGCGCATTTTTAATTGTGAACAGCCCTGCCCCTGACTGGTTTTTTACATTCTGGTTTTCAAGAGCAAATGAAAGAACTAAGTTTACAATCAAAATTACAATTACGGTGAAAATAATTTTTTTATTGCTTAAAACCCTATATGTTTCCATAATAGCACCTATATTATCAATTCCATATTAACGGCGTCATAATTTTGTGCCACTGCCGAATCAACGTCAATATAAAACATTTCAAGATAATTGCCGTCTTGTGCATATGCTGTTGATGAATATATAACTTCCTGATTTCCGTTTTCATCTGTGTAAACCACGCTATATGGCACTTCGCTGTATGTAATGCCGTAAACAAAAAAATACACTCTTTCTTTGTCTGTGCCCTCTATTTTCAAATTGTCCGGCAAGCTACATAAAGTCAGCCCCCGTTCTTCGCCCCAATAGTTGCTGTGCCCGCTGGAACGAATTTTATATCTGTTTAGGTAAAACTTGCTTTTTGTAAGCCCAACCCTTGCATAAGATACATCGCCATAAGCTTTTTCTAAATAAATTATGCACGCGCAGTCGTCAAGGCTGGCCACAGAAAGTATTTCGGCCGGGTTGTCTTTATCAACAGTCAAATGCCTTACTATGCTGTCAGTGCTGTTTGGGTTTATAAGCGTTAAGCCATAGCCGACATAGCAAGCCACCGCCAGTAAAACGGCAGAAAATATTATTATTAATGTAATTTTTAGTTTTTTATTTTTCATGCTGCAAACACTCCTTTAAATAATTATTAAATCTGCCTTGTCGCTGCCGTTTTGTGTTTTGTCATAATAAAAATCTATAGAAACATATTGTGTAAAAAGCAAAATGTCATTATAGCCGAAAAGGCATTCATAGTCGCTGCTAATGCTCATGCTTTTTAAAATGCTGCCGTCTGTGCTGACAATGTAAATTTTTCTGTCGTTTGTAAGTCCCAAATTTACCGCCTGCATGGTGTCAATATAATAATTTTCACCGTCAAATGAAATATAACCAATATCGTTAATGTCAGCGGTGTTTGCTATTGTTTTTTGGTCTAAATCATAAATATTATAATGTTTTTCTTTTTTGTCATAATAAACAAGGCTGCGGTTGTTAACTTTAAAGCCGTATTGATAATTTTCAAGCTCTACCGTGCTGAAGCTGTTTTCGGTAATGTCATAATCGTAAACAATGTCGCTATAGCCATTACTGTTTGCATTTTCAGCAGATTCGTCATAAGCTGAAAGTTCGAAATACAAATGGTTGCCGTAAATTTCAAAAGATGAAAGAGATATGTCAAGCCCGGTAAAGGTAAATATTTCCTGCGTGTCTTGCATGTTTTTGTTTTTTGAGTCAAGCGGAATTTTATATATTTTAACGGTTTCTTCGGCAGGGGTTTCCCCCGCAAGATATCTGAACAAATAAACATAACCGCGGTGCACGCTAAATTGATAAGACGCACTGCCGGTGGACTTAAACAGCATGCATTTTTTTGTTCTTCTCTTGCCGTCAAGCGAAATTTGGCATGCATAATGCGTTTGAACTCCGTTTTTGCGCTCTACATATTCTACAATAAGCGACCCGTTATAATAAGATAAAAAAACCTTACTATAATGTGAATCTAAATAGGCAGAGCAGCTTGAATCATTGTGTTCGCAATTAGCCTGGTCGCACACAACGGTTGCCGCCATTTTTTCTGTGTCAAAATATTTAAGCAGCGAGTTGCCGGTGTCGATATAATAATAGCCGTTTTCAGCCCTCGCCACAGGTGACGTTGACACGTCTTGGACATAATATTGGTAGTCTGTGTCAAAAACATAGTCGTCTGAATTCATAGCGGTTAAGTCAACGTCTGTTTCTGCGCTGCAGCCAAACAGAGTTGCCGCCATTAGAAAGCAGCATAAAATGCAAATTATTTTCTTTGGCATAATTTTAACTCCTTAAATAGCATTTAACAAAGTGCCCGCTCGCATGGCTCCCGCGCGCCCCGGGCTGCGCCGCTTTGCAGAGCTGCCCGGGGCTGTTACTGCCTGATTTAAACAGTTAAAGTATATGTTTTGCTGCTTTCTTCTGCTGAAGTTTTGATATAATGTTCCGTAACAGACTTGATGTATTTTTTCGAGCCGGCGCTGATAAATAATGAAGCTGTTTTGCCGGTTACGTTAGTCAGAGTTGACTCTTCCGAATCAAATCTATAATTACCGTTTGCGTCCGTGTCTGACCTTATGGCAAAGCCTATTGTGACTAATTCCTTTGCCTTGCCTTCGTAATATGTAGATGCCGTGAGCTTAGAACTGGTTATTTTAGCACTAAGCATTGGAAAGCAAGCAGAACCTGCCAAAAATGCACCATTAAAGCGAATTTGTGGCATTTTCGCCATTGCCTTGCGTCAGCAAGGCTGCCGGCTCAAATGTCAAAATTCATTTTTACTGCCTGCATTTTTGGTCTTTAAGTTTAAATTGTGCGGATTTGTTCTTAATCAAGGCAAAAAACGCAGAAATGCTGTCGCATTTCGAGGCTTTTTAACGCAGAGTAAGGGCAAATTAGCCAATTTAAACCACGGTCTGCTTGCTTTCCAATGCTTAAGCTTTGCGGTGTAGCTGTTAACCAATGCCTTAACAGAATATGTTTTAGACACCGAGTTGGCCGCCGCCGCATTTAGGCCTGACGCGCCTGAAATGCTGAACACCATTAACATTGCCAGTAAAACGGAAAACAATTTTTTAGATTTTTGCATAATTTGCACCTCCTGATTTGGTTTTGATAAATTGTTGCGTCTGTAATGTTTAAAAATATTAAACATAAAGATATTAAACCACCGGAATCACCCCCTTTACATTTAAAGTTTTAATTTATGAAAATTAGAAAGAATCAAAGTTTGGTTTTAATTGCTGACTTACCCTGCAATACTTCAATAAGGGTTTGAGAGTCATTAAACATGGGGCGACAGCCGCCAGAGCCCCAGCAGTAGCTTGTACTCACCACTGATTAAAAATCGCCCCCCAAAGCCTTACGAGGGGGAACATTTCTTTCCTGAGTTATACCCCGCCGCCTGTATAGGCATGGAACTATCCCCAACTGATTATATCATATGCAGTGTGTCGAAATTTGCGAAATTTGTTGAAGTTTTTAATAAAGCTATGTGTTTTTTTAAGGAAGTGCTTCAATAAGGGAAGGGCTTGAGAGTCTTTAAACGTGGAGCGACAGCCGCCAGAGCCCCAGCGGTAGCTTGTACTCACCGCTCGTTAAAAATCGGCCCCCCGCCGCCTGTAGAGGTGGGGTGGCATTTCTTGCCTAAGTTATAATAGCAACAAATCGCAAATCAATTATCAACATTGCATAAAATTATCATCAAAAAGCGGCGTGACTTATTAACATTAAGTACACAATCAATATGTGCCAAACAGAATATTAAAAAAGTTTAAAAAAAGTCTTGACAAATATTGTGACTTATGTTATTATAAATGTGTCTGATAAGCAAATGCTATTCAGACATGCCAACTCTGATATGTCAAAGCTCAACCTTTCTCTTTTGACTTTGACAGCGAAAACGGCGGGTCACCCCTGCCGTTTTTGTTTTGCAAAATTAAGCAAGTGGGAATTGCGCGAAAGTCTAAACAAATATTTTTTTCGACTAAATTTAACAATTTTTAACAAAAGCATTGACATTTTGAGTGAATTGTGGTATTAATTTATCAGTTCGTCATGTGAGCTTGGCTCAACCCAGCCAATGTTATGCCACCGCCCGGCATAACAAAAAAAGCGGCAGGAAACTGCCGCTTTTTGTTTTTCTCATATACTTTTTTCTCATATACTATTGAGTAATTTTTATTAGCCTTTTTACTTTAAACGCTGCTCATATTCCAGCTGCTGTGAAATAATATTTTCACCCATTTCGCCTATTTTCAAAATCAAAAACAAAAACATAAAGCCCCGAAAAAGTTCGGGGCTTTGTGTGCGCCAGCCTGCAAAGAGAAAGATAGAGCTAAATCAATTCTGAATAGCTGACCGGTTAAATGATAACGTGATTCACGCAATTTGTCAAGCTATTTTTCATTTTTTTAAATTTTTTTCTTAGCTGCACTGTTTTTGGGGCTGAATAGGCAGGCTTACCCTTTTTTATTTACTTTTAAACAGTTATATGTTAAAATGTGAATAAAAAGTTGCGCAGATTAATAATTTAATGGGAAATGCCGATTTCATCTACATGCGGGGAACATTTCTTGCCTAAGTTATAAACGGCACGCAAATTCCCCGCCGTGTGCGGCGGCATTGGTGCCCGCTGTACACCCCGCCCTTGCAAAGCAGGGCAGTTTTTCCCAAACTATATTGCGCTTCAACCGGCTAATCACCGGCAAAACGTAAAGTCAGGGGAATGCAAAATGAAAATACTTATAACAGGCGGCGCGGGCTTTATAGGGCTCAATTTTATAAATTACACGCTGAAACACCACCCCGGCGACGAAATCATTTGCTTTGACAAGCTTACTTATGCGGCTGATTCCACCGCCGTTAAACGTCTGGCTGATGAAAAGAAAATTACATTCGTACAGGGCGACATTGCCGACGCTGCTGCGGTGGGCAGGCTTTTTTGCGCAGAAAAATTTGACGCGGTGGTGAATTTTGCCGCTGAAACGCATGTAGACCGGTCAATAAAATTCCCCGCAGAATTTGTAAGAAGCAATGTGACAGGAGTTCAGGTGCTGCTTGACATGTGCCTGAAATACGGCGTTTTGCGTTTTCACCAGATTTCCACAGACGAAGTTTACGGCAGTGCTGCAAAAATGCCATTTGATGAAAGCGCGGCGCTGGTTCCGACATCTGTATATGCCGCGTCAAAGGCAGCTGCAGATTTAATTGCGCTTTCATATTTCAAAACGCACAATCTGGAAGTAACTGTTGAACGTTCGTCTAACAATTACGGCGCTTACCAGCACCCCGAAAAGCTTATCCCGCTGGCAATAAGCCGCGCGTTGGGCGGGCAAAAAATTCCACTTTACGGCACGGGCGAAAACAGGCGCTGCTGGCTTTACATAACAGACCATTGCCGTGCGACAGACATGTTGCTGCGCCGCGGCAGGGCGGGTGAAATATATAATATTTCCGCCGAAAGCGAAAAAACAAATATTGAAGTTGTGCGTGCAATACTTGCAAAGCTTAACATGCCGGACAATCTTATAAGCTTTGTTAAAGACCGCGCGGGCCATGATTTACAATACACAATTGACTCGTCAAAAATTAAAAACGAACTGAACTGGCGCGATGAAACAGATTTTGATTCCGGCCTTGGCCAAACGGTTGACTGGTATTTAAACAACCGCGCCCGGCTGCATGAAATAACATCGTCAGCGCAATACAAAGAATATTTTAAAGACATATACGGCGGCGAGCTTTTTTAATGGGCAATTTTACGACAAGGTGCGCCCCAAGTTATTCAGATAAATTTTAACCGGGAAGGTTTTTCATGTTTACAGCACACATAAATAAAAATAACGAAATGCAAAGCTGTAAAGAGCACTGCGCCCAAACCGCCTTTTTGTGCCGGCGCTGCATGTCTGACACGGGTTTTGAAAACATTTCTTATTTAGCCGGCATTTTACATGACTGCGGTAAGTTTACAAATGAATTTAATGATTATATTATGAGCGCATCAAAAAGCGAAAGATTAAGAAAGGGCGAAGTAATTCACAGCTTTGCCGGGGTAAGCCTTGTGCTTAACGAATATCACCGAAAACACAGCGATAATGAATATGAACTATTGACTGCTGAAATTATTGCAGCAGCAGTGGGCAGCCACCACGGGCTGTTTGACTGTGTGGACGATATGTAAAACCAAAATTTGATACAATGCCCGCCGTGCATAGGTGTAGAAAAGTGGCTAAAATAAAGGCTTTCAGCAGATTTAAGCCGTCTGCCGAAAGCCTCGTTTTTTTATTCCTTAAAATATCGGAGCATCGGCAAAAACCGTTTGAACCCGCATCAGAGGAAAAATAAAAAAGTATACGAAAAATAAAAAGGTTCTATGGCTATATGCGGTAACTGTTATTCCCTTCAGAATGTCACGGCAATTCCTTTATGGTCGGATAGTTTTTTATCAAGATTCCATTCCGTAATGGACGGTTCGGAAGTGCCAATAAAGCTTTTTGAAACAGCGATATGGTCAATGCATTCTGACCTATCCGCTGTAAGCAATCTCATGCCAGTTTCGGCAAAGCACTCCAATATTGAGGTCTTGCCGGTGTTGCTCGGATAGTAGTTATCTACGAAACTGCAATTATAATCGCCCAGGAAACAAATCCGGCGTCCCCCGGCTGTCAGTTTTCTTAAATCGGTCATTTGACCGTGCAGCGCATCCATGAAGAAAGGCTTTCTATGTCCGTGTATGCCAATAATGGAACCATACACCAGCAAATTACCATACTCGGTTTCAAACTTTACGCAGACGGCAGTAGTATCATCATAAGTGCTATATTGCCGGACACATGGATATTTTGAATATATTATCACCCGTCGCTCAGTAGGTGCATAATGCACAGGCATCGGATACGGCGGCAACTCATGATCCAGAGGAGGCATGGTGGAATAGCAGAAGGAATATCCAGATAGCCGTATGCGTTCATCTGCTTCCGTCAGCACAAGAATATCTGCTTTTCTTACTGTGAGTGTAGGCATAGTCTGCTCGATTTTCTTGATTTTAGATATAAAAATCACGCTCCTTTCCATTACTATACATCACTCTAAAAGCAATTTATGTCAAGGAAATATCTGAGAATATTGTGCCGAAAATCGGATGGTATTTTTCAAGAAATATTGTATCAATCTGACAATATTCCTGTTCACTTATGTCGCCGTTTTCCAGCATTTTTCTAACCATACTCATAGTAGCCTGATATAGTTTCTCATTTTTCATCTGTTGCTCACTCATTGTCAACACCTCCAAAGCGATGCTCAATGTAGCACTCATGACAGCAATACTTTCTCGGAGCATTGCCGTATACCGAGAATGTCTTTCCGCAATTTGCACAGGTGATTTCTCGTATTGCTCTGCGGTCAACCATATCAAGATGAGAATTCCACCACTTATTCCTGCATTTATCCGAACAGAACTTTTTCTCTTTGCGTCCTTCGTTTTGCTCAACAGGAACACCGCAGTATAAACATCTGTGTTCAATATTATCTTGCTGAGCAGTTTGTTTTTTCTGTGCTCTTCTGCGACAGTATGATTTCACGGTGTTTTCTGAAATTCCGAGCCTGCGAGCGATAGTACCATACCCAATGCCTTTATCACGGAGGGAGGATATAATTGCTTTTTGTTCTTTAGTCATAATTGTCACTCCAATCGTCAAGGGATATATCCCTCTACTTCTGAAAGGACAGAAAGACATTTTTTCAGCGGAAAAAGAGCAAAAAATAATGCCCATCGAAGATGTTTCCAATGGGAAGAAGATTATATAAAACATTGGCGAGTGATTATTTTTAATAAATATAGCGACAAAATATTCAAAAAATAGTTCCATAATTACATAAAGCGATTTTATGAAACCAAAACTATTGACTTTTGGTTTTTATTGTGATATATTAATAAAAAAGGGGGATTTAGTTATGAACGAAGTTTTTAAAGCAAGTTTTTTGCCACTTAATGATTCCGTCATAGATCAAACATATTTTTTTGAAGAGTTAATTGACGCGACAACCAAATTAGAGGTTTACAAAGAAAAAATCAAAGACAGCAAGGTCGAAAGCAATTGGTTTATGCCCACCTTACAGCAAAAAGAAGCTCTTGCTTCATCAAAACTGGAAGGTACCCAGGCTACATTGGATGGTGTGTTAATTAATCAAGTTGCTCCAAACGATAAAGATAAAAATCTAAATGAGGTAAAAAACTATTTTGAAGCAACTTTAGCAGGAAATGATTATTTAAAAAAGAGAGATTTCTCAAATGAATTTTTTTATGATATTCATAAAATTCTTATGCGTGGTAATGTCAGAAAGCCTTCTCTTATAGGAAAGTATAGAAAAAAGCAAAATTATATAGGGAAATATGATAAAGACCATTCAATAACTTTTATTCCTCCTGCTCCTGAAGAAGTGCCTCAACTAATGGACAATTTAATTGAATATATGAATAATCCTATAGATTCATATCGTCCCCTCGTTAGGGCGGCAATTGTTCACGCACAGTTTGAAACTATCCATCCATTCATGGACGGCAACGGACGAGTTGGAAGAATACTTATCCCGATGTATTTATTTGCCCAAAAACAAATTGAGCTACCGTGTTTTTTTATAAGTGAAGTATTAGAGCGTGATAAAATGCGTTATTATACATTACTTAATAATATTCGAATGGATGGGGATTGGAATGAATGGATAAAGTTCTTTCTTTCCACCGTTAATAAACAATGTGAAAAATATATTTATATTATTTCAGGAATCAATAATCTTTATGAAAAACATCTAAAAATAGCTTGCAACATATCTCGTTCTTCCAAGATAGTGAATATTATAAATTCATTATATAGACATCCTATAACAACAGCAAAGCAAATTTCTTTAGAGACCGGCATTTCAACCACAAGTGTTAACAGATATTTATCAACACTTGTAGAGCATAAAATATTATATTCGGATAATAAAAGCAGATGTAGAACATATTTTTGTTATGATTTGCTTGAAATTCTCCGTGTATAAATATAATTTATTTATTAGAAGGCGGTGATGCGGTTGATTGTATTTCATAAAAAAGAAAAAGCACTCTGCAAACTGTTATAACAATTCACAAAGTGCTTCCCGAGCATTTCTGCTCGTTATCTGGTTCTTTTATAATAGAAGAAATCATAAAAAAAGTCAAGCAATTTCAAAAAATGATTTGACAAATATTAACTTTTGTAGAGCTTCCGAGTATTTCTGCTCGTTATCTGGTAAATCTCGTGTGTAATACTCGGAGCTCAAACCTCAAGACAAAAATTATATTTATTATGCTCAATTGTCTTGTTGTATGAGCTGAAAGGAAAAATAATTATGTACATTTTTAAGAATTTTAATTTTATGAGGTATTTACACTATGAGAAGAAGAAAAACTATATTCGATGATGGATTTCAAGCATATTTAACTGAAGGAGCAAGCATTATCGGCGATGCAGGTATTCCTGTTTTAATGGACTTAGATAATGCACAAATTCCGAAAGACATAATTCCGTTCACTAAGGCTAAGCGATGTGAAAATAAGCGCCAATATGTTCATTTTTATGAACACGATAAAGAGTTTTCCTCAGTATTAACCGGAACGACACATTATCTTGACATGCTAAAGCAGTATGACGGAGTAATAACTCCTGACTGTTCAATGGCAATTGGTCAGTCTAAATGTTTACAGCAAGCCAATACTTATATGAATCGTGCTGTCGGCTATTATTTGCAAAAAAATGGTATACCGGTTATTCCAAATATTCGTTGGAGTGATGAATCAAGTTTTGACTACTGCTTTTTAGGGGTTCCATTAGGGAATATAGTCGCAATAAGTACGCATGGCTGCATTACTTCAAAGGACGAACGTAAAATGTTCAAAAGTGGTCTAACGGCAATGATAGATACATTAGCGCCAAAAGCGGTAATTGTTCATGGATATATGCCAAATGATATTTTCGGTGGTTTTGAAAACTATACAAAATTTTATCGATATGCAAGTTGGTTTGAACGCACGCATCCAAAAAAGGTAGGCGCATAGAAATGGGAACTTATCTTAAGGGCGGTGCTACATATTACCGTAGTATTGGTCAGAATGTGCTTATCACATCTAAAACATATAAATACAGCAATGGATATTTTGGCGATA
Source organism: Clostridiales bacterium (assembly GCA_021199275.1). Classification (GTDB taxonomy): domain Bacteria; phylum Bacillota; class Clostridia; order Oscillospirales; family Acutalibacteraceae; genus Eubacterium_R. The sequence goes on from JAJQIJ010000018.1 coordinate 182,399, forward strand.
ATAGTCGTCATGGAAATATACATACAAGAAACATCGTTTCTGAAAATGCACTTTCTTCAGCAAATGATTTTTACAATAAACTCGCCTATGGCGGAACTGAACAGGTAATTAACAATAACCTATCAATTACAAGGATGGCAGATGGAACGGTGATTACAAAGCGTATAATTTCACATTCAGATGGCTCACCTGTTGTTGATATCAACATCAAGGGTAGCAATCACTCCGGTGGAATTAAACAACAGAAAATACATTTTATTGGAGGTTAGTTAAAAGTGGTTAATATTAATGATAGCATAACCAAAATGAGTTCTGATATTTTACAGAAACTCGTTGGAAAACAGTTTATGTACTATAAACAAGATGAGTTTATGTTTACAAATGATGTTTACGGCATTGTAGGTTTATGTATTGAAAATGAGTTTTACGCACTAACAAATTTTATAGAAACTCGAGATTATTTTGGTGCGAATGAAGATGTTGGTATTTTCAAATTTTGTGTTGTAAGTAAAGAAGACATACACTCTTACATTCAAGGTAAGCAAATGATTAAAATGCCTGTAAACGCCCAAATAGCAAGAATTACGGTTATAAACGAACATCAAAAGCTTTTCAAAGATGGTATTCAGACGTATGATGTACAATTAACAAGAGGCATAATATTCGAACTTTCAGATGGTCTTGAAATTTTATTTGAAAAAGACATTTGGCTTTCCGAAGACATTACAATAAGAAAAGGTTACAAGCTTATTGATAAAATTGCATCTACAGATACAAATGGTTGGGAAAGTGAATATCGTTTTGAGTATGAGCGTCAAAATATTTTGTTTGAATGAAAATTTAGAATTTGATATTTTTACCGTACGTGGCATAATTATTGAACTTGCAGATGGACGTGAAATATCGTTTGAAAAAAGTATTTGGTTTTCCGAATTCATTACAGTAAAAACAGGATATGAATTAACAATTTTACACCACTGAGTGAATTTTATGAAGAATGGGAGGATTCTCAATATATTGCTAAAGCAAATAGACAAATTGTTTTATTAAAGAAAAAATAATAACCTTCAATTATATTCACAAAAAAGTCCGATGAAGATAAACAAATCTCCATCGGACGAGTTATATATACATTAAATATATTCAATTAACCATTATAAATAATCTCGGCATTTGTTGCTCCCATGGAGAAGCGAACAAAAAAACCGGTGGAGAAGAGAAAGCTCAATCTCCATCGGACTGGTTTTTATATATTTTCTATAATCAATTTTACAATAAAATCGCTAAAAATCTTTTAAATATTCAATCGCACTGTAAAGAGCGTTTGCACCGTCTGCAACTGCGGTAACGACCTGTCTCAACGGCTTTTTGCGAATATCGCCCGCAACAAACAGGCCGCCGACATTAGTTTTGCAGTCCTCATTTGCAACAACATATCCGTTTTCAACCTCAATAGGCAAATTCAAAAGACAATCCGTCGCAGGGGCAGTGCCCACGGCAATAAAAACAGCGTTTGTATCAAAGCTTCTTTCGCCGTTTTTATCCTTTATCAAAACAGAGTTTACGATTTTATCTCCGTTAATTTTAATAATATTAGTACCGTATAAAACAGAAACATTCGGCAGTGCAAGCAGTTTATCGACTCTCGACTTCGCCGCACGGAATGCAGTACCCCTGAGCATAAGGGTAAGGCTTTTGCAAATTGAAGCAAGGTACATTGCGTCCTCGACAGCGGTATCTCCGCCGCCTGCGACAATTACATCCCTGTCGGCAAAAAATGCGCCGTCGCAAAGAGCGCAGTATGAAATTCCTCTGCCGGTAAATTCTTTTTCACCCTGGATATTCAGCTTTCTCGGAACAGCACCTGTTGCTACAATAACACTTTTTGATTTAATTATATCACCGAAGTGTGTATGAACAATAAATTTATCATCACATTTTTCTATAGATTCTACAATAGAAAGTTCAATTTTTGCGCCTAATTTAACTGCCTGCTCTTTGAACCTTTCCGCCAGGTCTGCACCGCTTATATCGTGAAAACCGGGATAATTTTCTACCTCAAATGCAGAGGTGATTTGACCGCCGCCGAAGCCGTCCTGCTCCAGTACGGTAAAATTAAGCCCGGCTCTTGAAGCGTAGATTGCAGAGGTAAGACCTGCCGAGCCTGCTCCGATTATTACTAAATCGTACATTATTTAATCTCCAGTTCTTCCTTTTCACTTAGCGCTCCTGAAATTTGAAACGAGTTAAGAACAGGATTTTCTCTGTCCATAAGTGACAAAACCATATAACTTGCTGTTTTATCGTACGCAAGACGCTTGTCCTCGTCACTCGGTCTTGACGGCGATTCCGGGTGGCTGTGCCAATTACCGAGCGGAACATAACCGTTTTTACGCATATCCTTAACAGCAGTCAACTGCTCCTCGGGATTCATTGAAAAATGCTCCGGGCTTGCATCAATGTTTGTCAGCATATAGACTTTTTTAACTTCCTTTACACCGTCACAAATAATTCCGCCGAGAAGTCCGCAGGCTTCGTTCGGCAAATTGTTACAGGCATAATCAACTATAGCATTATAATCTGATAAAGATAATTTAATCATTTTCACTCTCCGCTGCACTCTGTTTGTTCATAATCTATGAGTGTTGTAATTGTTGGATTATCCGAGCAGACGGCACAGTTGTCGTCTTTAGGCAACTTAATTTTTCTAAATTCCATTTTTAATGCATCATAAGTCAAAAGATAACCGGTGAGCAAGTCGCCTGCACCCGTAATATATTTAACCGCTTCCATTGCCTGAAGACAACCGATCACTCCCGCCATTGCACCGATTACTCCGGCTTGCTTGCAAGTAGGCACTGCATCGGGCGGAGGCGGATTTTTAAATACGCATCTGTAGCAAGGACCCTTGCCCGGTACATATGTCATAAGTTGACCCTGAAAGCGAATTATTCCTGCATGAGAAAAAGGCTTTTTTGCCATAACGCACGCATCGTTAATTAAAAATTTTGCCGGAAAATTGTCAGTGCCGTCAAGAATAAAATCATAGTCTTTTATAATATCGGCGATATTGTCCGCTGCTATAAAATCGTGATATGTAATTACATTTACATCGGGATTGATAGCTTGCATCGTTTCCTTTGCAGACTCAACCTTTGCTTTGCCCAAATCGGCGGTTGTATGAATAACCTGCCTTTGAAGATTTGACAAATCGACCTCATCGGCATCTGCAATACCTATTGTTCCGACGCCTGCAGCAGCAAGATACAGTGCCGCAGGTGCTCCGAGTCCTCCGGCTCCGATAATAAGAACCTTTGCGTTAAGGAGCTTTTTCTGTCCCTTTACGCCGATTTCTTTAAGTATGATGTGTCGTGAGTATCTTTCAAGCTGTTCATTTGTAAAAGCCATCAGCAACCACCGCCCATAAAGTAAAGAAATTCAATTTCATCGCCGTCATTGATTACTTTTGTTTCAATCTCGTCAGACTTTACAAAATCATCGTTTACGGTAACGGTAACATAAAGCGGACTTTCTACATCCTCCGCTTCAATAAGCTGCTTTACCGTTAATCCCTGTGGATATTCTTTCTTTTTGGCAGCTACTGTAATAGTCATATCATTATTCTCCTTTTACCGAATTTTTAATAAATAAATCAAAATCATCTTCACTTATTACACCACTGTGTCTGCATACTTCTTTTTTATCTGCAAACAAAATCAGAGTAGGTGCAGATGTAATTTCATATTTTTCAACAAGTTTTGGACTCATCAGGCAATTTACCTTAACAAAATTCATTTTGCCGTTGTACCGAGTTTCGGCTTTGCTGATAATCGGGGATATTCTTTTACACGGTATACAACTGTCGTTATAAAAATCCGCCAGTACAGGCAATTCATTTTCATTAATATAAGCATCAAATGTACTGTCGTTTAACTTTTCCGCCATATCAGTCACCGACCTTTTGTACTATAAGGTCATATGTGTTATCTTCATTTGAAATCAGCTTGATAATTTTATGACCTTCTTCCTTTATACTTCTCGGAACATTTTGAACCGGCTCGCCGTCATTCATATGGATACTTAAAATGTCGCCGTCGCCAAGTTCTTCAAGCGCAACCTTCGCCTTGACAAATGTAACCGGGCAAACAACATCTGTAATATCTACCGTGTCTGTTATTTTATATTCATCCATTGTATGCCTCCAAAACTTTTTCTTCTAATTTATCCCATCCAACTCTGTCGATGGTTTTTGCAAAGCGTTCCGACGGATTTGCATTGTCGGCAAAGAAATCGATTGCTGTGTCAGCTACCCTGAACAATGTAGTTTTATCCGGAATGATAGGCAAAAGCTCTCTGCCTTTTTCAATATCGTTGCCGAAAGTGCCGCCTAAAGAAACTATGTAGCCGCTTTTTCCTTGCCAGCTTCCTGTAGGACAAGCTGTAACGCATCTTCCGCAGTTATTGCATTTTTCATCATCAACAGTTATTTTACCGTCTTGAATCGTAATTGCACCGCTTCGGCACGCTTTTTCACAAACAGTACAAAAAATGCACGAGACTTTATCCCAATTTATAATCATTCCGCCTTTAACACCAAAATCATTTTCCTCTGCTTTAAGGCAATTATTCTGACATCCGGTAACGCCGAATTTAAACTTGTGGGGAAGCTCTCTGCCGAAATATCTTGAATCGAGTTCTTCGGCAATTTCAAGTGCGTCTATACATCCGCTCGGGCAACATCGTCCGCCTTGGCAAGCAGTGACCGTTCTTACTCTCGGCCCGCAAACTCCGGGGACAACACCGCCTTTTGCAAGCTGCGCCTTAACCTCATCAATATCTTCAAGCTTTATAAACGGAATTTCAATTCCCTGTCTGGAAGTCAGATGAACATAGCCGTGTCCGTATTTATCGGCAACAGCCTGAATGGTTTTTAGTTGCTCAGAGGTAACTGTTCCGCCTACCACACGAAGCCTAAGGGAAAAAGTGTCTTTCTGCTTTTGCCGCATAAATCCCCCGGCTTTAAGTGCAGAATAATCAACTGCCAAATTAATCACTCCTTATTAATAAATTAGATATTTGCACCCTCATACAACATTTCAAGCATATCCGCTGTATGAAACGCATTATCAAAATCGGCAATAATATCTTCTATATCCTCGATACCCACGCTTATTCTTATTAAATCGTCATATACTCCCGCAGCTTCCTTTTCTGATTGTGAAGAATGTGCAAAAATAGTTGATGCAGGGTGTACAACAAGAGTTTTTGTGTCGCCGATATTTGAAATATTAAAAGCATATTTCAGATTATTTATAATTGCAAAAGCCTTTTCTTTCGACTCAACACGAATTGTAATTATTCCGCCGGCATATCCGTGGGTGAATTGCTTTTGAATAAGCGGATAATATTGGTTGTCTTTAAGTCCCGGGTAATTAACTTCCTTAACATATCTGAGCGTTTTAAAATGCTCAGCCAAATGCTGTGCGTTAGTACAAATTCTCTCCATACGAAGTCCGAGAGTTTCAAGTCCGTTGATGTTAAGATAAGCGTTGAACGGCGCCAAGCAAGCACCGATATTCCGCCAAACGGAATTTCTGAGCCTTGCAGTAAACGCACCCTTCCCGAATTTAAGATATTCTCCCATAACGGAAAATTTTTCTTTGTTCCATTTAAAATTACCGCCGTCAACAATAACGCCACTGATAGCACTTCCGTTTGAATTGATATATTTTGACGATGAATGGATAACAATATCAGCACCAAGTTTAATCGGCTTTACAAGAACAGGTGTTGCGGTTGTGCTGTCAACAACAAGCGGAATATCGTTTTTGTGAGCTAAAGAGGCAAGCTCTTTTACATCAATAACATTGAGCTTTGGATTGCCGATAAGCTCGGCAAAAATAAGCTTTGTGTTGTTATTAATGACATCGGAAACATTGTCATATGTAAAATCATTAACATATACCGTTTTAATACCGAACGCTTCCAAATCGTGAAGCAAATCAAGCGTTCCTCCGTATAAACCGGTAGGGGCAACAATTTCATCGCCGCTTTTGAGTATATTCAAAAGGGTACAGGTAACCGCCGCCGAACCTGACGAACAAGCCGTTGCAGATATACCATCCTCAAGACGGGCAATCCTTTTTTCAAAGTTATTCACAGTCGGATTGCCGAGGCGAGAATATGCAAAACCTGCTTTTTTATTATTAAATATGTCCTCTAAATCCTCAGCGGTTTTATGAGCGAAAGCACTTGATTGAAAAATCGGTACGGAAGTTGCTCCCATAAAATTTTGTTCCTGCCTTGCCGAATGAAGAAGCATTGTATTCATTTCAAGTGACTTTTCCTCTTTTTTTTCGTTATACTTTTGCCGAGCTTTGGAAATCTTTTTAAAATCCATATTTATCACTTCCTTAAGCGTTTTACAATTTCAATGAGTTTTTTTAATCAAATAACCCAATTATCAGCGGAAAAAACAACTCTTCTGTAGGTTTCAAATTTCATCCACTTTTCGTAAAGCTGTTGTTTGTCTTTATTTTTCATATCCTCAAAAAATGATTTTAGGTCATCGTTAGAATTTATATTTATAAAAAATCCTTTACCGTTTATAATCGGCAATCCCGAATATGAATAATCTTCAACAGAAATAATGTCTGTTATAACTGCATTCCTTATTTGAACTGCAATAGAAGAATTAAGAGCAAGAATATCGAAATATCCGGGATATTCATAGCTTTCGCCCTTGAGTGGAATTTCATCGCCGATTTTGTAATGATTACTTTTTGAAGAAAAATTATCTACTGAAAATGTCTTTTCGTTATAGAAAAATTCATCAAACAAATAAGTTTTTGCTTTTAAGCCGTTGCCTTCAATAGAAACACAAGGCTCGTCGTCATCAAATATTATTTCGTCAACCACACCGCAGGCGGAGGTCATATTTGAAACCCTGTCTATTATGATGAGTTCTCCGAGAGTTTTATGCTTTTTAAATTCACTTATCGGAATTCCCTCATCAAGAATAATTTCGCAAACGGCAATTTCGTTCTTCGTGATATATGAAGCCTCAAGCTTTTCGCCGCTGTTGATGTCGGTTTTGAAAATAATTTTCTTTATACTTCCGGTGATTTTCTTAGTACCGAGCTTAATGAAATATTCCTTGCCGACGCTGAGGTGCGAATCGTCCATCCACAAAAGCGTTGCGTTAAAGCGCCTTGCGGTTTTTATACCGCTGTCCTTGGAAAGAACGCTACCCCTTGAAATATCAATTTCCCTGTTAAGAGTAATCGTGACGGGCTGACCTTCAAATGCGCTTTCGCTTTCTTTGTCACCTATTAAAATTGATTTTACTTCCGCTTTTTCATCGCTCGGCAAAGCGGTTATCTCGTCGCCTATATTGACAGTACCCGCTTCAATCTGACCCTGGAATCCTCTGAAGGTTCTGTTAGGTCTGCACACTCTTTGAACAGGCATATAAAATCCCACTTCGTCATCGGCGGTTTTAACCTCAACATTTTCAAGATAATCCAAAATCGGCTCGCCGGTATACCAAGGCATATTCTCCGATTTTTCGGTTATATTATCGCCCTCGGTAGCCGATACGGGAATAATCTTGACATTTTTGAGCTTCAGTTCATCTGAAAGAGCTTTTATCTGCTCCTCAATCTTTTCAAAAACAGCATTGTCATAGGACACCAAGTCCATTTTATTAACGGCAAACACAAAATAATTAATGCCCATAAGGTTACATATCCTTGCGTGGCGCTTTGTCTGTACCAAAACTCCCTGTGACGCATCGACAAGAATAATTGCCAAATCGGCAAACGACGCTCCCACAGCCATATTCCTTGTATACTGCTCGTGACCCGGAGTATCGGCAACGATAAACGAACGCTTATCGGTCGTAAAATAACGATAAGCTACGTCAATTGTAATGCCCTGCTCCCTTTCTGCACTGAGTCCATCAAGCAGGAGAGAATAGTCTATATCTCCGTTAGTTGAACCGACCTTTGAATCAAGAACAAGCGCTTCCTTTTGGTCGGCAAAAAGGAGCTTTGCATCGTACAATATATGCCCGATAAGAGTTGACTTACCGTCGTCAACGCTTCCGCAGGTTATAAATTTAAGCAAATCGTTCATTAGAAATAGCCCTCTCTCTTTCTCTTTTCCATGCTTGCTGAGCCGCCATCGCTGTCTATTACTCGGCTTGTCCTTTCACTTTCAACGGCTGAAAGCGTTTCCTCAATAATTTCATCAAGCGTTGTTGCAGTGGATTCAACACCGCCGGAAAGAGGATAACAGCCGAGAGTTCTGAATCGAACGCTCTTCATCATCGGCTTCTCACCGGGTTTGAGCCTCATTCTGTCATCGTCAACCATAATCAAATTTCCGTCACGCTCAACGACCGGACGAACCGCCGCAAAATAGAGGGGAACTATCGGTATATTTTCTCTTTTTATATACTGCCAAATATCCGTTTCCGTCCAGTTGGAAATCGGGAAAACTCGGATACTCTCGCCCTTTTGAATTTCGGTATTATAGAGTTTCCACATCTCGGGGCGCTGATTTTTGGGATCCCACGCCTGAGCCGAATTTCTGAAAGAGAAAATCCTTTCTTTGGCTCTGCTCTTTTCCTCGTCCCGTCTTCCGCCGCCGAACGCCGCCGTAAAGCCGTATTTGGTCAGTGCCTGCTTGAGTGCCTGAGTTTTCATTATATCCGTATACGCTGCACCGTTGTCGAACGGATTTATGCCTTTTTTAACTCCGTCCTCGTTGATATATTCAAGCATTTCTATGCCTAACTCTTTTGCGGTTTTGTCACGGAATTCTATCATTTCCTTAAATTTCCAGGTTGTGTTCACATGGAGAAACGGAAACGGAGGCTTTTGCGGATAAAACGCTTTCATCGCAAGATGAAGCATTACCGAGGAATCCTTGCCGATTGAATAAAGCATAACCGGCTTTTCACATTCTGCCGCCACCTCTCGCATTATGTATATCGCTTCCGCTTCAAGCTTATCAAGATGGGTCAATTTACTCATAATTTTGATACCTTTCAATATTTGTTAGAACTTTGACTGTCAACGGTAATTGTTCTTATAAGACCGTTTTCATTATAAAATTTCCAGTTGAGTAGCGAGTCTTTCTTTTCGACCTGCATATAAATTTTTTCATCACCTATATCAGAACCGAGGAAAAATTCAATCGCACCTGTGTTACATTCCTTTAAGCAGGAAGCACATCCCCAACAATCTTTTGGATATAATATTTCTGCCTTTCCTGTTTCGGTATCTATATCTATCAGTCCGCCGGGACAGACTTCGCTGCACCTTCGGCATGATATACATTTTTCCTTGTTAATTCTGATACTCATATTTACCGTACCTTTTTGCAAGCTGTCGCTCGATTATTTTAATTTCTCCGTTTTCAAGTCTTGAATTTATATATTTTAAAAAATGTTCGTCGTCCTTTTCGGGGTAAGAGAGATTTTCCGCAAAGCAATGCCATCTTGTTTCTTTCCTTGCGGAAAGGTGAGCAATCAAGCTAAGACATACTGTCAGTCGTTCACGCACCTCAAAAAAATGAGTGAGCTCTCGCATATCGCTGCAGAAGATTGTGTCAAGTTCTTGTTCAATTTCCTTTATCTTTTCATTTGCAACGGCAAGAGATTCTTGAGAATAAGAATAATTAGTTTTTATACCGCCAGCATAAGTGTCCATAACATCCTGCATTTTTTCTTCAATTGTTTCTGGAGTTTCGGTATTTGCAGAAGAAAAACGCTTACTTACTTCAAGTACGGTTTTTTCAATAAACTGATTTTCAATTTGAAAATTATCAAATTTGCCTAATTCTTTTAAAGCAGCAATTGCTGTAATTTTTCCCTCAACAAGTGCACCTGTTACATATTTTTGAGGACAGCCTCCTGCAACATCTCCTGCCGCATAAAGGCCGTCAAGTGTTGTTTTCCTGTTATTATTAACCCAGTAACCGCTTGCAGTATGACCGCCGACTACATAAGGCTCCGTACCCTCTATTTCTACATTTTCGCTGTCGGCACTTTTTTGGGATGAAACCCATTTAAGCGTTTGTGACGGTGCCATATTCAAATATGCTTTTTCCAAATCTTCTGCTTGCTCTGCAGTAATTGAGTCGGTTTTTAAATAGCACGGGCCTCTGCCGGATTTATTTTCCTCAACCGTGCCCCAAAGTCTTTGAGAAGTGGTAAGACCGTATTTATTTTCATAGACCTCGCCGAGTGAATTTATCTGTTTAGCGCCAACTCCCTGAGCAAGAGTTCCCGTCGGTGCTATAGTATCCTTACATCTTAGTGCTATAAAACGCATTTCAAATGTTGTCATTTCAGCACCGGCTCGTATCCCCATAGCGTATCCCGCACCTGTATTAAAAGGGCAGTACCACATCTTATGCCGTGAAAATCCGGGATTGTTCGGTTTGTAAAGTCCTGCCGCTCCGCCGGTACATATTATATTTTCTTTTGCGGAAATAAAATAAAGTTTTTCTTCATTGACACTGTTACCCCAAGCACCGATAACTCTGTTGCCATAGGTAACATAATCAACGATATTAAGATTATTTATCACGGTTACATTATCAAGCTTTTTCACTGCATTTGCCAAAATCGGCTTTATGTTTTCGCCGTTGATTTTTATGTTTCTGTTGCCTCTGCTGACATATTCACCGTTTTCGTCTTTAAGTATTACAAGTCCGAGTGATTCTAATTTTTCAGTTACTTCATTAAGACGCTTGCTCATTGATAAAAGCAAGTCCTCTCTCGCAATACCGTGAGCGTCCGCAGTTGCATAGTCAACATAAAAATCGGGGGTATGACCTTTTGTAATATATGCGTTGAGTGCATTTACGCCTGCCGCAAGGCATCCGCTTCGCTTGATGTTGGCTTTTTCGGCGATGATTATTTTTGTTCTCGGCGATTGCTCAGATGCTGTAATTGCGGCAAAGCAGCCTGCCGTACCGCCACCGATAATCAAAACATCTGTTTGCAATTTTTGATAATCCATAATAATCACCATAGTCTTTTTTAATTAAATAGAAAAATGCAATTTATAGATACGACTTTTCCTATCAACTTAGTAGGCTTTGAATATCAAATATAATAATCTATTAGGAATAAAATGTCAATAAAAATGTCAATAGCAAAAATAAAAAACATTAAACAATATTTTTCAGACGTTTAATTGCCAAAACAGTTTTTTCAATTTCTTTTTCCCCGTGACAAGCTGAGATAAACATAGCTTCAAATCTGCTCGGTGCAATATATATTCCGCTTTCGAGCATTTGATTAAAGTATAGGCAAAAAGCGTTTTGGTCGGATTTTAGAGTATCGTTATAGTTTGTAACTTTATTTTTTGTAAAAAATACGCTTAGAAGCGAGCCGACACGATTTACATTGATACCTTTTTCTTTGTATGCTTTCTCAAGTGCTGCACCGCTTTCATCAATTCTGCGGTAAATGTCGGGATTTTCCTTTAATATTTTCAGAGTTTGGATACCTGCCGTTACCGCAATCGGATTACCTGAAAGAGTTCCTGCCTGATATACATTACCGACAGGAGCAACACACTGCATAATATCAGCCCTGCCGGCATATGCTGCAAGCGGCATTCCTCCGCCTACGATTTTGCCGAGAGTTACCAAATCCGGTGTTACGCCGTAATATTCTCCTGCTCCGCCATATGATAAACGAAAACCTGTTATAACCTCGTCAAAAATCAGAATAGCATTATTTTTTGTGCAAATTTCCCTTAAAAATTCAAGAAAGCCCTTTTTAGGCTCAACTACTCCCATATTTGCGGCGACAGGCTCAACAATGAGTGCCGCTATATCGTCATTATTTTTAAATATAAGCTCCACGGACTTCTCATCATTATAATCGGCAAGAAGAGTATTTTTAATATACCCCTCGGGCACTCCCGAACTATCCGCAACACTTTCGGTAAGCAGACCGCTGCCAGCCTTTACAAGCAGACCGTCGCTGTGGCCGTGGTAATTTCCTTTGAATTTTATGATTTTATTTTTACCGGTATAACCTCTTGCAAGGCGGATTGCACTCATAACCGCCTCCGTTCCACTTGAAACAAGGCGTACTTGCTCTGCACACGAAACCGCATCGCAAATCATTTCGGCAAGCTCTGTTTCTTTTTTAGTCGGGGCGCCGAACGTCAGACCTTTATCACATTCGCTCTTAACGGCATTGATAACTCTGCTGTCTGCGTGCCCTAAAATACACGGCCCCCAGCTACCAACATAATCTATAAATTCATTGCCATCCTCGTCATAGATATATGCACCTTTAGCTCGGTCTATAAAAAGAGGATTGCCATTTACGGACTGAAATGCACGAACCGGGCTGTTTACTCCTCCGGGTATATATTTTTTCGCTTTTTCAAAATATTCTTCTGACTTAGTATTATTCACTTAACCACCTCGCAATATCAAGTGCGTGGTAGGTGATAATTCTATCTGCACCGGCACGCTTCAGCGATAACATATTTTCAAGAACAATGCGCTTTTCATCTATAAATCCTTTTTCGGCTGCGGTTTTCACCATTGCGTATTCTCCGCTTACATTGTAGGCGATTAAAGGCACATCAAACGCTTTCCTTGCAGATGATAAAATGTCACCGTAAGCAAGTGCCGGCTTTATAATAATCATATCGGCACCTTCGGCTAAATCCTGCTTGATTTCAGCCATTGCTTCTCTGCCGTTTGCGGGATCCATTTGATATGATTTTCTGTCACCGAAGCAAGGGGAAGACCCTGCCGCATCACGAAACGGGCCGTAATAAGCGGAAGCAAATTTTGCGCTGTAGCTCATAATGGGAGTATTAATGAATCCGCTTTTGTCAAGAGCTTCTCGAATTGCTTCAACTCTGCCGTCCATCATATCGGACGGCGCTATTATGTCAGCACCTGATTTTGCGAGCGAAACTGCTGTTGCGGCAAGCAATGGCAAAGTCTCGTCATTTAAAATCTCATTGCCTTTCACAATCCCGCAATGGCCGTGAGATGTGTATTCGCAAAGACAAACATCGGCAATAATTAAAATACTCGGATATTTTTCTTTTATATATCTTATCGCTCTTTGAGTTATTCCGTTTTCGTCATATGCTCCGCTTGCCTTTTCGTCCTTATGCGACGGTATACCGAAGATGAGAAGTAAGTGAATTTTTTTTGAAACAACCTCATCTAATATTTCATCGAGCCTGTCAATGCTGTAACGAAAAATACCCGGCATTGATTCAATAGGTTCTTTAATGTTTTTTTCGTCTTTGACAAAAATAGGATATATTAAATCATCTGTACTTATTCTGTTTTCGCGCACAAAAGAACGCATTTGTTCATTCTGTCTCAGTTTTCTGAATCTTTTCATTTTTCTTATCCTCCGAAATTGCTTTGACTATGCCGTCGGCGGTTTGTTCTTTAGCAATAATAATTTTTCTGTCGGTATACTTTTTAAGCCTTTGAGCCGTAACACTGCCGATACAAATGGGCTTTGAATTATTAAATTTTAAGCCGTTTTCAAAAAAAGCATGAACACCATCGGCACTTGAAAATGTAATATAATCCGTATTTACATTGTAATTTTGCGAAATCGGCTCGGTCGTATAAATATGAACATCGTCATATGGTATATTTGCTTTTTTTAAATAGAAAGGTAAATCAGCAGAACCTTTTGCCGAGCGTAAAATCAAAACTCTGTCATTATGAGAAAGCGCTAAATCAAGATACTTGCCCATAGCCTCGGCTGTAAATTTTTCGGGTATGAAATCCGCATAAAGACCGTATTTTGCAAGCTCGTTTGCACATTGGGTTCCGATGCAGGCAAATTTTAAATTAAAAAGCTTTCTTAAATCAATTTCATTTTGCTTTAAAAAGCTGAAAAACAGCTCAACTCCTTTTGCACTTGTAAATGCAACGCAGGTGTATTTTGAAAAATCATTTGGGATATTTTCCGTAAGCGATACGATTTTTAAATTTGTTCTTTTTTGTGTATAAGCACCGAGAGAATTTAGCTTTTTACAGAGCTTTGATGAAAAATTTTCACTGCCTGTTACGGTTACGCTCACGCCCTTTAAAGGCAAAATATCATTGTTGCAAAGGTGCATTGACGATACTGCACCGACAATAAAAATTGCAGGAGTTTCGGCATTTTTGCTTTTTTCGGCAATATTATCAAGCGTACCGTCAATTCTTTTTTCATCGGGATAGTATCCTCTTGAAAGCAAAGAACACGGTGTATTTTTGTTTTTTCCGTTCTCAATTAAAGAAGCACAAATTTTATCAACATTATGTAAAGACATAAGGAAAATCAGCGTACCGTTAAGTCCGGCAAGAGCAGTGTAATTTTCATTTGCTTCATCAGCCGAACTTCCCGTTACTACCGTAAAGGACTGAGAAATGCCACGATGCGTTACAGGTATGCCGAAATGTTCGGGAATTGCAACAGCAGAGGTTACACCGCAAATCGTTTGACAAGGTATATTTTCTTTTTCAAGAGCAATAAATTCTTCCGCCCCTCTGCCGAAGACAAAGCTGTCGCCGCCCTTCAGGCGAACCACATTCTTATTTTCTTTTGCTTTTTCAATCAGTATACTGTTGATTTCTTCTTGATTTTTGCTGTGATTTTTATATCTTTTACCTACATATATTTTCTCCGCCGTGCTTTCAGCTTCAAGCAATAAATCATTATCAATCAAATCATCGTAGACAACCACATCGGCATTTCTTAATTTTTCAAGACCGCCGGCGGTTATCAATTCTTTTGAGCAGCCTGCTCCTACAAGCGTAACAATACCTTTATCCATATATTTCATCCTTAATTTCACGGCAAATGGATTTATAATTTTCAAATATTCCCGACCTAACAGCTCTTCTGCCGCAAAACATTGCCGATATTTCTATTTCTTCGCCGTCAATTTTTGAATGAACGCCGAGTGCGACATTGCAATCTGCCTGCATCAAAGAAAGCATATACCGCTCCGCTTCAAATCTTTTAGCTGTAATTTCATCGCTGACACTGTGCAAAAGCTTAATGATTTCACTGTCGTTTTCTCTGCACTCGGCGGCGATAATCCCTTGGCAGGCGGATGGTATAAATTCATTTGTATCAAACACTCTTACATCAAATTCGGACAAATCCGTATTAAGCCTGTCAATACCCGCTTTTGCAAGAATGATTGCATCATATTGCCCACATTTCAATTTTTCAAGTCGGGTATCAACATTACCTCTTATGCTTTCGTACTTCGCATTCGGAAAAAATTTTTTACATTCTGTTATTCTCCTCGGACTTCCGGTTCCTATCAAAATATTATTTTTGTGAGCTTCGCCTTTTCTGAAAATCAGACAATCCTCACTGTCAGCCGCCTTAGGAGTTCCCGCAATAATAAGACCGTTTGCAAGCGTATAAGGCAAATCCTTACCGCTGTGCACGGCGATGTCAGCCCTGCCGTCAAGCAGATATTCTTCAATATCTTTTACAAAAAGGCCTCTGCCGCCGATTTCATTAATCGGGCTTCTCCTGTCTTTGTCGCCTTTTGTACTGACCTTTTCAATAGTTATGTTGACTCCTTGATTTTCCAAAGAGTCTTTAACTATCTGAGCCTGAATCGTCGCAAGACGGCTTGAACGAGTTGCAAGAATAATGTTTTTCATAAAAGTAACTCCGATAATTTATTTTTAAGTATTTTTGCTCGTTCGCTTTGCTCGGATACAGTATGTTTCAGCTGATTTTTCAAAATCCAAAGCTCGTCGATAATTTCCTCGGTATTATCGGGAATGACTTTTTCAAACTCATTTTTTATGTATGAAGAAAAAGCGGGACTTTTACCTGCTGTTGCAATACCGACGGTTAAATCGCCGTGTCTTATCAAAGCAGGGAATATAAATGTGCAAAGAGACGGATTATCGGCAACATTCACGGGAATATTTTTTTCACGGCAAAGCCTTGCGATATGAGAATTTAATTCGTTATCGTCGCTTGCACATATAACTATGTCGGCACCGTCAATATCCGAGTCCTTGAATTTTCTTTTTATAACACGCACTTCGGTAATCTCTGTACTTTCCGCCACTACGGTAATTCTGTCTGTAAACAAGCTGAGTTTTGCCTCTTTGCCTTTTGCTACATTTCCTCCGCCGATTATTAAAAAATTTTTATTTTCTATATCCTCAAAAAACGGAAACAGCGTCATTAAATTACCCGCCCTTCAATAATAATTAAATATTTTTCATTTTTTCAATTACGGCAGCAAAACTTTCAAGTTCTTTTGCATTTGCACAATCTCTGAAATCATATATAAAATTGCGAATTTTAATATCGTTTATCGAATTAACCGCAGGCACAAGTCTGTGAAACTCAAGAGTTTTAAAAAGTTCGTCCTCATATTCGGCTATAATGTCGTCGGCAAATTTCATTTCTTGAATTTTTATCTTACTGTTATTTTCGGCAATCTTATCAAAATCGTCAATTTGCATCAATGATAAACCGTTAATCTTCTTTACCTCGTCATCTATATCTCTCGGCACTGCAAGGTCAATAAACAAACGGTTTTTCTCGGATTTGATATAACTTTTTAAATTGTCATACAAAACGGTAAAATGCGGACTTTTTGTAGCGGAAATTACAATGTCGGCTTCGTCAATATAATCATATCTTTGACCGTAATCAATGTATTTCAAATTCGGTTTTAAATCCGCTTTTTTAATATTGCGAGATGTTACAAGAACTGTAAAATCATCATATGAAAGCAGATTTTTCATAACCTTGCCGCCGATTTCACCGCCTGCACCTATCAGCAAAACAGCTTTATTCTCCGTCGAAAATTTGTGGCAAACACTCGCAACAATAGTTGCAACGGACACAGAGCTTTTTGAAATCAGCGTATTTGTCTTTACCTTTTTCGCACAGGTTATTGCACATTTAAAAATCTCGTTAATTTCATAATTTGTTGCAGAATTTTTTTGTGAAAAGTCAAACGCTTTTTTTACCTGACCAAGTATTTCGTCCTCACCGCATACCATAGATTCAAACCCGCAGCACACACGAAAAAGATGATTAACCGCTCCCTTGTCGGTAAAAATTAAAATATGGTTTTTAACTATACCTTCGTCCGCATTTGCACATTTGCAAAAAACAGACAGCGCTTTATACGCATTTCCGCAACCGTAAATTTCACACCTGTTGCAGGTTGATAAATATACACAAGATTCTGTTTGATTTGATTTTAACATTTTAAAAAGTTCAGCCGATTTTTTTTCGTCAAACGAAAACGCTTCCCGAAGTGATAAATCGGCTGTTTTAAAATTAATTGAAAGAGCAAACATTTTATACTACCGTAATTGTATTTTTTAACATTCCCATCCAGCAGGTGTAGGTAAATGTTCCTTTCTCACTCGGAGTAAATTCAATAATATTTTCGCCTTCCTGCAATGTAATTTGTGTATCGTATTCGGCAATCACAATTTCATTGTTGCATCCGTTGAGTGCATCGGAAGCTACTGTTATTGTCCACACAACAGGTATGCCTGCTTCCACCTGTAAATCGTCAAATCCGTTTGAATGAAGCGAGGTTGTTATATACTGCTTATCGCCACTTACTGTTGCGGTTATTACACTCTCACTTGATGATTGAGAAAGTGACGGCAAGGATATTCCGGTAAGAGCGAAATTATTTTGAAGCATATATATTCCGAATACCAAAACAAGCACGGCACTTACTTTAAGCATTGTATTTTTCGCTTTTTTCTTTAAAACTCCTGCCGCTAAGGAAAATATAAACATAAGCGGTATTGTACCAAGGCAGAAAAAGAACATTGAAAGCGCACCGGATATAAAACTTCCGCAGGCTATGGCATATAGTTGCATTGACTGCAAAGGGCCGCATGGCATAAACGCATTGACTATACCCACCGCAAAGGAGCCGTGTCGGCTGAATTTTGCCATTGTAACTGATAATCTTTTCGGCATTTTTGGTGTCAACTTTTTCAGGAAACCAAAGTTGCCGAGCATATTTATTCCGGTTATTACCATAAATGTACCGGCAATTATGCCTATTACTCCTCGCATTTTAAGCGTTACTGCAACCGCTTCGCCTATCAGACCGAGGACACCGCCGACAATGGTATATCCCGTAAGTCTGCCGAGATTATACGATAAACCCTTTACAATAGGATGTTTGTCAGTATTACTTACACTTTGAGCAAGATTGATTCCCGAGCACATTGCAATACAGTGAACAGAAGTCAAAAGTCCTATAACGAACAAAACGGCATAACTGACCTTTTCCTCGCTGACTGTCGGGAATTTTTGGAATATTTCCGTAAGTCCGCATTGTGTTGCAATAACATATAAGCCTAATATTATTACGAGAATATAAATTGTATTTTTATTACCTTTTTGCTTATCCGCAATATCATATCCCGCTTTGATAACGGCAGCCTTTATTAAATCTTCGTTTGCCGGTTCATCAAATTCAACAATCAAGGTGTTTTTTTCACAGTCTGCCTTTGCAAAGTTTACCCCGTCAAGATTTTTAACGGCATTTTCAACACTTGTTTCGCAGGCAGAGCATTTCATAGAATCTACATTAAGACATATTTTTTTCACGGTATATCACCTAAAAATTTTTCCAACTTGAAAATTCTTCTTTGTATTCTTCAAGAAAATCAGAAGAAACGGTTATTATTCCGTCTGATTCTGTGTAATTGTCCTCGGTTATCGGTACAGGATTACAACCGCCTTGCTCGATTCCGACATCATCTGTATCAAAAGAATTTTTGCAATTTTGACATATAAAACTATCACCGCTTTGCAAAAAATAAGCGTACGGCGAACCCATACATACCTGACAAGTATTAAGTGCCAATCGAATAGACCCGTCAGAGGCTTTAACTGCAAAGAGTTCAATAGTTGTACCGTCTGCATCGTAATCGTAAAATGTTGCTGCTTCGGTAATTTCACTCTCGTTAATTTCTATATCACCCGAAGAAAGAACTGTTACAGAATCATTTTGCACTGTTTCCTGCGTTTCGGTATTATCAGTTGAATCATCTGTTAATTTTGGTATTACTATTGCCAAAACAGCTGCAACCACAACCAGTACTGCAACTATAGGTAAAATAATATTTTTGTTTTTCGTTTTCATTACAATAAACCTGCCTTTTCCATTGCTTGCTTTAAATCCGCTATAATATCTTCTTTGTCCTCAATACCTACGCTGAAACGGAAAAAACCGTTACTGAATTTTTCGGGATAAAGATACTGTCTTTCATCATTTTCGCCGATAAAAACAATCAAACTTTCGTCGTGACCGAGGGAGACTGCGGATGTTATTATCTTTAAATAACTGACGAATTTATTATGTGTATCGTGCCCTGCTTTTAAGCCGAACGACAACACGCCCCCGAAACCGGGAGACATCTGCTTTTTTGCAACAGAATATCCCGGATCGCTTTTAAGTCCCGGATACGCAACAAAGCTAACGCACGGTTGTTTTTCAAGCCATTCGGCAACAGCAAGTGCATTTTCGTTATGTTGTTTCATTCTCAACGGAAGCGTTACGCTTCCTCTCATAATAAGCCAAGCATTGAACGGACTTATTGTACCGCCCAAATTAACCTGAGATACAGCACGGATTTTATCAAGATATTCCGTTTTGCCTATAATAGCACCGCCCATAGCATCGCCGTGACCGTTAATATATTTTGTAAGACTTTCGATTGAAAAATCCGCACCGAGTTCTATCGGTCGCTGGTTAAAAGGAGAAGCGAATGTGTTGTCTACGCTCAAAAGTGCAGAGTGTTTGTGAGCAATATCTGCAACAGCTTTAATATCCGTAATACCGAGAGTCGGATTTCCCGGTGTTTCAATATGAATAAGCTTTGTATTACTGCGAATTTCAGCTACTATATTTTCAGGATTTGAAGTATCAACAATTGTAGTTTCAACACCAAATTTATTATTCAAAAGTTCGTTAAGCAAACGATAGACGGCAATATATGTTACACTTGAAAAGATAACATGGTCACCTTTGTTCAGCATAGCAAAAAATAATCCGCTTAGTGCCGCAACACCGGATGCAAGAACAATACAGTCCTCTCCGTTTTCAAGTGACGCTATCCTTTCCTGCAAATATTTTTGATTTGTTCCGCCGTTTCTCGTGTAAAGATTTCCGCCGGCACTTGACCAATTCATATCGGTCGGGTCATATGGCAGAGAATAGCTGTTAGCCATTGTTATAGGTCTTTTTATTGCACCGCTTTCTCCGTCAATATCATTGCCGATATGTACAGCTCTTGTCTGAAATCCGTATTCCTTTTCATTAAAATTATTCGGCATATCTTCACCTCAAATATTTTGATTTTAAAATTCTTTAATGCTAAAGTATAACACCTATATCCTACTTTGTCAATAGGAATAGCAGGTAAAACAAATTTTAATCTATTTCAATAACATCTCTCTCCACCATTTTCCTTTTGTATGCTTTAATTGTTCAACAAAAGCTACGGCAAAGTCCGCACTGGTTTTATCATAGTATGAACCTTTTGCCATAAATTTTGTAGGCTTGTAATTCTTGAGTTTTCTGGCCACTGTTTAAATCACCTCCGAATGGGCATGAAAAAAGAGCGGCTGTGTAGTCGCTCTTTTATAAAGTTAAAAAACAGGGCTTTTGCGGGTCAGGCATTTAATTGCTCAACTGCATTTAAAATGATATTTACAGC
>JAJQIJ010000013.1:0-8053 GCA_021199275.1 Clostridiales bacterium
TAAGTATATGTCTTTGTTGAAAGCGTGGCGCATTTTACCTTTGCAACGGACACAGTCTTTGTCTTTCCGCAATCTGTGCATTTATATTTAATCTTGCCCTTTGTTTCTTTGCTCGCTGCGGTTATGACCGTTGCGCGTTTCCAATAATGGTTACAATTACAGTCTTCGTCCCAAAAACGCTGCATAGTGATATCGTTTTCATAGTCATAATCAACTACAATTTCAACAGGCTGTGACACGGTTTTGTTTTTAGTGCTGTATTCGCCGTCACCGTCGTAAAATCCGAGAACTAACGACCAATAATAGTGTCCGTCAGTATCTTTAAAGCAACCAATGCCTACGCTTTTATAAACTGAATCCACCATTGCAGCATAATGCCAAGCCGAATTATACCATGCAGTATATACCTTTTTAGCTGTTTTTTGACCGCCGGCAATATTTTCACCCAAATAATCATAAACATTATTGTTCCAGCCAAGCAAGCTACCCCCATTAGGGCGGGTGTGGGAATATAATATGGTAAGTTCAGCAGCACGCACCATAGCATATTCAGTCAATTCTGAATCTATGGTAAGCTTGGCAAGCCCCTGCGCTTTTCGTTCTTTATTAATATATGAAAGGACTTTATACGCTTCGTCATAAATACGCTTGCCTGCAACTTCAACAATGGTTGTTTCTACGTCATCATTAGTAATGGCATATGCCTGTGTATTGGCATTTGTCGCTATAGCAGAAAAGGAAGTAACAGCAATAAGAAATGAAAGAAATACAAGTGCAGCTTTTTTCATTTTTATATTTATTAAATTTGCCATGCATATCACCCCATATACTTATTTTGTGCATAATACACAACACCATTGTTGCCAAAACCGGGCAGCAAGCTTATTTTGCTTGCCACAAGATGAAAGCTGCGCAGCATGCCCAACTTTTGCCATTCTTCCATTCCATTCACATTTTAGCATATATTTATTTAAAAGTAAATAAAAAAGTTTCAAGCAACCCATTCAGCCCCAAAAACCGTGCTATTATGAAAAAACTTTGCAAAAATTTCAAAAAAAAGCTTGACAAATAGAGTGAATAATGTTATCATATAGTCGTTGAGTTATTTGTCTATCTTTCTCTTGTAACTTGACGTGGGCAGTCCCCGAAGCAATTCGGGGATTGTTTTTTAGTTAAAAACTATTTAAATGTATATTGTCGAATAATGTCGAATTTAGAAAAACTTTTTTAAGAAAGTACTTGACAATATAAGTGAACTATGTTATTATTTAAACGGTCAGTTGGTAAGATTGCTTTAGCTCTATCTTTCTCTTTGCAGGCTGGCGCGCACAAAGCCCCGGTTTTCCGGGGCTTTGTGTTTTTGTTTTTGATTTTGAAAAATCGGCGCAATGGGTGAAACTATTGCTTGGTATATAGCCAAAGGCGCAGTAAACAAAACACTTATACAATTCATTAAAGCCCGGCGTGGTTTGTAGATTAATACATGAAAAAATATGCCAAAACAAAAAGCGACAGAAAACTGCCGCTTTTTTCTTGCCTAAGTTATATCTTTGCCATTCCTTTCGATAGCTGTTTTGCACACAATAGATGCCACGCAGTGCCGGGTTCAATAAGGGCTTGCCCGTTATTCAACGCGGCAAGCGACAGCCGTTGCCGCCCCCCGGCGGGAAATAGCGCCCGCCGCTCATTAACAAGTGCCCACCCTGCCTGTAGTGGCGTGGCATACCCCATAATTTATTTAAAATTCAAATTTATTATTTTTTCAACAAGCGCCCTGTCAGGGAAATCGCAATAAACAGTGCCGTAATAGCAGCCGATTTTAAGGCTTTTTTCCATAAAACGCGCGTTTATGTAAGCGGCGTTTCTCTTGGGGCCCTTAAGCCCGCCGGCTGTTGAAAGGTAATCAATAATATATTCACCCGAAAACGGCTTTGCTTTGTCAAGAAACGGACTTATGCAGTCTGACCAGCGTTCGCGCGGCGGGTATTTATATCTGTCTTGCACAATAAAGGTTTTAGAAAGCCCCTCCCCCGCTTTAAGCACAAGCGGTTCGGGCACAGCGTCAATCTGCTCTTGCCAGTGTGAAAAATCAAGCCCTGTGTTCAAATCTGTAAATTCCGCTTTTTTTTCCATTTTACAGCGGCGAATAAGGTAAATCTTGCCGCGCGCCATATCAAGAGCCGGTATGTCGTTTTTTAGATACCACTTGTCTTCATTGCCCTTTATATAAGTGTAAAAAAGGTTGTTAAAGCATTTTTCGTTTTCTTTATTACTGTCGTTTTTAAACTGAAAAATTATTGTTTCGCCGGGGTTTTCACGCAAAAAAGCATAGCATTGTGAAAGCACGTCTGCCAAGTCCATCTGGTGTGAAAGCTTATTTCTTGTGTTAAAAGCTTTTGCAATGCCATGCACCATTTTCAGGCGCTGCCCCCTGCTTTCAACCCTGATGTCAAGCGCACGCACACCCAGCGCAAGCTGCTGCATGACAGTCAGATTTTGCGTTTTTGAAATATATGAAAACCAAACATATTTTGTAGCCGCGTCATGCGTGCCCGGAATGTTCAGGCTAAGTAAATCGCAGCTGCCGTCAATTTCCTGAAGCCATTTGTTTAAATTCACCAAATCCCCCCTTACAATCAAATTTTAACACAATTTGCCCCGGCTTTCAAGCTTCGGCGGCACTTGTAAAAATGCGGCTTTTATTATATAATTTTAATATACCCCGCACAAACAAAAAAACTTTCATTAATTTATGGGACGTGAAAATATGGCCGATAATTTGAACTTGCAAAATTCAAGCCAATGCGCCGGCAGGCACACCGTGATTTTTGAAAAGGCGCTTACGCTTTCACCAAAAGATGACAAAACTAATATTTATTTAAAATTTAATGTGCCTGAAAATATTTGGGCTCTTGTAATAGACTATTCTTATGCGCCGAAAATTCTTGAAAATAAAGAAAAGGCTCTTGAAATAATAACGAAAAAGCTGCAGCAATACGGCGCCGGCGGAAATGCCGAAGATTATTTACCCATAAAAAACCTTATTACCCTGTCTTTTGACAAAAACGGCCAATATATCGGCGCTGCGCACAGGCAGCCGGAAAGGCAGAAAATTGAAATTTCAGAAAGCTTTGCCACACCGGGCATTGTAAAATGCGCGGTTGAAAACGCCGCATGGCAAATTGCGCTTAACGTGCACTGCTGCATGGAAAAGGTAAATGTAAAAATAAAAGTTGAGGGGGTATGCGCCAAATGAAGCTTTTTGCAAGCGAACTGCACTGCCACACTGTGCATTCAGACGGCGACTTTTTACCCGGTGAATTGCAAAAAGCAGCCGCAAAAAACGAACTGGCAATTATTGCGCTTACAGACCATAACACAAAAAGCGCCGCCGGGCAGCTTGACGAAAGCATTTGCGGCTTTATAACAGGCATTGAATGGACAACATATTTCGGCCACATGCTTGTTTTAGGCGGCAGCGGCTTTACTGACTGGCGCGACGCTGTGCCTGATAATATAGACGAAAAAACAGCCGTGCTGCAAAAAAACGGCGCGGCAGTCGGCGTGGCGCACCCGTTTCAGCTGGGCTCGCCCATGTGCACCGGCGGGCGCTGGCAGTTTAATGTTAAAAGCTGGGAAAATATTGACTATATAGAAATTTTTCACGAAAGCTTTTTGCCAACGCAGGAAAATACAAAAGCTTATAAGCTGTGGCTGAAGCTGCTTGATTCGGGCCACCGCCTTGGCGCCACATATGGGCGTGACTGGCACAGAATTGAAAAAACAGCCGCGCCACGCGGGTGCACATATATTGAAATGTGCGCTGAAAGCCCAACTGCCGCGGCGGCGCTTTCTGCCATAAAGGCAGGGCGCACAGTGCCGTCTGTGGGGGCAGAGCTTTTCTTTTCAATTGTGCAAAATTCAAATGAATACCATTTAGGGCAAAACGCGCAGCCGGGCGCGGCTGTTATTAAATGCAGTGCAAATTTAGAAAGCCGGCGCAAATTTTTGCACGGCTTTGGCATTAAATACAGTGAAATTAAAATTAAAACAAACCGCGGTAAAACCCTGCTTTCACTGCCCGCCGGCGGCGGCAGTGGCAACGCTTTGCTTATGAGCAACAGCTATTATATAGCTGAACTTTGGGGGAAAATAGCCGGCCAAAACGCGCTGCTTGCTGTAACAAGCCCGATTTACACCGCTGATTAAAAATAACGCCGCCCGTTTAAATTTAACAGTCTGTCAAAAAGCCCCGCCTTAACAGGCAGGGCATTTTTTATGAATAAAATCAGGGCTGCGGTTTCCCGCAGCCCCTTTTTGATGTTATTCGCACTGTGGCACTATTTCTTTGTGGTAATTGACTTAATGCTGCTCCACGATGAATAGTATGTCACGCCGGCGTTTTTCTTATATGTGCGAATGCGCACATAATATTTGGTCTTGGACTTAAGCCCTGTAATTTTCTTTGACGACTTGCTGTTTCCGCTTACCGTTACCGTGGTCTTGCTTGAAAAGTCTTTGCTGGTGGAATATTGAATTTGGTAGCCGGAAATTTGCGTTGATTTAAGCGCAGTCCACGTAACCTTAAAGCCCTGAGACACAGCCGTCAGGCTCTGAATGCTGCGTGTCTTTGGCTTAACAGTAAGTTCGCCAACCACTATTGAGCCCGCATATTTCGTTTTGAAAGTAACCTTTACATAGTATTTGCCAACAACCCTTATTGTGCCGACAAGATTTGACGTGTTTTCAGCATAATACTGGTAGCAATAGTACTTTGACGAAATCGTGTCGCCGGCAGAGTCTTTTACCGTAATCTTAGGCACAACCTTGTTGCCGTCATATGTGTAGCTTGTAACGGAAATGCTCCAGCTTGCAATCTTTTCATATGACTTGGTCTTTGTTGCCCCGCATTGAGAGCAGGTGTAAAGCGCCTTGCCGTCATTATTACGCGTTGCTTTAACCGAATATTTGGTAAATGAATATGAATGCCCGGTTGCGGCTGTGTAATTGTCTCTGTAAGTTGAGCCGCATGCGCAGGTGTAAGTGGTGTAGCCCTTAGCTGTGCATGTGGGCGCCGTTACAACCGCCTTATAGCTGTGCGCTGTGGTTTTGGCAATAGTGGTTGTGTAAGTTGCACCGCAGTCGGCACAGTAATATGTCCTGACGCCGGTTGACGTGTGCGTGGCAGCCGTGGTAATTTTGCTGGTGCTGTAATTATGGCCGGTTGCCGCTTTGATGTCTGACACATAGGTGGCGCCGCATGCGCAGGTGTAAGTGGTGTAACCCGCGGTTGTGCAGGTTGGCTCTGTTACAACTGCCGTATAGCTGTGTTCCGTTGTCTTGGCTATTGTCTGGGTTTCAGTTGTGCCGCACTCTTTGCAGGTGCGAGTCTGTTCGCCGGTAGATGTGTGCGTGGCTGCGGTTGTTACTTCCCATTCGCCCCAATCATGGTCAAGCGTGGCAACATAATCTGTTATAAGTGTTTCGCCGCATTCAGTGCAGGTATATGTGGTGTAGCCCTGTGTTGAACATGTTGGCGCTGTTACAACGCCACTATCATATGTGTGGGCTGTTGAAACGGGTTCTATTTCAACCTCATAAGTGTCACCGCAGTCTTTGCAGACATAAACATTCTTGCCTGCAGTTGTGCAGGTTGCGGCAACTGTCTGGGTTGAATCAAGCCTGTACACATGGCCGAGCGCTGCAGTGGTGTTTGCAGTGTAATATGCGCCTGCTGTTACCACATTGCCCTCTTCGTCAAACACGGTTTCTGTAAGGACATTGCCTTCTGAATCATAAACAGTCAGCTCACCGTCTTTTATTTCATAGCTGGCAACACAGTTTTCGCACAGATAAAGGGTATAGCCCTCTTCGTCGCAGGTTGGGGCTATTACAATGCCCTCGCCATAGCTATGGCCTGTTGCGGCAAGTGTTTCTGTCTTTGTTTCACCGCATTCGGTGCAGGTGTATTCAATTTCGCCCTCTTCAGTGCAGGTGGGTTCAGTGGTAACTGTGCCGCCGTTCCAGCTGTGCGCTTCATCTGCAGACGCCGTTTCAGTGTACCTATCGCCGCAGACAGAGCAAACGTAAACATTTGTGCCGTCTGACTGGCAGGTTGCGGCAACATATTCAGGGTCATCAGTGTCAAGCACATAGCTGTGTTCGCCCGTGGCAGCAAGCACATTTACATAATAAGTGCCGCCGTCATAATCATAAACCGTTTCGCCCGCTTTAGCAGTTATGTCTATGTCAAGCGTAATGGTGGGCTCGGTGGTGTAGCAGTCTGCTGTGTGCTCATGGTCTTTTGTGCAGGTCAAAACTGTTTTGCTGCCCTCTTCATAATCGTTAACCGTTACGCTGTCTGCGCAATATTTGCATACATAAAGCTCATAGCCGGCTGCGCCGCATGTGGCAGGCACTGTGCTGTCAAGCCTGTATGAATGCCCGAGCGCCGCTGTGGTGACTACCGTGTAATATTCGCCGTCTGTCGCAACATTGCCCTCTTCGTCAAACACGGTTTCTGTAAGGACATTGCCTGCACCGTCTGACAAAGTGCCGTCTTCATTAATAGTATAATTTGTGCCGACACAGTTTTCGCATGTGTAAATGTCATAGCCCGCCTCTTCGCAGGTTGCGGCTACTGACTCTGCTTTGGTGTAGCTGTGGCCGGTTGCAGGCACTTCTTCGGTGTACCTGTCGCTGCACAGCGAACATACATAAACGTTAACGCCGTCTTCTGTGCAGGTTGCGGCAACATATTCTGAGTCATTGGTGTCAAGCTGGTAATCATGCGCTGTGCTTGACGAAATAGATTCTGTGTAAGTTTCAGCGCAGACTGTGCAGGTGTATTTAATTTCGCCCTCTTCAGTGCAGGTGGCTTCTTTGGTAACTTCGCCGTCGTCCCAGCTGTGGCCGGTGGGTGCTGTTACTTTTACATAATATGACCCGCCGTCATAGTCATAAAGCGTTTCGTCTGTTGCCGCGGTTATGCTGTAATCAGTCAGAGTAACCGCATAGCAGTCTGCCGTGTGTTCATGGTCTTCCGCTGTTTCTTGGCATGTAAGTTCTGACTCATAGTCAGTCACAGTCATGCTGTCTACACAGTATTTGCAGACATAAAGCTCATAGCCGGCGTCTGTGCAGGTGGCGTCTTCAGAGCTCAAAAGCCTGTATGAATGCCCAAGCGCCGCTGTGGTGACTACCGTGTAATATTCGCCGGCTGTTACCACATTGCCCTCTTCGTCAAACACGGTTTCTGTAAGGACATTGCCTGCACCGTCTGACAAGGTGCCGTCTTCATTAATAGTATAATTTGTGCCGACGCAGTTTTCACATGTGTAAATGTCATAACCCGCCTCTTCGCAGGTGGCGGCTACTGACCCTGCTTTGGTGTAGCTGTGGCCGGTTGCAGGCACTGTTTCGGTGTACCTGTCTTTACACAGCGAACATACATAAACGTTAACGCCGTCTTCTGTGCAGGTTGCGGCTTTATATTCTGAGTCATTGGTGTCAAGCTCATAATTATGCGCTGTGCTTGACGAAATTTCCTCTGTCTTTGTTTCACCGCAGACTGTGCAGGTGTAAGTTATTTCGCCGTTTTCTGTGCAGGTGGCTTCTTTGGTAACTTCGCCGTCGTCCCAGCTGTGGCCGGTGGGTGCTGTTACTTTTACATAATATGACCCGCCGTCATAGTCATAAAGCGTTTCGTCTGTTGCCGCGGTTATGCTGTAATCAGTCAGAGTAACCGCATAGCAGTCTGCCGTGTGTTCATGGTCTTCCGCTGTTTCTTGGCATGTAAGTTCTGACTCATAGTCAGTCACAGTCATGCTGTCTACACAGTATTTGCAGACATAAAGCTCATAGCCCGCTTCTGTGCAGGTGGCAGCTTGAGAACTTGCAAGCCTGTATGAATGCCCGAGCGCCGCTGTGGTGACTACCGTGTAATATTCGCCGTCTGTCGCAACATTGCCCTCTTCGTCAAACACGGTTTCTGTAAGAACATTGCCTTCTGAATCATAAACAGTCAGCTCACCGTCTTTTATTTCATAGCTGG
>JAJQIJ010000013.1:8153-16902 GCA_021199275.1 Clostridiales bacterium
AGCCGGCTGCGCCGCATGTGGCAGGCACTGTGCTGTCAAGCCTGTATGAATGCCCAAGCGCCGCTGTGGTGACTACCGTGTAATATTCGCCGGCTGTTACCACATTGCCCTCTTCGTCAAACACGGTTTCTGTAAGGACATTGCCTGCACCGTCTGACAAGGTGCCGTCTTCATTAATAGTATAATTTGTGCCGACGCAGTTTTCACATGTGTAAATGTCATAACCCGCCTCTTCGCAGGTGGCGGCTACTGACTCTGCTTTGGTGTAATTATGCCCGGTTGCGGGAATAACCTCTGTTTCAGTTGCGCCGCAGACTGTGCAGGTGTAAGTGATTTCACCGTCTGTCGTGCAGGTGGCGGCGGTGGTTACCACGCCCTCATTAAATGTGTGCGCCGGGTCAAGAACTTCTGTGTAAGTGTCGCCGCAGACAGAGCAGGTGTAAACGTTATAGCCATCTTCTGTGCAGGTTGGCTCTTTGGTGTTTGTAATTTCATAGCTGTGTTCGCTGGTTGTGTCTATCACTTCAACTTTATATGACCCGCCGTCAGAGTTATAAACTGTTTCGCCGTCTTTTGCAACTAATGTAATGTCAAGCGAAACGGTGGGCACGGTGGTATTGCAGTCAGCTGTGTGCACATGGTCTGCCGCCGTTTCTGTGCAGGTAAGCACATCTTCTGTGCCGCGGGTAACGTCATTTACCGTGTAGCTTGCAACACAATTTTTGCAGGTGTAAAGAATGTAACCTGTGGTCTTGCAGTCAGCTTCAACTCTTTCGGCAAAGCGGTAGGAATGCCCGGTTGCAGCTGTGTAAGAGCCCTGATATGACGTGCCACAAACAGAACATGTATATGTTGTGTAGCCCTGTGTTTCGCAGCCCGGCGCGGTGACTGTGGCTGTGTATTGGTGCGAAACAGTCGGCAGGGAAATGGTTTTTGTTTCACCGCAGTTTGAACATACATATGTTGCGCTGCCGGCGGTGGTGCAGGTGGAAGCCACACGCTTGTCTTCGTCTTCAACCCATTTGTGCCCCGTGGCATAGTCTATTTCAATATATGTTTCGCCGCAGCGAGAGCAAACATATGTAATCTGCCCGTCTGTGGTGCAGTCTGCCGCATATGTTAATGTGGGGTCGTCGCTTACTTGGTAGTCATGCCCCAGCGCGTCAGTGTAATCTTTTATTTCCTGCGAACAAACGGTGCGGCACACTGAACACAGCCGGTAATGAATTGTGTAACCCTCTTCTGTGCAGTCAGGGTCAACCGTGCTGGTGGCTTCATAAGTTGACTTGTGGTAAAGCAAATTAAAGTCATCATAAGTCCTGTCGCCGGACGTGGTTTCGATTACGCTGGTGTCGTCAAGCGTGTAGCCCGCGTCATCTGTAACGGTAACAGTGTAAGTGTCTGCCATGTTGGTGAAATAATATGTGCCGTTTTCACTGTCATATGTCAGCCCGGTGGCGGTGCCTTTAGTCCATGTGGCAATGGTGTCGCCCGCACTATTATTAATAGTATACGAAATGTCAGACATTACGTCGTTGCCCTCACAGTCAACAGCTGAAATGTTTACTGTGAACACGGCGGTGTTGGCGTTTATTGTTACACGCCCCTCGTCCCACGCGGCCTGCGCGCGTTCAGAGCGGAACACCACAAGGCAAAGCTTGTTGTCGTCATTGGTTGAATATGCGTATTCGCTGCCTTGCAAAATTACATAGTCTGTGCCTTCAACAAAGGACAGGCTGTTGCCGTCTGCGTCAGCGAAAGCCACGCTCCAGTCAAGCACGGTAAACGTGTCTGTGTATTCAAAGTCAATATAATATTGGTTTTCACCCAGCGCGTTGTCTTCAACCTCTGTCGGGTATTCAAATGTAATTTCATTGTCTGAAATTTCAGCATTGTCAACAGTCAGCGTGGGGCGAACTTTCTGGGCGACTGTTTTTTCCTCGAAATGCTCACAATAAACAGTTTCGCCGGTTGCGTCGTCAGTCCAGCTGTTTTGGCAGTCGCGGCGGATTGTGCCGGTTTGGCTGTCTGTTGCATAAACTGTTGAATACCAGTCTGTAAAGTCATGGTCTCCTGTGGCGGGAATTACAACCACGTCTTCGTGCACGGTGGTGTTGCAGGTGTTACAATATTGCGTGGTGGTGGTTGACCCATCTGCGGAACAGTGCGCCGAAACACGAGTCACGGTTGTTTCAACGTCTGTGTGCACCGTAAGGGTAAGAGTTGAGCCCTGGGTTACGGTAAGTGTGCAGCTGTCGTCAATATACCAGCCATAGGGCAAAGATGTTGAAACGAAAGTAACTTGGTTTGCTGTGTCGTTAATATCGTTTTCATATTGGAAATCTGCTTCGCTGCTGACGTCAAGAGTGCTGCCGTTGCAGTCTTTAACAACCAATGTGTAAATCGGCACTAATGCCTGATATGCAGTCCACAAATTACTGTAGCGAGTTTGGCATTCGCTTAAAATTTCGCTGGCTGTCATGTTGCCATAGTCCATATCGTTAATGGCAGCCTGATATGCCTTTTCATAAGCCGCCCAGCTTGCTGTGGTGTAATGCGTTTCTTCAAGGGTTTCGTAAATGTCTATTAAATCAAACAGGTAAGAAACGTCTATAACAGTAAGGTTGGGGTTGTAAAGAAGCGACATTTCGTGGTAGCCGTAATAATATGCGAGCACTTGCTGAACCTTTGTGTAATAAATGAAACCTATATATCTGTCTGTGTTTTCCGAAACGGCAAACGGTGTTGTGCTGGCGCTGAGCTCGTCTTGCTCATAAGCTTCCATATAATAGGTATATGTGCCGCTTAAAGACGTGTAGCCGCGCGTGTTAGACCCGTCTGTGTCACGGAACACAACGCCGCCCAGCGCATATTTTGCGGTGTTGCCGTCTCTGTCTACGCCGGCGGAGCCGCCCGCGCCCTCTGTGGTGGACAGGGCGGAAGTCCATTCATAGTCAAGGGTGTTAATCATGCTTCTGTTGTCATCGCTAGAACTGCTGGTGTCAACCACGGCCTCATAGCCGAAATAGTCTTGCTTGCCGGTGTATGCCGTTACAAACAGGCTGCCCAGGTTAAACGTGCCGCCTGTTTTCGCCCCGTCACCGGTGGTGAAGCTCAGCTGCCCGGGGTATTCGCTTGCACGCTGGGTTGTGGAAAGCGCATATGAAAGCGACGTGCCGTCCCCATAGTCGGACTTGTTAGTCAGCTGTTTGCCGCTGGTGGAATTGGTGGCATAGCCGTTTGTTTGGCCATAGGCGGCGTTTATGTTAATTGAATCAAGCAGCTGTTCGTAAGACGCTTTAGACCCCGCCACAAGTGTGGTGCTGCCAAGGTCAATCAGCAGCGCGTCGCTGCTGGTGCGGAACACAATCATGCCGGAATTGTAATTAAACGTAAGGTTCCAATAGCCGCCCTTGTTTGAATCTGACGTGTCAGAGCCTGTGGCGCTTGAAAGTTCGCCGCTGCTGGCAATTTGCCCGTTTTCAATGGCGTTGAACTTAACAGTCAGGCTTAAAATGGCTTTATAGAGCCTTTCAACCAAATCAATATATCTTGTAATATATTTATATGCGCTGCCGCTGACTGCGCTGGCGGCAGAGCTGTCAACCGTTACATAAGTTGAGCCGCTGTCATATGTGCTGTCTGAGTCTGAAGCCGCCCTGCGGTAAACATTGGCTTCGTCAAGCACTGTTTGCAGCTGCGCCCAGTTTGTATAGTCGCTCTGGTTCAGGGTGCCGCAGTAATTTATTGCCGTTACCAGCGAATAGCCCCCGCCGGAGCCCACGGTTTTTTGCGTGTTAATAATAAGGTTCTCAATAGCTTCCACCAGCTGGGTTACATAATTGTTTACCAGTTCTTGGTGAGCTGTAGTCAGCTTTAAGAGCGACGCGTCAACGCCGAAATTGTCTGTGCTGCCCCAAACCGCCGTTTGAATGGTGGCTATCAGGCTTGACAGGCCGGCGTTTGTGTAAGACGTGTCTGTGAAATAGCTTGAGTTTTTAATAAGCGTGTTAGCTTCGTTAATAAGAGCTTCCAGCAGCTCTGCGTCAACAACGCTGTAATTGAGCTTCAGGTTTTTATATGCCAGAGTCAGCGCTTTCACAGCTTCGTCTACGCTGATATAAGAGTCGCCGCTGCTGTCATAATATAGGTAATAATTGCCGGAATTCAGGTAAGAGCTGTTTTCAAATTCATATTCGGAAGAGTCAATATTAGTAAGACATGCGTCTTTATAAGTAAATGTGTAAGACGACAGGGGGTATTTATTTGTGTAGCCGTTTGTTGCGCCATAGGTAATCACGGCTTCGGCAACCTTATAAGCTTCGTCGAAAATTGCCCAGCTGTCAGCTGTGTAAACAACGTCTCCGGTTTCAGAGTCAGTGTAATTGCCAAGGTTGTAAGTTGTCATCAGCCCGCCAATGCCGTAAAGGCGGTTTGAATTAGAGTCATATTGCGTGGCCCACATCTGCACATAATTGGCGTCATCTCTAAGGGCGTCATATAACCCGCTGTCAGCGCTGGCGGAACTTGCTGCCGTGGCAAGGCTCAAAATTGTGTTGTCTATGTCGTCTGCGCAGGCTTTGGCAGTTGCCGTAACGGTTTTGCCGCAGGCGGTGGTTGACGTGGTGCTGGGGCTTATGTAATAAGTGTAGTTAGAATCTGTGGGGTTTATTGTAAGCAGGTAATCAAAATATTTGAAAAAGTCAGACAAACCGCCGTTTCTGTAATAAGTGCCGGTGGAAGCCGCAGTCTGAAGGTCAAGGTATTGTGAATATTCGCTGGAATATTTGTCAACCGCGTCAGTCAAAACAGTGTAGTCAATAATATTTACGTTTTGGCCTGTTGTGCCGTCAACACTGCTGATTGTGCCGGCCTGTGTTGAGCCGCTGTTTGAAAACGCGGTTGCAATTGACGTGCTGTAATATGTTGTGGTGGTTGAGCCGCCGTTTGAATCCTGCTTTGTTACCATGTAATAGCCGCTGCCTGTTGACTGGGTGTAAAAGTCAAGCCCGTCATAAAGCGTATATGTGCTGGAGGGGGTTGCGGTGTAATAAAGTGTGCCTGACCAGTAATAATAGCTTGCGCTATTTTGACCGACACAGGCATTTTCATAGTAGTTTGCAAGAGATGTGTTGTCGCTGCCCGTTGAAAAGCTGCTGGCAGCGCGGTTGCCGCCGAAATAGTAGCCTATGCTATATGTAGAATCACCCGAAGAGTAGCCGTTATATTGGTAAATTGCGCTATTCGAATAGCCGTGCCAATAGTTATATGTTGAAAACGCGTTGTCGTTTAAAGAGTAGCCCGAAACAGGCGACTCAAAGCCATATATTCTTACACGGCGGCTTGTACTACTCAATGTTGTATTTTTAGACACGCTTATGTTTATTGGGAAGGAATAGCCGCTTACTGTTCTTTCAGTGCCCTGCCCGTCTGTAATAGTCTGCGTGTTGGCGCCGGTGTAAAGAATTACAACAGAGCCGTATCTGGTGCCGTTGTAACCGCCGCGCAGGCTGTCAATAGCGCTCGTCCAGCCCATAAAACCGGCGTTTGAGCTTACGCCGTATGTGTAAATAACACCGCTGAGCGTGTCATAAATTGTGCCGGCCGCGTTTGCGGTGTAAGGGGCAAGCAGCTTATATGACGTGCTTGAGTCGCTTGAATATGTGCCGTCTGCCGCAGAGGTGGTGTATGTAATATTATTAAGCAAATCATCGCTCGTAATAGCTGACATGGCGGCAGTGGCGGTTTTAAGCGCCGTGGCGTAAGACTGCGCCGTGGTGCGGTTGCCGCTGGAGCCGTAATAGTATTGGTCATAATATTTGCACGCAGTGACATATGCTTCATATGCCGCAGACATGTTTGTGTAAAGCGTGCCGTCCATCTTAGCTTCATAAGCTTCAATGGCGTCAAGCAGTTCGTCAGCATATTGCGTGTAGTCGCTTGAAAGCGCAAGCGCCGAAACGTCAACCGCGAAAAGCGAAGTTGCCGCCATTAGCACTGCCAAAAACATGCTGGTTGCTTTTTTGAACAGTTTTTTCATAATAAACCCTCCAAGACATCTAAATAGCCGCGGCACGCCGCCGGTGCAAGCGCCCCGCGCCCTGAAAAGGAACCAGAAAGCGCAAAAAAGCGCAAAGGTGCCCTTTAAATATTATTAGTCAAAGTTACTATAACAAACTTTAAGGGGGTCTGTCAACAATCTTTTTGTCATTATTTGCGTTTTTTATTTAAATAGCGGCTTATTTTGTCGCTTTTTGTGAACATTTGTGGTTTGAAAATTAACTGACGATAAACAAAAATAAAATATTTTAATTAAATTATATTAAATTTTAAATTATTGCGTTTAAATTTTATTTATTTTGCACAGTCAGCGCCCGGCAGGCAGGTGGGCGCAAAAGAGCCCGGGCTTTGCGCGCCAAGCCCACCCACTGCAAAAAACAAAAAAGCGCGCAAAAAAAGGCAGGCGGCGCCTGCCTTGCAAAAAAATTACAAATAGTATATTTTTGGCGTGTTTTTGCGCCTAAACTATTACGCCGCCGCCCACCACAGTGTCGCCCGCATAAAAAACCGCCGCCTGCCCCGGGGTGACTGCGCGCTGCGGCACGGCAAAAGTAAGCTTCAGCCGGCTGTCGCCCAAGGGGGTTACAACCGCCGGCTGCGCTTTCATGTTATAGCCGGTTTTGGCTTCAACAGAAAGCGGCGCTGAAATGCCGGCGCAGGAAATTAAATTAATGTCGTCTAACACGGCAAAGGGCGAATAAAGGTCTTCATTTTTTCCCAGAGTTACGGTGTTTTTTTGAATATCTTTTGATATGACATAAAGCCTTTCGCCGCCCGAAACGCCAAGCCCCCTGCGCTGCCCCTTGGTATATCTGATTATGCCGCTGTGCGTGCCCAAAACAGAGCCGTCTTTTGCCACAAAGCTGCCCGGCGGGTATTTCTTTTTTGCCCAGCTTTCAATAAAGTCGGCATAGCGCCCGGCAGGCACAAAGCAAATGTCTTGAGATTCGTGTTTTTTGGCGTTAACAAAGCCTGCTTTTTCGGCAATTTGCCTGATTTCGGGCTTAGTGTAGCCGCCCAGCGGAAAAAGCGTGTGGGCAAGCTGTTTTTGACTCAGAGTATAAAGCACATAGCTTTGGTCTTTAGAAAGGTCTGCCGCTTTTTTAAGCAGGTACCTGCCTGAGCTTTCGTCATAAACAATTTTCGCATAATGCCCCGTCACCACATAATCTGCCGAAAGCTCGGCGGCGCGGCGCATTAAAGCGCCGAATTTCAAATATCTGTTGCAGTCAATGCACGGGTTTGGCGTGGCGCCTTTTTCATAAGTTTCAACAAATTTTTTAATTACATATTTTTCAAAGTCAGCTTTATAATTAAAAACATAATGCGGCATGCCAAGCTTTATGGCAACGGCTTTTGCGTCAAGCGCGTCGTCTGCCGTGCAGCAGCTTTTCGCGCCGGACTGCGAGTCCTGCGCCGAATCAAACAGTTTCATTGTGGCGCCAACGCAGCTATAACCCAGCTGTTTTGTTAAAAGAGCGGCAACGCTGCTGTCAACGCCGCCGCTCATTGCAATTAGAGCTTTTTCAGACATTTAACCACCGTATTCAATCATTTTGTCAATGCATTTTTTTGCTTTTTGCATTAAGCCGGTTTCAAGCACAATTTCTTCGCCGAATTCGCCGCGGCAGCACTGCAAAACCTGCGGCAGGGTGGTAAGCTTCATGTTATGGCAAACCAAGTCTTTTGAAAGTTCATAAAAGCGCTTGCCCGGGCAGTCATATTGCAAATGTTCGGCAATGCTGTTTTCAGTGCCGATTATAAATTCCTTTGC
Source organism: Clostridiales bacterium (assembly GCA_021199275.1). Classification (GTDB taxonomy): domain Bacteria; phylum Bacillota; class Clostridia; order Oscillospirales; family Acutalibacteraceae; genus Eubacterium_R. Next base: position 15,988 of record JAJQIJ010000013.1, read on the forward strand.
ATTGCTGCTTTTTGCAAAGTTCATAATGCCGGAAGTTGAGCCAACATAGTCAGCCGCGGCGGTTACTTCGGGCACACATTCGGGGTGCACCAGCAAAAGCGCGCCGGGGTGTGCGCTGCGCGCCGAGTCAACGTCACGCTTTGAAATGCGGGCATGCGTGGGGCAGCCGCCGGACACCAGCTTTATGTCTTTTTCAGGGCATTTTTTCGCAATGTATGAGCCCAGATTTATGTCAGGAATAAAAATAAGTTCTTTTTCAGGCATGGCTTTAACAATTTTTTCGGCTGAGGAAGATGTAACGCACACATCGCACACGGTTTTAAGTTCAGCCGTGGTGTTTATATAAGCCACCACCGCCCTGCCGGGGTTCATTTCTTTAAGGCGGGTTATAAGTTCCCTGTCCATCTGTTCTGCCATGGGGCAGCCCGCCGCCGGGTTTGAAAGCACAACTTTTTTTTGCGGCGCAAGAATTTTAACGGTTTCAGCCATAAAACGCACGCCGCACATAATTATGTTTTGGTTTTCGGCGCCGGCGCCTTTTACCGACAGGGCATATGAATCGCCCGTAAAGTCAGCAATTTCGCTGATTTCCCTGGCAACATATGAATGTGCAAGAATGCAAATGTCGTTTTCTTTTTTAAGGCGCATAATTTCGCGCTGCATTTCATAAACAGTCATAACAACCCCCCAAGCCGGTAAATGAACATAACTTGCCTAATATTTTATATTAATAATGTCAGCGTGTCAAGCCCCGAAAGCGGGCGGGGCGGTTTTAGCCGTTTTAAAGAGCAGCTTTTTGCCGCCAAGAAAAAGCGGGGGCTTAAAGCCCCCCGAAGGGGGGTGGGGGGGGGGGGGGGGGGGGGGGGGGGGGGGTGGAGGGGGGGGGGGTGGGTGTGGGGGTGGGGGGGGGGGGGG
>JAJQIJ010000013.1:16912-118077 GCA_021199275.1 Clostridiales bacterium
CGTGTCAAGCCCCGACAGGGGGCGGGGCGGTTTTTGCCGTTTTAAATATCATCTTTTTGCCGCCAAGTAAAAGGGGGGGGTTAAACCCCCCCGAATGCTTAACAAATGACCCCCCCCCCGGCCAAAATAGTATTAAATAAAAGGTTAAATAAATATAATTAATAAAACCTGCCCAAACCAAGCTGTTTTATTTTAATAAACCGGCTCGCCGTTAATGAGCCGCGGGAGGGGGCCCGGAATGCTGCTGGGCGTTTTTATGCCGGCGGCGTTTCACCGCGGCGCGCATAATAGTCGTTTACAGCGGCGCGCACGGCTTCCTCTGCCAAAACAGAACAGTGCACCTTGTGCGCGGGCAGCCCGCCAAGCGCTTCCACAACGGCTTTATTTGTAAGTTCAAGGGCTTCGCTTATTTTTTTGCCCTTTATCATTTCAGTTGCCATTGAAGACGCCGCTATTGCAGAGCCGCAGCCGAAAGTGTTGAACTTTACGTCTGTTATAATGCCGCAGTCAACTTTAATATAAACTTTCATAATATCGCCGCACACCGCGTTGCCAACTTCGCCCACGCCGTCTGCGTCGTCAATTTTACCAACGTTTCTTGGGTTTTGAAAATGGTCCATAACCTTTTCGCTATATAACATGCTGCATTTCCCCCTTTTCAAGCTTTTCCCACATGGGCGACATGTTTCTTAAATAATTTACCACCCCGGGCACTGTTTTTATGATATATTCAATTTCAGCCGGCGTGTTTTCGGCTGAAAGCGTAAGGCGCAAAGAGCCGTGCGCAACTTCGTGCGGGCGTCCGATTGCAAGCAAAACATGGCTTGGGTCAAGAGAGCCGGAAGTGCATGCAGAGCCGCTGGAAGCTTCTATGCCCTTAGAGTCAAGCAGCAGCAAAAGACTTTCGCCCTCTATGCCCTCAAAACAAATATTTACATTGCCGCTAAGGCGGCTTTGCCTGTCTCCGTTTAAGGCGCTGTGCGGAATTTCACAAAGCCCGTCAATAAGCCGGTTTCGCATTGCGGCAACTTTTTCGTTGTTTTGGCGCATATTGGCGCATTCTTCATCAAACGCAGCCGCCATGCCGACTATTGCGGGCAAATTTTCAGTGCCCGCGCGCTTTGCACGTTCCTGCGCGCCGCCTTCAATAAGGCTTTGCAGCGCAATTCCCTGCCTGCAATAAAGCACGCCGGCGCCTTTGGGGCCGTGAAATTTATGCGCCGAAAGGCTTAGCATGTCTATATGCATTTTTTTAACGTCAATGTCAACATGAGCCGCCGCCTGCACGGCGTCTGTGTGAAATAAAACACCGCGAGACGAGCAAATTTCACCTATTTCAGTAATCGGCTGAATTGTGCCGATTTCATTGTTGGCAAACATAATTGTAACAAGGCAGGTGTCGCCCGTAATGGCATTAGCCACCTGTTCGGGCGTTACAAGCCCGTTTTCATGCACATCTAAAAGAGTTATTTCAAAGCCGTCTTTTTCAAGCTTTTGCAGCGTGTGCAGCACTGCATGGTGTTCAAATGCGGTGCTTACAATGTGCTTTTTGCCCCTTTTAGCGCCAAGCAGCGCTGCGCTTATTATGGCCTGGTTGTCTGATTCAGAGCCGCCTGACGTAAAATAAATTTCCTTTGCCTCTGCGCCCAGGCGGGCGGCTATTTTTTGCCTGGCGGTAAGCAGCTGCTCTGCCGCAAGCTGGCCGGAAGTGTGCAGGCTTGAGGGGTTGCCGCTGTAATTTTCATATGTTGAAATAACAGCCCGAAGCGCCGCCGGGCTTATTTTAGTGGTGGCGGCGTTATCTGCGTAAACTTTCATTTTTTACCTTTCTTTGTAAATTGGAATATACGCACACCCAGGGGCCGGGCGCCCCTGCCGTGTGTTTTTGTGTTTTAAAAGCTGCCCAAGCGAAAGTCTTTCTTTAAGAAAACAGCGCGGTGGACAAATAGCGTTCGCCGGTGTCAGGCAGCAGCACAACAATGTTTTTGCCCGCGAATTCGGCGCGCGCCGCCACCTGCTGCGCAGCCCAAAGCGCCGCGCCGCTGGAAATCCCCACCAAAATGCCTTCGCTTTTGGCTATGTTATTGCCTGTTTCAAACGCGTCTTCGTTTGAAACGGTTATTATTTCGTCATAAACACCTGTGTCAAGCGTGTCCGGCACAAAGCCCGCGCCTATGCCCTGAATTTTGTGGCTGCCCGCAGTGCCCTTTGACAGCACTGGCGACGACTGGGGCTCAACCGCAAACACACGAATGTCTTTGTTTTGCTCTTTAAGATATTTCCCCACGCCCGATATGGTGCCGCCGGTGCCTATGCCGGCAACAAAAGCGTCCACCCTGCCGGCAGTCGCCTGCCATATTTCGGGCCCTGTGGTTTCATAATGTGCCTGCGGGTTTGCCGGGTTTACAAACTGGCCCAAAATAACGGAGCCGTCTATTTCAGACTGAAGTTCCTCTGCGCGGGCAATGGCGCCTTTCATGCCCTTTACGCCGTCTGTTAAAGCAACGTCTGCGCCGTATGCCTTAACAAGATTTCTGCGTTCAACGCTCATGGTTTCAGGCATTGTAAGAATTACCCTGTAACCCTTGGCGGTGCCAATGGCGGCAATGCCTATGCCAGTGTTGCCGCTGGTGGGCTCTATAATGGTGGCGCCGGGCTTTAAGGTGCCGTTTTTTTCAGCCGCGCTTATCATTGCGGCTGCCACCCTGTCTTTAACGGAGCCTGCGGGGTTAAAATATTCAAGCTTTGCAAGCAGGTGCGCTTTCACGCCGTACTTTTTTTCATAATTACCCAGCTCAAGAATTGGGGTCTGCCCTATCAGTTCTGTAACGTTTTGATAAATTGCCATAATGAAAATCCTTTCTTAATTTTAACCAAGCGCATTGAAAGCGTTGTCAAGGTCATGAATAATGTCGTCAATATGCTCTGTGCCTATTGAAAGGCGCACGGTGTTGTCAAATATGCGCTGTTCGTTAAATTCCGCTTCGCTAAGCTGTGAATGCGTTGTGGTTTTCGGGTGAATTACAAGCGATTTCACGTCTGCCACATTGGCAAGAATTGAAAAAATTTGCAAACTGTCAATAAATTTTTTAGCTTCCCTTTCGCCGCCGTCTATTTCAAAAGTAAATATTGAGCCGGCGCCGTGCGGGAAATATTTGTTATAAAGCTCTTTATATCTGCTGTCAAGCGAAGGGTGGTTAACCCTTAAAACCCTTGGGTGGTTTTGCAGGTAATCGAGCACCTTTTTTGTGTTTTCAACATGCCTTTCAACGCGCAGGCTCAGCGTTTCAAGCCCCTGCAACAGCAAAAATGCGTTAAACGGCGAAATTGCGGCGCCCGTGTCGCGCAGCAAAATTGCGCGTATATAAGTTGCAAACGCCGCGCTTCCTGCCGCCGCCGTAAAGCTGATTCCGTGGTAGCTTTCGTTTGGCTGTGTAAACTGCGGGAATTTGCCGCTGGCAGCCCAGTCAAAGTTGCCGCTGTCAACCACCACACCGCCAAGCGTGGTGCCGTGCCCGCCTATAAATTTGGTTGCCGAATGCACAACTATGTCCGCGCCGTGTTCAATGGGCCTGATAAGATATGGCGTGGCAAAGGTTGAATCAACAACAAGCGGAATTTTATGGCTGTGGGCTATTTGGGCAAGGCCGTCAAGGTCAACCACGTTTGAATTGGGGTTGCCCAGCGTTTCAACAAAAATCAGCTTGGTGTTGGGCCGCAGTGCGTTTTTGAAATTTTGCAAATCGTCTGAATCAACAAATGTTGTGTTAACCCCGTGTTCGGGAAAAGTGTGGCGCAAATAATTATATGTGCCGCCGTAAATTGACTTGGCGCTTACAACATGGTCACCCGCCTTGGCAAGCGCCTGAAATGTATATGCAATGGCCGCCGCGCCCGAAGCCGTGGCAAGAGCGGCAACGCCGCCCTCAAGCGCGGCAATGCGTTTTTCAAAAACATCTTGCGTGCTGTTTGTAAGTCTGCCGTAAATATTGCCCGCGTCACTCAAATTAAAGCGCGCCTCGGCATGGTCTGAATTGTGAAATACATAAGAGGTTGTTTGGTAAATCGGCACCGCCCTTGCGTCTGTTGCAATGTCCGGGCTTTCCTGCCCCACATGAAGCTGGAGCGTTTCAAAATGATATTTATATTCTGACATCGTAATGTTCTCCTTAAAATTAATGTTTGTTTTTGTTTTAAGCCAAAATAAGCCTTGCTCTGCCGGGCTTCAATGGCTTGCCTTGTCAACAACATCGTAACATTCGATTTGAGAATATGTAAATCCTTTCCTTAAAAACTGCTTTTGTTGCCATTAAATCGCCTCCTGAAGTTTAATATGCAATTATAATAGCACTTAATTCCTATAAAGTCAATAGGAAATAGGATTTTTTTTTCATATTTTTCCCCAGCAGACTTTTAATATTAATGACTCGGCGTTTTTGCCCTGATTAAAAACAAATCTGCCGATTTAAACCGCGCTCTGCCTGCTCTTTAATTATTTATTTCAGATATTATATTCCTGGCACACCAAATCTGCCACGGTGTAATTTGCAAGGTAGTCATATATAACCCTGTCAAGCCCCTGCCACAACGGCAAGGTAAGGCATTTGCCGGCGCGCGGGCATTGGTTTACGCCGCCCTCAAGGCAGGCTATGGGCGCTATTGAGCCCTCTGTAACAATAAGTATGTCCGCAATCACGCATTCATCAGGTTTTTTGGCAAGCCTGTAACCGCCCGCATTGCCCCTTGCGCTTTCAACAAAGCCCGCCTTGTGCAAAAGCGAAACTATTGCTTCAAGATATTTCATTGAAATTTCCTGCCGGTCGGAAACTTCCTTGAGCGACACATATTTGTCGTTATAATTAATTGCAAGGTCAATCATAAATCTAAGTGCATAACGGCCCTTGGTTGATATTTTCATATACACACCCCTTTAAAGAGCTGATTTTCAATAAGGGCTTACCCATGCAACAAGGGCTTGCCCGTTATTATTAATATAATACCAGCTTTCTGATAGGAATGCAAGCGGCTGTTTTAATTTTGCCGAAATACCGCGCAAGTTCAGCATTTCAGCAAGCTGCCCCCCGTCGTTTAATTGCGTGCTTTGCCCGAACATTAACATTTGCCCGCTTATTTTTAAATGTTAAACCTGCTTTTAAAACAGCGCTGCCGTCCGGGCGGCTCTTGACAAAATTGCGCACAGGCATATAATTTAATCGGGCGTTGTTTCGGCAAAAAATCAGCCCGGCGCCCAATAGCGGGCAGAAATTTATTGAATTTAACCGGTAAGAAATATGAAGCTGCAATTTAATGAAAACAAAGAATTTAAAATATTGGCTGTTGCCGATTTGCAGGACACAGACAAGCCCCAGCGTGAAAGCACAGACATGCTTAATAACGCCGTTGAAAAAACAGCGCCTGACCTTATTGTGTTTTTGGGAGACAATATAGCGGGCGACTTCCCCGGTGTTGACAAAGAAAAAACCCGCACGGCGCTTAAAGCGGCGTTTGGCTCAATTAATGAAAGGGGCATTCCGTTTGCGCTGGTTTTCGGCAATCATGACCATGAAGGGCTGGCAAACGCTGAAAACAATATGCCTGAAATTCAGGCAAAGGAATATATGCTTGACGTGTGCCGGAGCTTTGAATACTGCCTTGCCGAAAGGGGCTGTTGCAAAGCTTCGGTGGGCAATTACAACCTGCCGCTTTATGATTCGGACGGCGAAAAAATTGTGTGTAATTTATGGTTTATGGACTCCGGCACTTATGCCCCCGGCGGCGGCTATGGTTATGTAAGCGAAGAGCAAACAGAATGGTATCAGCAAACCGCGCTCAGCCTGAAAAAGCAAAACGGCGGCTGCCCGGTGCCCGCATTGCTGTTTCAGCACATTGCCGTGCCTGAAGTTTACCGGCTTTTAAAAGAAAGTAAAATATACCTGCCGAAAAGCGTAAAGGGGCAAACTGCAATGTTCAGGCATTTTTACAGAAAGTCTGCGGCAGTTGTTCAGGGCGGGGTTTATGAAGCGCCCTGCTGTGCCGACGTGCCCCACCGCCAGTTTGAAAGCTGGAAAAACACGGGCGATATTACGGGCGCTTTTTTCGGGCATGACCATGTAAACGATTACATGGGAAATGTTGACGGCATTTTCCTTACGGCAGTGCCCGCCGCAGGTTATTACAGTTATGGCATGCACCACGGCGTGCGCACAATTACCATTTGCGAAGACAGACCGGCTGCGTTTGAAAGCGAAATTATTACTTCCGCCGAATTGCTGAAATACAAGGTAAAGCCAAGATATAAGGCGCGCCACGGGTTTTATGAATACAGCCAAAAATTTAAAAAATAACTTAGGGGGAAATGTCCCCGCCTCTACAGGCGGCTCTGTCCGATTTTGAAGGAGCGGTGAGTACAATCTCCCGCTGGGGGCGGCAGCGGCTGTCGCCCCCCACGTTGAATAACGGGCAAGCTCTTATTGAACGCCTGAAGTCACACCGCAAAGCCGTAAAAGCAGTGGGAAAGCTTATTTAAAATGAAAAAATAAAAGCTCTGAACCGAAAAATGTTCAGAGCTTTTTTGTTTTAAATAAGTCTTGCCTGTAAGCAGCAGCCGCCCACGGCTTTTATTTCGGCGCCGCCGCCTGCGCTTGTGCGGCGGGTTTTGCGCTTTCGGCGCAGGCATGCTTTTTTATGGCTTTGTCAAGCGGGAAGATAACTACAAGTGAAACTACCATAAGCGCAATTTCGGCATAAAAGCCACCGGCTAAAATGGCGCCGTTTGCAGCGGCGGCTATTGACAATGCCAAAAACACCGCCGTTTGCACGGCAGAAACGCAGAAATTACGCCGTTTCCCATTTTTGGTGTATGAAAACAGCTGCCCCAGCGCGCAAATAACGGCAAAAAGAATTACTAATATAAATGCAGCCACAGCAAGCAGCAAAGCCCTGCTGTTTAAAACATATTCGGTTATAAAGCTGCCGGCGCTCATGCCACCCGGCGGGTTGATAACGGCTTTTATAAGCGACAGGGCGCTCAGACTGCCCACGGCTTCACTGCTGTTCATATAATAAACGGGAATAAATAAAAGGCAAATTTGCAAAATTTCAGCTATTATTCTGAACACACCCCAGACGCAGCCGATTGTTGAAATTTTAATGCCGTTTAGCAGGCGGCTGACTGCCGAAAATTCATGTTCTGCCCGGGCTTTGTCTTTTTCGAGCTGCGCTGACATGTCAAAATATAACAGATTTGCCTTGCAGCCGGGGCAGCACTGTTTGAAATAAAACGGGCTTAGCTTTCTGCCGCAGTTAGGGCATTTATTCATATTTGTTCACCCCCTGCAGATACTTGAGACGACAGCTGTTCACGGCGCTCTTTCATTTCAGCCCTGATTGTTGCAAGCTTTTCGCCCCTAAGGTCATAAAACAGATATGGTATTCCCGAAAGCAGCCCAAGCAGCTGCGGAATTATTATAAACAGCGCCCAAATCCAAAAATCGGTGTGCGCACCCTTTACCGCAACGCTTTCGCCCGAAGCCGCTGTTTGGTAAACAAGCCCTATTACGGGCAGCAGCGCAGTGCCTATTGACGTTGCAACAGAGCCCGTAAGCTTGCCTACAAATGTCAGCACTGAAAAGCTTACCCCCTCGTTGCGCTCGCCGGTTTTCCATTCCATATAATCAACCGTGTCGCCTATCATTTCAGTGGGAATAACAAGATTTACCGTGTTGAAAAAGCTGAAAATAAAGTTTTGCACCATAAGCAAAATTGAAACGCCGAGCACGCTGGTGTCATAAAAGCCAAGCCCAATAACGAACACCGCGGCGCCCACAACAACCCTGCATATAAGATTTAAAAGAATAATTTGCCTGTTGTCAAATTTTTCTTTGAACTTCGGTATCAAAAGATATGTAAGAAAGCCGAAAAGAGTGCCCGGCAGTGTTACCCACAGCTTGGCTGAATTTAAATTGAGCACTTCAGAATAATAATAGGTTTCAAAAACGCTTGCAAGCCCTGACAGGGTGCCTATTACATTGCCCGCTATTATCAGGCAAAGCGGTTTGTTTTTAAGCAAAACCTTAAAGCTGTTAAGAACAGACGGCTCTTTTTCGGTTTGCACAACCCTTTCCTTTGTTTTAAACCCTGCCAGCGAAAACAGCCCCATGCCCACAGTGCCGGCAATTATGGCTAAAATCAAAAAGTCCTGTGACAGGGTAAGCCCCCAAACTCCGTTGTTGCTCAAGTCCATCATTACAACAAGAAAGGTGGTTGACAGATTTCCTATAAGGCTTGACAAAAATCTTGCGGCAGATATTACGTGCGTCCTGTCTGCCGGGCTGGGCGAAATGGCTGTGCTCATGCTCCAAAAAGGCACATCGCCCAAGGTGTAAAAAAATTCCCATATAAAATATGAAATGTACATATATACAATTTTTACCGCCGTGGTTTTTGCGTCTGCCAAAATTTCAGGCCCCGCAAACACCATAATGGTGGCTATTGACAGCGGCAGGGGAACTAAAAGCAAATATGGGCGCAGCTTGCCGTATCTTGTTCGAGTTTTGTCTATAATACCGCCCAGAAGCGGGTCATTAACGGTGTCCCAAATGCCAAGCACCAAAATCATAGACGAAACAGCGGCTGCGGGTATGCCGAACACCTTTGTAAAAAACAGTGAAAGATAACCGCCGGCAAACAGGTTATAGCCAAACACCTGCCCGGCGTTTGCAAAGCCGTATGCAAGAGTTTCCTTTACGCCGACATATCTGATTTCTTTTTGCTTTTCCTGCATATTAGCCCACCTTTTTAAAATAAATTACGCCGAATGCAAAACAGCGCAAAAAAGCAAAACGGCGGCGCTACAGCGGCAGCGCAACCGTTTTTTCAGCATTATGATTTTGCGCCAATTGGAAATATTCCGCCGCGTTTGCCTTTATTGCCGCAATATCTTGTTCATTCAACTGCCGCACAACCTTTGCCGGCGAGCCCAAAATAAGCGAATTTTCAGGAAAATGCTTATTTTCGGTTATAAGCGCGCCGGCGCCAACAATGCAGTTTTTTTCTATGATAGCGCCGTTTAAAATTACCGCGCCCATGCCTATAAGGCAATTGTCGCATATAGTGCAGCCGTGAACAACAGCATTATGCCCCACGGTTACATTGTTGCCGACAGTAACATCATAGCCGCCCGCCGTGCAGTGCAGCGTGCAATTGTCTTGTATATTTGAATTTTTGCCTATTTTTATAACACCGCTGTCTGCGCGCAGAACCGCCGAATACCACACAGACGAGCCTTGGCCCAGAAAAACGCCGCCTATTACGCTTGCATTGTCTGCAACAAAAGCTGCGTTTTTTATGTTGGGCACAATATTTTTATAAGAACTTACCAAAATTATATACCCCTATTCGGCCGAAGCGTCAGCTGTGCTGTCATCTTGCGCGTCTTCTTCGTCTGCATCTTCATATGTGTCAGTCGGTGCTTCGGTTGTGGGCACTTCATGCACATCTTCAAATTCGGTGTATTCGCCCGTTTCTTCGTCATATGCCAAAATCGTTTCGCCGTCATAACTTACATAAAATATGGCGTGAATGTCCAAGTCAACACTGCCGTCCTCTTCAGGCTCCGAAACAATGGCTATGGCAATTTTATAATAGCTTTCGCCGTCTACTTCCTGGTCGCTGCTGGAAAGCACGCTGTAATCGTCAAGCTCGCCGTCAACGCCAAGCTCTTCGGCAGTATAGGTTTTTATAAGATTAACCGCGTCAGACGCAGTTATTTCAGTGTCTTGTGCAGATGAACATGCCGCAAACACAGCCACCAGCATAAAAGCGCCGGCTAAAATTGCAAAAGCACGCTTTAATTTCATAATTATTCCCCCTGATATCGGTTTTGCTTGAAGCAAGGCTTCAAAGTAATTACATTATATAATCTTTTACAGCATTTCGTCAAGCAATTTATCAATTTTGCTTTCGCCGAATATTTTTATGCCGTTTTCCCACAGCAGCGCCGCCGCAACCCCGTTGCCGTCTGCCAGAGTGCGGCTGAATGTGCCGTCATATATTTTGCCAAACCCGCATGAAGGGCTTTTTTCTTTTAAAACGGCGCAGCAGGCATTGCATTCCTGCGCTATGTAAAGCGTTTTTTCGGCGCCCGACTTATATTCGGCGGTAAAATCTGCGCCGTTTTCCGCCACCACTCTGCCGTTTTTAATTTCACACGGCATACGCGGCACCGGCAGCGCGCCGAACAGTTCCGGGCACACCGGCACAAGTTCAAAAGCTTCGCCAAGCTTCACTGCCGAGGCGTTATAATTATCTGTTGAGTCATATTTGCATTTTTCACCCAGCAGGCAGGCTGAAATAATTATTTTCATGCCTGTCACCCCTGCTTTTCATTTAATATGTATTTGTTCACCGCCGCTGCAATTCCGTTTTCAACATTTGAAAGCGTTTCATATTTTGCGGCGCTCTTGCAGCTTTGGCACGCATTTTGCATTGCAAACGACCAGCCGGCAAAAGTCAGCATTGAAATGTCGTTTTCCGAATCGCCGAAAGCCATGGCTTCACTTTGGCAAATGCCCGCTGCGGCGCACAGCCTGCCCAGCGCTTTGCCCTTATTTGCGTTTGCATGGGTTATTTCAATGCTGTCCGCAGCCGGGCTGCTGACGTCAATGTCGTCAAACCCGTTTAAATAATCGGCAAATATGCCGGCATATTTTTTTGCATATGAAAATATATTTATTTTTTCAACACCGCCGTCTGCACAGCCGCGCACGCTGTCGTGCAGCTGCATGGCGTGCATATAAGCTTCAAGAAATTCCTGCGGCAGGTCCATATTGTTGTAATATTTTATAACATCATTTTTGGCGTGCGGGCACCCGCCTTTATAGATGTCGTAAAACACCGGGTATTGTTCAATAAAATCTATGATTTCACCGGCCGTTTCATTTGCAATGTTTTTTGAATATAACACACTGCCGCCGCGCCTGTCATAAACACAAGCGCCGTTTGAATAAATTACATAGTCAATAAAAGGCGCCTGGTCTGTAACATTTTTGGTAATTGCCAGAGTTCTGCCGGTGGCTATGGCAATTTTTATGCCCATATTATGCGCCGCAAGCAGCGCCGCTTTTGTTTTTTCACTTATTGTCATGTGGTCCCCTGACATAAGAGTTCCGTCAAGGTCTGCAACTATAATTTTTATTGCCATAAACACCAAATCCATAAAAACGCATTTTAAAATATGATAACACAAGCTTATTAAAAATGCAACTGAGACGGCGCCGTTCCCCCCCTAAGTACTTTTTGTTGACTTTTAGTTTTCATAATAATATTATTAAAGGCAGAAAGGGGCGTCTGCTATGAAAAAAATATATAAAATAAAGAAAAAGCTAACTATTTCAAAGCCTGTTTTAAGCTCTGCGCCTGAAACATCAAAAAAAGAGACGCAGGCAAATACGCAGGAAATATTTAAAGCAATGGAAATTTACATTCAGGAATATATTCACAGAGACAAATGCTTGTGGAAACAAAGTTTTACTTTTTATTACGCAACATTGATTGTGATTTTTGCACCTTATTTTACTAACCTATTTAACATGCCTGAACAGTTTCTAAACAAAATGTGGCTGTTCCCGGCCGCAGGCGTTGTTATGGCGTTAATATTTTTATTTCGGGCATTTTCGCTTGGAAAAAGATTTCAGGCAATAAGCTTTACATATGATAAACTTATAAAAAGCCTGCCGAAGCAATTGCAGCGTGAATCAATAGAAAACAAATTTTCCGGCAAAACAAGAAAAATTAAAATATATTTGTTGCCGTTTTTAATGTTTTTGTCTCTTTTCATTTTAAGCATTGTTATGCTTTGTTTTGTTCAATAAAGGCAAGCCCTTATTGAGCTTAAAATTGCTGAAAGCTAAAAGAAAAAAACGGCAAAAGATAATCTTCTGCCGTTTTAATATTTAAAATTCTAATGCAGCTTTTGGGCGGGGCATGATTTTGCGCAAAACGCCGCAGGGCAAGTCAAATTTTATGGCGGTTTTTAACTTTCAGCCTTTCCATGGCTCTGGCCAAATTGGCTTTTGAAATATTATATTCAATTGAACTGGTGTGCTGCCTTAGCTCTTCCTCGGCTCTTTCTTTGGCTTCGTTTGCACGGCGTTCGTCAATTTCATCAGGCAGCTCTGCCGACACGCACACAATAACGGCTTCATTGTCAAGAAATTCCAAAATGCCGTTGCCCACAAATGCGTTTATCTGCCGGCCGCTTTCATCTGTAATTTTCATTTCGCCCACGTCAATAGGCAAAACCGTGTTTTCGTGCTTTGCAAGAAATGCAATGCTGCCCGAATCAACATAAGGCACAATAAGATTTTGGCATTTTCCGTCAAAAAACACCTTATTGGCAGCCACTATTTTCAGATTGAAAAGTTCCATTTAAGACCCCTTGATTTCCTGCGCCTTTTCCAGCACATCGTCAATAGTGCCGACATTGAAAAATGCGCTTTCGGGCACATCGTCAAGTTCCCCGTCAATTATAGCCTTAAAGCCGCGCACCGTTTCCTTGACCGGCACATAAACGCCCTTTACCCCGGTAAACATTTCGGCAACGTGGAACGGCTGAGACAGATATTTTTCAATTTTCCTTGCGCGCCATACTGTTGCCTTGTCTTCGTCAGACAGCTCTTCCATGCCTAAAATCGCAATTATGTCCTGCAATTCCTTATAACGCTGCAAATATTCCTGAACGCGCCTTGCGACTTCATAATGTTCGCGTCCGACAACGCTTTCTTCAAGATTTCGGCTGCTTGATTCAAGCGGGTCAACGGCGGGGTAAATGCCTTTTTCGGCAATTTTTCTTGAAAGCACCGTTGTAGCGTCAAGATGCGCAAATGTGGTGGCAGGCGCCGGGTCAGTCAAGTCATCTGCCGGCACATAAACCGCCTGAACTGAAGTTATAGAGCCGTCTTTAGTTGACGTAATTCTTTCCTGCAGCTCGCCCACATCTGTTGCAAGAGTCGGCTGGTAACCGACTGCTGACGGCATTCTGCCCAGCAGCGCCGAAACTTCAGACCCTGCCTGAATAAACCTGAAAATATTGTCAATAAACAGCAAAACATCACGCTTTTTTACGTCGCGAAAATATTCCGCCATGGTAAGCCCTGTTTCGGCAACGCGCATGCGCGCCCCGGGCGGCTCGTTCATCTGCCCGAACACAAGGGCGGTTTTTTCAATTACACCGGACTCTTTCATTTCATTCCAAAGGTCGTTGCCTTCTCTTGAACGTTCGCCCACGCCGGCAAATATTGAATAGCCGCCGTGCTGTGTTGCAACATTTGTTATGAGTTCCTGAATAAGCACGGTTTTACCGACGCCCGCGCCGCCGAAAAGCCCGATTTTGCCGCCTTTTGTATAGGGCGTAAGCAGGTCTATTACTTTTATGCCGGTTTCAAGTATTTCAACTTCCTCTGCCTGCTCTTCAAATCCCGGCGGTGCGCGGTGTATTTCCCAGCGCGGCGCGCCGTCAATTTCACCAAGGTTGTCAATTGTGTCCCCCGCCACGTTAAACAGCCTGCCAAGGCATTTTTCACCCACGCTGACTTTTATGGAGCTGCCCGTGTCAATAACGTCCATGCCCTTGCTGAGCCCCTCTGACGGGGAAAGCATTATGCACCTTACCGTGTTTGAGCCCAGGTGCTGCGCGACTTCCATTAGGTAAGTCTGGTTTTCTGTAATTATTTTGAGCGCGTCTTTGATTTTCGGCAGCCTCTCGTCAAATTTAACGTCTACAACGGGGCCCGATATCTGCACTGTTTTTCCCTTGTTCATCAGGACATCTCCTAATTATTTTTATTGCCTGTGCAATATGAAAGAAAATAATATCTTGAATTCTGCCAAAAGGTCAGCTTTCAGTTTCGTTTTTCTGCGCGCGCACGCCGGCGATTACCTCTGTTATTTCCTGTGTAATTGCCGCCTGCCTTGCACGGTTATACTGCACGCTTAGCTGCTTTAACATGCCGCTTGCTGAATTTGTGGCGGTCTGCATTGCAAGCATTCTTGAATTGTGTTCGCTGCAATATGATTCTATCAGCGCGCCGTAAATGAAACCCGCCACATAGCTTGGCACTATCATGTCAAAAACAGTTTGCGCGTCAGGCAAAAATTCAGGCCTTTCATAATAGCCGTTTGCGTCGCGTATCTTTATTTTTTCACGCCTGAGCGGCAAAATTTTATTAATTACCGGTTCAACGGTAAGCGAGTTTACCGTTTTTGTGTAAACTATATAAATTTTGTCAAGCTTTTCTTCAACAAACAAATCAACAAGCTTCTGCGCAATATGCCTGGCCCTGTTCATAGTCGGGTTTTGGGCGGTATATTTAAAATTAATGTCAACAGGAATTTTTTTTCTTTCAAAATAATGCCTGCCCACCTGGCCCACAACAAAAAGCATATTGTCGTCATTTTCAAGCACGTTCTGTTCGGCCAGCTTTATAATGTTGTGGTTATAGGCGCCGGCAAGCCCCTTGTCTGCCGTGATTACAAGATAGCCTGCCCTTTCCTTGCCGGCCGGCGAATTACGCACGTTAAAATATTTGTTGCCCACTTCGGGGGCGACATTTAAAATTTTCGCCATGGAATCTTGAATCATGTAAAAATAAGGCTCTGTGTCGTGCACTTCCCTTTTAGCCTTTTGCAGCTTTGAAGAGGACACCATGTACATTGCGTTTGTAATTTTCATGGTGTCTTTTACAGATTTAATTCTGCTTTGAATTTCACGCGTATTTTCCATTGTTCGCCTTTTTAAATTCGTTTATTGTGTTGACTATATTTTCCCTGAGCTCGTCTGTAAGCACCTTTTTGCTTTGAATTTCAGATGTGATTTCAAAATGCACATTGTCAAAATAAGCAAGTAAATCACCCTGAAATTCTTTCAGCCGGTGCAGCGGTATGTCTGAAAAGCACCTTGTTGTTGCGCCAACCAGTGTGATTATCTGCCCGGCAAGCGACATGGGGCGTGCCATAGGCTGCTTTAAAAGTTCCATAAGTGTGCGCCCATAGCTGAGATTTGCCTTGGTGTCATCGTCAAGGTCTGACGAAAACTGGGTAAATACTTCCATTTCACGAAACTGCGCCAAATCAACCCTTAGCGAGCCTGCGGCTTTTTTCATTGCCTTTGTCTGCGCCGCGCCGCCGACACGCGACACGGAAAGCCCAACATTTACCGCCGGGCGCTGGCCGCTGAAAAACAAATCGCTTTCAAGGAAAATCTGCCCGTCCGTTATGGAAATTACATTTGTGGGAATATATGCCGAAACATCGCCGGCCTGGGTTTCTATTATTGGCAGCGCGGTAAGCGAGCCGCCGCCGAGCTCGTCTGAAAGGCAGCTTGAACGTTCAAGCAGCCTTGAGTGTAAATAAAACACGTCTCCGGGGTATGCTTCGCGCCCGGGTGAACGCTCCAGCAGCAAAGACAGCGCGCGGTAAGCCACGGCATGCTTGCTCAAATCGTCATAAACAATAAGGCAGTCCATGCCCTTGTGCATAAAATATTCCGCAATGGAAGTCGCGGCATACGGTGAAATATATTGAAGAGACGCCAGGTCTGACGCGGTTGAACACACAACAACAGTATAGTCCATAGCGCCGTGCTTTTTAAGCTTTGCAACAAGATTTGAAACAGTTGACGCCTTTTGACCTATGGCATTGTAAATGCAAACGCAGTTTTTGCCCTTTTGGTTAATTATTGCGTCAACGGCAATGGCTGTTTTGCCCGTTTGGCGGTCGCCAATAATGAGCTCCCTTTGGCCGCGGCCTATAGGAAACATTGAATCAATGGTAAGTATGCCTGTTTCAAGCGGCTCGCTCACCGGCTTTCTGTCAATAATAGCGGGGGCGCTTTCTTCAATAAAACGGTAGCCCTTGGCATGAATTTCACCCTTGCCGTCTATGGGCTCGCCCAGGGCGTTTACCACCCTGCCTATAAATTCCTCGCCCACGGGCACGCCTGCCCTTTTATGCGTTCTTTTTACATGCGTGCCTTCGTGGATTCCCCTGTCTTCGCCAAAAAGAATACAGCCCACAAAATGCTCTTTTATGTCTTGCACCATGCCCTTTACGCCGTTTTCAAAAATGACTATTTCGCCGTACATTGCGTTGTCAAGCCCATGTATTTTTGCAATAGAATCGCCAACGCTTATAACGCTGCCGACCTCTTCGCTTGCCGTTTCAAATTCATAGTCTTTAATTTCCGCTTTTAAAACAGAAATTATGTCTGCGCTTTCTGTTACGTGCTTTGCATGTTCGGTGACAGTGGTTTTAATTTCGCTGATTTTGCTTTTTAGGCTTCTGTCATAAACGGTGTTGCCTATTTTAATTATAAAGCCGCCTATCAGGCTTTCGTCTTTTATTACGCTGACATCAGCTTCGTCCGCCCCCGTTTTGGTGCAAACGAATTGTTTGATTTTTTTAAGCTGTTCTAAGCTCGGCGGTGTTACGCAAATAACCTGCGCCCTTGCAACATGGCTTATTTTGTCAAGCTCTGTTTTATAGAGCTCTGCCACGTCATCAAATTTTTCAATGTCCTCTTCAGTTGCCAGATTAAAAACAAATTCCCTTACCGGCAGCGGAAAAAGGTCTTCTATAACATCTTTTTTCTCTTTTTCAGGCACTGTGGGGCTGTCAAGTATTTTTACCAGCTCGGCTGACTCAAGAAGCTCATGAGTTTTTTCTAAATCTGAAATGCCCGCCCTTGACGAAAGCAGCAACCCCGCATAATATTTAATACTACGACTCATTTATATCACTGCCCTCGTTCAAAAATTCGTCAAACAAATCGCTGTCTGACTTAACGCTGACGCTTTGCCCGACAACCTTTTCGGCAGCTTCAATAGCAAGGCTTGCAATGCTTTCCCTTGCCGCGCGAATCTGCTTTTCGCTTTCAAGCTGCGCCTGCTTTTCGGCGGCTGCTTTCATTTCGGCTGCGTCTTCATTAGCCCTGTCTATTATTCGGCCGTATTCCTCTTTGGCTGTCTGGCGCGCTTTGTCTATAATTTCGCGCGCGTCGCCCTCAGCATTTTCAAGCTTGCTTTCATACTGCTCTTTAAGGCCTTCGGCCTGTTGCATGGCGTCTCCGGCGTCTTTTATGTTTTTGTCAATCATTTCCTTGCGCTTGTCCATTGCTCTGGTTATGGGGCCAAATAAAAACTTTTTCATAAGCAGATAGAAAATTACAAGGTTTATAAGCGTAAAAAGAATATTCCAGTCAAATTTTAACACTCAATTAATCCTTCTTTCTCCATAACAATGGGGATTTTACAGCACGAAAATAAGAAGTATGCTGACAACCAGGCCGTATACGCCTATGGCCTCTGCCAGGGCGCAGCCGAGGAGCAGCGTTGTTCTGATTTGCCCGGCCGCTTCCGGCTGGCGCGCTATTGCTTCCGTGGCCTTACCTGTGGCAATACCTATTCCCACACCTGAACCTATACCTGTTAATACGGCTATAGCCGCTGCAAGTGCTACTGACATAATGTTTCTCCTTTATTTATGGGCAATGCCCTTTATTTATTCAACAGCCTCTTGTATATAAAGAGATGTCAAAAATACAAAAATATATGCCTGCAAAAACCCGTCAAACAAGTCAAAGTAAAAGCTAAAAGCAAGCGACACCCCGACTTTAAACACGGAAATGCATTTAATGAGCTCCATTATTATGAAAGCGCCGATTACATTACCGAAAAGACGCATGCAAAGAGACAGCGGCTTTATAATAATTTCAAGTACATTTATCGGCAGCATAACCGCAGAGGGCTTTGCAAATGATTTAAGATAGCCCCCAACGCGTTTTTTCCTTATGCCCGCCACCTGCACAAGCACTATGCTGGTGAGCGCCATTGCCGCAGTTACCTGCAGGCTTTTTGTGGGCGGCTTAAAGCCGAACAGGCCCACCATGTTTGACGCGCCGATAAAAATGGCGGTGCTCATAAGCCACGGAATATATGCGTCGCCGTCTTTGCCCATAATTCCGTGGAAAAATTTCTGCATTTTTTCAACACAGGTTTCCAGCAGCAGCTGCCGGCGGCTGATTTTGCCCTCTACTTTCAAATTTCTTGTCAAAATAATTGCAAAAAGAGTAATTACCGCCATGATAATCCAGGAAACAACCGTAGATTCGTCAATGCTGATATTGGTGTTTGGAATTGTAAAAACAGTTTCTATTTCTATTTGTTCAATAAGCTCTTCCTTTATGCTTAAAGTTATAGGCTCAACAATCATATAATCACCACCAAAAACACAAAATCACCGCGCGCTTTAATAAAGTGTAAGCCACCGCGCTTAGCCGGCGGCACCGCGCAGGTAAAAAAGCGCTGCCAGGCGCCTTACAGGGCGTGGAACATCTTTATTTAGTTATACCATAAAACGCTTCATTTTGCAATGTATATATTACCAATAATTACATTAATTTAAAAGTAACAAAATAGACAGAGCGTTTGCAAGCCCGGCATGCCGGCATATAAAAAAAGCGCATGTCCCGATTTGGACTTACGCTTTTTCTGCCGCACAACTATTGTATTTTAGCACCCGCTTTTAATTTTGTCAAGAATTTTTCAACGCTTAAAAATAAAAAAAGTATTGCCATGCGGGCATTTTTGCTCTATAATGTTTGACAAGATAATAAAAAAGCGCGCCGAACACACGGGGCTTGATTTTAAGCAAAATCGCCCGCCGTGCCGGCGCTTAACGAAACGCAAAATTTACGGAAGGGTTTTCAGGGCTATGGCAGACAAGCAAAAGAAAATGGTTGAAAGCATTACGTCTATGGACGAAGACTTTGCAAAATGGTATACCGACATATGCAAAAAAGCCGAACTTATTGAATATACAAGCGTAAAAGGCTGCATGGTTATAAGGCCTTACGGCTATGCTATATGGGAAAATATTCAGCGCATTCTTGACTCTATGTTTAAAGAACTGGGGCATGAAAACGTGTGCATGCCCATGTTTATTCCCGAAAGCCTGTTGCAAAAGGAAAAAGACCATGTTGAGGGCTTTGCCCCGGAATGCGCATGGGTAACAATGGGCGGCGACGAAAAGCTGGAAGAAAGGCTGTGCGTGCGCCCGACTTCCGAAACGCTTTTTTGCGAACATTTTAAAAATGTGGTGCATTCTTACCGCGATTTGCCAAAGCTCTATAACCAATGGGTGTCTGTGGTGCGCTGGGAAAAGACAACGCGCCCGTTTCTGCGTTCACGCGAATTTCTGTGGCAAGAGGGGCACACGCTTCACGCAACTGCACAAGAGGCTGTTGAAGAAACTGAAAGAATGCTGAACGTTTACGCAGATTTCTGCCGTGATTACCTTGCAATGCCTGTAATAAAGGGGCAAAAAACAGACAGCGATAAATTTGCCGGCGCAGAGCGCACATATTGCATTGAAGCCCTGATGCATGACGGTAAAGCGCTTCAGGCTGCCACCAGCCATTATTTCGGAGACGGCTTTGCAAGGGCTTTTGAAATTCAGTTTTCAGACAGGGAAAACAAGCTTTGCTACCCCCACCAGACTTCATGGGGCGCAACAACCAGGTTAATAGGCGCCGTAATAATGACTCATGGCGACGACAACGGGCTGGTGCTGCCGCCGGCAGTGGCGCCGGTGCAGGTAATGGTGGTGCCTGTTGCGCAGCACAAGGCCGGTGTGCTTGACAGGGCGCATGAGCTCACCGCAGAACTTAAAAAAATTTGCCGCGCCAAAATTGACGACTCTGACAATTCGCCGGGCTGGAAATTTGCCGAATACGAAATGAAGGGCGTGCCCGTAAGGGTTGAAATCGGCCCCAAGGACATAGAAATGAACCAATGCGTTGTGGTAACGCGCCACAACAGGGAAAAATGTGTGGTGCCTCTTGACAAAATCAGCGAAATAATTCCCCAAAAGCTTAGCGAAGTGCACGCCGGAATTTACCAAAAAGCCCTTGAAAACATGCAAAGGCGCACCTATTGCTGCAAGAGCACAGACGAAATCATAAAAGTGCTTAACGAAAACGGGGACGGTTTTGTAAAGGCCATGTGGTGCGGCAGCGAAGAATGTGAAGACAAGGTAAAGGAAATCACCGGGGTCGGCTCACGCTGTATTCCGTTTGACGAAGAGGAAATTTCAGAAAAATGCGTTTGCTGCGGCAAGCCGGCAAGGCATATGCTTTACTGGGGCAAGGCATACTAAAATAAAGGGGTGTAAAATTATGGCAATTTTAGTAACCGGCGGGCTGGGGTATATAGGCTCGCACACGGCGGTGGAACTTATGAGAGCAGGCAAGGAAATTGTTGTGCTTGACAACCTTTACAACTGCAAAAAAAGCTCTTACAGCAGAATAAAGGCGCTCACCGGCAGGGATTTTCCTTTTTATGAATGCGACATAAGAGACCGCAAGGGGCTTGAAGAAATTTTCGCCAAAGAAAAAATTGACTGCGTAATTCATTTCGCAGGGCTAAAAGCTGTGGGTGAAAGCGTGCAAAAGCCGCTTGAATATTTTGACAATAACGTAAACGGCACTCTTGTTTTGCTTGACGTTATGAAAAGGTGCGGCTGCAAAAAAATTGTGTTTTCATCTTCCGCCACGGTATACGGCGTTGAAAATAAATCGCCGCTTACGGAAGACATGAAAGTCGGCGGCGTTACAAACCCATATGGCAGAACGAAATATATGATTGAATGCATTTTGCAGGACTTATATAAGTCTGATAATGAGTGGAGCATATGCCTTTTGCGCTATTTCAACCCAATCGGCGCGCACAAAAGCGGCACCATGGGCGAAGACCCGAACGGGCTGCCAAACAACCTGATGCCATATATTACGCAGGTTGCAATAGGCAAGCTTGACCACCTTAATGTATACGGCAATGATTACGACACGCCTGACGGCACCGGAGTGCGCGACTATATTCATGTTGTTGACCTGGCACTGGGCCATGTAAAGGCAGTTGAAAAGGCGGCAGACGAAAGCGGGCTGTTTATATATAATCTCGGCAC
The DNA here is from genome assembly GCA_021199275.1 of Clostridiales bacterium. Classification (GTDB taxonomy): domain Bacteria; phylum Bacillota; class Clostridia; order Oscillospirales; family Acutalibacteraceae; genus Eubacterium_R. The sequence goes on from JAJQIJ010000013.1 coordinate 37,928, forward strand.
CGGAAAGGGCTACAGTGTGCTGGACGTTGTAAACGCATTTGAAAAAGCGTCAGGCGTAAAGATTAAATATGAAATATGCCCACGCCGCGCGGGCGACCTGGACACATGCTATTCTGACCCCTCTAAGGCCCGGCGCGAGCTTGGCTGGCAGGCAGAGCGCGGCATAGTTGAAATGTGCGAAGATTCCTGGCGCTGGCAGAGCAATAACCCCAACGGGTACCCTGACTAAAAAATTAAACACCCGAAAAGGGCGAAAAGCCAAAACCGCCGTGCAAATGCACGGCGGTTTTTTTATTTAATAAGGGCTTGAGAGTTATTCAACTTGGGCGACAGCCGCTGCCGCCGCCCCCCGGCGGGAAATTGTGCTGCTGCTGCCGACAAAACCAAGCGGCTAAAGCATACTATAGAAACCGGGGGCAGCTTCATTTAATTACAATAACGGCTATTATTATATCTATTACAAACATAAAAAGGGCAATGACGCCCGCAACAGCAGACTTTTTGCCAAGCTCTTTTATTTCAGCGGGGCAGTCTTTCATTTTTGCATTAATAACTGCGGGCACAACAATGCCTATAACGCCAAAGGCAGGGCAAATGCCTATTGTGCACACCCCTATTATTGAACTTATAAACGCAAATCGCGAAAGTCTGTATAAAATGTCATTACTGTTGTCTTGCATTTTGTTTTTTCCTTTCTGTGTAACAAAGGCTTACCTGTAATTGAGCGTGGCAAGAGCCGGCAAAGCTGCCGCCACGGGCCGGCGCTGGGCTAAGTTATTTCATATTTAATAATGATTCTGTCAAGCTTTTTAATAAACGGCTTGCCCAGCAGAAAAAGAAACAGCGCGGTTGCGCCTGCAAACACCGCGTTAAACGGCATGCCTGCGGCATATACTGCCAAAACGGACTCAAGGCTTGGCTTTTGTACTATAATAAGCACGGTGCACAAATCAACAATAAGCCCGTAAAATATAAACACCAGCAAAAAGCCGCATATTGCCAGGCCGATTTTTGTAATTTTTACATGTTTGAAAATAACGCCCGCCAGAAAGCCTATTGTTCCGAGCGCCACCATTTGAAACGGAGTCCATATTCCCTGGCCGAAAAGAAAATTTGAAATAAAAGCCGAAAATGCGCCTATAACATAGCCCCTGCGCGCGCCCATGCCGGCCCCAGAGCAAATCACAACCGCCGCTATGGGCTTAAACTGCGGCACATAATAAAACACGGCGCGTGAAACAACCCCAAGCGCAATAAGCACGGCCATAAGCGCAAGCTCGCGCGACTTTATTTTTTTGCTTTCGACACTGAAAAGAAACGGCAGCGCAGATATAGCCAGCACCATTGCCGAAACAAGATAATAAGAAGTGGCGGCTGAAAAAAATATTTGCCACAAAATTATTATTGCAAGAGACAAAATAATTGCCCCGAAAGACAATATTTGCGCATTTCTTTTCATCACACACCGCCTTTCCGTAAAACAATGGTAATTAAACACACCCGCACACAGCCTGCCGCCGGTTGCGGCTTAAAGCCAATTGGCACAATTCAATAAGGGCTTGAGAGTTATTTAACATTGGGGAGGCAGCCGCTGCCGCCCCCAGCGGCAGATTGTAATAACCGCTTCTTCAAAATCAGACCCCGCCGCCTGTAGAAGCGGGGGACATTTCCCCCTAAGTTATTTTTCGTTTAAAACACCGGCTATGTCATTAGTGCTGACCGCCCTGCCTGAGCTCAGCCGTGCAAGGGCTGTGGTGTACATGTCAAATGACGAAAAATAGCGTTTCGGCGTTTGTGTGCACATAATTTCGCCGCCGAAAATAAGAGAAACAAAGTCTGCATATTTTGCGGCAAATTCCAAATCATGCAAGGCAATAACAATTGTTTTGCCGCTGTCTGCCAGACTATGCAGCATTTCGGCAAGTTCGCGTTTAAACACGGCGTCAATACTTTTTGTGGGCTCGTCCAGCAGCAAAATATCCGCCCCGCTATTTACCACCTTTGCAAGCGCAAGGCGCTGCTGTTCGCCAACGCTCAAATCAAACGGCGAACGCTCTGCAAGCCCGTCAAGCAAAAATTCTTTCAAAACAGCATTACTTCCCGCCTCCTGCAAAACGGTGTCATGCAAAAAAAGGGTTTTTATGTTTTGCGGCAAATAGGCGGTTTTTCCGCTTACCTTTATTTTGCCACAGCTGCATTTCAGCACAGACGAAAGACATTTTAACAGCGTTGTTTTTCCGGTGCCGTTTGCGCCGACTATTGCATTTATTTTACCGGCATATGCTTTAAAATTAAGTTCTGAAAGCACGCTGCTGCCCTTTTCATATGCAAAAGAAATATGCTTTGCCGAAACGGCGGCGGCGCATTTTTCAGCTGCCTGTTCGCTTTCTTTATAAACCAACATGCCCGCGCTTTTTTTTGCCGCTGAAAAATCAACCGGGTGACCCGGCAAGACAAGGCTATATGGCGGCAAAATGTCTTTCATGTCTTCATCATTTTCAACAAGAAAATCTGCCGCCGCCTGCCCAGGCAGGCAAAATTTAAGCCGCCCGGAATCAAGCAGGGCCACTTTATCTGCCGCCGCCATAAGAGCGCCTGCGCGGTGTTCCGCAATAACAACGGTAATGCCGGCTTCGCGCCGCAGCTTTAAAACAGTGTTTATAAAAAGCTCTGCCGAAACCGGGTCCAGCTGCGACGTGGGCTCGTCCAGCAGCAAAATATCCGGCGAGGAGCTCATTACACAGGCAAGGCTCAGCATTTGCTTTGTGCCGCCCGAAAGCACGGACGTTTTACTGTCAATAACGTCTGTAAGGTTAAAATAATTAGCCGCTTCGGCAATTTTGCAAAGCACTTTCTTTCTGTCATAGCCCATATTAGACGGCAAAAACGCCAGCTCGCCGAAAACTGTGTCTGTTATAATATTACTTTCCACATGCTGGTTTAAAATTGCCGTGTTTTCTGTGTTTGTGCTGACTTCACCGCTGATTATGCCATGGGGCGCGGCTTCTTTTTTCAGCAGCTGTAAAAGGGTTGATTTGCCGCTGCCCGATTTTCCAATCAGCAGGCACAGCTCGCCCTCTTCAATTTCAAGGCTAACCCTGTCAAGTGCTTTTGCTTTACAGCCGGGGTATGTAAAGCTCAGCTCTTTAATTTCAATCTGAGCCATTTTTGCACCCCCTCTAAAAGTTCAATAAACACAGCGCAAAACGCCAAAACAAAAAAGCATGCTTCCTGGACATGGCTTTCATTTGCAAAAACGATTTTTTCGCTGTATTCAAAAGCCGAATAGCCACGGCCTTTCATAATGGCCAATATAATGAAAAGAAACAGAATTATTGCAAGCACCGCCGCGTCTTTAGCCTTAAAAGAATATCTTGAAAAAAAAGTTTTGTTTTTGTTTTCATAGCCCCTTTGGCGCATGGTGTCTGCGGTTTCAATGCTTTTTTCAAGGCTTATTGACACAAGCGCCGAAAATCTTTCGGCGGTGTTTTTAAGCCCCTTTACTTCATTGCCAATTCCGATTTGCGCCTCATTAATTTCGTCTGAACATTTTTTCATTAGCGGAATGAAACGCAATGTCATTGAAAAAAGCAGGGTTAAATTAGGAAATATTCTGCCAAACAGCGCAGTCAGCTTTTCGCCGGTAAAAACAATGTTGTAACAGGCAAACCATATTATTACCGCCGACATCATAACGCCAGTGCACAGCCCGTATATTAAGCATTCTGCCGTAAAGCTAATTTCCTTTACAGAAAACAGCACCGTTTCACCGTAACGGCAAAACAGCATGTTGAAAACACCCGCAATAAAAATAACGGGCAAAGCGAATTTCATAATAAACGAAACCGCCGCTTTACCCTTTAAAATAAAATAATATGAAGCCCCCGCTAAAAAAGACATTATAAGATAAACAGGGTTTATGTAAACAACGCTAAGCACGATAACAGCCATGAAAAAGGCAAAAATAACCACGGGGTGAAATTTTGAAAACGAGCCCACGCCGCGCCCCCCTTTGTTAAAATTCAATGCCAAGCCTTGCCGGCTGCCCCTTGTCAAACGGGTGGCGTTCTTTTTCCATAAGGGTGATATAATCTGCCCTGTCAAAAAGACTGCCGCAGCGGCTGTGCCCTGTAATTATATATTCACGCCCGTTATCAAACGGCAGCTCTGCCATTTCGCGGCTGTCAAGCAACGCCGCGGCGTCAAGCAGTTTGTCAAGCACAATAATGTCAAAATCAGAACTGAAAGCATAATTGAGCGCACGGCGCACCCACGCGGCGTATTCGCCCCTTTCGCTTTCGTTCATGTCATATAAAAATTTGACTTTGTCAGGGTTTTGATAAAACACTATGCCGCTGCCGGCATTTCTTTCATGTGAAGAGTTATCTTTCAGAAAAGCAATAAACAAAGCCGTTTTTCCGGCGCCGAGCGCGCGCATGCATGCACCGAGCGCCGCGGTGGTTTTTCCCTTGCCGTTTCCGTAATAAATTTGAATTATCTTGTGCGCACATCCTCCTTAGTTAAAAATCTATAGCCGTATTGGTCAAGAATATGCATTTTATTAAGCGCAATAAGCGTGCCCTTTGCTACACAAAGCTCTGCGCGCGGGGCTATGGTTACATCAAGCTGCAGGGCGTCTGCAAATAACCTGTCAATTCCGTAAATGTATGAACACCCGCCGGTCAATATAACCGCGCCTGCCGTAATGTCAGACACCAGCTGCGGGGTGGTGCGTTCAAACAGCGCCACGGCTTCAAGCGCCAGTTCATTGTAAAGCTCTTTCATGGCTTCATAAAGTTCATTTGCGGTTATTTCAACTGTTTTGGGCATGCCTGAAGCTCTGTCTCTGCCCTTTGCTTTCAAAATAATATCATCTTCCCGCGGCACGGCGCTGCCTATATTTCGTTTGATTTCCTCTGCCGTGCGTTTTCCTATTAAAAGGTCATGCTCTTTTTGCATATATTTCATAATTTCGTCGTCAAACCTGGCGCCTGCTATGCTGGAAGCTTCAATTTGGCTCATGCTGCCCTGGCTTACAACCGCCATGTCTGTTGTGCCGGCGCCTATGTCAATTATAAACACGCCTGTTGGCAGCAAAGGGTCAACCCCCGCGCCGAAAGCGGCTGCAAGCGGCTCTTCAATAAGGCAAACGGAACGGGCGCCCGCAGAAATTATTACCGATATAAGAGTTCGGCGTTCAACATCTGTGTTAATTGACGAAACAGACGTTACCACACGCGGCTTAAAAATGCTTTTCTTAATTACCTTGTTTATGAAAAAGCGAATCATCTGCTGCGCCATTGTGTAATCAGTGACTGCACCGTTTACAACCGGCTGAATTACCGAAACACCGCTTGGTTCGCGCCCTTCCAAATAATAGGCACGCCGCCCGGCATACAGTATTTTCTGCGTTTTATTGTCAAACGCAACATATGCCGGCTCGTTTACAACAACGCCCTTACCCGGCACTGCTATTACTATTGAGCTTGAACCTAAATCTATGCCTAAATCATATCCGAACATAATGCTCATTCCCGAAATTTAATTTATTTAATGCTGTAATTGCCGCCGGGCCCAAGGCAAGGGCGAAAATGCCATAAATTCGCTTTAACGGCGCATTTTGGGCAGGCGCGGCTTGTTAAGTTAAATGGTACTTCATTTGGCTGCCGTTGTCAAGTAAAGGAACTTACTTTTCACCTGCTAAAAAATTACCCAGCGCACTGTAGCGCCTGCTTTTTTTGTCATTTGACACCATTGACTTTATAGTACTGTCTGCCCCAACAAGCACCAGCAGATTTTTAGCCCTTGTTATGGCAGTGTAAAATAAATTTCTGTATTGCAGCTTTGGCGGCGCAGCAAGCACCGGCATTACAACAGCGGCAAATTCACTGCCCTGGCTTTTATGCACGGTCATTGCATATGCCAGCTCCAGCTCTGCAGCGCTTTCTATTGGGTATACGGCGTCACCCGAATCAAAAGCAACGCTTATGGTGCCCGCCGCCCTTTCAATTTTTTTAATAATTCCTATGTCACCGTTGAAAACTCCCGCTGAATATTCGCCGAATTTCACCAGTTCAATGTCATAATTGTTTTTAACCTGCATAACCTTGTCGCCTTCCCTGAAAACAAAGCCCTTACGCGGCAGTTCGGCCTTTCGCGGCGACTTTGGGTTAAGCGCATTTTGCAGCAAAATGTTTAAATTTTCACTGCCAAGCGTGCCCTTTCTGCCGGGGCACAGCACCTGAATGTCTGCAATGCTGTCAAAACCATAGCCTGACGGCAGCCGGGTTTTAACAAGCTCTGTAATTTTCTTTGCCGCAGAGTCAGGCGAAAATTCTTTCATGAAAAAGAAATCTGCCTTTGCATTTTTGTTTGAAATGTCAGGCATAACGCCCTTTACAACCTTATGCGCATTAGTAACTATAAGACTTTTCTGCGCCTGGCGGAATATTTTTTCAAGTTCCACCACGGTGATTTTTTCACTTTCAATCAAATCACCCAGCACATTTCCTGCCCCCACAGGCGGCAGCTGGTTTTTATCGCCAACCATTATAAGTCTTGCAGAAAGCGGCAAAGCGTCAAGCAAGGCGGCAAACAGCGTTATGTCAACCATTGAAAGCTCGTCAACAATAACGGCGTCAGCCTCAAGCGGGTTTTTGCGGTTGTGGGTGAATTTGCAAGCCTGACTGTCATCTCCCTTAACCGCTTCAAGCAGGCGGTGAATTGTTTTTGCTTCAAACCCGGTAAGTTCGCTCATGCGCTTGGCGGCGCGCCCGGTTGGGGCGCATAGCATTACGCCCAGCCCCTTATTTTTCATTAAGGTAATCATAGCCTTAACTGTGGTTGTTTTGCCTGTGCCGGGGCCGCCCGTAAGGATAAGCAGGCCCTTATTGACCGCCGTTTCTATGGCAAGGCGCTGCTTTTCATCAAATTCTATGCCGTTTACAGTTTCAAAAGCACTTATTTCTTCTTTATAAACGCTGATTTGCACGGGCGGGTAATTTGCCATAACCGAAATTCGTTCGGCAACGGCATGTTCGGCGTCATAAATTTCGGGCACAAACAGAAATTCACGCCCGCCAAGCTCTGCGCTTATCAACGCGCCTGAATCTACTGCGCTGTCTATTGCTATTTCGGCTGCGTCTTCGCCGCATTCAAAATATTCACCAGCGCGTTTGGCAACTGCGCTGCGCGGCACGCATGTGTGCCCGTTGGAAAGGTTACGCCTGACTATATAAACCACACCGGCGGTGTTTCTGTTTTCAGCCAAATTGTGTGAATGAACATGCGGCGCAATTTCTTCAGCCCTTTCAAAGCTTAGCCCCGAATCGCTTACAAACTGATATGGGTTTTCATTAATAATTTCAAAAGCCCTGCGGTTATATGTTTTATATGCCCTTAGCGCCTCGCTTTGAGTCAACCCCAAATCTGTAAGAGACATGATAATTTCGCGCGACTCGGTCTGGGCTTTGAATTCCTTTTGAATGGCACCGGCACGCCTGCGCCCGATTTTGTTGACTGCCGCAAGTCTGTCAACGTCGTTTTCAATTACGTCAAACGTATTTGCGCCGAACGCCTCTATTATTTTCATAGCCGTGGCTTCGCCCACGCCTTTTATTATGCCGCTTGAAAGATAATGAAAAATTCCGTCTGTGTCCTGCGGTAATGAGTGCTGCAAAAGCTCGGCGCGAAACTGCCTGCCAAATGCCGGGGAAAAAGACCATTTGCCTTTCAATGCCACACTTTCGCCGTTTGCAAGGCGTGGAAAATTACCAACAACAGTAACGGCTTCACCTTCAGACAAAATTTCCATAACCGTAAAGCCGTCTTTATCTTCAAAATAATGAGTTATATTTTCAATAACGCCGTTTATTATTTCAAATTCTGAGTCCATTTTAACACACCCGGAAAAACCAGTAAAAAAGCAGACAAGGATTTAATCCCTGCCTGCTTTAATGATTAACAAATTACTCGTTAATAGCCGTTACAACGCCTGAACCAACTGTTCTGCCGCCTTCACGAATAGCAAAACGAAGTCCTTCTTCAATAGCGATAGGAGTAATGAGTTCAACATTCATAAGAACGTTGTCGCCGGGCATGCACATTTCAACGCCGTCCGGCAGGCTGATTACGCCTGTAACGTCAGTTGTTCTGAAATAGAACTGCGGGCGATAGTTGTTGAAAAACGGTGTGTGACGGCCGCCTTCATCTTTGCTCAGTACATAAACCTGGCCTGAAAACTTGGTGTGCGGGTGAATTGAACCCGGCTTTGCAAGTACCTGGCCTCTTTCAATGTCAGACCTTTGAACACCGCGAAGCAGACAGCCGATATTGTCGCCGGCTTCAGCATAGTCAAGAATCTTGCGGAACATTTCAATGCCTGTGCACACTGTTTTGTCAATTTCGTCTTTAAGACCAACGATTTCAACCTCTTCGCCCATCTTGAGCTGGCCACGCTCTACCCTACCGGTGGCAACTGTGCCGCGGCCTGTGATTGTGAACACGTCTTCAACAGGCATAAGGAAAGGCAGGTCGGCCTTACGGTCAGGTGTGGGGATATATTCGTCAACAGCATCAAGCAGTTCCTGAATGCAGGCGCATGCAGGGTCGTCATTAGAAGTGGCTTCAAGAGCTTTAAGAGCAGAGCCCTTGATAATCGGGATTTCGTCGCCCGGGAATTCATATTCGTCAAGCGTTTCACGAATTTCCATTTCAACAAGTTCAAGCAGCTCTTCGTCGTCAACCTGGTCAACCTTATTCATAAATACAATGATGTAAGACACGCCAACCTGGCGGGCAAGAAGCAGGTGCTCTTTAGTCTGAGCCATGGGGCCGTCTGTTGAAGCAATAACAAGAATTGCACCGTCCATCTGAGCAGCGCCGGTAATCATGTTTTTGATGTAGTCGGCGTGGCCGGGGCAGTCAACGTGCGCATAGTGGCGCTTGTCTGTTTCATATTCAACGTGAGCTGTGTTGATTGTAATTCCGCGTTCCCTTTCTTCGGGAGCCTTGTCAATGTCAGCATAGTCTTCAAACTTAGCATAGCCCTTGTTTGCAAGATATTTTGTAATAGCTGCCGTAAGGGTTGTCTTGCCATGGTCAACGTGACCGATTGTGCCGATATTAACATGTGGTTTTGAACGGTTAAATTTTTCTTTTGCCATTGGTTTTTCCTCCTTAAATTTACGATGCTAAAACCATTAGTTTTATTTTAGCAAAGCCTTGATGAAATATCAAGTATTTTTATTAATTTATTTTTAAATCAGCTCTTTTTTCAGGCTTTTTTGGTTCTTTGCGTAATAATTCCTTCTGAAATTGATTTCGGCACCTGCTCATACCCGTCAGGTTCCATGGTGTATTGTCCCCTGCCCTGCGTCTTTGAACGCAGGTCGTTAACATAGCCGAACATTTCTGAAAGCGGCACGCGGGCGTTAATCTGCTTTGCACCGGAACGGTCTTCCATGCCCTGAATTTGCCCACGGCGTGAATTCAAGTCGCCTATTACGTCGCCCATGTATTCTTCCGGAACTATAACAACAACTTTCATCATGGGCTCAAGAATAACAGCGTCTGCTTTCTTTGCGGCGTCTTTAAACGCCATGGAGCCCGCTATTTTAAACGCCATGTCTGACGAGTCGACTTCATGGTATGACCCGTCGTAAAGCTCGACTTTAATGTCAACCATTTGGTAACCCGCAAGCACGCCGCTCTTCATAGCGCCCTGAATGCCTGCATCAACAGCAGGAATATATTCCTTTGGAATTGCGCCGCCGACTATGGAATTAACAAATTCATAACCCTTGCCGATTCCGTTTTCATCAACATTCGGGAATATCCTGATTTTAACATGGCCGTATTGCCCGGCACCGCCTGACTGGCGCTTATATTTGGTGTCAGACATTGCTTCCTGCCTGATGGTTTCTTTATAAGCAACCTGCGGCGCGCCGACATTGGCTTCAACCTTGAATTCACGCAGCATTCTGTCTACAATAATTTCAAGGTGCAGCTCGCCCATGCCTGCTATAATTGTTTGGCCTGTTTCTTCATCTGTGTAAGCCCTGAAAGTCGGGTCTTCTTCGGCAAGCTTGGAAAGAGCTATGCCCATTTTTTCCTGCCCGGCCTTCGTTTTGGGCTCAATTGCAACGTGAATAACAGGGTCCGGGAAATTCATTGATTCCAAAATAATCGGGGCGTTTTCAGCACACAGCGTGTCGCCGGTGGTGGTGTTTTTAAGCCCAACCGCAGCGGCTATGTCGCCCGCATAAACGGTTTCAATATCTTCCCTGTGGTTTGAATGCATCTGTAAAATGCGGCCCATTCTTTCACGCTGGCGTTTAACGGAATTGTAAACCTGTGTGCCGGCGTTAAGCGTGCCTGAATATACGCGGAAAAAGCAGATTTTACCGACAAACGGGTCAGTCGCAATCTTGAAAGCAAGAGCTGAAAACGGCTCTGAATCAGATGAATGGCGCGCTTCCTCTTCGTCTGTGTCGGGGTTGACGCCTTTTATAGACTCAACATCAGTCGGTGCCGGCATATAGTCAACTATGGCGTCAAGCAGCGGCTGAACGCCCTTGTTTCTGTAAGATGTGCCGCAGGTAATCGGCACCATTTTGCCGTCACAGGTGGCTTTTCTTATGGTTTTTTTAATTTCGTCGGCAGTGATTTCTTCGCCTTCAAAATATTTTTCCATAAGCGCTTCGTCCTGCTCCGCTACTGCTTCAATAAGCTTTTCGCGGTATTCCTCTGCCATTTCTTCCATTTCAGCCGGAATTGGCTCGTGGCGAACGTCGTTGCCCAGGTCGTCATAATAGATTTCAGCGTCCATAGCAACTAAATCTATTATGCCTTTAAACGTGTTTTCAGCACCTATGGGCAGCTGAATCGGCACGGCGTTGCATTTAAATCTTTCTTTTACCATTTTAAGAACATTATAAAAGTCTGCGCCTATAATGTCCATTTTGTTGACATAAATCATTCTCGGAACATTGTATTCGTCTGCCTGGCGCCAAACGGTTTCAGACTGGGGCTCAACGCCGCCCTTGGCACAGAGGACTGTTACAGAACCGTCAAGCACGCGCAGAGAACGCTGAACTTCAACAGTGAAATCAACGTGCCCAGGGGTGTCGATTATGTTAATTCTGTGGTTTTTCCAAAAGCAGGTTGTTGCCGCAGAGGTTATTGTAATGCCCCTTTCCTGCTCCTGCTCCATCCAGTCCATTGTCGCAGTTCCTTCATGAGTTTCACCGATTTTATAGTTAATGCCGGTATAATAAAGAATTCTTTCAGTGGTGGTTGTCTTACCTGCGTCAATGTGTGCCATGATTCCGATATTTCTTGTCTTTTCAAGAGATACTTTTCTTGGCATAATATCCTCCTAAAAACCAAAAGGTTTAATACCTGAAGTGTGCAAACGCCTTGTTTGCCTCTGCCATCTTGTGCGTGTCTTCGCACTTTTTAACAGCGCCGCCGGTTTTCTTGGCAGCGTCCATAATTTCAGCAGCAAGACGTTCCTTCATAGTCCTCTCTGAGCGCTGGCGCGCATATGCGGTTATCCAGCGCAGGCCTAAAGTCTGGCGCCTTGCCGGGCGCACTTCAAGCGGAACCTGATACGTTGCACCGCCGACGCGGCGGGCTTTAACTTCAAGAACAGGCATAACGTTTTCCATGGCTTGTTCAAATGTTTCAAGCGGGTCGTTACCTGTTTTTTCATTGATGATTTCAAAAGCGCCGTACACTATTTTCTGTGCAACGCCTTTTTTTCCGTCATACATAACGTTGTTTATGAGCCGAGTTACAAGCTTTGAATTGTAAAGCGGGTCAGCTAAAACGTCACGCTTAGCGATTTGGCCTCTTCTTGGCATCTTCGCTTCCCTCCTTCATAATAATGAGTTCATCGGTACTCGAGTTTTCCCGTGGAGTCAACAAGTAGGTCACACGCTTTTATATTAATAAAAGGGCATAAACTATTGTTTTTCCATAAGAATCGGCCGCAATTATTTTTTAGCAGCCTTGGGCCTTTTAGCGCCGTATTTTGAACGCGCCTGCATTCTGCCCGTAACGCCCTGGGCGTCAAGCGTTCCGCGGATTATGTGGTAACGCACGCCGGGCAAATCCCTAACACGACCGCCGCGTACCATGACAACGGAGTGTTCCTGCAGATTGTGGCCTATTCCCGGAATATACGCAGTTACTTCCATGCCGTTGGTAAGGCGAACACGCGCAACTTTGCGCAGCGCAGAATTAGGCTTTTTGGGCGTGGTTGTTTTAACGGCAGTGCACACGCCGCGCTTTTGGGGTGAATTGTTGTTGTTTACAACATTCTTTTTTGTGTTAAGGCTTTTTAAAAGAGCGGGTGCCTTTGCTTTCTTTTCAACCGTCTTGCGCCCTGTTCTGACTAATTGGTTAAAGGTTGGCAATAGTTTATCTCCTTTCTGAATTATTTTTACGAATTGCTTCGTTATGAGACGCCGCGCCGGGGCTCTGCCCGAAACGGCTGCCTGCCATGTTTAAAAGTGCAGCCTGAGTTCATTTCAAGTTCACACAAAATAGCATTATATCACTCTGAGGCGCTGTTTGTCAATAGTTGTTGTAATTGTTCTAAACTTAAAATTTCCTCTGTGCCCTCTGCTGAAAAATAGCTGGGTATCGCGTCAACTTCGCGGAACACGTCCATTCCGGTGCCGGCAGGAACAAGCTTGCCTATAATGACATTTTCTTTAAGCCCTATAAGCGGGTCAACCTTGCCCCTTATTGCGGCGTCTGTAAGAACCCTGGTGGTTTCCTGGAACGACGCGGCAGACAGGAATGAATCTGTTGCAAGAGACGCCTTTGTTATGCCCATAAGCAGCGGTGTGTATTCGGCTTTTTTAAGCCCTGATTCACCCGCGGCAATTCTTTTGTCTATTTCGTCGTTTGCTTCGTCAACCGCGCTCACGTCAACCATGGTGCCTTCAACAAGGTTTGTGTCGCCGCTGTCTTTTACATTGCATTTCTTAAGCATCTGGCGAACTATAACTTCAATATGCTTGTCGTTAATGTCAACACCCTGTGTGCGGTATGCAAACTGAACTTCCCTTATAAGATAGTTGTAAACGGCCTCTTCGCCGAGTATTGCAAGCACATCGTGCGGGTTTTTTGCACCATAGGTCAGCTCGTCGCCCTTTTTAACCTGGGCGCCTTCAACAATGTTTTCGTGCAGCCTGAAACCGTAAGGAATAAGATATTTCTTTTCTTCAAGCGTTTCAAGGTTGGTTATAACAACATGGTTTGACTTTTTGATTTCCTCAAACCTTACCACGCCGTCAATTTCCGCAAGAATTGCATATTGCTTCGGCTTTCTGGCTTCAAACAGCTCTTCAACACGCGGCAGACCCTGGGTGATATCTTCGCCGCCGGCAATACCGCCGGTGTGGAATGTTCTCATTGTAAGCTGCGTGCCGGGCTCGCCTATTGACTGCGCCGCAATTATGCCGACTGCCTCGCCGACCTGCACGGGCTCGTTAAACGCAAGGTTTGAGCCATAGCATTTGCGGCAAACGCCGTGTCTTGCCTTACATGTGATAAGCGAACGAATTTTAACCTCTTTAATTCCGGCTGCAATAATTTTTTCAGCTTTTTCAGCGGTAATCATTTCGTCTGTTTCGGCAATAACTTCACCGGTTTCAGGGTGCAGCACGTCATAAAGCGGGTATCTGCCAACAAGCCTTTCATACAGCGATTCAAGCTCGCGGTTGCCGTCCATTATAGCTTTTACAACAATGCCGTCTTTGCAGCCGCAGTCATTGTCGCGAATGATAACGTCCTGTGAAACATCAACCAGGCGGCGGGTCAGATAACCGGAGTCTGCTGTGCGCAGCGCCGTGTCGGCAAGGCCCTTGCGCGCGCCCCTTGATGAAATGAAATATTCCAAAATGTTGAGCCCCTCGCGGTAATTGGCGCGAATCGGAATTTCAATGGTCTTACCTGCGGTGTTGGCTATAAGGCCCCTCATGCCGGCAAGCTGGCGAAGCTGCGCAGTGCTGCCGCGCGCGCCGGAATCAACCATCATGTGAATCGGGTTGTGCGTTCCGTCAAAATTGGAAGTCAGCTCTTTCGTTACCTTGTCCGTGCAGTCTTCCCATGCTTTTATGACAGCTGACGAACGCTCTTCATTTGTAATAAGGCCGTAATTGTAATTAAGTGTAATTTCATCAACCTTTTTTTCGGCTTCGTCAAGATATGCTTTCTTGGCGTCCGGAATAAGCGCGTCGCAAACTGCAACCGTGGTGCCGGACACCGTTGAATATTTATAGCCCTGCGCTTTAATTTCGTCAAGCGCAATGGAAGCCACCGAAACGCCGTGCACGGAAATCAGCTTGTCAACAATTTTACCAAGCTGGCTCTTTTTGACAACAAAGTCAATTTCAAGCTTGAAAAGATTTTCTTCCTTTGTGCGGTCAACAAAGCCAAGGTCTTGCGGAATTGGGTTGTTGAATATAACGCGGCCTATTGTTGTGGTAATTATTTTGCTTTTTTCTTCACCGTTTATTTCTTTGGTTACACGCAGCCTTATGGGCGAATGCATGCCCAAAGTGCCCTCTTGGTAAGCCATTACGGCTTCATCTTTATCTCTGTATATATTATACGATTTATATATGCCGTATTGCTGAGACAGCATGCTGTCGCATTCGTCGCAAAGCAAATCTGCAATCGAAAGCTTTGCGGCGCTTGTTTTCTTTAAAACTTCTGCAAGCGAAAGCTCGTTTGTGCGCGCTTCATCTGTAAAGAATTTCGGCTGACCCACTTCGCCCTCTTTAACCATGGTAAGGTAATAAGAGCCTATTACCATGTCTTGAGTCGGAACTGTTACCGGCTTGCCGTCAGACGGCTTTAAAAGGTTGTTTGCGGCAAGCATAAGCATGCGTGCCTCTGCCTGAGCTTCAGCCGAAAGCGGCACATGCACTGCCATTTGGTCTCCGTCAAAGTCGGCGTTAAACGCCGTGCATGCCAGCGGGTGCAGTTTTATTGCCCTGCCCTCTACCAGCACCGGCTCAAATGCCTGAATACCCAGGCGGTGAAGCGTGGGTGCGCGGTTAAGCATAACCGGGTGGTCTTTAATAACAACCTCAAGCGCGTCCCAAACAGCCGGGTTGGTGGCTCTTTCAACCATTTTTCTGGCAGATTTAATGTTTGAAGCATAGCCTGTTTCAACAAGTCTTTTCATGACAAACGGCTTGAAAAGCTCTATTGCCATTTCTTTAGGCAGGCCGCACTGGTGCATTTTGAGTTCAGGCCCTACTACTATAACCGAACGCCCGGAATAGTCAACACGCTTGCCAAGCAGGTTCTGGCGGAAACGCCCCTGCTTACCCTTAAGCATATCAGACAGTGATTTGAGCGGGCGGTTATTAGGCCCTGTAACCGGCCTGCCGCGCCGGCCGTTGTCAATCAGTGCGTCAACGGCTTCCTGCAGCATTCTCTTTTCATTTCTTATAATGATTTCCGGCGCGCCGAGCTCAAGCAGCCTCTTGAGTCTGTTGTTTCTGTTTATTACACGCCTGTAAAGGTCGTTTAAATCTGACGTGGCGAAACGCCCGCCGTCAAGCTGCACCATGGGGCGAATGTCCGGCGGAATTACCGGAATTACGTCAAGTATCATCCATTCAAGCTTGTTCTTGCTGCGGTAAAATGCGTCAACAACGTCAAGCCTTTTAAGCAGGCGCACGCGCTTTTGCCCCGTTGCGGTTTCAAGCTCTTCCACAAGCTCGTCTTTGAGCTTTTCAATGTCTATATCCTGCAACAGCTTTTTTATTGCTTCTGCACCCATGCCTGCGTCAAAGTCGTCTTCATACCTTTCACGCATTTCGGCATATTCTTTTTCATTTAAAATCTGCATTTTTTCAAGCGGTGTTTCGCCGGGGTCAGTTACAATGTAAAGCGCAAAATACAGCACTTTTTCAAGGTAACGCGGGCTTATGTCAAGCACAAGGCCAAGCCTGCTGGGTATTCCTTTAAAATACCATATATGCGACACGGGCGCGGCAAGCTCAATGTGCCCCATTCTTTCACGGCGCACCTTTGAGCGCGTTATTTCAACGCCGCAGCGTTCGCACACCTTGCCCCTGTAGCGTATTCTTTTATATTTACCGCAGTGGCATTCCCAGTCCTTTACAGGGCCGAAAATCTTTTCGCAAAACAGCCCGTCGCGTTCCGGCTTGAGCGTTCTGTAATTTATAGTTTCCGGCTTTGTTACTTCCCCATAAGACCATTTGCGAATCTGTTCCGGGGACGCAAGCCCTATTCTTATTGATTTGAATTCATTATTTTCTGCCATTGGAAGCGCTCCTTTTTGTTTTGATTTTTAACCTCTTGTGAAAGCCTTTGCCTTAAGCTGCCGGGCCCCATGCCCGGGCATTTTCTTAGTCGTAATAAGAGTCCTGCGAGTCAGATGAAGAAGCAAACATAGAATTAAATTCTGTGTCTTCGTCTTTTTCTCCTTCACCGTCAAAGCTCTTAATTGAAAAGCCTTCAGAATCAGAATCAAAATCGTTTACGTTTGTAAACGCGCCGTCGTCAGTGTGGTGAACTTCCTGAATATCGTCTTCAAAATCTTGCTTGAGCTCAACTTCATCGCCGTTTTTGTCATAAAGCCTTGTGTCAAGCCCAAGAGACTGAAGTTCCTTAAACAGCACCTTAAACGATTCCGGCGTGCCGGCTGTGGGTACATTGTCTCCCTTTACTATTGCTTCATATGTTTCCGTTCTGCCGACAACATCGTCTGACTTAACGGTTATTATTTCCTGCAGGGTGTACGCCGCGCCGTAAGCTTCAAGCGCCCACACTTCCATTTCGCCGAAGCGCTGCCCGCCGAACTGTGCTTTACCGCCGAGCGGCTGCTGTGTTACAAGGCTGTACGGCCCTGTGGAACGGGCGTGAATTTTGTCGTCAACCAGGTGGTGCAGCTTAAGGTAATACATGTAGCCGACTGTAATCGGGTTGTCAAATTTTTCACCTGTTCTGCCGTCTGTAAGCACTGTTTTGCCGTCTTCAGACAAACCTGCAAGGCGCAGGCATTCCCTGATGTCGTCTTCGTGCGCGCCGTCAAACACGGGGGTCATCATTTTCCAGCCAAGCGCCATGGCGGCGTAGCCGAGATGAACTTCCAGCACCTGCCCTATGTTCATACGAGACGGAACGCCGAGCGGGTTGAGCACAATGTCAAGCGGCCTCCCGTCAGGCAGGAAAGGCATGTCTTCCTGCGGCAAAATTCTGGAAACAACGCCCTTGTTTCCGTGGCGGCCCGCCATTTTGTCGCCCACCTGAATTTTCCTTTTTTGAGCTATATAAACCCTTACAACTTCGTTTACGCCGGGGTTCATTTCGTCGCAATTGGCACGGGTAAACACTTTGACGTCAACCACAATGCCGTATTCGCCGTGCGGCAGTCTGAGCGAAGTGTCCCTTACTTCGCGCGCTTTTTCGCCGAAAATTGCCCTGAGCAGCTTTTCTTCCGCCGTGACTTCGGTTTCGCCTTTCGGCGTTACCTTGCCGACTATTATGTCGCCGCTGTGAACTTCCGCGCCTATTCTTATGATGCCGTCTTGGTCAAGGTCTTTCAGGGCGTCTTCGCCGACATTGGGGACTTCCCTTGTGATGTATTCGGGGCCCAGTTTTGTGTCGCGCGCCTCTGTTTCATGCTCTTCAATGTGGATTGACGTGTAAACGTCGTCTCTTACCATTTTTTCATTTATAAGAACGGCGTCTTCATAGTTATAACCTTCCCATGTCATAAAGCCTATAAGCGCGTTTTTGCCAAGGGAAATTTCGCCGTTGCTGGTGGCGGGGCCGTCTGCTATTACCTGGCCCGCTTCCACTTTCTGCCCAAGCAGCACAACCGGGCGCTGGTTAATGCATGTGCCCTGGTTTGAGCCCTTGAACTTTATGAGCTCATATTTGTCTATCTGCCCTTTTTTAACTGTTATTTCAATTGAACGTGCGTCAACCGCCGTAACGGTGCCGCTGTTTTTAGCTATTACAACAACGCCCGAATCATATGCTGCTTTATATTCCATGCCGGTGCCCACAACAGGCGCTTCGGTTTTAAGAAGCGGCACGGCCTGGCGCTGCATGTTGGCGCCCATAAGCGCACGGTTTGCGTCGTCATTTTCCAGGAAGGGAATCATGGCAGTTGCAACAGAAACAACCATTTTCGGCGACACGTCCATATAGTCAACCGCTTCCGGCGGGCAAGATATGAATTCGTCACGGTTGCGGCAGGTGACGCGCTTGTTTGCAAATCTGCCGTTTTCATCAAGCGGCTCATTGGCCTGCGCAACAACATATCTGTCTTCCACATCGGCTGTCATATAAACTACTTCATTTGTTACAACACCCGTTTGTTTGTCTACCTTGCGGTAAGGCGCTTCAATAAAGCCGTATTCGTTAAGCCGGCTATAGCACGCAAGATATGAAATAAGCCCAATGTTCGGCCCTTCCGGTGTTTCAATGGGGCACATGCGCCCGTAATGCGTGTAATGAACGTCTCTGACTTCAAACCCGGCTCTGTCACGGGAAAGACCGCCCGGGCCGAGCGCAGACAGACGCCTCTTGTGCGTAAGCTCCGCCAGCAGGTTATTTTGGTCCATAAACTGTGACAGCGGAGACGAGCCGAAAAATTCCCTTATAGCCGCAACAACCGGCCTTATGTTAATAAGAGCCTGCGGGGTTATTTTATCTTCGTCGTCCTGCGCTTGCAGGGTCATTCTTTCCCTGACAACGCGTTCCATTCTGGTAAAGCCGATTCTGAACTGGTTTTGCAGCAGCTCGCCCACAGCGCGGATACGCCTGTTGCCAAGGTGGTCTATGTCGTCTAAACTGCCGACTCCGCACGCAAGGTTTATAAGGTAAGAAACAGTTGCAAATATGTCGTCAGTCGTAACATTTTTGGGCTGCAAATCATTCTGACGCAGCTTTATTTCCTCTTTAAGCAGCTTTTCGTCGCCGGCGCATTTTTCAAGTATTTCGGCAAGAACTTTATAAGAAACCTTTTCGCGTATGCCGAACTCAGTGCAGTCAAAATCAACAAAGCAATTAATGTCAACCATGCCGTTTGAAACGATTTTAACTTCACGCCCGTCACTGTCAACATAAGCGCACATAACGCCCATGTTTTCAAATTCAACGGCTTTTTCTTCGCTTATGGTTTCGCCGGGCTCTGCAAGCAACTCACCGTCTGGCGAAACAATCGGCTGCGTTATTGTTCTGTTTTTAAGCCTTTCGCTGAGAGAAAGCTTTTTGTTATATTTATAGCGCCCCACCCTTGACAAATCATAACGGTGCGGGTCAAAAAACAAATTGTTCAGGTGAGACTGGGCCGTTTCAAGCGTGGGCGGCTCGCCGGGGCGCAGCTTTTTATAAACTTCCAGCAGCGCCTCTTCGCAGTTTTTCGTGGCGTCTTTTTCAAGCGTTGCTTCAATTCTTTCATCGTCGCCGAAAAATTCCCTTATTTCGCTGTCAGTTGAAAGACCCAGCGCACGCAGGAAGGTGGTGGTAAATATTTTGCGGTTTTTGTCTATTCTTACATAAAACAAATCGTTGGCGTCTGTTTCATATTCAATCCACGCGCCCCTGCCCGGAATAATTGTGCTGGTGTACAGCTCCTTGCCGGTTTTGTCATGTTCCATGTGGTAATAGGCGCCCGGCGAACGCACAAGCTGGGACACAATGCACCTTTCAGCGCCGTTTATGATAAACGTGCCCGCTTCGGTCATAAGCGGGAAATCGCCCATGAATATAACGCTTTCTTTAACTTCGCCGGTTTCCTTATTTTGCAGTCTGGCAGTTACTTTGAGGGGTTTGGCATAAGTCACGTCCCTTTCCTTGCACTGCGCAATGGTGTACTTCGGCGGCTCGTCAAGATTGTAGTCAATGAAATCAAGCACCAAATTCCCCGAATAGTCAACTATAGACCCGATGTCGCGAAATACTTCGCCCAAGCCCTCGTCGAGAAACCATTTGTATGAGCTTTTCTGCACTTCAATAAGGTTTGGAATCTGCATAACCTCGTTTATTTTAGCAAAGCTCTTTCTTGTAGTAATGCCAAGCTGTACGTCCTTAACGTTTATCATAGCTTTAACCACTCCGTTTCTGCTTGTTTATGATTGGAATAAGGGCAGAAAAAAGCCCCGAATATATGCCCGAATACGCTTTGAGCATATATAGCCATTTTAATGGTGATGTATATAATAATATCTGATTTTTTATATGTCAATGTTTTTTTAACATTTTTTTCAAAATATCTGAAAACTTTTTGTTACACGGCGCCTTGCGTGCCAAAAAAGTTTCTTCTTCCCGCTCTTTTTTACAATTTTCATCTTTTAAAAAGATATGTAATCTGCTATAATATTTGAAAAGCAATTCCGCCGCCGGGCATTTATTTTAGGCTTTAATTTTAAGCTTATAGCCTGCCCGCCGCCGGGCGGCTGAATGCACTGGGCGTTTTTCCATGGCTCATTAGGCCCGCCATGGTTTTTCGCAACGGCCTGTCTTTTAATATATTAAAATCAAACGGTGAATCTGAATGAAAGCGCTGAAAAATACAACCGCTATATTTTTAGCTTTAACAATAATTGCCGCGGCCTTTGCCGGCTGTAGCTCAGACAGCGGCGACATTGACCTTATATACCCTTTCAGCGGCAATATAAACAGCTATGACCCGCAGGTTTCGGCAGAGGCAGACGAATATTTGCTTATTGAAAACTGTTTTGAGGGCCTTGTGCGCTGTAATGACGACGGCGAGGTTGTGCCGGGCTGCGCGTCAAGCTGGGAAATAAGCGACGACGGGCTGACATATACATTTCACCTTTACCAAGGGCTGAAATGGTATATATATAATTCTGTAAAAGAGCGAATGGGCGAAGACTGGAACCCTGAAATTACCGCGGCGGACTTTGTGTTTGCGCTGCAAAGGGCGGCAGACAGCAACACGGCATGCCCGCTGTATTCGTCAATATCCTGCATAAAAAATGCGCCCGAAATACATGCCGGCAGCAAAAGCACGTCAAAGTTAGGCGTTCGGGCGGTTGACGATTACACACTGGAAATAACCCTTTCATATGCAGACGACGGGTTTTTGGAAACTCTTTCAACAGCGGTGGCAATGCCATGCAACGAAGAGTTTTTCAACGCCACAAACGGCAGGTACGGGCTTGATTTGCAATATATAATGTTTAACGGGCAGTTCATAATCACCAACGAACTTGAAAGTTCTTACATATTAAAGCAAAACAGCGCATATGCAGGCCCGTCTGCGGCAAAGGCCGCTGTTCTTACCCTTAATATTGTTGACAGCGACGCTGACGTTACCGAGTCGCTTCTGAGCGGTTATTACGACGCGGCATATATAAGGGGCTATGAAAGCATTTCAATAAAAGAGTCAGACGGCATTACCCTTTCGCCATACAGCAACATAACCTGGGTACTTATAATAAACGCCGCGTCAAGCAATGAAATATTGGCAGACAAAAGCGCGCGGCAGGCGCTTGTGCTTGCAATTTCAGATATTTCGCTTGACGACTATGACTATCTTTCAAACGCAACCGGCATAATTCCGCCGTCTTGCACTGTAAACGGCAAATCATACACAGAAAATGCAAGCGACATTACGGCGCAGTCTGATTCCGAAAAAGCCGTTTCACTTTGGAAAGAGGCTGTGGAAAGCACCGGCATATATGAAGCTGATTTAAGCGTGCTTGTGCCTGAGGGGCTGCTTGACGCGTCTAAAAGACTTATTCAGGGAATACAAGGCAGCATAGGCGCAATTTCAAGCGTTGATTCGCAGGCAGTGGATTTCAGCATTAAAATAGAGTCGCTAAGCGAAAGCGAACTGAAAAGCGAAGTCGCCTCAGGCGAGTGGGACATTGCGCTTTACCCGTTTGAAGCTTCGTCTGAAGACGCGGTTTCGTTTTTACAGTCTGTGTCAGACAGCAACATAACGTCTTTTGATTCAGATGAATTTGACGCCATGCTTGACAGCCTTGACTCGCTTAGCGCGTCTGAACTTAAAGAAAAATGCCGCAGCTGTGAAAAAGAGCTTATAGAAACTTATTGCTATGCCCCGCTGTTTTTTGAAACGAATTACTATGCCCAGGCAAAGGGCGTGTCAGGCGTGCAGTTTCACGCCGGCACGGGCAGGGTTTCATTTGTGTTTGCAACACGGGCTGACTGACAGCGTTAAAAAACGGTTGACTTTTTTAAAATTTGGTTTATATTAGTTTGTATTAATCAAACAATGTTGGCAGTTGGGAGGACAGACATGAACATTCTTATTTTTACCTCAAAAAATGAAATAGGCACGGCGGCCGGGAATTACATAGCGGCGTCAGTAACCGAAAACCCAAAATGCACGCTGGGGCTTGCAACAGGTTCCACACCGCTTGAAGCATATGCGCAGATGATAAAGCTTTACGAAAGCGGCGCAGTTGACTTTTCGGGCGTGACCACGTTTAATCTTGACGAATATGCGGGGCTTGACGAAACAGACGAAAATTCATACCACGCTTTTATGCATAAAAATCTTTTTGACAGCATTAATGTGCTGCCGGAAAACATAAATTTTCTTGACGGGTGTGCGCCTGACCTTGAAAGCGAATGCAGCCGATATGAAGAAAAAATAGAAAATTGCGGCGGCATTGACATGCAGCTTTTGGGGCTTGGCTCTAACGGGCACATAGCGTTTAACGAGCCGGCGCCGGCGTTTGAAAACGCAACGCACCCGGTTAAATTAAAGGAAAGCACAATAAACGACAACGCAAGGTTTTTTGATTCAAAAGACAGCGTGCCTAAAATGGCGCTGACTATGGGAATAGGCACAATAATGCGCGCTAAAAAGATTTTAATTATTGCAACCGGCAAAAATAAAGCCGCGGCGGTGCGCAGTCTTATTTATGATAACCCCACACCCGCATGCCCGGCAACCGTTTTACAATTTCACCCCAACGTTACCGTTATGCTTGACAGCAGCGCGGCAGAGCTGCTGTAAAAGCCTGCTTTTAAGGAAGTGATGCAAATGCCGAAAAAAACAGATAAAGACAATAAAATTACCAATAATAATAGCGCCGCGCCCGAAGGCGCTGAAAATTCCGGCAGGGAAAGAAAAATATTTGCCGTGGCGGTTGCGCTTTTGATTGCGGCGGCAATTATTGTGGCCCTGATTTTTCACACCGGCGCCCAGTCAGACAGCGACAACGCGGCTGTTTCGCAAAACACAAGCGAAACTGTGGGTGCAGATGTTTCGGAAGATTCCGCCGCCGATTCAACGGAAAGCGGCACGCTTTCAACTGACTCAGACAGCACAGACGACACAGACGACATAAATGAAACGAGCGAAACGGCAGACAGCACGGCAGACGCCGAAACGGAAAGTGACGCCGAAGCTTCAACAGCGGCAAAAACCACAAAGCAGGCGCAGGGCTATTCGCTGCCGCTTAGCGTAAACCAGGCTCTGAACGCGCTTGAAGAGCATTACGGCAGCGGCTACAAAATAAACAGCACTGTTGAAGAGGGCGGCTATAACTATTTCGTTATATATGAAAACGGCGAAAAGTATGCAAGCGTAAAGGTTGACCTTGAAACGGGGCAGGCAACAGAAACACTGGCTGCAACACAGCAAGCAACAGATTTTTATTTGGTATAGCCGCACCCCGGCCATATTAATTTAGGAGCAAAAATTATGAAAGAAAAATTTTATATCACCACACCTATTTATTACCCGTCCGGCAACCCGCATATAGGCCACTGCTATACAACTGTTGCCTGCGATTCCATTGCAAGATTTAAAAGGCTTCAGGGCAAAGACGTCATATTTCTTACCGGAACGGACGAACACGGGCTTAAAATTGAGCAAAAGGCGGCTGAAACAGGCGTTACGCCAAAGCAATATGTTGATTCAGTAGTTGCCGAATTTAAAAAGCTGTGGGAATTTATGAATATCAGCTATGACAGATATATCAGAACCACAGACGACTATCACATTGAAACCGTGCAGAAAATTTTCAAAGAGCTTTACGACAAGGGCTATATATATAAGGGCAAATACACCGGCAAATACTGCACCCCGTGTGAAAGCTTTTGGACTGAAAGCCAGCTTGTGGGCGGCAAATGCCCCGAATGCGGCAGAGATGTAATTGAATCTTCGGAAGAGGCTTATTTTTTCAAAATGTCTCCATTTGCAGACAGACTTAAAAGCCTGCTTACCGAAACAGACTATCTGCGCCCGAAATCAAGGGCAAACGAACTGGTAAACAACTTTATAAACCCCGGCCTTGAAGATGTGTGCGTTTCAAGGACTTCCGTAAAATGGGGCATTCCGGTTACTTTTGATGAAAAGCATGTAATTTATGTGTGGATTGACGCACTGTCAAACTATATCAGCGCGCTGGGCTATAAAAACGAAGCCTATAATGATTTTGAAAGTTTTTGGCCGGCAGATGTGCACATGGTTGCAAAAGATATTATGCGTTTCCACGCGCTTATTTGGCCCGCAATGCTTATGGCGCTTGAACTGCCGCTGCCAAAGCACCTTGCCGTGCACGGCTGGATTATGTTTAACGGGCAAAAAATGTCAAAATCAATAGGCAACGTGGTTGACCCGTTTATATTGGGCCGCCGTTACGGGGCAGACGCCGTGCGTTACCATATTTTAAGGGAAATGGCCATAGGCTCTGACAGTTCGTTTTCAAACGAAACGCTGATTGCCAGAATTAATTCAGACCTTGCAAACGACCTGGGCAACCTGATTTCAAGAACAGTTGCAATGGTAAACAAATATTTCGGCGGCAAGCTGCCGGCTGACAGGCAGGGGGGCGAATTTGACAGCGAGCTTATTGACTGCGCGCTGGCGCTGCGAAGCAATGTTGAACATTATGTTGACGAAACGCAGCTTAACAACGCGCTATCAGAAATATTTAAAGTAATTTCAAGGGCGAACAAATATATAGACGAAACCACGCCGTGGCTGCTGGGGAAAGACGAAAGCCAAAAGGCGCGCCTTGCAAGCGTGCTTTACAACCTGCTTGAAGTAATCAGAATAGCCACCACGCTGCTTTCATGCTTTATGCCGGAAACAATGCCCAAAGCATGGCAGCAAATCGGTGCGGACAAGAGCGCGATAACATATGAAAACGCCGCCCGATTTGGCGTGCTGCCGGCTGATGTAAGCGTAACAAAAGCAGCCGCGCTGTTTCCGCGGATTGACGTTGAAAAGGAAATTGACGAGCTCAACGCAATAATAAAAAGCAACACCGAAAATGACGAAAGCGAAGCAAAAAAAGAAAGCGTTGCCGAAATCGGCATTGAAGATTTTGAAAATGTGTGCCTTAAAACCGCAAAAGTAATTTCATGCGAAAAAATCAAAAAAGCTAAAAAGCTGCTCAAGCTCATGCTGGACGACGGCAGCGCCAGCCCACGCCAGATTGTGTCAGGCATTGCGCCGTGGTACAGCGCTGACGATTTAATAGGCAGAACAGTGGTAATTGTTGCAAACCTGAAAAGCGCAAAGCTGTGCGGCGAAACAAGCAGCGGCATGCTGCTGGCGGCAGATTCGCCAAACGGCGTAAAGGTGCTGTTTGCAGACGATTTGGGCCCCGGCTTAAAGCTCAGGTAATATTACAATGTATAAAAATATATTTGATTCGCATGCGCATTATGACGACCCCGCTTTTGACCCTGACAGAGACGAACTGCTTACTTCCCTGCCTGAAAACGGGGTCTGCGCAGTTATAAGCTGCGGCTGTGATTTAAAGTCTTGCGAAGCCAATATGCGCCTTGCCCAAAAATATGAATTTGTATTTTTTGCCGCAGGCTTTCACCCTGAAAGCTTAGCTGGCGCTGCGCTTTCGGACATAAGCAAAATAGAAAAATATTTAAATCACGAAAAATGCGTTGCCATAGGCGAAATAGGGCTTGATTACCACTATATGGCCGCCGCGAAAGACGTGCAAAAGGAATTTTTCATGCGCCAGCTGTTTCTTGCAAAAGAGCTTGACATGCCGGTGATAATTCACGACAGGGAAGCTCACGGCGACACGCTTGAAATAATAAAGCAAATTAAGCCGGGGGGCGTGCTGCATTGCTTTTCCGGCTCACGCGAAACGGCAAATGAAATAATAAAAGCCGGCATGTATATAGGCGTGGGCGGCTCTTCCACTTTCAAAAATGCAAAAAAGACCCTTGAAGTTGCGGCAGCGCTGCCGCTTGAGCGCCTGCTGCTTGAAACAGACTGCCCTTATCTTGCACCGGTGCCTTTCAGGGGCAGGCGAAACGACAGCTCTTTAATAGCATATGTAGCTGAAAATCTGGGCAGGGCGCGAAATATGCCGGCCCAGGAAATAATTGACATTGCCGCTGAAAACGCACGGCGTTTGTTTAAAATAAAGACGCGCTGAAAAACGCCGCTGTGCACAGCCTGAATGTGAAACCAAAGGCCGCCACGTTAAAACGTGGCGGCTTTTTTTATGCAACTAAATAATTTAGGCAAGAAATATCCCCCGCCCTGTAATGCTGCGGGGAGCGCCTTTTTTCTTGGGTGAAAATCACAACTCACCTTGCCGGGGCGGTATCGGCTGAAAAGGCGGGGCAATCTTCGCATCTTTTGCCGGCAAGGCGCCGCTTTGGCCACATTTGCTATTGACAAAATTACGCTGATATTTTACAATTTAAATAGCCAAAGCCGGGTTTTTCCGCCGGGGGCGGCATTTCTGCACCTTTCCGGCGCCCAAGCGCCCAATGCCTTTTATAAGTGGTTTTATTTTTGCAAAACCGCTTTGCCAGTGATACCCTGGCATAATTGCACGGCGGAACAAACGGGGCTTTTTTAAATATTTTACCGGGGGAGTAATTATGAAACAGAACAAAGAAAACAAAGGTAAAAAGACTTCCGCAAAACATGTTATTTTATCTGTAATAGGCATAATATTGTGCATTATTTTAATTCCGATTCTTGCAATAAACATTACTTTGATAATCAAAAGCTACACCAGTTCAGACGAAGTGCCGGCGGTTGCCGGATATATGCCCATGATTGTATTGACAGATTCAATGTACCCGGAAATTGAAAGCGGAGACCTTATAATATGCCACACTGCCGAAGCGCAGGACGTTGAAGTGGGCGACATAATTGCGTTTTTTGACCCGCAAAGCAGTTCCAGCATAGTTTCGCACCGCGTTATTGACATTGTGACTGAAGACGGCGAAATTTATTTTGAAACAAAGGGCGACAATAATAATGTGGCAGATTCAGAGCTTGTGCCGCAGGACAACCTTGTGGGCGTGTGCATATCTGTTATAGCCGGCGCGGGTAATGTGGCAATGTTTATGCAAACCACACAGGGAATGATTTTATGCATAGTCTGCCCCATTGTTTTGCTTGTGATTTATGACATAATCCGCCGCAAAATTTATGAAAAAGATAAAAAAGACAACACCCAAATGCTGCTTAAGGAACTTGAAGAGCTCAAACAGCAAAAGGCACAAGGCGCCGTTTCAGAGCCCGCCATTTCAGGCGAAAGCGCCGTGCAAGCCGCTGAAAGCGCACAACAAACCGAAAACCACGAAGAAAACCAATAAATAAAATACGCCCGCCTGCCATAAAGGCGGGCGTTGCCTGAATTTTAGTAAGACTGAATGTGACAATGCTAATGGAAAATAAATCAAGAAAAGCAAAAAGTGCAAAAAAACTTATAAAAGCAGCTTTCAGGGCATTGCTTATATTGGTCATATGCTTTCTTTTAGGCGTAAGCATATATTCCAATATAGAAAAAAACGCCGGCGAACAAATGCCCATGCCGCTTGGCTGGGGCGTGTCAATAGTGGCGTCCGGCAGCATGGAACCAGAGCTTTCGGTAAACGACCTGGTTATAATTAAAGAAACGCAGGAAATAGCGCTTGGAGACACCATTGTTTATGAAACAGACAGCGGCAGTCTTGTCATTCATAAGGTTATTTCGATTGACGGCAGCACAATTACAACGCAGGGCATTGCCAACAACACGCCGGACCAGCCCATTGACATATCTGCCGTTAAAGGAAAGCTTGTTTACAGCATTCCGAAAGTGGGCGCTGTAATAACCGCGCTGAAAACGCCGGCGGGCATAATAATATTGCTTGTGGCAGCGGTGCTTTTGTTTGCAGCCCCGAACTTCATAAAAACAAAAAAAGACAACAGCGGCGAAGACCCAGAAAAGCTGAAAGAGGAAATTAAAAAATTAAAAGATGAGCAATAAAAAATCTTTGCGCTGGCGTTTACCCCTTATCATAATTCTTATTATTGTAATAGCAATTTCGGGCTATAAAATTTATGACTATCTGTCTGAAATAAGCACCGCAGTCAAAGAAACAGACAGCCTGGCCGAAATTGCAGTAAGCGAAGCCGAGTCAGGCGAAGCTGCGCCTATTTCAGTTGACTTTGACAAGCTTTTAAGTCAAAATGCAGACATAATTGCGTGGATATACTGCGAAGACACGCCGATTAACTACCCCATAGTTCAGGCTTCTGACAACAGCTATTACCTGCGCCGCCTGACAGACGGCAGCTATAACCGCGCGGGCACACTGTTTATGGACTGTAATAATAAAAGCGACTTTTCCGACTTAAACTCTGTAATTTACGGGCATAATATGAAAACAGACATAATGTTCGGCACGCTGCCCGAATATGAAGAGCAAAGCTATTATGACGAACACCCGGTAATGTGGCTCTTTACCCCGCAGCAAAATTATAAAATTGAATTGTTTGCCGCTTTTCTTACGAGCGCCGGCTCTGAAATTTATGAAGCTCTTGACACCGAAGAGCAGCTGGGCGAATATATTGCAGACGCCCTGGCAGAATCTGACTTCAAGGCAGAAATTGACCCCACCGGCGCAGAACATATAATAACACTGTCAACCTGCTCATATGAATATAACAATGCGCGCTATGTTTTAATAGGCGTACTTAGCGAATGCAATTAACATAAAAAGTTGGTGTTCTATTAAACGGCTTGCACCGCGGTTAAATTTTGCCGCCGGGCACGATAAGCTAAATTCAAAAGAGCCGCCGATACAAACGTATCGGCGGCTCTTTGAATAGTTGCCCGGCTTTTTAAATGCCCACCGTTGGGTGCCGGGGCGGCAGCCGGCGCTCTTTGGCTGGCTTTTGTTTTATTCCATTGCCAGCTTCATTTCCTTTACATATTTATAAACCTGTTCGGGGGCGTTTTTGCCATATTTTTCAACAAGGCGCACTATGGCGGAACCGACTATTACACCGTCTGCCACACGGGAATATTTTTTTGCCTGTTCAGGCGTGCTGATTCCGAAGCCTATTGCCACCGGCGTGTCTGTAACGGCTTTTATGGCGGCGGTGATTGACTCAAGGTCTGTTTTAATTTCGTTTCTTACCCCCGTAACGCCGAGAGATGAAACTTCATAAATAAACCCCTGTGCGTCTTCGGCAATCATTTTTATGCGTTCGTCGCTTGTGGGCGCAATAAGTGAAATTACGTCTATGCCGTATTTTTCGGCAACGTCTGAAAGTTCGTGTTTTTCTTCAAACGGCATGTCAGGTATTATTACCCCGCTTATTCCGCTTTCCACGGCACGGCTTAAAAACCTGTCATAGCCATATTTAAAAAGCACGTTTAAATATGTCATATAAACCAGCGGCACGTCGGTTTCTTTTGAAATTTCTTTTGTAAGTTCAAAAACCTTGTCTGTTGTAGTGCCGTTTGCAAGTGAACGAATATTTGCCCCCTGAATTACAACACCCTCTGCAATCGGGTCTGAAAAAGGAATGCCTATTTCAATTAAATCACAGCCGCCTTCGGCCATTTTAAGTATTATCTGCCTGCTTGTTTCCATGTCCGGGTCACCGGCAGTCACAAAACCTATAAACGCCTTTTTGCCGGAAAATGCTTTTGCTATTTTATTCATAAATTTCTTTCCCCCTGTACCTTGCTATGGCGGCCACGTCTTTGTCTCCCCTGCCGGAAAGGCAGCAAATTATAATTTCGTTTTTATTCATTTGCGGCGCAATTTTCATTACATGGGCTATTGCATGCGCGCTTTCAATGGCGCAAATTATGCCTTCCGTTTTTGCAAGATATTCAAACGCGTTTACGGCTTCGTCGTCAGTCACAGGCACATATTCCGCCCTGCCCGTGTCTTTAAGATGGGCGTGTTCAGGGCCAACACCCGGGTAATCAAGCCCCGCCGATATGCTGTAAACAGGCGCAATCTGGCCGTATTCGTCTTGGCAAAAATATGATTTCATGCCATGGAAAACGCCCGGTGTGCCGGTGGCCATTGTGGCTGCGGTTTCTTTTGTGTCAACACCCTTGCCTGCCGCTTCACAGCCAATAAGGCGAACATCTTTATCATTAATGAAATTATAAAACATGCCCATGGCGTTTGACCCGCCGCCCACACACGCCAGCACAGCGTTCGGCAGCCTGCCCTCTTTTTGCAAAATCTGTTCGCGCGCTTCCTGGCTTATAACAGCCTGAAAGTCGCGCACTATAGTGGGAAATGGGTGCGGCCCCATGACAGAGCCAAGCACATAAAGCGTGTCGTCTACGCGCGACACCCATTCGCGCATGGCTTCGTTTACCGCGTCCTTTAAAGTCATGGTGCCGGTGCAAACCGGGTGCACCTTGGCGCCTAAAAGTTCCATTCTGTAACAGTTAAGAGCCTGGCGTTCAGTGTCAAGCTTGCCCATATAGATTTCACATTCAAGCCCCATAAGCGCTGCCGCGGTGGCAGCCGCAACACCGTGCTGCCCCGCGCCGGTTTCCGCTATTATGCGCGTTTTGCCCATTTTTTTTGCAAGCAGGCACTGCCCCAAGACATTGTTGATTTTATGCGCGCCGGTGTGGTTTAAATCTTCACGCTTCAGGTAAATTTTGGCGCCGCCCAAGTCCTGCGTCATGTTTTCAGCATAATAAAGCAGCGACGGCCTGCCCGCATATTCCCTGTTTACAGTGTCAAGCTCTTTTATAAAGTCAGGGTCGTTTTTATAATGTTCATAAGCTTTTTCAAGATTTATAATTTCATTCATCAGCGTTTCTGGTATATACTGCCCGCCGTGTATTCCGAATCTGCCTTTATTCATACCTTGCAATCTCCAATATTCTTTTGATTTTATTGTAATCCTTAACGCCGCCGGTTTCAACGCCTGACGAAATATCAAGCGCAAACGGCTTTACCGTTTCAATGGCTGATTTTAAATTGCTTTCACAAAGCCCGCCTGCCAAAAAAAACTTTTTTTGCGTTTTGGGAATGTTTTTCCATTCAAATGCCTGCCCGCTGCCCGCGCCGGAATCGAACATGAAATATTCGCAGTCATAGTCTTTAAGCTTTGCGCCCGCTGCGCCACCGGCGACCTTAAAGCATTTTATTACAGGCGCTTTTATTTTTTTACAATAGCCGCCGCTTTCATTGCCGTGCAGCTGAACTATGTCTATTATGCCGCTGCTGACAAAGAAATTTATGCGTTCTGTGTCGTCGTCAACAAACACGCCTACCGCCTTTATTTCACCGCAAAGCCGAGACTTAAGGCGCTTTGCCGTTTCCATGTCAATGCTTCTGCGAAAGCCGGGGGTTAATATAAAGCCCGCAAAGTCCGGCTTTAATTCGTTTACATAATCAATGTCCTGCTCGCGCCTGAGCCCGCAAATTTTAATTAGCATTGCCCCTGAGCTCCTTTAAAGCCGCAGCCCTGTCAGGCGCGCGCATAAGCGCCTCGCCTATAAGCACGGCATTTGTGTTATTAGCTTGCAGCGTTTCAATGTCTGCCCTGCTTTTTACGCCGCTTTCGCTGACATATATAATGTTTTCGGGAATCAGCCGTCTCATGCGCGCCGAATTGGAAACGTCAACCGAAAAGTCGTTTAAATTTCTGTTGTTTACCCCCACTATGCGCGCCCCGGCGCGAAGAGCCGTTTCTGTTTCAGGCTCACTATGCGCTTCCACCAGCGCGCTGATTCCCAAATCATTGCAAATTGCAATATATTCCCTGATTTGGCTTTCCGAAAGCAACGCGCATATAAGCAGCACACAGTCTGCCCCCAATAGCTTTGCTTCATAAATCTGGTAACTGCTAAGCGTGAAATCCTTGCGCAGCACCGGAATTGAAACAGCAGCTTTGATTTTCCTTAAATATTCGTCTGCGCCCAAAAACCACCTGGGCTCTGTAAGGCATGAAATGCAATCTGCGCCGCCCTTTTCATATTCAAGCGCAATTTTCAAATAAGGAAAATCAGGCGATATAAGCCCCTTTGACGGGCTGGCTTTTTTAATTTCGCATATAAACGAAAGGCCGGGTGCGCCCAAAGCTTTTTCAAATTCAAACGCGCCCTTTTTCATTGCCAGCGCTTTTGCTGTTACTGACTTTTCGCTTTCTTTTTTCTTAATAGCCGCATATCTTTCTTTGGTATAAGCGGCAATTTCATTTAAAATAGTGTTACTCATTTGTTATCTCTGTAAATTTATTCAGCGTTTCAAGCGCCCTGCCTGAATCAATGCTTTCGGCAGCTATGTCCATGGCTTCCTTCAGGCTGACTTTGCCGCGCCTATCAACATATATTCCGCCGCCCGCGTTTAAAATAACGGCTGTTCTTTGCGCGTCTGTTCCGCCGCCTGCCAGCACGGCCCTTGTTATTGCGGCGTTTTCCTGCGCCGTGCCGCCCAATAAGTCTGACTTTTTATAACGTTTAAAGCCGAAATCTTCAGGCTTTATGGTGTAATATTTGATGTCTGTGTTTCTGACTTCTGCAATGGCAGTTTCGCCGCAGGCGCTGATTTCGTCAAATGTGTCAAGCCCAAACACCACCAAAGCGTCTTTAACGCCGAGCTTTATTATAACCTTTGCAATTTTTTCAACATATTCCCTGCTGAAAACGCCCAAAACCATCATGTCTGCCCCGGCGGGGTTAGTCAAGGGGCCCAAGATATTAAACACAGTTCTTATGCCTATTTCCTTGCGCACCGGCCCCACAAAGCGCATTGCGCTGTGGTATTTCTGCGCAAACAGAAAACACATATTAGCTTCATCAAACGCTTTTTTCATAACGGCCGAGTCGGCGTTTACATTGACCCCCAAAGCTTCAAGGCAATCTGCCGCGCCGCTTTGAGACGACGCCGCGCGGTTGCCGTGCTTGGCAATTTTTACGCCGGCAGCAGCAAGCACAAAAGACGCTGTGGTAGATATGTTGAAGCTGTTTGACTTATCGCCGCCGGTGCCCACTATGTCAAGCGAATGCACCGCCCCGTCAAAATGCAGGGCGCGGCTGCGCATGCCGTTTGCCGAGCCGGCTATTTCATCGTCTGTTTCGCCTTTAATCGCAAGCGCGGTTAAAAAAGACGCAATAAGCGCAGCAGAGCATTCGCCGCCCATGATTTCCTCAACGGCGCTCTTTGCTTCGTCATAAGTAAGATTTTCGCCTGCCGTTACCTTAAAAAGTAAATCCTTTAACATTGTTACCATAAACCTTTCCGGCTGCAAAATTTTAAACCACGTTATTCCCGCGCGGCCGAACGGGGCGTGATATGAATTCATCAAGGCAAAAGCTTTGAGTGAATTGGTTGTAATTTTATAATCGTAAGCGCATGAAAGCGGAAATTTATGCCTTTGCGCTTAAAAAATTATGCAATATTGTTTTGCCGTCAGGCGTCATTATTGACTCCGGGTGGAATTGCAGCCCCCAAATAGGGTATTGCGTGTGCCTGACTGCCATTATTTCACCGTCTTGCGTTTTGGCAATTACCTTAAGGCACGCGGGTATGGTGGCGGGGTCTGCCGCAAGCGAATGGTATCTTGCAACCGTGATTTCACCGGGAAGAGAGCTGAAAATCGGGTCTGCCGTGTCAATTTGCACCACGCTTTGCTTGCCGTGCATAAGTTCACGCGCATATGTAACCGTGGCGCCGAAGGCTTCGCATATTGACTGGTGGCCAAGGCAAACACCCAGAATTTTTGAAAATTTGCCCAGTTCTCTTGCGACTTCAATGCACACGCCCGCGTCTTTGGGGCGCCGCGGCCCCGGCGATAAAATAATATATTCGGCCTGAAGCGCCTTTATTTCAGGCAAAGTCATTTCGTCGTTTCTTATTACTTTTATGTCGGGGTTTTCAGCGCCGATTAACTGGTAAAGGTTATATGAAAAGCTGTCATAATTGTCAATCAACAATATCAATTTTCTTCCCCCTTTTCGCATTGCAGGGCATTTACAACCGCCCTTGCCTTATTTAAACATTCAAGGTGTTCCTTTTCAGGGTTTGAATCTGCCACAATGCCCGCCCCGGAACGGACATAGACCTTGCCGTTTTTCTTATAGGCAATTCTTATTGCAATGCATGTGTCCAGGTTGCCCGTAAAGTCAATATAGCCTATTGCGCCGCCGTATATGCCGCGCCTGTTATTTTCAAGTTCGTTTATAATCTGCATTGCCCTGATTTTCGGCGCGCCGGAAAGCGTGCCTGCCGGCAGCACTGCGTCAATGGCGTCAAGCGCGCCGCAGCCGCCCCTTATTGTGCCGGAAACTGTGGAACCTATGTGCATAACATGGCTGAACTTTAAAATGTTGTGGTATTGCTGAACTTTCACGCTGCCGAAACAACTTATTTTGCCCAAATCATTTCTGCCCAAATCAACCAGCATATTGTGTTCAGACAGCTCTTTTGGGTCGCAAAGCAGCGCCTGTTCAAGCTGCGCGTCTTCCTCTGCCGTCTTGCCGCGCGGCCTGGTGCCCGCAAGCGGGTATGTGTAAAGCGTGTCGCCTGTAAGCTTGACAAGGGTTTCTGGCGACGCACCGGCAATTTCAATGTCATTTGACGAAAAATAAAACATATAAGGGCTTGGGTTTATTTTTTTGAGCCTTTCAAATGTGTTGAAAAGCGAGCCTTCCATGCCGGCTTCAAGCCTGTTGGAAAGCACCACCTGAAAAATATCGCCCTCGCGAATATAATGCTTTGCCCTTTCAACCATTGCGCCGTATTCCCCGGCGCTGAAAAGCGGTTTGAAATCTGTTTTAAGCACCGCTTCCGGCTGCGGAGCTTCTGCACCGTTTTCTATTATGTCCTGCATTATTTCAAGCTCGCACACGGCGCTTTTATAATTTTCAGCCACCCTGTCTGTTTGCATGTTTGAAATTAAAATAATCTTTTTTTCCCTGTTGTCAAAGGCTATTACCTTGTCAAACAGCATAAGGTCAACGTCTTTAAAATTGCCGTCGTCAGCCGCGTCAAGGTCAATGCCGTTTTCGCTGTATTTTATATAGTCATATGAAAAATAGCCAACCAGCCCGCCTGCGAAAGTGGGCAGATATTCAAGCTTCGGGCTCTTGTGTTCGTCAAGAATTTTTTGAATATGCCGGCGGGGCGAAGAGTCGTATTTCATAACCCCATATTCGTCTGCCACCGTAACAGCATAGTCCTTGCAGGTTATTTCGGCTTTCGGGTCATAGCCTATAAATGTATACCTGCCCCAGCGGTGGGCGTCTTCACAAGATTCAAGCACAAAGCAGTGCGAACTGACGTTTTTAAGCTTTTTAATTACCTGCCCCGGCGTATAGCTAAACTCTATTTCCTTTGACAGCGGAATTGTTTTATAATCTTTCGCCAAATTTATAACTTCTTCAAACGAAGGTCTGATTTGCATTTTTATCACCCCAAATAACTTAAGCAATCGTGAGCCGAGCCGGGCAAGGTTTATCTTGGCAATGCCCCAAATACTGCGTTAAAAATACTCTGAATATTAGGTGGGGAATGCCCACGCCTGTGCAGTCTGCCGGGACTTTTGGCTGCCCGGCCTTTTAAAATAAAAAAACCTGACAGCAGTATTACACTGCCGTCAGGGACGATTTTTAATCGCGGTACCACCCTGTTTTGCGGAAAACCCGCACACTCTTGCAAGATACTATCATATCTTTGACCGATTAACGCAGGTCTGCACGTTGCGTTATACTAAGCTTAAAGCTTTTCTGCGCACCCTCAGCGGGCCATTTGGCAGGCCGTTTATTACCCCTTTCCAGCAACGGGGCTCTCTGTAAATTCGTGCTTTGCCTTTATTTCCGCTTCAACGGTTTGATTTTATTAAATTTGTAAAGCGCCGTGGCGCTTGCCGCAGGCTTTTGCGCCGGCTTAAAACACAAGCGCTTTTAAAATGATGTTTTCATTTCAATATTAATGATAACACCCTGAAATTTTTTTGTCAAGTGGTTTTGGCTGTTTTTTAACGGTGTGTGGAAGCTGCCGCGCGCCGATTTCACCCGGCAAAAATTCTGAACAGCGGCAGGCACTCTGAAAAGAAACGTTTATATGCGCCGCAATAGTCTGCGCTTTGCCTTGTCCTTTTGCAGCCGCCGGCACGGCAAAGCTGAAAATAAGGGCAGCCTTTGCACTTTTCGGGCGTGTCAAAGCCCTCTGTCAAAAACCGCCGCGCCCTGTCGCACGAGGCAAGCTCTGCAAAGTTGCAGTCGTTTATGTTGCCCAGCAAATATTCGTCTGTGCAGAAAAAATCGCACGGGTATATATTTCCGTTGCCCTCTGCAACAAATTGCTGTGTGCAGCGCCCTTCCATGCCGCATTGTTCGCAGCGAAAGCCAAGATACAGGTTTACCCAGTTGTCAAACTGGCGCACGCTTACATAGTTTCCATGCGCCCAGTCTGCGGCATAGAGCCTGAAAACCTTTATAAGAAAATCTGCATAAGATTCGTCAGTCATGTAAAGCTCGCTTTCATCATGGCTGCCAAATGGGCGCAGGCAGGGTATAAATTGCAAATATTTAAAACCCTTTGATTTGAAAAACTTATAAATTTTTTCTCCTCTTTTAGCGGAAAAGTCTGTAAGCACCGAAACAATATTATATTGAACTTTAAAGCGCTCTAACAGCCGCGCGGCTTTTATGACCTTATTAAATGTGCTGCCCCCGCCAGGCGCGCGCCTGAATTTGTTTGAATCAAAGTCGCCGTCTAAGCTGACCCCCACAAGAAAATTATTTTCTGCAAAAAAGCGCGCAAAGTCTTCGTCAATAAGCGTGGCGTTAGTTTGCAGGGCATAAGACACCGCGCTGCCCTTTACATTATAAATCTTTACCTTTTCAACAAAGCTTTTAAAATATGAAAGCCCGGCCAGCAGCGGCTCGCCGCCCTGAAAGGTGTAAGAAACGCCGGCAGAGTCTGCATATAAAAGAGATTTTTTGACAAGCTCCTCTGCCGTGGAGTCGCTCATAATGCCAAACTGAAATTGCTCTCTGTTTTGGGCGACATCGCGGTAAAAGCAATATTCGCACTGAATATTGCACATTGACGACGCTGGCTTTACCATTAAAGAAACCGGCGGCATGCGCTGCCCCCCCTTTTACTTTTTATTTGCGGCGGCGCCGTTTCTTTGACGCAGATATACCGGCGTATATTAAAACAAAAAATGGCGCAGGGTGCTAAAATTATCGCTTTGGGCTGTTCTGTTCTTAAGCAAGAATTTCGTCTGCCAGCTCTTCAAGCTGTGTTTCATTGGCCTTGCTCAGGGTTGTTTTAATTGTTACGCTTTTGTCGCACAGCGTTATGTTTTTCATTGGCTCAATAAGCGCTTTCATAGCCCTTGCGGCAGTCGGCCCCCAAGAGCCGTTTTCAACAAGCGCAACCCTTCTGTTTTGAAAGGCCTTGCTTTTTAAATGGCATAAAAAGGCTTCCATTGGCGGAAAAACGCCGCCGTCATAGCTTGCCGCCATAAACACCTCTTTGCCGTATCTAAATGCGTCTGCCACGGCTTCTGCAATATCGTCTTTAGCAAGGTTGCTTATTGCAACCCTTGGGCAGCCCTTTTTTTCAAGTATTTCTTTAAGCTTAAATACCGCCTTTTCGGTGTTGCCGTAAATTGAAGCATATGCTATAAACACACCTTCGCTTTCAACGGAATATGAAGACCATGTGTTGTAAAGATTTATGTAATATTCAAGATTTTCGCTTAACACCGGGCCGTGCAGAGCGCATATTACCCTGACGTCAAGCGCAAGAACCTTTTTAAGCAGAGTCTGCACCGGCTGGCCGTATTTGCCCACAATGTTGAAATAATAGCGCCTTGCTTCGCAAGCCCAGTCTTCGTCACAGTCAAACGCGCCGAATTTGCCGAATGCGTCAGCCGAAAACAAAACCCTCTCTGACTGTTCATAAGTCATAATTACCTCAGGCCAGTGAATCATTGGCGCCATTATGAAACTTAGCGTGTGCTTGCCAAGGCACAATGTGTCGCCCTCTTTTACGGCAAGCTTTTTAACGCCTGCCGGAATATCAAAAAACTGGCCCAGCATGGCAAATGCCTTTGCGCTGGCAACAAGGGTTATTTCAGGAAATTTTTGCACCAAAAGGGAAACATTTGCCGAATGGTCTGGCTCAAGATGTGAAATTATAAGGTAATCAGGCTGCCGCCCGGCAAGCGCGCTTTCAAGATTTTCAAGCCATTCGTCTGTCTTTGCAGCGTCAACCGTGTCAAAAACGGCAAGCTTTTCATCGTCAATAAAATATGAATTATATGCCATGCCGTTTTTCAGCGGATATTGATTTTCAAATATTTTCAGTTCTTTGTCACTGACGCCTATGTATTTAATGCTTTCTGTTATATTATGCATAAATTTTACCTCTTTAAAATTTTTCACCGGGGCAGCCGCATGGTTGCACTGCGGCAAAAGCGCCCGGCGTTTAATTTAAATTCAGCCCTGTGCTTGCTCGCCGCCGGCATTGTCAGCCCCGGCGCTGTCTTGCATTGCATCTGCTTCGGCAAGGCTGTGCCTTTCAACAAGCTCTGCAAGCATTTTTTCATGGCTCTTTTGGTCTATTTCATATTTAAGAGTCGGCAAAACAGCCAGCAGCATGCCAACGGCAGGCGGAATTGAAATTAAAAACCACATAATCTTTGCATATTCGGAATAATCTGTCGCAAAGCTTGCGCCGCTTTGAAGCGCTGAATTCATGGCTTCTATATTTACGTCTGTATAGCCCACTGCGGCATATGCATATGCCGAAATAATTGAAGCAATGCCTGTTGAAAACTTTGTAATAAAGCTTTGCCCGCTGAAGAAAACCCCGTCAGGCCTGAAGCCATGGTGGTATTCTTCATAATCAATGCAGTCTGAAATCATTATAGACTGGCAAACGTTTACCGCGCCAAAGCCGGCGCCGGACAGCAGCATGCACAGCCCAACCAGCAGCGCCCAGCCGATTTTGTCAAGCTCTGTGGGCGCGGCAAGATATACAACAAAAATGAGCGCAAACGGCACCGCCGACGCGCCGCTTGAAAAGTTGTAAATATGTTTAACGTCAAATTTTTTCATAAGCGCCGGGCAGATAGCCATGGCAACGAACTGCCCAATAAACAGCCCGCCCGCAACTATTGCGACTATAACAAGAGTTTTAATGTCTGTAAATGCATTTGTAAGGTCGCCC
Source organism: Clostridiales bacterium (assembly GCA_021199275.1). Classification (GTDB taxonomy): domain Bacteria; phylum Bacillota; class Clostridia; order Oscillospirales; family Acutalibacteraceae; genus Eubacterium_R. The sequence goes on from JAJQIJ010000013.1 coordinate 77,378, forward strand.
TCGCAATAATAATAAGAAAGCAAAGTCATTGCAACAGTCATCATAAGCTGAAACGGCGCGCGCAGAATTCCGCTTATAAAAAGCCGCCTGAACGGCACGCATTTCCACATAAGGCTGAAGCTTTCCTTCATGCTTCTTCTTTCGCTTGAAGCGGGCACTTTTTCTTTTGTGCCAAGCCCCGCGCATTCAAACAGCAGCGCCGCTATAATTGTGATTCCTATGCCGACCGCAACAAAGCCTGACTGTGCGGTTACCGACTTGCCAAGCATTTGGTTTACTGCCTGAGACAGCGGAATTATTGAAACCAGCACAACCGCGCCGCCGATTGACGCTATAATTCTTGCAAGCGAAATAAGGGTTGAACGGTCTTTTTCATCTTCGCTCATGCGGCTAATCATGCCCCACAGCGGCACGTCGCCCGTGGTGAAGCTCATGCCCCAAAGTATATATGAAACAGCGGCCCACGCCACAATTAAAAACATTGACGTGCTGTTGCCGGCAAGCTTTGCCGTGCTGTAATTGCCGTTTATAAAGCACAAACATGTTATTATGCATATAAACAGCGGTGAAAACAGCAGCCATGAGCGGCATTTGCCGTATTTTGACTTTGTCCTGTCAACAATAGTGCCCATCATGGGGTCGTTTATAGCGTCCCATATTCTGGCAATGGCAAATATCCACCCCAGTGCAACGGCAGGCAGGCAAATAATATTTTGAAAATAATAGTAAAGCCCGGTGCCCACTATGTTGTAAAGCATGTTTTGCCCGAACATGCCCACAAGGTACATGTTTCTTTCTTTGGCTGTATAAGTTCGTACATTTGACACTGCAATACCCCCGAAACAAAAATTCAATAAGGGGCAAAGCCCCGTTTAGGCGCCCAATTAAGGGCAAGCTCTTATTGAATATATAATAATACAAAAACAGCAAAAAGACAATAAATATTTAATAAATTTTCTTTTGCAGGCCTGCTCATTGCAAAATATGCAAACAAACTGCCGCGCTGCGGCTCTTTTTGCCATTTCAGCCCCTGTTTTCAAGCAATTTGGCTTGGATTTTTTAAAATAAAATATTGCCGTTTACTGAACATTGTAATTTTCAACTTCACGCCTGAGCCACTCTGCCCATTCGGCAACGCCCTGCCCCGTTTTGGCAGAAATTAAAAAGATTTCACATTTCGGGTTAAGCGCTTTTATTCTTTGCTTTGCCTTTTCAAAATCAAAGTCAAACACTGCGGCAGTGTCAATTTTGTTTATTATAACCGCGTCTGAAATGCTGAACATAAGCGGGTATTTGAGCGGCTTATCGTCTCCTTCCGGCACAGACAAAATCATAGCGTTTTTAACGGCGCCGGTGTCAAATTCCGCCGGGCACACAAGATTGCCGACATTTTCAAGAAACACCACGTCAAGCGCCTGTGTGCCAAGCTCTGTTATGCCCTGCCTTGTCATAGACGCGTCTAAATGGCACATGCCCCCGGTGTGCAGTTGAATTGTTTTAACACCGGTTTCGGCAATTTTATTGGCGTCAACAGACGAATCAATGTCCGCTTCCATTACGCCTATTTTAAAATCATTTTTCATAAGCTCAATGGTTTTTATAAGCGTGCTTGTTTTGCCGCTGCCCGGAGACGACATAAGATTAAGCAGGAAAGTGCCGTTTTCCTTTAATTCCTGCCTAAGGTTGTCTGCGTCTTTGTCATTGTCTTCAAAAATACTTTTTTTGATTTCTATTACCTTAAATTCTTCCATGTTAAAGCTCCTTTTTTGATAATGATTTGATAATGATATAAAGGCCCAAGCGACAGCCGCTGCCGCCCCCCCGCGTGAGATTGTATTCACGCTGATTAAAAGCCGGACCCCGCCGCCTTACGAAGCGGGGCATTTCCCGCTAAGTTATTTTTATTTCTTTTATTATAAACTCGCGCCCGCTGATTATTTTGCCCGCGCCTGACGAACAATGCGGGCATATGAAATCACTTTCACGCGGGTTATATTTTGTTTTACACTGCGTGCATTCGCAAAGCGCCGGCAGCGTTTCTGTTTTAAGGCGGCTGTCTTTTAGCAGCTCATAATCTTCCTTTAGCATTGAATGATATGTTTGCAGGCATTCACCCACAACATCACTGAGCTCGCCTATCTGCACAACTATTTCAGGCACTGACTTGGCGCCGTTTTCGCGCGCATATTTGTCTGCCGTTTTCATTAAACGGTCTGCAATTGAAAGTTCATGCACTTTTCTCCCCCCTTGTCGCCTGAAAAGCAGCTGGCAAGTGCTTTGTTTGTAAATAAAATACTGCTTTCCTCTTGCTTTTCTGATTTAACGGTGGTAAAATTTCAATAAAAGGACGCCTGCCGTTCACTTTTATAAAAGCTTTATTTCAGCTTTGGCTTCGCCGCGGCACACGCCCCGATATGCGCCGGCCGTTTAAACAGGCGCGAAACATATTTTGCTATTTTTAAGAAAGGCAGTGTGAATACATATGCAAAAAAAAGATATTGACTGGTCAGCCCTTGGCTTTTCATATATGCCGACTGACTACCGTTTTGTAAGTAATTTCAAAAACGGCGAGTGGGACTGCGGCGCCCTGACAGACAATGCCGAAATTACTATGAGCGAATGCGCCTGTGTGCTGCAATATGCCCAAACCGTGTTTGAGGGTTTAAAGGCATATACCACGGCAGACGGCAGAATAGTTTGCTTTCGCCCTGACTTAAATGCAAAGCGCATGGTGGCGTCAGCCAAAAGGCTGCAAATGCCCGTGTTCCCGGAAGACAGGTTTGTAAAAGCCGTTGAAGATGTTGTAAGGGCAAACGCTTCGTGGGTGCCGCCATATGGCAGCGGCGCAACTCTTTACCTGCGCCCATATATGTTTGGCTCAAATGCGGTTATCGGCGTTAAACCGGCAGACGAATATCAGTTCAGGGTTTTCTGCACGCCTGTGGGCCCATATTTCAAGGGCGGCGCCAAGCCGATTACCATTCGCGTGTGCGACCTTGACAGGGCAGCCCCGCACGGCACCGGCAATATAAAAGCCGGGCTGAATTACGCCATGAGCCTTTATGCAATAGTTGACGCTCATAACAACGGCTTTGATGAAAACATGTATCTAGATTCCGCAAGCAGAACTTATGTTGAAGAAACCGGCGGCGCAAACTTCCTGTTCGTAACCAAAGACGGGGTTATAGTAACGCCGAAATCAGATTCAATTCTGCCTTCAATCACAAGGCGGTCTCTTTGCTATGTAGCCGAAAACATGCTTGGCATGAAGGTTGAGCAGCGCAAAGTAACGCTTGAAGAGGTGGCTGACTTTGCGGAATGCGGGCTGTGCGGCACGGCCGCCGTTATAAGCCCCGTTGGCAAAATTGTTGACCACGGCAGGGAAATATGCCTGCCCAGCGGCATGGAAAAAATGGGCGAAGTTACCCAAAAGCTTTACGACACCCTTACCGGCATGCAAATGGGCACATTGGAAGCGCCCGAAGGCTGGGTGCATGAAATCAAGCTTTAAATGTGTGGCATTTTCTGCTTAAAGCAGCTCTTTTAATAAAAGGGCTGCTTTTTCAATAAGGGCGTGAAAGTCATTAAACTTTGGGCCCCGGGGCTGCCGCCCCGGCGAGAAACAGTAATCACCGCTGATTAAAAACAGGAAAGTAACGCTTTTCAAGGCGCCGGCATTCCCCTGAGCTATTAGCGTGGCACGCCCGTTTTTAAGTGCTGCGCTAAAAAAGCCAAGCGCTATATATAGCGGTTTATACTTAAAATCAAACGGCCTTTTTTAGTTGTGCCCTCTTGAACTTCAAATATAAATTTGCCGTGCCCGCGCACAGATATTACGTCACCGCTTTTCAGCACATATGCCGGGCTGCGCTCTTCAGCTGAATTTAAAAACACCTTTTTTTCATTAAATAAATCCTTTGCCCGGCCCCTTGGTAAATTATAGACTGCCCCGATAACACTGTCAAGCCGTTTTGACGAAACCATTACATTTTCCCGCTGCATTTTTGGGCCTGCGCCTTGCGGCAGGCATTTAATTTCGGCGCAGCGCACCTTTGCCCGCCCTACAGATTCAAGATTTTCACATATATATTCAAAAACCGTGTCTTTGCAAAATAAATAGCCGGTATTTTCAAAAACTATAATATCGCCTATCATTTCACGCTTTACCCCAAGGGCTAAAGCAGCGCCCAAAAAGTCGCGGTGGCAAAGCTTTGGGGCAAATTTCTGCGAAACCGGCTCTATTTTCATTAGCCGCACAGGCGCCTGTTCGGCACCGGCGCCGAATATGGCAATGCGCCGCTCTGCGCCGGCAAAACCGCCCCAAAGCACCGGCTTTATATCAAGCTTCAGCGACAAAAGCGCGCTTTGCCCGGCTTCGCTTAAAAATTCAGTGTAAACGGCAACGCCTTTTTCATAACTTCTGCGCGCCAAATCTATAAATCTTTTATCTTCATTTTCCATAATGAATATAATATCAGTTTAAAGCATATTTTTCAACAAAAAGGGTGAAAAAATGAAAATATTGGTTATATCGGCAGGCGGCACAATTTGCTGCAAAAATGAAAATCAAATTATAAAAACAGGCGAAAAAGCCTATGAGCTGCTGCTTGCAAATTTAAAAAACGAAACGGCTGAATTTTCTTTTTTAAACGCCGCTGACATTCCCAGCGAAAACAACGACGGGCAGCGCATTTCACAAATTGTAAACTCAGTTATTGACAATATGCCGGGCTATGACGGGGTTATACTGCTGCATGGCACCGACACGCTGCAATACACATCTGCAGCGCTGTCATATGCCTGCGGTTCCGGCTGCAAAAGCGTTGTAATAGTCAGCGCAGACTATGTTTTGGCAGACCGGCGCACAAACGGCTTTGAAAATTTCAACTGCGCAGTGCATTTTATAACCGAAAACCGCGCGGCGGGCGTATTTGTCGTTTATAAAAACAAAAACGAAGTCTGCGCCGTGCACAGGGCGTCAAGGCTGCTTTGCCACAGCGATTACAGCTCTTGCATTTACAGCGCTGCGGGGCAAATTTATGCAAAATTTGAAAACGGCGCTTTTGTAAAAAATAAAAACTATGCCGCCGTGCCTGACGAAGCTGCCCCGTTTGGCAAGATTCAGCTTTCAAAATACAGCGGCGAAATAGCTGTGGTTTATGCGCGCCCGGGCTTAAAATACCCCAAAGCGGGCGAAAACACGCGCTGCGCGCTGATTCGCGCTTATCATTCCGGCACACTGCCAAGCACAGATGAAAGCTTTATAAATTTTATAAACAGCCTGCAAGAGCGGCAAATTCCATGCTTTTTAAGCGGTGGCAGCGGCAGTGTTTACGAAAGCTCAGCCAAATTCGGCAAAATGGGCATAATTGCGCTGCCAGCCATGGCTTTCCCGGCGCAGTATATGAAGCTGTGGCTTTCACTTTCCGGCGGCAGAAATTTGCCGGAGTCAATGCCCCTTTCAGTCGGCGAAGATAAAATTACGAATTTATAAATAATTTTAATTTTACTATATGAAAAATTAAAATATTGTGCTATTATATCTAAAAAGATTTTTGAGTAAGGGCTTACCCCACCAAGTTAAAAACAGGAAGGTAAAATTTATGTCAGTAGTATTTCGTGTTTTTGTTGAAAAAAAGAAAGGCAACGATATTGAAGCCTTACATATTTTAAACGATTTAAAAAACAATATCGGCATAACGGCGCTTGATGAGCTCAGAATAATCAACAGATATGACGTTGAGGGGCTTTCGCGCGAAGAATTTGACAGGGCGGTTGTAACAATTCTGTCAGAGCCTAACCTTGACAATGTTTATTATGACATTGATTTTCCCGAAGACTGGAAATATTTTGCAACGGAATATCTGCCCGGGCAGTATGACCAGCGGGCAGACAGCGCCGCACAGTGCATTCAATTTCTTACAGCCGGCGCCCGCCCGAACGTTGCAAGCGCGAAAGTAATAGCCCTGCGCGGCAACATTACAGACGCTGATTTTGAAAAAATAAAAAGCTATATGATAAACCCGGTGGAATCTCGCCCGGCTTCAATGGAAATGCCTGAAACGCTGAACATAAAAGCAGATGTGCCGGCAGACATTGCGCAGGTGTGCGGCTTTATAGCCATGAGCGACAGTGAAATTGAAAGCTACCACAGCTCAATGGGATTTGCCATGAGCGTGCAGGACTTGATGTGGGTAAGGGACTATTTCAAAACAGAAAAGAGAGACCCGTTTTTAACAGAGCTCAAGGTAATAGACACCTATTGGAGCGACCATTGCCGCCACACAACATTTTCAACAATACTTGATAATATTGAAGTTGAAAACTGCAAATATAAAAGCGCTGTTGAAAACGCCCTGGCGCAATATTTTGAAATAAGAAAAGAACTGTATGCCGGCAGAAAAAAAGACGTGTGCCTTATGGACATGGCGTGCATAGGCGCAAAATATCTGAAAAGCCAAGGAAAAGCTCTTAAGGTTGATGAAAGCGAGGAAATCAACGCCTGTTCAATAGAAATTGAGGCTGAAATTGACGGCAAAAAAGAGCCGTGGCTTGTTCAGTTTAAAAACGAAACGCACAACCACCCCACTGAAATTGAGCCTTTCGGCGGCGCGGCGACATGCCTTGGCGGCGCTATAAGGGACCCGCTTTCAGGCAGGGCTTATGTATACCAGGCAATGCGTGTAACCGGTGCGGCAGACCCCACCGTGCCGTTTGACGAAACGCTTGAAGGCAAACTGCCGCAAAGCAAAATCACAGTCACCGCGGCAGAGGGGTATTCAAGCTACGGCAACCAAATAGGGCTTGCCACCGGGCAGGTTGAAGAGCTTTATGACCCGGGCTATGTGGCAAAGCGCATGGAAATAGGCGCTGTTATAGGCGCGTCGCCGAAAGAAAACGTAATTCGCCAAGCACCTGAAGCGGGTGACATTGTAATTCTGCTTGGCGGCGGCACCGGCAGAGACGGCTGCGGCGGCGCCACGGGTTCGTCAAAAGCACATAAAGTGTCGTCTTTGCAGGAATGCGGCGCGGAAGTGCAAAAGGGCAACCCGCCCACAGAAAGAAAGCTGCAGCGCCTTTTCAGAAACCCCGCGGCTTCACAGCTTATAAAACGCTGCAATGATTTCGGCGCCGGCGGCGTGTCTGTTGCCATAGGCGAACTGGCAGACGGGCTTGACATCAATCTTGACAGCGTGCCGAAAAAATATGACGGGCTTGACGGCACAGAGCTTGCCATTTCAGAATCTCAAGAAAGAATGGCTGTTGTGCTTGACAGTGAAAACGTGGGCAAATTTATTGAGCTTGCTAAGCTTGAAAACCTGAGCGCAACCCCCGTTGCGGTTGTGACGTCTGACAAAAGGCTGGTTATGACCTGGCGCGGCAAAAAAATTGTTGATATAAGCCGTGAATTTCTTAACACCAACGGCGTAACGCAGCACACAGATGTGCTGATAAAAGCCATAGACGAAAACAGTAATTACAGGACTGCTGTGCCCGCTGAACTGCAAGGCATAAAAATTTCAGACGCATTTAAAAAGAATCTTTCACGCCTTGAAGTTTGCAGCCAAAAGGGGCTTTCCGAAAGATTTGATTCATCAATCGGCGCGGCTACCGTTAACATGCCGTTTGCCGGCAAATACCAGCTTACGCCGGAAGAGGCCATGGCGGCAAAAATTCCGGTGCTCAGCGGTGAAACTGACACTGCCACATTTATGTCTTATGGCTTTATACCGGGCATTTCACGCTGGAGCCCGTTTCATTCAGCGGCGTTTGCCGTAACGCATTCACTTGCAAAGCTTGCTGCGGCAGGGTGCAACCCTGAAGGGGCTTACCTTACTTTCCAGGAATATTTTGAACGCCTGGGCACAGACCCCGCGCGCTGGGGCAAGCCCGCGGCGGCGCTGCTTGGCGCACTTTCGGCGCAGATTGGTTACAGCGCCCCGGCAATAGGCGGCAAAGACAGCATGAGCGGCTCTTTTGACAAGCTTGACGTTCCCCCCACTTTGGTTTCATTTGCAGTCGGCATAGGAAAAGCTTCAAAGGCAGGCACAGCGCAGTTCAGGCAGGCGCTGTCTGCGGTTAAAATGCTGCAGCTGCCTGTTGACGAAAAAACCGGGCTGCCGCAATATGACAAAGCGCTTGAAATGATGAAAGAAGTTTACAATGGCGTTCAAAACGGCACTGTCCTTTCCGCCGCCACTGTTAAAGAGGGCGGCGCGGCGGCTGCGGTGTGCAAAATGGCGTTTGGCAATAAATTCGGCTTTTCATTTGAACAGGGGCTTCAAAGAGATGTGCTTTTTGCACCGCTTCAGGGCAATATTATTGTTGAACTGGCAGACAAAAACGATTTTCCGGCAGGGGTGCTGCTGGGCTATACAAATGAAAACAGCGTAATAATAATTGACGGCGAAGTGTTTACAACAGACGAGCTGATTGACTGCTGGAGCGCAAAGCTTGAAAATGTATTTCCTACAAAAAGCGGCATAACGGCCGCAATGCCGTTTGACGTGCCGCTGTCTGACGAACGGCCAATATTCATTTGCAAAAATAAAGTGGCGCGCCCGCATGTGTTTATTCCGGCATTTCCGGGCACCAACTGTGAAGTTGACACGGCGCGCGCATTTGAAAAGGCCGGCGCAAAAGCCGATGTGTTTGTAATAAACAACCTGTCCGCAGCAGACATAAACGATTCCATAAACAAAATGGCGGAAATGATTTCAAACAGCCAGATTATTATGCTGCCCGGCGGCTTTTCCGGCGGTGACGAACCGGAAGGTTCCGGCAAGTTTATAGCCACCGCTTTCAGAAACCCGAAAATAAAAGACGCTGTTGGGCAGCTGCTGTATCACCGCGACGGGCTTATGCTTGGCATATGCAACGGCTTTCAGGCTCTTATTAAGCTTGGGCTTGTGCCTGACGGCAAAATCAGGGAATTAAAAAGTTCTGACCCGACTCTTACCTTTAACACCATTGGCAGGCATATTTCCTGTGTTGCTTACACAAAGGTAATAAACACTAAATCACCATGGCTGTCCGGCGTAAATGCGGGCGATATTTTCGCCGTGCCGATTTCACACGGCGAGGGCAGGTTTGTTGCAAACAACGACGTTCTAAAGGAACTTATTGCAAACGGCCAAATTGCCACGCAATATGTTACGCCTGACGGCAAAGCCGTTGCGGAAATGCCGTTTAACCCGAACGGCTCTGTCTCAGCTATAGAGGGCATAACATCGCCTGACGGCAGAATACTGGGCAAAATGGGCCACTGTGAAAGAATGGGCAAAGACCTTTACAAAAACGTGCCGTTTGAAAAAGACATGAAAATATTTGAAAGCGGCGTAAATTATTTTAAATAAACAATAAAATTTTAATTCAGGAGAAAATATGAAATACATTGTAGTTTTATATGACGGCATGGCAGATTACCCTGTGCCCGCGCTTGGCGGCAAAACACCCATGATGTGTGCAAACAAGCCAAACCTTGACTTTTTGGCTGCGCGTTCAGAGGTGGGGCTTGTGCGCACGGTGGCAAAGGGGCTCAAGCCGGGGTCTGACGTGGCAAATATGAGCGTTATGGGCTTTGACCCGGCTAAATATTACACAGGGCGCAGCCCGCTGGAAGCCGCGTCAATCGGCATTGACATGAAAAAGACAGACGTTTCGCTGCGCTGTAATTTGGTGACTTTGTCTGACGATGAAAAATATGAAGACAAAACAATTATAGATTACTGCGCGGGCGACATTTCAAGCGAAGAAGCGGCTGAAATAATAAAAACCGTTGAAAGCGAGCTTGGCACGGCTGAATTCAAATTTTACCCGGGGGTTTCATACCGCCATTGCCTGATTTGGGCAAACGGCACCACTGAGCTTGGAAATATGACCCCGCCGCATGACATTACCGGGCGGGTAATAGGCGAATATCTTTCAACAGCCAAAAATGCCGCGCCTCTTATTGAAATGATGAAAAAATCATATGACATTTTAAAAAATCACCCCGTAAACCTTGCGCGGCAGGCCGCCGGCAAACGCCCCGCCAATTCAATATGGCTGTGGGGTGAAGGCACCCGCCCGCAAATGGGCTCTTTTGAAGAAATAAATAAAATAAAGGGCGGCGTTGTGTCTGCGGTTGACCTGCTTAAGGGCATTGGCCGCTGTGCCGGCATGGAAGTTGCCGAAGTTGCAGGCGCAACAGGCTATATAGACACTAATTTTGAAGGCAAGGCAAGGGCTGCGCTTGATATACTTACAAGGTGCGACTTCGTTTATATTCATTTCGAAGCAACTGACGAATGCGGCCACAGAAATGAGCCTGAAAACAAAGTAAAGGCAATTGAGCTGATAGACAGCCGCGTGCTGCCGATATTGCTTGACGGGCTGAAAAAATATGACGATTATAAAATAATGGTTTTGCCTGACCACCCAACCCCAATTGTAACCGGCACACATGCCTCAGACCCGGTGCCGTATATTATTTACCATAAAAACAGGGAAATAGCCGGCGTGTCTTCAATTGACGAAGAAACGGCAAAAGAAACAGGCAACTTTATTGATTTCGGCCCGGACATTATGAAGCATTTCATAAACGACTGAAAACGCAGCAAAAAGCCGCCGTGCTAATATGCACGGCGGCTTTAATTTGTTTTTCAGCCGGTCGTTAACCGACTTATTTAAATAATGTTTATTTGCCCGTGGGCGGCGATGAGGAGCTAAGGTTGCGCTTTTCGCCGCTTTCACCGGACTGCGCTGCCACAGCAGTTTTTTCAACTGCGGTTGTTTTTGTTTTAGTTTCGGTTTTAGTTTCAGGCTCCGCCGTGGTTGTCAGGGCGGTTGTTTGCAGAGTTTCCGCCGCGGCGGTTGTGCTTGGAAGCGTTGTTTTTGCAGCGCCGGTGCTTGTGGTGGCCTGCGTTTGTTCGCCGGTAAAATCTTCGGCTGAAAACACGTTAACGCTGTCTGACGACTTTACGGTTACATATGCATATACAAACAAAGACGGGGCCAAAACAAGCGCTGAAAAAATACATGCCGCCAATAATGCTGTAATTTTATTTTTCATTTGCATATTTGCCTCTTTCATGTAAACTGCTTTGCATTTCCGGGCGCGGCTGCAGCGCGGCAGCCGCCAGCCGTAACATGCTGTTTTTAAGACGTGAACTCGGCAATTGCAAGGGCGTCTGCCCCGTCTGTTGTTAAGCTTGCGCTTTGAATAGCCCATGACGTCACCGTAATAGTTTTTGAGCCAATAGTTTCAATATCTTGCTGAGTCAGTTCTTCGGAAACCTTTATGGTGGTAAATATAGGGCTTAAAACAATGTCTGACTCTGCCGCCGAAGCGTCTATAACGCTGTCTTTGCTTTGCGCGTCGCCGCAATATCTGTAAATAGTGGTGGTTACATTGCTGCCTGAAACGGTTGAAACAACCGCCCAGTCGTCTGTGTTCAGGTCTTCAACAGTAAACAGGGCCGTGCCGGCAGAGTTTGTGCATGACGTAAGTTCGTCAACAACACAGACATATACATAGCATGAATCGCTGCCATTAAACACCGTTACAGTCGGGTCTTTGGTAAGCTCGGCGCCCGCAAGATATCTGTAGCTGTTGCCTGTGCTTGTGCGTTCGCCTGTTGCCTGCCCGCTGCCGTCTGTTACAGGCTCGCCGTATTTGTCAACCACCGCCTCGTCAAGCGATATTTCCAGGCTGCCCGGCGCAAAATTATTTACAATTGAAGCGCTTTTGTAGTAAAGGTATGAATATGTGGGCGCAGCCATAAGAGCGGCAATTAATAAAAGCGAAGCAAGAACGGTGATTATATATTTCTTTTTAAGCTTCACGGGGTTTCCTCCTTTTCAGGCAAAGACATATAGCTTTGCCTTTTATTTCTATTTAAGCAATGCAAAAATGCAGGAATACTTTCGTATTCCGAGTATTTTTAACGCAGTATTTGGGAAAAATTGCCAAGATAAACCCTGTCCTGTTCGGCTCCCGATTGCTTAAGTTAAAAAGGCGTAGAGCCGGTTACCCAAACACTGCCGAATTCAGTAAAATATTTCCCGCAGACTCCGCCGATTTCCACATTGCTTATATTAAGCTCAATCCAGCTATATTCATAATCATTATTGCTTTCATTTCCCCAGTCGCACGCAAGGTAATAATTTTGAGCTTCTGCGGCATCGCCGCCGAATGTGCCGCCTGTTATGTTAAGGCAAACACCGTAATCAGAATAAGCTTCACCTGTCATTTGCACAACGCACAAGTCATAATTATTTTCATAATCGGCAGTGCTGATTTCCCCGCCGGATATATTGACTTTAAGGGCGCTGTCTGCCCCGGCGGCCACTATAATGCCGCTGCCGTTTACGGCATATGCGCCGCTGTCCAGCCTGTCTTTATATGCGCTTACCGTTTCACCGTCATTAGCATAATAAACGTCCATAGTTTCATAGTTTGTTGACAGACCTGCCACGGCACCGCCTGTTATGTTAAGTGTGCCGCCGGTGGTAATAATGCCGGCTGAGCCCGAAACAGTGCCACCGCTCACAGTTACACTGCCGCCCGACAAAAGCACGCCGGCCTGCCCCGTCAGATTGCCGATTACCCCACCGCCGCCGGCTGTGTCGGCAACAGTCAGGCTGCCTTTGCTTACAGCTAAAACACAACCGTCGTCAGAAACAGAATTTGTAAGGCTGTGCCCGTCTAAATTAAGCGTCAGTTCAATGTTTGACGAAAGAGTAAGCGTGCCGCTGACAGCACAGTCGTCAAGCAGTGTTATGGTGTTGCCGGTTTTGGCAGCCGATACAGCAGCTTCCAGCGTTGTTGCAACCACACCGGTGTTTTCATTTACGGCAACGCCGTTTCCGCTAATCGCAAGATATGCATTTTGGGCGTCTGCAAACGGTGACGCCTGAATTATATAAGCCTGCACAGTGAGCTTTAAGCCTGACTTCAGCGTTACATTGCCTTTGCTGTCTACAGACTCAATGGTGTCGCTGTTTGAAAGCGACGCCGAATATGAAATCACGTCATCTTTCAGCACTGAAAAGCTGTTTTTGTAATATGTCACATTGCTGTTTGAATCTGTTTTCGTTTCTTCAACTTCATCATCGGTAGTTACCAAACGGTAATAAATGTAAGTTGTAGTGCCGGTTTGGCTGTCTGTGCTGTCGCTAAGCAAAGACCAGCCGGGCGCCGCCTGCCATGATGTCAGCTTGCCGGTATTGTCTTCTATTACAACATAGACATATGAATTTACCGAATAGCTCACTTTTACAACCGGGTTTTTGTCTTGCGATGTGCCGGGAACAATTTCATAAAAGCCGCTGTTGGTAATATTCCCGCTCTGGCTGTCTGCAACCGGCTTGCCGTCTGTTTCAGTCAGGGCAACCCAGTTGAAATTGGCGGAAATATTATTGCTTGCGCCCACGCTGCCATAGCTGTAATATGCAAGAGTGCCGCCGCCCACGGCTAAAATAACTGCTAATACAATTGCAAAGGCTGCTGTCGCAGTTTTCTTTTTATTCATATTGATTTTCCTTCCCGAACTTAAGAGTTTTCGCCCAAATCGCCCACCGCAGTCAGGCTTGTAATGCCAGAGGTAAGCTTGTTGGAATTTATGGTAATGCTGCCGCCGTTGTTATTATTGGCGGCGTTTGTCAGGTCTGCAAGCACAGTGTCTGTGCCCGCAGCGCCGGTTACTGTTGTGGCATAGCCGTTAGTAGCCGTGTAAATAGCCGGAACAGACGTGTTGGCGCTTTCACCCACAGTTAGATTAACGTTGCTGAGCTTAGCGGTTGCTGCATAGGGGTAAGCGCTTACAGAAGCAGAGCGGTTGCCCACAACAAGGGCAGCCATAGGCACCTCGTCCCCCGAACCCCAGTTGCTGTTAAGGTAATATGAACTGCCGGAATATTCGCCGGTGGTGGCAATGGTGCTGTCTGTTATATTTGCACTGCCCGCGCGCAAGATAACGCCCTGGCGTTCGCCGGTAATTGTGCTTCCGGTTATATTGAGCGTGCCGGGAACATTAAACAAAACAGCCGCAGAGTCGCCTATTTTATATTTTTGTTCATTATCTGTAAGCGTTGAATTGGTAATGTTTATAACAACGCTGTCGCCGGTCTGGTTGTTTGATGCATTGGTTGACACACAGTAACAGGCGCTTGAATTAATTGTGGAATCAATAATATTAAGAGTTGCAACTTCTGTGCCCGCTTCAACATTTATAGGCGCCATTGTATTAACGGTTACATTATCTAAGGTAAGAGACGAGCCTGTATTCATGCTCAAAAAAGTGCCGGAGCCATAGCTGCTTATAGTGTAATTAACAGTGCCGTTGGCAAAAGTCAGTTCGTCTGTGCTGTTTAAATTCGCAGCGCAGCTGTAAGTTGTGCCGCCGCTGGTCAGATAACCGCTGACTTCAAGCGTGCCGCTGTTTAAGTCAAACACCACGTCATTTGCCGCAGCAGCGTCAAGATTTGCAGTTGAAATTGAAATAGAACTGCTTTCGGGCCAAACTATAACCGTGACGCTGTCATTTGCAGCAGCGGCGCTCACCGCGTTTGCAAGCTGTGTTTCAAGGCTTACGGCTTCGCCCAAAGAATTTGTTGCACCGGCCTCAAGCTGCTTATATTCGGCACCGGCAACATAATATGAAGCGCCGGTGGAAGCCACACGGAAAGCGTCTGCCGGGTCTGCGTTGACATAAGTTTTAGTCCCGCTGCCGTCCTGGGTGTAATCGCCAAGCTTTGCCTGCACTATATACGCCTTAAATGAAAGCGAAAGGTTGTCAATAAGCTTGCCGTTTGAATCTAACATTTGTTCATTAGTAATGGTTGGGGCGTATGAAATACTGTTGTTTTCCAGCACCGCAAATTGTTGGGTGTAAACCTTTACGCTGCTGTTTGAAAGCAAAGTGTTTTCCTCTGCGCCGCTGTCGCTTGGGCTGACAAGGCGGTAATAAACGCCGCTTTCACCTGCAAGCTCTTCCCATGAGTCGTCAATCAGATATGAAACCAGGCTGTTTGTGTTGTCTTCAACAACAACATATACATAAGACTCAAGCGTGTAATTCACAGTAACAGTCGGGTCTTTTGCAGCCGACGTGCCCGGCACTATTTCATAAGAGCTGTTGACATAATTGTCATCTGCGCCCAAGGTGGCGCCGCTCTCGCTCAAAGACACTGAATTATAGCCTGCTTTAATGTTATTGGTAACAGACTTGCTTTCGCCGTAAAAATATGAAAATGTTCCGCCTGCCAACAGAACAACGGCTAAAACAACTGCAAGGCTCGTGGCTAAAATGTTGCGCTTTTTCTTGTTCATATTGATTCCTTTCTTGCCTTGTGGCACAAATTTATGCGTTTGGCTGATAAAGCCGTCAGTTATTTCACCCGGCTGTGCGGGGGCGCGGCTATCAGCCGTTAGTGGCGCTGCCAACTGTTTGCATGCCGGCAGATGTGCCGGTAAGGGCTGTGCCGTTTACAGAAACACCGGAAGATGCGCCGACATAATACATAATTGTGTCATCTTTATCTGCCCCGGTAATAACGGTGTTATAGCCATTGCAGGCTGCGGCATAAATTGCCGCAACCGTGTCAGCGCCTTCGCTTACGGTAAGTGTTACATTGCTCAGTTTTAAAGTGGTGTCATAGGCATAGCCCGAATTGCTGTGGTTGCCAACCACCAGCGCGCCGGCGGGGAGCTGATTGCCGTCGCTCCAGCTGTTGCCGGTGGTTATATAGCCGGTGGTGGTGCTGAATTTTGCCGCGTCTTGGCCGTCATAGCCGCTCATTAAAGCCACTATGGTGCTGTTGCTGACATCAGCAGTGCCGCCCCTGAGAATCAGCCCCTGGCTGCCGCCTATTATTTCGGAATTTGTAACAGTCAGCGTGCCGGGCACATTAAACAGCACCGCTGCTGTTTCCGGGTCCCCATTACAAACAGACGTTGACAATGTGGAATTATCTATAACCACGCTTACATTGCTTGACGAGGGCACAGTGGCGTTTGTTGAAAGTGCAAAATATTCGTCTGAATTTATAACAGAGTCTTTTATGGTAAGCACAGCGCTGCTGGTGCAGCCCTCAATATTTATTGCAGACGTAGCGCCGCCGGCAGTGCTTGACACGTTAAGAGTCACATTGTCAAGCGTAAGCGCAGAGCCGCTTTCCACTGAAAACGCCGCTGTGTTACTGCCGGTGTATTCAACCGTGCCGTTTGTCAGGCTAAGCTCAGCGCCGGCAAGCTCAACGGCGCTGCTGCCTGTTATGGTAAGCTTTTGCATGTTAAGCTCAATAGACGCACCTGTGCCCATTGCGCTGTTAAGGTCTGCTGCGGACACAGATATGTCGGTGCTCAATGTAACATTATCATTGTTTTTCAGGGCAGTAATAAGTTCGCCGGACGTGGTGATTACCTTGCGGCACAAGGCGTCAGTGGCATTTGCAAACGGAGTTTGCTGAATGGCAAAGGACGCAAAGGCAAGGTATATTTCACCGTCTTTATATTCGCTGACATCTGTGATTTCTGCGCTGTAAGAAACCCTGTCGTTAACAAGCACCGGGTAAGTTTCAGCTTCGTCTGAAGCCGTGGCTTCAAGATAGTAAATTGCAATTTCAGTGGTGATTAATTCTGAAAAATCAACATTAAAATTTTCAAGTATTTCGCTTGAATATATGTCGTTGTCGGCTAATGCCGGGTCTGATTTAGCGTTATAAAGCAGAAAAGTCCATATATCACTGCGAATGTCATAGTCAATAATATTGTCAGTGACAGTGCTGCCTGATTTGGTATAGGTGAATGTGGGGTTGTTGCCGTACACCAGAACATAAAGATATGAATCCACAGTGGCGTTCAGTGTTACATAGGGGTCTTTGTCTTCATAAGTGCCGGGAATAATTTCATATTGCCTGTTGCCGCTTTCAGTTAAACCAACCGAAATGCTGTTTGTGTTAAATTGGTTGATAACCGGCGCTGAAGAGTCATAAAAATATGCAAAGGTGCCGCCCGCTGCAAGCATGGCAACGGCTGTTGCCGCAGCCAGCGCGGCAATTAACCTTTTCTTTTTATGTGAATTATCGGTGTTTTGGTTTGTCATAATAATCCTCCTGTAAATTAATTGGTTTAATTAAAACCTGCTATTCAATAGAAAGCCGAGCCTGACAAAAGCGAATTCATGGCATTTTCGCCAGTGCCTTGCGTAAGGGTCATAAACCGCCCGGGTTTTCATTGCCCTGTGCCGTTGACTGCGCCTTTTCGGCGCTGATTTTATCGCCGGGCGAAAGGGCTTTTTTCTTTTTTGCTTTTATAATGCTTTCAACAATATCGCTTATAACTGCAAAAGCAATAAGCGCAGCTATTGCGGCTATTACATAGCCCCTGTTTTCATCTGCTGACAGCGCTGCCACAACCGCGCCTATTTTTGGAATTTTGAAAACCACCTTGCCGACTACATTTTCATACATAACCGCAAGCGAATCGGCTGTGTTGTTTGCGTCCCCTTTTGTGGTAAAGGTTTCGTTGGCCGTGTCAATATAAACCACGCGGTGGGTTACAAGCGCCAGCTCTTCATTCATGACATATGTAATAACATCTCCCGTGGCTATTTCGTCAAAGTCCGCTTCCTTGACAACTATAAGCGTGTTTATGTCAAGATACGGCTGCATGCTGCCGCTTTCAACGTTTAACAGCCGGTAATTGCCAAAACGCACCGCCACAAGCACGGCTGCCACAATTAAAATAGCCGTAATTAAAAACGCAGACACAAAACTGCTTATTATGCCAAGGCTGTTTTTAAGCTTTTCTTTTACTTTCGGTGACATCTGCGTTCCTCTTGAAATGCCGATTTTAAATCTAAAGGAGTGTGTAACATTATTATTCAAAACATAAGATACTCTTTTTGTATTGTCGAATGCAATCGCATTTTGTATTCCGTTAAATATTTTTTTAATTTTATTTACATTTTTTAATTGTGTCTTGCCCCTGCCGGCGCCCCCATAAAGGCAGCGCTCATTGCTGTGCAAGCAACACTTTTAAAAGCAAAAATAAAAAAGCCCGACATGTGCTTTCATGTCAGGCTTTTCATATTAAAGCGTCAGGTCCGTTTGCGCCCCCGTAATTTTTTAAGCTGCGGTTTCGTTTACAGTCACAAGCGCAATATGCGGCGCTGATGTTTCGCCGCCGTTAAAGCTGCCTGAGCCGTCGTTTGTAAACACAATGACATTTTCGCCCTTTTGCAGCTCAATATTTACCGTTACAGTGGTAAACGTGTCCCAGCTTGAGGTGTTGCGGCAATAAATTTCACCCTGCGCCGCGCCGTTTACAGAAAGGGTTATATATTCCTCAACCACGTCAACATTATAGTCGTGCACACCGTTTTCTTCATTATTTGAATACATTACGGTAAGCTTATAAGTGCCCGCTTCTTGAACATTTACGGTATATTGCGCCGCGCCGGACTCTGACGTTATTCCGGAAATATACTGCACCGCATTATTTTCGTTGACTGACAGCGTTGCGCTGCCGCTCAAAACAGCGTCTGCAGCTTCAAGTTCAATAACATTGCCCGCTAAAGCCGAAACACTGACTGAAAGCGGCGCATTTTCAGCTGAAATGTCAATATAATTAAGCCCGCGCCGCAGGTACACCACCGCGCTGCCGCTGCCGTCTGTTTCGGCAGGGGCCGAATCAATAAGAAGCGGTGTGTTTGCTGAAGTTAAAACGTCATAATACCCGTCTGACTGGGCAATGGCAAGATATGACGTAACGGTGTCTGTGCTCCTGTCGCTGTCTGCCATAACATAAACTTCACCGCTGTCTTCCGCCTTTTGCACAAGCAGCGAATCAAGCACTATTGTGCCAGTGTTATGGGTTACTTTTACGGTGTGTTCGCCCGCCTCAAGTTCATAAGTCAGCGTAACAGAAGATGTTATTTCGCTTTTTATTGTGTTTGAAAGAGACAGCTCGCATTCATTTGAGTCAACAGCCAGATTTATGACTGAATCTACCCTGTCGTCTGCCGTGTCTCCGTCGTTTGAATTGCCGTAAATGAATTTCAGGCTGTAGTCTCCGCTTTCGGCAACTGTAAGAGTTATTTCAACCCCGTCGCCGTCCTGTTCCATGCCGCCCACCATGCCGGCTGTGTCGCCTGTTGTGGCATATGCGCTGTCATATGTATAGGCATTGCCAAGCAGCGTGCCGCTTTCAAATTCATAACGCTGCTGCAAATTTGTGTTTTCATATTCGCCGGCGGCTGTTTCATTTTCGTCCGCAACGGTAACCACAATATGGTAAGCTGAATTTGAATCCATGCCTGACATATCTATTTTAAGACTGCCGGAACATTTTTGGGTATAGCTTTTAACTGTTTCAGGCGCATAAACCTGCCCCGAAAGGCCCTCATATGTAACACGGCTGATTGTTATGCTGACTGTTTTGCCGTAAAGCTCTGTTTCTTTAAGATTTTTAATCTTTACAACACCGTCGTAATCAGCGCCCGCTATAAGGGCGTCTATATAATCTTTGTTGTCAGAAAGAGCGGCAAGCCCCATAAACTGCTTATAGCGCAGTTCGCGTTTTTCTTTGATTGCCTTTTCAACGTCTGCATGCATAATGTCTGAAATTGAAGCTTCCATTGTCTGACCCTGCATGTCTGCATACCATCGGTAAACCCACCACGCGGAATTGGGTGTGTTATAATCTGATGCTGTGTTGCACAAGTTGTTTGCCAAGAGCCAATAGGCCTGGTTTGCATAAACCTTTGAATATTCAATTTGGGTTATATATTTCGCCATTGTGTTTGGGTTGCCGTTGTCTTCCATAACGCCGTATTCGGTAACAATAATCGGCGTGTCGGCTGAAATGCCCAGGCCTTGCTCTATTTCCCTTAATTCCTCTACATTGACCTGAAAGTCGTAAATAGAGCGGTTTGAGTCAAGCTCGTGGTAAATCATAACGTCAGGCGTGCAGGAATTTTCTGTTGTATAGCTAAGAAATTCCGCCATTTTTTCTGCTGAATATTCATAATAGCCGGGGCCGCCTATCAGCGCCGTGCTGTCAAGCGACTTTACATATGCATATGTAAGCGCCCATGCTTCATAAAAGTTTTGCCGCCCCGCGTCGTCAAACGCATTGTAGCCGCCGTTTTCATTTTCGGCATCTTCAACCCAGCTGCCAAACCACACCGCATTGTCGCATTCATTATAAAGGCAATAAACTATTTTTTCGCTGTAATCTGAAGCTGAAATTTCAGCCACGGTTTCTTTTATCAGCGGGAAAAATGTGTTTTCTATATATTCCCGCCAGTCATATTCGCCGCTCTGCTTCATTTCGGTGATATTGTCAGAATCATAATACCATGTGTCATACATGTCTTGCAGATAAACCACGATATAATCACAGCTGCCGCCGGCAATAAGTTCGCCCGCAACATTGCTGACATCGCCTATTGGGTGCTGCAAACCGCCCGCCGTTTTGGTTGAAGCAGAAGAAATGTCAAGACTTTCAACCATGTTGTAAGACGGCACCCCGTCTTCCGCAACGCCGTAAAGATAACCGGAAGCGCCGGAAGTCACGCTGCCTGTAAGCGCTGAAGCGTCAAAAGTAACAGTCGGCTTATAAAGCAGAAAAAAGCCGCCGGCAGCAAGCGCCAATGCCAAAACAATAATAAGAACACCGGCAAGAATTTTTTTCAGAACTTTTTTGCTTTTACTCATCATAATCACCTGTAAAGCAAAGGTTTAAAGCCTGTTTTTCAACTTTAAAATTAACTTCGCTGTAATTAAAATTTTCACCGTCGCATTCGCCGAGCAGCGGCCCCCCGTCAACAGACCAGACTCTGCCGGACGTCATATAACCGGTGTGCGCCTTTTTTGTAGTTTCTTCGCTTACGGCGCCGTCATTATATTTCGGCAAAAGCGGCAGGGCTTCGGCAATGCTGACAGGCTCAACATATGCGAAATCAAGCAGCCCGTCGTCAAGCAGAGAATTCGGCGCGGGGCAAAAGCCGCCGCCGTAATAGCTGGCGTTGCATATTGCAAGCAGCGCATAGTCAAGCGGGGCTTTTTGCAGCTTGTATTCGTTTCCGTTTTCATCAACACAGTTAATGTCTATGTTTATTTGATAGTGCATTGGCTTTGAAATGGCGGGAATAATGGCTATGTTATATGCCTTTTGCCCCAAAAATTTAATTTTTCCGGCAATTTTACGCCCTATTGTTTCAACTTTCACGTCCAGCCCGTAGCTCATTATATTAATGCACTTTTCACCGTTGTAATCAATTAAATCAATGGGCTTAATTTTATATTTAACATTTCCGTCATGCAGGCCGAACGCCTTTACAACATTATATGGGTTAATTTTTTTTGTTTTATAAATTTTTTTTGCAAAGTCATTGCCTGTGCCAAACGGTAAAATCATAAGCGGCGTGGGCGTGTGTGCAAGGGCGTTTGCAATTTCATGCACGGTGCCGTCTCCACCGCAGGAAACTATTACGCAGCCGTCTGCATACTGCGCGGCATAGCGCGCCGCAATTTCCTTTGCATGGCCATGGTATTTCGTTTCTTCTATTACCATTTCGTCTTTGTTCATGCGAAAGGCAGACTGCACCTGCCTGAAAAGCAGCTGCTTGTCTTTGTTGCCCGCTATCGGGTTTTCAATAAATATGTATTTCATAATGCGCTCCTTACGACTTGGGTGGCAGAACACCCCTAAAGCTTTCAGCTTTAATTTGCACCCTGCCGAAGCTGTAAATGCTCAGGCTGGCGCTTACATTTTACCGCAACCTGCCGCGCTTTGGCCGGCAAGTTGTTCAATAAGGGCTTGCCCGTTATTCAACGTGGCAAGCTACAGCAATGCTGCCGCCCCCGGCGGGAAATTGTGCTGCCGCTGATTAAAAACCGGGCCCCCGAAGCCTTACGAGGCGGGAACATTACCCCAAGTTACATAACTCTTGTGCCGCCAACCGGGCGGATTGCCAGCACATAGCAGCTGCCCGGGCCGAACACGCTTTCAAGCCTGCTTTTATATTCGCCTAACAAATCATTTGGCACAAATGCCTGAATTGTGCCCGCAAAGCCCCCGCCGTGCACGCGGCACACGCCCCTGCCTGCAAGCACCTGCTCTGACAGGCAGAGAGCAAGTGAAATTTTTTGTTCCGCCGGGTCTGACGCGGCGTAAACATTTTGGTTAAACATGTAAGACGATTTACCGCTTTCATCAACAGCGCGCTTGAATTCGCCGAAATCGCCGCATTTAAGCGCCGCCACAGCCCTTTCGACGCGCAGGTTTTCATTGTAAAAATGGTATGCGCGCAAAATAGCGCGGTCTGCCACCCTGCCGACAAGGCCGGGCACCGCCGCTTCAAAGTCTGCAAAATCAATTTCACGCAGCACCTTTTTGCCAAGCGCCTTTGCCACGCTTTCCATTTCGCTGCGCACGGCGGCATATTCGTCTGTCAAGTCGCTGTGGTTGCCCTTAGTGTCAATAATGCACAGCGCATGAGAAGCGGCCTGAAAATCAAAGTCAAGCTTTTCAATAACCGGGTTTTCCGGCGATTTGAAGTCAACGGTTACAAACGTGCCGACTGAAGACGCCGTTTGGTCAAGCATGCCGCATGGCTTGCCGAAAAATACGTTTTCGCTGTATTGCGCGGCTTTGGCAATGTCAACAGCGCCTATTTCACCGCCGTTGAAAAGATATGACACCGTTGTGCCTATGAGCACCTCAAACGCAGCAGAGCTGGAAAGCCCGCTGCCGCCTATTACGTCTGTAACGGTAACGGCGTCAAAACCGCCCGCCGCATAGCCCAAATCTTTAAGGCGCGAAATAGTGCCGCGCACCATGGCAGTGGAATGGCCGTATTCGCCCTCGTCAGGCTCAAGCTCAGTCAGCATAACCACATTCATGGCGTGCCCCTTTGATTTTACGCGCACAATGCCGTCTGTGTTCTTTGCCGCAACCGCCACAGCGTCTAAATTTACCGAAGCCGCCAGCACCTTGCCGTTATTATGGTCTGTGTGGTTGCCGCAAACTTCCGTTCTGCCCGGGGCAGATGTAATTATTACATCTCTGTCAGCGCCGAATTCGCTGACAAAATCACACAGCAAACTTATGTAACGCGCACGCTGCTTTTTTATTTCTTCGTCGAAAACATAAACCGCCCTGAGCTTTTCGTCTGCCCTGCCGTTTTCTATTTCCTTAATAATTTCAAGTGGTTTCATAAAAATATCCTTTCATCTTTCAGCGCTTTAATCTATTTTACAGAACTATTCTGTATTTTTCCTTTTGCGAATAAATAAGCAGGGTCTGGTTCATCTGGCGTGACTTTATGCCGTAAAAGACATTGAACACAAGGCTTGAAAGCCCGGTAAACACAACTATTATTATTGTAAGAATGATGAATTCCTTTGAAAACGGGTTGTAAAGCGCAGAGCCAAGCTTTGTATATATATATAACCGCGGCATAAAGCCCAAAACACTAAGGCATATATAATATATAAAGTCATATTTCATTGAGCCGTAAAGCTTGGAAACCATGCCCAGCGGAATAGTGGGCACCAAGCGCGACGCTATAAGTATATAAGGGTTGCCGGAGCCCTTGAACATTACCCAGTGCTTTATAAAGCGCGTCTGGCGCAGGTTTAAAAACATCATGGCCCAGCCGCCGCCCATCCATGCGCCCTCTGCATATTTGACTGCGAAATAAAACATGCAAAAAGCCACGTTAAGCAATATTGCCCTTTCAAGCGAAAAGCACATGCCCGAAATAGTGCACAAAAAGCCTATCGGAATGGGAAGCTGGCATTTTGCAATAAAAAGGGCAAAAATGCAAAGAATTATTTCCTCTTGCGTGTCAAGCGACGCCACTGCGTTTTCTATATTGGAAAGCCATTTTATAAGCGCGTCAAAACGCACTTCAAGCACCGGCTGCCTGTAAAGGCAAATGCCTAAAAACACAGTCAGCGCAACAGTTACTATTACAATTATTACAGACGTAAGGTGAGTCTGGTGGCGTTTGTTTTTTTTCATTTATATCACCACATATGCCCGGCAAAACCTGCCGGCACTTTTGCGTTCAATATTCGTAATAATTCCCCAAAAACTTGAAATCAGGCAATTCCTGCGACAGGGCGCACAGCAAATCAAGGGTTTTTTCGTTTTGCACGCTGCCCTCAAGGTCTACATAAAAATAATAGCTGAAATCGCCGTTGCCTATGGGCCGTGACTCAAGCTTTGTAAGGTTAAGCCCGGTCATTGAAAACCTGCCCAGTACACGGTAAAGCGAGCCGGTTGTGTGCGGCAGTGAAAATATTATTGAAATTTTGTTTGCACCGTCTGCTATAAGCAGCTTTTTTGAAATAACCACAAACCTTGTTTGGTTAATTTCAATATTTTGAACATTTCTTTTCAGAATATTCAGTTTGTATTTTTTAGCCGCTTCAACAGAACATAAAACACCCGCGTCCTTTTTGCCGCTTTCAACTATATATTTGGCGGCGGCGGCGGTGTTGCTGAAATTTATGCCGGTGAAATCAAAATTCTTTAAAAACCGTGAACACTGAGACAGGGCCTGCGGGTGGCTGTATACATTTTTAATGTCTTCATACCTGACCCCGACGGGCGCGGCAAAGCAGTGCTCTATTTTCATTGAATATGACCCTACAAAATAAAATTTATATTTCATTATAAGGTCATAAGATTCGTGCACGCTGCCGGCAGATGAATTTTCAACCGGAATTACGCCAAAGCCGGTTTCGCCTTTGTCAACCGCTTCAAAAACATCTTCAAACTGGCGGCAACACATGATTTCAGCCCCCGGAAAAAGCAGCTTGGCCGTTTTCATGGTGTAGCTGCCGTCTATTCCGGCGCATGCAACCCTGTCGCATTTGAAAAGGTCGTTTTTGTCTGCCCGGGCATTTTTTAATGCTGTTTTCAGCTCTCCCCCGCCGTTGATTATTTTGTGCTGAATTTCACGCGACGCGTCCATAGTGGCAGAAAACACGGTTGCTATAATGTCGCCGTCTTCACCGCATTTTTTATGAATGTCGTCAAGTATTTCCTTTTCGCGCTGTTCGTTTAAAACGGGAATGCCCCTTTTAATTTTATATTCGGCAACCTGCCTTGACACGTCCATTCTTTTTAATAAAAGCGGAATTATTTGTTCGTCTATATCGTCTATTTGGTTTCTAAGGTCAAGTAAGTCCATTTAATAATATTCCTTTTAAATCAAAATATCAAGCATTGTAAACGCAGCCATGGCTTCAATTACCGGCACGGCGCGTTGCACAATGCAAGGGTCGTGCCTGCCCTTTATTACCAGCGTTTCATTCTGCATGGTTTTTAAATTGACGCTTTGCTGCGGCACGGAAATTGACGGCGTGGGTTTTATTGCCACCGAAAAAACCACCGGCGCGCCGGTTGTCATGCCGCCCAAAATACCGCCGTTGTTGTTTGACAGCGTAACCACCCTGCCGTTTTCAACGCCATAGCAGTCATTCGCTTCGCTGCCGCGCATTGCCGAAAAGCCAAAGCCCGCCCCGAATTGAACGCCCTTTACCGCAGGAACGGCAAAAAGCGCCGCTGAAAGGCGGCTTTCAACCGTGTCGAAAATATTTGCGCCGGCGCCCACAGGCATGCCTATTACCGCACATTCTATTTCACCGCCGACCGAATCGCCGGCAAGGCGCGCCTGTTCAATTAATTCGCGCATTTTGGCGCCCGAATTTTCATCAATTAAAGAAAATTCAGACTGCCCCAGCCGTGCAAGCAGCGCGCGGTCAATATTATTTTTGTCAAACCTTTCGTCTGCCGCGCCGGCAATTTCAGCAATATGTGCGCCCACAAAAACACCGCGCTCTGCAAGCGCCTGCTTTGCAACTGCGCCGGCAAACACAATTGGCGCGGTAAGCCTGCCGCTGAAATGGCCGCCGCCCGCCGAATCGTTTTTGCCCGAATATTTGATAAAGGCGGGGTAATCGCTGTGAGACGGGCGCGCAATCAGCTTTATATTTTCATAGTCTGTGCTTCTTGTGTTTGTGTTTTTTATATACATTGTAAGCGGGGCGCCGGTGGTTTCCCCGTTTAGCAGCCCGCTTACTATTTCAAACTCATCTGCTTCCTTTCTGGCAGTTGACTGTTTATTGCGCCCGGGCGCGCGGCGCTGCATGTCTAATCTTATTTTGTCTAAATCAAGTTTAAGCCCTGCCGGCAGCGAATCTATTACGCAGCCTATGGCCTGCCCGTGGCTTTCGCCGAACACACACAGCTTTATTTTATTTCCCGTTACCGATGACATATGCTTTCCCCCCTATAGAGTTGTAATCGTCAAAAAACGAAGGGTATGATTTATTAATGCTTTCGGCGTCTGTTATGGTGGAAGCGCCCTGTGCATAAAGCGCCGCAGCCGAAAACGCCATAACTATTCTGTGGTCGTTATAACCGCAAAGCTCTGCGCCGTGAAGAGATGCCGGGCATATTTCTATAAAGTCATCTCCACAGCTGACATGAGAGCCCATTTTGCTTAAATTTTCGCATATGGCTTTTATTCTGTCAGATTCCTTGAGCCGCAGCCGCTTGACGCCCGTTAAACGGCTTTTGGTTTTTGCAAACGCCGCCGTTACCGCAATTGACGGCACCATGTCCGGTATGTCTGTGCAGTCAAGCTCTATGCCTGCCAAATTGCCGCCGCTGCAGCTCACAGCGCCGTCTTTTTCTTTTACATTGGCGCCGAACATGCGCATTATTTCGCAAACCTTTTTGTCGCCCTGGGGCGAAGCCAAGTCAAGCCCGGTAAGCCTTACGTTGCCGCCGATTGCGCCCGCCGCCATAAAGAAAGCAGCGTGGCTCCAGTCTCCGCTGACTGTGTAATTGCATTTTTGGTATGTTTGCTTTCCCTTTACAAAATAACCGTAAGGCGTTTCATGCACATGCACGCCGAAGCTGCGCATTACGCTTATAGTTATGTCAATGTAAGGCTTTGATTCAAGTGGGGTGGTGAAATGAATTTCACTGTCTGACTCAAGCAGCGGCAGGGCAAGCAAAAGCCCCGTGGTATATTGCGAACTGACGCTGCCTGAAATATTATAAACACCGCCCTCAAGCTGCCCGCTGATTTCAAGCGGCAGCGTGCCGCCGCTTTTGCACTCAACGCCGTGTTCGGGCAGCAGGGTTATGTATTCGCCAACGCTTCTTGAAAGCAAGCTGCCCTCTCCCACAAAAGTAATATGCCTGCCGAGCGCAGCCGCAACAGGAATTAAAAAGCGCATTGCCGACGCGCTTTCAATGCAGTTAATAACGCTGCCGCCGTTTTTTAAAACCCCCACCGCGCCGAGAGTGGCCTGCATATCTTTTGAATCTGAAAGCGGTGAAACCGTGCCGCCGCCGGCGAGAGCGCTGCATATAATCGCCCTGTGCGCTTCCGATTTGCCCGGCGGAAGTTTCACTGTGCCCGCAAGATGTGAATTTTCAAGCCTTGCAGTAATCATTTTTAAGCCCTTTCTAAAATTAACTTTTGCGTTTTATTCAATATTTTCGCCTTTTAGAAAGGCCGGCGCTTTGTCAAGTTCAACTTCCTTTATAAAGCTTGAGCCAATGCTGCTTAGCATTACAAAGTTTATGCTGTTTGCTTTGCGCTTTTTGTCGTTTTTCATGTTGGCGGCTATCTTGTCAAGTGAATTTTCGTCTTGCGTTTTAAGGCCGTATTTTTGCAGCGCAAGTTTTATTCTTTCTGCGCTGCCGCTCGCCGTAAGCCCCTGTTTTTCGCCTGCGGCGGCAATAATAACCATGCCGATTCCCACAGCTTCGCCGTGTGATATGCCGCTGAAATTATGTAATTTTTCTATGCTGTGCCCTGCTGTGTGGCCGAAATTAAGCAGCTGCCTTTCGCCGCTTTCCTTTTCGTCTCTTTCCACAACGCCCCTTTTAATGTCAACGCATTCATAAATAATGTCTTCAATAAATTCACGCGCTGCGCCATTTTCAATTTTTTCAAATAGCGCTTCGGACTTAATGCAGCCGTATTTAATTACTTCGCCCATGCCGTCTTTAAAATAATGTTCCGGCAGGGTGTTAAGAACGTTTGAATCAATAATTACAAGAGACGGCTGGTGAAACGCGCCGCACAGATTTTTGCCCTGCGGCAGATTAACGCCGGTTTTGCCACCGACTGAAGAATCTACCTGCGCCAGCAAAGTTGTGGGCAGCTGCACACACCTGATTCCGCGCAGATAAACAGCCGCGGCAAAGCCCGCCATGTCGCCCGCAACACCGCCGCCGAGCGCCACAACCAAATCGCTGCGCGTCAGTTCGTTTTCGGCTAAAAATTCAACTATTTTAACAACCGTTTCGGTGGTTTTTGACTCTTCACCGGCAGGAAAAACATAAGACACCGCGTCAATTCCGGCGCTTTCAAGACTTTCCTGCACCGTGGCCATATAAAGCGGCGCAACATTGCTGTCGCTCACAATGGCGGCTCGCTTTGCCGGGGCGGCTGATTTTATATATTCGCCGCAGGAATTCAAAATGCCGCGTTTAATCAAAATGTCATATGAATGCCCCGGCAGTGAAACCGTGATTTTTTTCATCAGCCAACCTCCTCTTTAATTTTGTTGGCAATTTGCATAAGCCTTATAAGTTCGGCGGAATCTTCTTGTTCAATGGCGTTTCTGAACAATTTCAGATTTTTTGTCAGGTCGTCTATTTCCCTTATAAGCGCAAACTTGTTGTCTATGAAAAGCTCGCTCCACATTTCGCCGTTGATTTTGGCAACCCTTGACACGTCGCGGTAAGAGCCGGCTGAAAAGTCAGCGTGCTGCGGCGCCAGCGGGCTTAAAACATATGAACAGGCAAGCACATGCGCAATCTGCGATGTAAAGGCAATCATTTCGTCATGGTGTTCGGGAGTGGTGACAACGGTTTTTGCAAAGCCCATGCTTTTTGCCAGGGAAACCAAGGTCTGCACCCGGCTTTCATCTGCACAGGTGGGCGTGCATATAAATGAGGCGCCCGAAAAAAGGTCTGCCGTGCTGTTGTCATAGCCTGACACCTCTTTGCCGGCCATTGGGTGCGCCCCTATGAAAGTGAACTGAAGCTTTTCCTTTTCAAGAGTGCGGCAGATTCGGCTTTTCACGCCGCAGCTGTCTGTAACAATGCTGCCGCGCTTAATGAAATCTTTATTTTCAAGCACAAACGGCACAATGGCGTCAGGGTAATAGTTTACTATTGTTAAATCAGCCTTGCCCAAAAGTTCACTCAAATCTCCCGTTTCGTCAATAGCCCCGTCTTCAAGGGCTTTTTCAGCCACCGAAAAAGTTCTGTTAAAGCCCATTATATAGTTGTCTGTGTATTTTTTCAGCGCCTTTGCAATGCTTGCGCCTATCAGCCCCAAGCCCGCCACAAGAATTTTCATAAATAAAAAGCCATAGCCTTTCCCGCTAAATTTAAGCAGCAAATAACAAACTGCCGCATTAGTAATATTTAAATTATAACAAATTATAAATATAACGTCAAATAAATTGCCACGGCTGCCGTGTGAATTTATTATTTGTTTATTTCAGCATCAGCGCCGGAAACGCCGCGAAATCAGTCGGTTTTAAAATTCAAAACGTTTTCAAGCCTTAAATCGTCATATTCAGGGGCGGCCGCTTTTCCGTCAAAGCCGTCAAGCTTAAGGTTTTCAACATTTTCGCAGTCAATAGCATGGGCATATTCGGCGCACAGCTCGCCCCAGGCGGTTTCAGTGTTGCGCAAAGTTATATTTTTTGCATGCCTTATAAAGAAAGCGGAATTATTATATTTTTCAACACCCCAGTCAATACACGGGCGCAAATCATAAAGCCCGCAGTCCCACTTACTGCTTTTTGAAAGCGTAAAGCTACAGTTTTCAAACAGCACGTCCTCAACGGCGTTTTCAGCGCTGCCGTGAATTAACACGCCGTTTTCACCCGTTGCATTAACATTGAAAAACCTAATGTTTTTAATTTTCCCGCTTTTTGTGTTTTCGTCTCTGTTAAATGTGGTTATGGTAACCGGCTCTGCGGTGCCCCACCAGTCAGGGCTGAAGCGCCTGGTTTCAATTATTATGTTTGAAAAAGACACGTTTTCAACATTGCCGCCGTCTCTAATCTGAATTGACAGCGCGCGGTTAGAGCGGCTGATAACACAGTCTGACACCAAAATGTTTTTAAAATTGCCAACTCCCTCTGTGCCTATTTTAATTGCAGCCGAAGTGGAAATCAGTGTGCAGGCAGATATAATTATATTTTCGCAAGCGCCGTATTCCCTGTTGCCGTTTGAAGCTTTAAGGCAGATACAGTCGTCAGCGCATTCAATATGGCAGCCGGTAATGCGCACGTTTTTGCAATGGTCAGGGTCAATCCCGTCGCTGTTGGCAACGTCAAGCGCGTTTAAAATTCTTATTTTGTCAATCAGCACGTCATTACAGCCCGCCGGGTGCAAAGTCCAAAACGGGGCGTTTTTAACCGTGAAATTTTTAAAGGTTATATTATTGCTTTTTTCAATATATATTGCAGTGGGGCGCGGGTAAAAGTCGCCCGTTACATAATATTTGTCTTTCCTATATAGAAACGCGCCGCCGTTTGCGTCTATAACACCGCCGCCGCTGATTGAAGCGCCGTCTGCCTCATATCCATATATAAAAACAAAGCTCGGCTTGCCGGTTACAGGGTTTCCTATAAGTGAATTGGCACGGCTGTTTACAAGCTTGTTGGGGCGAATATAGCCGTCAATATCTGCACAGGCTTTAAGCGTTGCCCCTGTCTGAATATATAAGTCAACATTGCGCTTTATTCTGACTGAATTGCTGTAAAACACATAACCGCTTTGCAGCAGCACACGCCCGCCGCCGTTTTTGGCGCAGTCGTCAATAGCATGCTGAATGGCAAAGGAATCATTTGAAACCCCGTCTCCTTTAGCGCCGTATTGCAAAACATTATATTCTTTCATAAAATCACCGCAGCCTTTCACAATTGCAGCAGTTTATGCCCCGCAGCTTACAGCGCCTGTGTGCGCGCTGCAGCGGGGGCGCTCCTGCCATAAAAGTAATAAATAATTTATTTTAAATCTGTTATCTTAATATACCACACAAAGCATTGTTTGACAAGAAAAATAAGTTGTTATATAATAACTTAGGCAAGAAATGTCCCCCGCCTCTACAGGCGGCGGGGTCCGATTTGTAATCAGCGGGAGATTGTACTTACCGCTGGGGGCGGCAGCGGCTGTCGCTTGCCACATTGAATAACTCTCAAGCCCTTATTGAACTTAGCAAGAAACGCACACGCCCGTGAAAGTTTTGGGTGTCTGTTACAGCCGCGCAGGCGTTTCAGGCGCAGTCAGGCGCTTGGGGTGCGCTTTTTGCGCATAAAAAATAGATAGAGGGGTAAACATGAAAAAGTGTGATGTTGTTATAGTGGGCGCAGGCCCTGCCGGAATATTCACAGCCATTGAAATGATTAAAAACTCCAGCAAAAAAAGCATAATAATAGTTGAAAAGGGCAAGTCTGTTGAAAAAAGGCACTGCCCCAAGGAAAAAACGGGCAAATGCATGAACTGCAAGCCCTATTGCCACATAACAACCGGGTTTTCAGGCGCGGGCGCATTTTCAGATGGGAAGCTTAGCCTTTCATATGAAGTCGGCGGAGATTTGCCCATGTTAATAGGCGAAAAAAAAGCGCAGGAAACCATTAATTACACAGATAAAATATATCTTCAATTCGGTGCGGACACACATGTTGAGGGAATCGGCAACACCGAAGAGGTAAAGGAAATAAGAAAGCGCGCAATAAAGGCGGGGCTGAAGCTTGTTGACTGCCCGATTCGCCACTTGGGCACCGAAAAAGCGCAGGAGCTTTATTTTTCAATAGAAAATTACCTTCTGGAAAACGGCGTTGAAATTTTGTTTGACAGCCAATGCACAGACCTTATTTTAGACAGCAGTGAAAAATGCATGGGCATAACGCTTGAAACAGCAGGGCGTCAAGAGGAAATATATGCCAAAGACACCGTGGTTGCCACAGGCAGGCGCGGCGCAGACTGGCTTGAAAAGCTGTGCACAGACCATTCAATAGCGCATCAGCCTGGCACGGTTGACATTGGTGTGCGCGTGGAAGTCAGAAATGAAATCATTGAAAAGGTAAACGAAGTGCTTTATGAATCTAAGCTTGTGGGTTACCCAAAGCCGTTTAAAAACAAGGTGCGCACTTTCTGCCAAAACCCGGGCGGCTTTGTTGCCCAGGAAAATTATGACAATGATTTGGCTGTTGTAAACGGGCATTCATATAAAGAGCTTAAAAGCGACAACACAAACCTTGCGATACTGTGTTCGCATAATTTCACAGAGCCGTTTAACCAGCCCATTTCATATGCGCAAAAGGTGGGCGAACTTACAAACATGCTGGGCGCCGGCAAAATACTGGTGCAGCGTTACGGTGATATACTTGACGGCAAGCGCACCTGGCAGCGCGAGCTTATGCAGTCAAATTTAAGGCCCACCCTGCCGGACGCGGTTGCGGGCGATATTACGGCGGCAATGCCTTACCGCGCAATGATAAACATAATTAATTTCATTCAGGCTATGGACTATGTTGTGCCGGGCTTTGCGTCGCCCGAAACACTGCTTTACAGCCCTGAGCTTAAATTTTATTCCAACAGGGTTAAAATGGACACTGATTTTAATACTAATATAAAAGGGCTGCACTGCCTGGGCGATTCCAGCGGCTGGACACGCGGGCTGATGATGGCCAGCGTGCACGGCGTGCTTATGGGCAGGCTGCTTAAATAAAAGCTGAAAAGCGAAAGGTAAATATTATGAAATGTGCAATAATTCTTGCCGGCGGCAAGGGAACAAGAATGAAAAGCGAAATGCCCAAGGTTATGTGCGAAGTGCTGTTTGAGCCAATGCTCGCCTATGTCCTGCGCGCTGTAAAAGAAGCCGGGTGCGAAGATGTGTGTGTTGTAACGGGTTACGGCAGCGAAATTGTTGAAAGCTACCTTGCCGGCAGTGTAAAAACCTGCCTGCAAAGCCCGCAGATGGGCACCGGCCACGCGGTTATGGCGGCCGGTGATTTCATAAACGAACACCTTGCAGACGACATTGTAATTTTATGCGGCGACAACCCCATGATGAGCCCCACGGAAATTAACAATGCATATGAATACCACAAAAAGGGTGGCAATGCAATAACCCTAATAAGCGCCATTGCAGACAGCACAGAGGGAATCGGCCATGTAAAAAGAGACGCAAGCGGGCGGCTCATTGCAATAGTTGAACACAAAGACGCGAATGACGAAGAAAAGAAAATCAGGGAATCAAACGCCGGCACTTACTGGTTTTCAGGTGAAAAGCTCAAGTGGGCGCTTTCAAAAATCAGCAACAACAACAGCCAGCATGAATATTACCTGACTGACTGCCTTGAAATTCTGATAAAAGCCGGCGAAAACGCGGGCGCATATGTGTGTCAAAATAATGAAACGGTGCTTGCTGCAAACGACAGGCTGCAGCTGAATGCCCTTAACACAATTATGCGCAGAAACATAAATGAAAGGCTTATGCTTTCAGGCGTTGACATTCCCTGCACCGACGGCGTAATAATAGGCAACGAAGTAAAAATAGGCGCCGGCACAAGAATTTTGCCGAACACCATAATCTTAGGGGCCACAGTTATAGGCAGCGGCTGCACAATAGGCGCGAATTCATATATAAAAGATTCCGTAATAGGCAGCAATGTAACTCTTGACAATGTAAAAATTACAGACAGCACGGTTGCTGACGGGGTGACATGCGGCCCGTTTGTGCACATAAGGGCAAACAGCCGCATTGAAAAAAACGTGCATATAGGCAACTTTGTGGAAGTTAAAAATTCCACGCTCGGCGCCGGCACAAAAAGCGCCCACCTGACCTATATAGGCGACAGCGATGTTGGGCAAAACGTAAACTTCGGCTGCGGCACCGTGACTGTGAATTACGACGGAACAAACAAACACCGCTGCAAGATAGGCAGCAATGCCTTTTTGGGCTGTAACACAAATCTTATAGCGCCTGTTGAAATAGGCAATTCGGCTTTCACGGCAGCAGGTTCCACAATTACAGATAATGTGCCTGAAAACGCACTGGGCGTGGCGCGTGCACGCCAGGTAAACAAAAAAGATTGGGTGCTTAAAAAGAAACCCTACAAATGGCAAAAGCAGCAGTAGCTTTTCAACTTAAAATTAAAATCCCTGCCCCAAAGGCAGGGATTTTTTCAATAACTTATATTCAAGGCTTATGCCGCGTTGATTTTGCGCCTTGCAATGTCTTTTTTGAACAAAAGCTTAAAAACAGTTCTGACCAGCGGCTGAATAAAGAACAACTGGCTGAAAAAGGCAAACGGGAAGTTATAACAAATTAATTTCAGCCAATTTGCAAGCAGGGTCAAAACATTAAAACCGCTGTAATAGGGGTAATAAAACAGCGCCGCCAAAAAGCTCATGGCAGGCACCATTAGCCCCACTGTGGCGCAAATAACCGCCGTTTCAAAAGTAACTGGGTGCGTTTTTTGCACATCAAAATTTTTACACGCCAGTTTAAAAGAGCACGGGCTGCCCATTAAGCATTCAAGTGCATATGCAAATATAAATTCAATCAAAATCAAAGCCCATATGGGCAGCATATGGCCGAACATATAAACACCGCCCTGGGCTTTAATGGCATGCAGCACACTGTCTGCGCCGGTTGCTTCCATAAGGGCGCTGCCGTTTACAACGTAAAGGCTGTAAAACACATAGGCATGAACTGTAATAATAACTGTGATAAACGCAAATATCATTCTTTGAAATGTATTTCTTGGCATAAGATTCCCTTTCAGACACAAAAAAAGCACAAGCCGCCGCGCATGAAAATCTGGTGCATATTACATAGGTACCGTAATCAGATTTACATGCAAAGCATAACTTGTGTCGTTTATGTGTTATTTATGTGTTGTTTAATTTTCGTGTTTTATTTTAACATATGCTAAAGGAAAAAGTCAATA
Organism: Clostridiales bacterium; assembly: GCA_021199275.1. GTDB lineage: Bacteria > Bacillota > Clostridia > Oscillospirales > Acutalibacteraceae > Eubacterium_R. The sequence goes on from JAJQIJ010000013.1 coordinate 112,388, forward strand.
GTCATAATACACAACAATTTTTAACACAGAGTTAGGGCAAATCAGCCAATTTAAACCACAATATGCTGCTGTTTAATGGCTGATAAGCATTTAATAAGGGCTTGCCCGTTATTCAACGTGGTGGCAGCAGCAACGCTGTCGCCCCAGCGGGAGATTGTACTCACCGCTGATTAAAAGGCACCACCAGCTTTAATAAGTTCTTTTTGCACCGTGCGCTTTTCTGTTTCAAGCAGCGCCTTTTTTATTTCAAGTCCGCCGGCCCAGCCGACTAACTGCCCGTTGCTGCCTATCACCCTGTGGCAGGGCACAATAATCATAATGGGGTTTTTGTTGCATGCCATGCCCACCGCCCGGCAGGCTTTGGGGCTGTTTACAGCTTGTGCAATTTCTTTATACGACTTTGTTGTGCCATATGGAATTTCAAGCAGAGCAGCCCACACTTTCTTTTGGAAATCTGTGCCGCATAGCTTAAAATCAACGTCAAAAGCTTTCCTTTCCCCTGCCAAAAATTCTTTTATTTGGCAATAAACGCAGTCGCTGAATTTTGAGCGCTTACCAAGCATTTGCGGCGTTATTTCTTTATGCTGCCCCCTGCACCGCAGGGCATATAAAACATTGCCGTCATATTCAATTTCAACACTGCAAAGCCCCAGCTGATATTGAGTAAGCATTGTTTATTGCCGCCTTTTTGAAATATTGCCGCCTGTTGCGACTATTAAAAACGGTGTTCGTAAAGTTGCAAAGCTAAACACTGCCGAAGTCACGGCGCGGTGCCTTTACACAAACCGGCTGTTAATACAGCTGTGCAATAATGGAAACGCATTTGTCAATGCCGAATTTGCCGCTGTCCAGCGAAATGTCATATTTAGTGGCGTCTCCCCAGGTGCTGTCTGTATAAAACTGGTAATAGGATTTTCTGCGTTTGTCTTTGTCTATCAGCCGCTTTTCAGGCTTTTCATCGCTTTCACCATAAATTTCAACAATTCGCTTTGCCCGCTTTTCAGGCGACGCATGCACGAACACAGTAAGGCAATTCGCCGTGTTTTTCAAAATATGGTCTGCGCATCTGCCGACTATGACGCAAGATTCTTTTTGCGCCAATTCGGTAATAATTTCGTGCTGCACCAGCCATAAGTCGTCTCTGACAGAACGGCCGTTGTAATCGCGCCCCACAATATTGCTAAGCCAGCTTGCAGACGGCGCATGTTCGCCGTAATTTTCTATATATTCCTTTGAAAGGCCGCTTTTTTCGGCGATTTTTAAAATAAGCTCGCTGTCATAGCATGGAATACCCAGCTTTTTGGCAACTTCCTTGCCTATTGTCCTGCCGCCGCTGCCAAACTGGCGGCTGATTGTAATTATTCTGTTCATGCTATTACCTCTTTCTTTTCTTTTTCATTTAGCCCTTTCAACGCATTAAGCGGCAGCCGCTGCCACCCCCACCGGCGGGAAACTGCGCACTTATCTGATTAAAAATCGGACCCCGCCGCCTGTAGAGGCGGTGGCATTTCCCCTAAGTTATACTCAAACGCAATATCTCCTCTGACATATTCGTAGTTAGCCAATCTAACCTCTTTAAAGCCGAAATTCGATACAATCCAATCTGTATTAAAATTAATGAAATCCTGTCGGTATCGTTCTTCAAATTGAATAATATTCATATGTTCTAATCCTTTTTAAAAATTGAAATCACGGCATCAAGCGCACTCGCCAGCTTGCGGCATTCGCCTGGGTTTAGCCCGGCAATCCGTGCGTTTATGTGGCTGTTTGTTAATTTGATAAGCTCCTCTGTCGCTTTGTCACCCGTTTGTGTGAGCGATATTATTTCTGCTCGTTTATCATCACAAGATTTTGATTGGTGTACAAGTCCCTTTGCATTAAATCGGCGCACAATGCGGCTTAAATAGCTTTTATCAATATTCAAAGCGCGGGCAATTTCACTTTGCATGCATTCCCCGCGGATTTTTATTTCAAAAAGCACCCGTATTTCCGCCGTAGTATAGTCTGTACCGATATAGTGCGAATTTAAAAAACCCATTTTCACCGTATAAAAGCGGTTAAACTCTCTGATTTTACTGCACAGTTCATCTTGTTCGCACACGTTTTTCACTTCCGATAGAGTTTGATATTGTTGACTTCGTCCACTTAATAGTATCGCATAATTATTGGACTTTGTCAACTATTTTTACAAAATTTTCAATTTTGCTTTCTATCCAAAAAACTATTACTGATTTTTAAAGTTATCTTATTCAATAAGCTCTTGAAAGTCATTAAACACTGCCGGCGGCAGCCGCTGCGCCCACCCGGCGGAAAACGGCGCCCTGAGCCGATTAAAAACTGACGCCAGAAGCTTATGGGCGGTGGCGTTTTTGCCATTGCTTTGCGCCAGAATTTCGACTTTTTTTAACGCAGCACTATGGCAAATCACCAATTTAAGCCATACTCTGCTTGCTATCAAATAATTTGCAAATGAAAAAGCCGCTGTTAACAATAAAATTAACAGCGGCTTTTTACATTAAGTTAAACGGTTTGTTTTTTATGCCCGGCAGGCCCCATTTGCATGAAGCCTGCGCTCTTTTCAGGCATTAATTTATTTTTTTGACCCGCCTTGTGCAAGCCTTACGCAAGCGTTTGAAGCAGTTCGCACAGGGCTGAAATGACATCGTCTGTGTCACCCTCTGTAAGCACGCCTAAAACGCTGTTTACGACATCGGTAATAGATTCGTCTGCGTCACCGATAAGGCCTGAAATCAAAGTGCTGATTGTGTTAAAGTTATCTTTATAATTTATGGTGTTTACCAGATAACGCAAAACTGCAATCAAAACTTCGTCAGCGTCTGCGTCAACACAAATTCTGCTGCCGTATGTCGCTGCCTGAGATGTGGTGGCAAGCACTGTGCCGTGTGACGCTAACTGATACCAGTCAATATCCATAAGCTCAAGTCCAAGCGGCTGGCCGTTAATTTCTATAATGCCAAGCACGGCATTAAGCAGCGCCACAATATTGTCTGCGCCTATAAGGCATTCCAGTGTGCCTGACAGGTCATAAATGTCAAAATGGAAGTCCACGCCAAGACCCAGGCTGTTTATGGCTGAATCAATGTCAAGCCCTGCCGCAACAAGCAAGTCATTTACATTAACTATGGGCTTTATGCTGTCAAGCAGCGCGCTGATTGGTATAAGCAGGTTGTCAATCAGCTGCAACAGCCCGTCATTCGCAAAGAACAGTGACAGATTTGGCAGCATGTCGGCAATTGTTTGAATTGGCGCCGAAAGAATATCTTCAACCTTGTCAAGCAGCGGGTTGAGTATATCAAGCAAAATCGCGTCATATTGCTGTTCAATGTCTTTCCTGTATTCATATTGTGTTTTTATGTTGTAAAGACCCAGCGCTTCCATAAGCGGAACTATGGTAGATGTGTAACCGTCTGTTCCGGGCAGGTAAATCAGGCTGAAGAGCCCCAGCGAGCCGTCGTTTAACAGAACGTCAAGCACGCCGTAAACCGGGCGCAGCACCGCACACAGTGCGTTTAAGAAGCTTGTTCTGTCTGTAACGCCCCAAATGAGCGAATCTTTGTCAACATTTGCCCATGAGCCCGCATTCTTTATAATTTCAGCATTATATGAATATGTTGCGCCGTAATCTGAATTAACCAGCAGCGCGGCAACATTGCCTGTTGTAAAGTCAATGTCAGTCATTGCAAGGAGCTCTGCAAGGTTAAGCGAGTCGCTTATGTTCACCCCTTCAATAGCGCCGTAAAGGCCGACTGCTATGCTGCTTATAACGCTGTCTTTATAAAGATTGTCTGCAATCAGACTGTTAAGCGAAGTGTTTAACATGTCTGTAAGCAAGCCGGAAATCAGGCTGTCAACCATTGGGCCTATTACTGCCAGGAATTCAGAGTCAACCGTGGTTGGGTATGTGAATTCGTATTCTGAATATGTGAAACCCGTATAGTCAAAGAATGCGTTAGTCGGCTCTTGCAGCAGGAAATAGAACACTGCCCCAACAATTTGGTCTTTACCGGCTGTGCCAAGCTGGTTGAACACGCTTGTTATAATTTGAACTATAGTGGAATTGCCGGCAATTGCGCTTATTGAACAAAGCAGCTGCTTAATTGCATTTGCGTTTGACGTTATTGTCTGTGCCAAATAGCGCAGCACTGCAATAAGTGTTTCGCCCTTGTCTGCTGTAATTTGAATTGTTGTGTATTTGCCGTCTGAATTCTTAGCCGCGCTTGCAACTGTCTTTTCAGTGCCGTGGCTTGCAAGAGTTGACCACTTGAAGCTCGGCAGGCTAATGCCGTAATCTGACAGCAGCGAGTTGAGCAGCGGCAGCACAAGGTCTTGAATATTACACTTGCTTAAATTGCCTATTTCAAGGCTGAAATCAATGTTTACACCAAGAGCTTCTGTAATAAGCGTGCCAAGGTCGCTGCCAAGGGCTGTTTCAAGTATTTTGTCTATGTCAAAGCCGGCTGTTTCAACCGCGCCGAGCAGTGATTTGGTAATGGGCGCCAGCAAATTGTCAACTGCCTGCGAAACGCCGTAATTGTCTATGAAATATGCAACGTTCGGCAAAACTGACAAAACTGTGTCAAACGGGCTTTCAAGCACGTCGTCAACAAAGCCCAACAGAGGCGTAAGTATGTCAATAATTAAATTGTCTTTTGCCTTGTTGTAATCTGAAACGTATTCGCTGTATGTCTTGACGTCGCTGCACATGAAAGCTTCCAAAATTGGAATTATGGCGCTTTCATAGCCGTTTGAGCCGGCAATGTCTACACTGACTGCCGCAAGGGCCTTTTCAAGCTCTGCGGTGTCTATGTCGTCTGACAAAAGGGCTATTACATTGCCCAGCAGGCCCGTTATGTCATAGCTGCCCTCTGCCAGGAATGCCGCAAGCAAATCATTTACAGGGCGGCAAAGCGCTGCCAGCGCTTTTATGAAGCCTGACTGTGAGCCGTCTGCAAAGCCCCAGCTGAGCGAAGTTACGTCTGCCCAGCTTGAAGCGCTCTTGAGCGCTTTGGCGGCTTTGGTAAACGCTGTGCCGTAGCTTGTGTCGGTAAGGTAAGCGGCAAGTTCCTTGGGGGTAACGCCAAACGAAGTGCCTTCAAGCGCGCCGTAAATCGCCGTGGCAATGGTTGTTACCATGTCATTGGTGTAAAGCAAGCCTGACACCAAGCCGCTTAATGTTGACGAGTCTGTAACACCCATGCCGCCCAGCAGGGCTATTATAGCTTCAACCAAATCGTCTGCCGTGGAAACCGCGCCCAGCGCGTCTTCAGCCGTGAGCCCGTCAGGGTAAGTAAAGCTGCCGGAAGGTGAAATATAGTCTGCAAAAGTCCAGTAAATCTGGGTTGCTTCTTGATTGAGCAGGTCAACCACACCGGTTACAACGCTGTCTTTGTCAGAAGACGCCAGTTCATTCATAAGTTCTGTAACAACGGCCTTTATGGTGCTGTTTTCGGAAATTGCGTCTATTGAAAGCAATAGCTTTTTAATGGCGTTTGCATTTTTGATTAACGCCTGTGCAAGGTAACGCAAAACGGCAACGAATGTTTCGCCCTTGTCTGCCTTAATTTGCTGTGTTTTGTATTTTCCGTCTGAATTCTTAGCCGCGCTTGCGACTGTATTTTCAGTGCCGTGGCTTGCAAGAGTTGACCACTTGAAGCTCGGCAGGCTAATGC
>JAJQIJ010000013.1:118177-200766 GCA_021199275.1 Clostridiales bacterium
CTGCCGTGGAAACCGCGCCCAGCGCGTCTTCAGCCGTGAGCCCGTCAGGGTAAGTGAAATCGGCCGATGTCTGGGTAAGATAATTGTCAAATGACCAGTAAATCTGCGTGGCTTCCTGGTTTATAAGTTCAATTACGGCTATAACAACGCCGTCTTTGCTTGAAAGTGAAAGCTGGTAAAACAGTTCTCTTACAACATTTGTTATGGTTTCGTTTGAAGCCACAGCGTCTATTTTATAGATAAGGTTTCTGATTGAATCACAGTTGTTTATTAACTGTTCGGCAACATAGCGCAAAACGGCAATCAGTGTTTCGCCCTGATATGCTTTCACCTGCACGGTTTCATAATTACCGGCTGAATTTTTGGCCGCGCTTTCAACCGTGCTGCCCACACCGTGGCTTGCCAAGCTTTCCCATGTGAAATCCGAAAGCTCTATTTTATAATCAGCCAATAATGAATTGAGCAGCGGCAAAACAATGTCTTGAATATTGCAGGTAGACAGGTCTGACAGGTTGAGTGTAAGCTGCGCGTCTATGCCCAGCGCGTCTGTTATAAGACTGCCAAGGCCTTTGCCGGCAAGCTGTTCAATTATAAGGTCTATGTCTATGTCATGGTCGCTCAAAGCGTCTATTATGGTTTCGGTGACCGGCGACAGCAGGTTTGACAGCACATTGGCAACGCCGTTTTGTGAAATGAAATATGCCACATTGGGTAAAACGGCTGTAATGGTATCTGCCGGCGAGTCAAGCACGTCGTCAACAAAGCCAAGAAGGGGCGTAAGTATGTCAATGAGCAAATTGTCTTTTGCTGCATTGTAATCTGAAACGTATTCGCTGTATGTCTTGACATCGCTGCACATGAAAGCTTCCAAAATTGGAATTATGGCGCTTTCATAGCCGTTGGAGCCGTAAATTGAAATGTTGCTTAAGCTGTCTTTTATTATTGCAGCCAGGTCTATTTCAATGGTGTTTGTTTTTGCGTCTGTGGCGGCGTTATTAAATGTGGTTAAAGTGAGCACGCCGTCTTTCAAAACTATTGTAATGTCAACATCGCCTGAAGCGGTGGTTGAGTCAAGCTCAATATTTTGCACAATTTTCAGCAGTGTGTCTGACACATTGTAGCCGCCGCCTGCAAGCAGCATTGCCAGCAGGTCATTAACCGGGCGGCAAAGCGCCGAAACAGCAGCTATAAAGCCCGCCTGCGAGCCGTCTGCAAAGCCCCAGTCAAGCGAATCTACGCTGCCCCAGTCTGAAGCTGCTGCCAGGGTTTGGGCAGCCGCTGTGAATTCAGCGCCATAGCTTGAATCTGTAAGATATTCGGCAAATTGAGCCGGTGTTACGCCGATTACAGTGTCTTCCAACGCGCCGTAAATTGCCGTGGCAACGGTTGTTACCAGGTCATTTGTGTAAAGCAGCTGTGAAACAAGTGCTTTTAACGACGAAACGTCTGTAACGCCGAAAGCTTCAAGCAAAACAAACACATTTTTAACAAGGCTGTCAATATTTGTAACCGCGCTTTCAGCGTCTGCGGCGGTAATGCCGGCCGGGTATATGAACGAACCGGTTGATTCGCTTGCATATTCGCTGAACAGCCAGTAAACTTCGGTTGGGTCTTGCGTAACAGAAAGCACCTGGTTTAACAGTTCTAAAACTGCCGCGGGGTCAAGCGCAGACACCATTTCAATAATGTCTGTGTATTCATCGCCAATAAGCGCGGTGAGCACGCTGCTGTCAAGCACAAAATCAATGCCAAAGGTGTAAATTGCAAGCAGTGTTTCGCCCGCCGTTGCGCCGTTGAGGCCCGCAAAATTAATTTCAGGCAGGGCTGCCACGCCGCCAAGCAGCGAATTTATAATGGAAACTATATAATTGTCATCATAATCAGCAAGCAGGGTGTCGCCGTAAGAGCCTATTGTTGCGGCAAGTTCGTCTATTGATTCTGCATATGTGGGAGACAGATATCTGACTATGCCGGCAAGGCCGCTGATTTCGTCTGCCAGCGGGGTGAACACAGCGCTGAGCAGCGACTTGAGCCCATCGTCAGTCAGTGATTCTGACAGGCCAGACACCGTGTTCATAAGTGTTGTGGCGGGTGTTTCAATCAGCACGGCGGCGTAATTTGACAGGTCTGTCAATATGGCGGTTACGGTTTCAACACCGCTGGCGTCTGCGCCAAGGGTTACATAAGCCGAATTGCAGTTTTCAAACACAGGGCCGAAAACGCCCAGCAGCACGTCGTTATAATAGTCAGTGCTTACAAGCAGCGCGCCCAAAACAGCAGCCACAGGGCCCAGCGAATCTGCAAGGCATTCATAGAAAACGGCTTTGACGTCTGCGTCAGCTGCGGCGCCTATGCTGTCATAGCCCAGGGCAAGCGCATATTTGCCGGCGCTCACCTCTTGCCATGTCAGGCAAGACATAATGTCGTCTGTAATTTCAGTTGAATAGTTTGTAACCGCGCCGGGTGAAATAATGCCCTTAACGGCGTTTGTAATGTAACCGTTTGTGTCGCCGGCAATCAGGCCGTCAAACAAAGAGCCAATTATTTCTTCAAGCAAAAGATATGTTTGGGTTACAAGGTTAGACAGGTTTTCGGCGGAATAAACGGCGCTTTCGTCAACGTCGCCGTCTGCGTCTGCCACATTGGACGCGGTAATTACAACAAGATAATCTTTCAGTAAATCCGTAATATCTTCAGCTGTGCCGGCGCCAAGGTGGTTTGTAAGAAACGTTACCACGGCTGACAGCACGCTGTCAGTGCTGTCAAGGTCAAACCCGTCTACCAGAGTGTTTACAAACAGGCTGTGCAAAACTTCGTCAAGCGTGGCAAGCAGTTCGTCTGCCGCGGCGGTGTTTGCCGCGGTTATTACAGATTCATAGTCAGGGTCAAGAGAAGCCAGCGCAGAAACAACGCCGGACGTTGACGAAGACGAGCTGCCAGAATCACCTGAATCACCAGAATCACCCGAGCTGCCAGAGCCGCCGGAAGAGCTGCCGGAAGAGTCTATAATGTTTATAATAAGGTCAATAATTACATTTAAGTTCGCCACAAGATAATATGCAGAATTTTCGCTGAAGCCGACATATGTGGCGCTGCTGTCGGCAGACTGCGGAATGGGCTGCTCTGCCAAGGCAAAGCTGTAATCAGAACTGCGGGTCAGTGAAAAGAAGCCGTTTATTACGTCTGACAGCAGGCTTTTTTCGCCAAACAAGTCAACACTTTCAACAAGAGCGCAAACAATGGGAATTTGAGTGCTTATAATGTTGTCTGTTGTAAACACATCGTTAAACAGGTCTATAAGCGCGTTTACCCAGTCAGACACAAGCAGGTTTACTATTACAGCCGTTACATTTGCCGCGTCTTTTTCACCGGCTGAATCAAAAACATGCGCCTTAATTTCGGCAAGCGTTAAATTTGTGGCAACAGTAAGCGTTTCATTTTGGTGGTACGGCACGGTTGTGTAGTTACCACCGCTTTCATTGCCGGTTGTGTAGCTATATGAAGCGGACGAACCGGTGGTTATGGTTTCTGAATAATCTATTCGTGCGTTAAACGCCCAGTCTGAATCAACCGAATATTTGTCAAGGAAAATCTGCCCCATAATGTTAATGATTTCAGGCAGGGCTGACAGCAGGTTGTTAATGCCGACTTTATATGCCATTTTAATGCTGTCGTCGTTACCGCCGCCCAAAACGTCATTTGCGTTGAGCTCTGAATCAAACCTGTGCGACTCTATGCCCAAAGAGGCGTTGCCGTCTAAATAATAGTCAACCGCGTCGCGCACAACACTTAAAAGTTCGCGCACGGCTTCGCCCGCCCCGTCTGACAGGGTGTTAAGTATTGTTAAATTATAAAGGTTTTCGGCAACCCAGGTGTCAATATATTCAATGTTAAATATAACGGGCACCTTGCCGCCTGAAGACGTGGTTACATTTTCATAATAGCCGCCATATGGGTAATATTGAATATACCAGCTTTCATTGCCGTAATTTTCAGCCCATTCGTCTATAACCGACGTATCGCCGAACATATAGTGCAGCAGCGCCGGCAATATATAATTTAAGTTGAAATACAGTGTGTGAACCCCATATTCGTCAAACAGGTCTTTAACGGCAGTGGTGCCCAGCAGGTCACCCAAAACATAATACAGCAGGTTGTAAAGCCCGGAATTGTTATATATTTCGGTGTATTCAACATCAGCATCGCCAACCATTGTCTGCACTATGGATACTAAGCCGACAGGCGCTTCGCCCAAAAACAGCGGCAGCACAACTTCGTCAATCAAAATGATAAGCAGCGGCAGCAGGTTTGCAATGGTTGAAACCGGGTCATAAGCCAAGTCATAAACCACGTCGTAAAGCGCGCCGGTAAGGTCGCTCATGGAAAGGGAATCGCCGTTTGAGTCTTTCGTGGTGGTAAGCCCGGCAATTATATTGTCTATAGACAGGCTTGAGCTCAGGCCGCTGAGCGTGTCGTTAAGCGCCGGAATATAGTCAATATATGAATTAACGGCAACATTAAGCAGGTCAATTATATATTCGTTGTCTATTGTGTAATTAGAATAGTCATATTTATATGTGGTGTTTAAGGTGCCGCTTACGCTTTCATAAAGCGCATCTACTTCGGCAAGGGAAAACGGGCTTTCGCCGTAATTTGTAACACAATATACAAATTCAAGCACCCAGTCAATTTCCTCTTTAATTGTGGAACCGGTGGCGGTTTCAGCCGCGCCAAGCGAAGTGCCGGCTGCAAGAGCGTCATAAACATCTTGGGCAGTCACACCGTAAAAGCCGGCAGTTTGGCGCATAGGCGCATAGTCTGCTGACGCTATGGCTGCCAGCGAATAGTCGCCGCTGCCAAAAATATATTTAAGCGTGTCGCTGAAACCAAGGCCATATGTGTCGTTGACTATGGCTGCGCACAAATCTTCTGCGCTTGATATGGCGCCTTTTTCTATGTATTTAGTTAAGTAAGCAAGCTGTTCATCTGTAAAATAAAGCTCTGCCGCAATTTCGTCAAGCTCTTTTTCCAGGACTCCGCTTTCGGCATACATGTCAGGGTATGCATAATAAACCGCAAGCGTTTCGCCGCCAAGAAAAGCAGCGCAAAGCTGTGTAAGGGTGTAATCATCAAATGTGCCATAGCTGCTGTAATATGCCGCCATTTCGTCTAAATAATTGTCAAACGTAAGCGAGCTTATGCCCCAATATGAAAAGTCTGCGCCGTTGTCTGCGGCAAGGGTGCCCAAGAGCATAATGTCAAGAAAATCGCCCATTTCAGCCATGGAGTCCATATCAATGCTCATATATTGGATTACATATAAAAGTTCTGCAAAGCTGCTGACTTCAAAGCCGCTGTAAACCGCGCTCATTTTGGAAGTGTAATAGGAATATTGCCCTTTTACGTCTGCAAATGTGTAATCTGTGCCGAATTCCTCATCAAGCAGCAGATTTACCAGTTCTTCAACAGTGCTGCCGTATTCGGGGTAAGCGGCTATGAAATCATAAACGGCTGTTGAAATTTCAGCAACGCTCAATATTGTGCCTTGCGTGTAAGCGTCTTCGCAGAAAATTTGGAACATTGTCTTTAATATGGTTTCAAGTTCCTCTTGCTCTTTAGCGGCAGCGCTCAATTCATTTGTTGCTGCATAAAGCAAGTCTTGTAAACCCAAAACTTCATTTCCGCTTTCATTTGTATAGCCGTTAAAATAATCTTCCAGCAGGGCGGCAAATTCTTTGTTTGAAGATGAATCTGCGTTAAGACACATGTCATATAAAGTCCAGAAATCAAAGTCGGCGTCTTCATCTTCAAGGTAATCATAGGCAATTATTTTTTGCGCTAAAGCCTTGAATTCATCATAGCTTGAAGCATAAAACAAGTCTTCGTTAAGGGTGCCGTTACTTGCCAAAATTTCGTCTTTATCTGTGGTGCCTGCCAGCAGCGGGTATAAATAAGACGCAAGTTCAGTGAAAAATTCATACCATGCGTCTGATTTAATTGACTCATCGCTGAAAGAGGCTGAGCTTACCTTGTCTATATCAACGCCTATTTTGGAAAGGGTGTCCGCCCCTATTAATTCCAAAATGGTTGGCAGGTAAGTGTCAAGCAAACTGTTAAGCGCATCAACAGAGCCTGCCGCGCTTGCATTTTCAGCGCTGAATGCAGACGTGCTTTCATCTTCCGCCGCGAAAACCGCAAAGCCGGAAGTGCACGCCGTAAGCGCCATTATAAGTGCAAGGAACAGACTTAATAACTTTTTGCACGTTTTCATAATAATATCCCCTTACTTAACTCAATAAAAACACCCTGCCCGCCACACCGTGCCGGGAGTTTTTTAAATTGCAATGCCCGCTGCCGCCCATATATGGCAGGGGCTTTGCCCGCCAGGGCGGCAGATTATGCCGCCCGGCAAAGATGCGCACCGGCGCGCCGCTTTTAATAACGGCAGGCACTTTTTCAGGAGGTGCATCTCTTTAAACATATATTGCATTTAACCTTATGTGAAAGTACACAGCAGGCAGTTTGTTAACAAAATATTAACAAATTGTTACAGATGGGTATACTTAAAAGGTGTAATCTGCACTCCTTATTTATAACATTATATTCACATATTGTCAATAGTTTTTTAAAAAAATTAACAATCTTTATTTTCACAAAAATCGGGTTTTTCAGCATTTTTGGCTTGTCTAAGCGGAAAAATGGTGTAAAAACAATTCATAATTTTTTGAATTTTATTCTTTTCAGCCCTTGAAAACAGGCAAAATTTAATTTTTTGGGCAGCGATAACTCCGTTATTATTTTTGTGACTGCTGATTGTGAATTGTTAATTTAAAATTTAATAATGACATGCACAAAATACGAATTTGTGAATTTTGCCCGGCTCCTGCCTGCCGGCTGCTCCGCCGCGCCCCGTAAACGGCACGGCATCAGCGCGCAGGCGCCGGCTGAGTGCACGGCGGCAAAATTAAATATTAATTACTATTTTTACTGCTGGTAAATATGTTCTTTCGCCGGACTGCTGCATTTTTTTCGCCAGATTACAACCGCTTTAGCGTAAAAAACATTTTTTCACAATTTAAATAACATTTTTCACTATTATGTCTTGACAAAGTTTGTTAACAATAGTATAATGTGAACAGGAAGCACATTGAAGCCTCTGCACAAAACGCATTCTGTGTGCAAAATTACTGCTGAGGCACAGGTAAGCGCTGCGGGGTGCCGCACGGTCAGAGCGGCTGCCTGCGTCAAACTGTTTTACAGCCACAGTCTGTTTGCTGCAGCGGGTCGGGGCGGAAATTTTCGGTTTAAAAAAATTTAAGCTGATAAATTTTAAATCTTAATTGGCCACTGCAAGCCGGCTTTGCGTTTGTGCGGGCTGAGGTGTTTTTCCTTAAGCTTATTCAAAAAATTCATTGTAGGAGGTATCCTTATGCACTTGAAAAAGTTTACGAAATCTATAGCTGTTTTTCTGGCGGCTGTTATGTTTGTTACATGCTTTTCCTGCTCTTTCACTGCGTTCGCGGCAGACGGCACAGTTTCAAACAACACCAATTACCATGACAGCGCTGTAGATTACAATTCATTGGGTTGGGCTGAGTTGACGGATGAACAGACTGCCACCGCCGTTTTAGACCGCATTGATGAATTGCTGGCTGAAGTGGGGCCTGATTTGAGCACGACACTCGGGCAGGCTATTTTCGGCAGTGACTGGGATGTGGCAAACAGGCGTTATTACCTGAACGCCGTTGTTTACCAAGTAAACATTCCCCTTTACCTTAACAGTGTTGATGAAATTCTTGAAACCCTTACAATAATCGGCAAAGAAATTGACGATTTGGGCAACACAATTCTTAAGGGCGACGTTAAAAACATTAACCTGTCTGCGGTTTATAACGTAAGGCGCTCAAACAGCAGCTCGGTGGAAGTCATTGAAGCAGTGTTTGAAATGATTTATGACCTGACTGTTTATTGGGGCGACGGTGCAACAATTTTAAAGCAGTTGCTCACGGGCCAGTTTGACCTGGGGTCTTTAATTGAAGGTATTGCGGGCGGCAACCTTTATGAACTGCTTCAAGGTTCGTTCTATGGGATTGAAGACGGGTATGAAGAAAATCTCGTTAACAATCTGATTGTATTCTATGTTTCACAGGCATTTGGCGACGACTATATAACAGCAGACAACTCAAGCGGGCAATACACATTTTCATTTGCTGACGCCAGCGGCAATGCGCTGACTATAGATGAATATTTGCTTGGCAAGCTTTCTACTGACCTCCTGCAGCAAATCAATGCTGAAATTACTTATGCCGGCGGTGTTTCTTCGCGCACAAATTACGCTGAAATTTGCGCGTATATGGAAGAAAACAACTGTTCGCAGTATTCAGCTGCCTTAGCGCTCGGATTTGACACGGGGCTTCAATATACGGAATCGGGCAATGTCTATATCTTCCGCTATGATTCAGACGCAGACGGCGCAGATGACGTCAACCTTACGGTTAACACCTCTACAACCCTGTCAGCGCTTGCATACAATGCGCTTCAGGTTGCATGGAAAACCGCCATTGAACCGACTTTTGCAACGCTTGACGTAAGCGTAAAAGGTTATGACAACGACTATCACGACTGGTATGTCAGAAACGGCTACACCTGGGATTACAGCGACCTTGCAAGCAACTATGCCGAAAGCACTGTAAGCGCCTGGGCAACGGCACGCGGTTACAGCCTGTCCGATATTGAAGAAGAGCTGACTTATGACAGAAGCGTCATTACAAACCCCACATACACCTGGCAGGACATTGATTCAACAACCCTTTTCAACAAGCTGCTTTACAGCCCGCTTATGGATTATTATTTCGATGCCCCCACCGGTGTGCTCAACTTAGCTGTTGAATGCACGGGGCTTGCAAATTCAAATGCCTTTTTCACTGATGATTACGGCAATTATTCAACTGTTATAAACGGTGTCAATGACGGCCTTGTGGCCATTATGAAAGACCTGTTTCCCAATTACAGCGGCACATTAACCACCACAGGAAACACAAGCACGGTTTCAACCATTACAAGCGCGCTTGTGGCAAATGCCGCAGCCCTTTACCAATATGCGGCAGACGGAACAGACGCTAACATTCTGGCGGCATTCTACCAAAGCTATGGCAGCGACGCAGTTGTCAGCGAAAGTAACTTTGAAAGTTCGATTATTCCTTTCTTCATATCGGCCGTTCAAAATATAACAATGCTTGACGCTGTGCATGATTCCGCATGGAACGCATGCAACAGCTTTGAAAGCATTGCTGCGCTCTGCTTACAGGAATATCTGTCTTATGTTCTGCCCGGTGTTGACTATTCGTCATATTTCACCACAGACAGCAGCGGATATTACACCACGACAATCAGCGACGTTATTGAACTTGCACGCGACGCAGTCGCATATGTTATGTACCAGTATGTTCCGCTTGAAGACGCAAGCGGCAACGCGTGGAATGTTTACACCAAAGCCGGGCAGGACCTGGCAGGCACGGACATATTTGACTTGCTCAATTCCGTAATAGTATATTACGGCAATGACAAGGGCATAGCACAGTTGCTTGGCTTTGTGGACGAAACCGGCGCAAGCCTGCTTTCGCTCAACAATGAAATTTGGACTAATATTGACATTATTGCCAATAGCCTTTTCCCGGTTTTGGGCAGTCTGCAATATGGCAGCTCATATTCAGGTCAGTTCAGCAGCGAAGATTTGATTTACAACAAAATCATAACCGGGCTGTTTGAAATAAGCAACGGCGGTGTGTCAAATATTGTGTCAACGGTGCTTAACATTCTTTCTGCTGATGAAATCACCGCAACTGCGGCTGACGCCACAGTTTACAATTTAGTCAAATACCTGATTAACAATGTGTTCGGCGCACGTTTCATAGACCAGGGCTACACTGAAATTGTGCCGCAGGCGACTTCATCGTCTCCGTTTGGCGATTTGATTCAGGTGGATTCACTTGCCGGGCTCGGCACTGACGACACTGACATAGGCGTAATAGGCGAATTGGTGTGCAATGTTTGCGAATTCACAGGTGCATACGGTTACAGCGACATAACGGTTTCGGGCATGCTTTATGTTTTGTATGCAATAAACAGCTTTACGGGAATTATTCCGCAGCTGTCTGAGTACACGCTCAATGACATTGACATTTCATTTGACAGCAATTATATCAAAGGATACACGCCGGGCAGCGCAAACACCAACCTGCTTTCTGTAACAAATTCATCAGAAGGCATAAACCGCGCTATAATCAGTGAGGACGGCACTGTGGTACAGCTCGGGCGGGCTTTCGTGCAGCTTGTAAACGTTACAAGCACAACAGACGGCGTTACCGTAACCACCGGTTCCTTTGAAAACACAATTGCACCGGCTGAAACAGCTGAATTTGAAGTGGCAACCACCATTGCGAGCAGCGCGTTTGACGACAATAACGGCTGCATAGTGACTTACACTGTTACATACAACATAGTTGATGAGAGCGGAGAATTATATGGAAGCGAATATCAGAATCTTACCAAAACAATTTACCAGTATTACAATACCGGCAGCGATTGGTATGATTCGACTTATGCTTCATCAGAGTCGGGCACAAGCAACCCGTTTACCGAAAGCTTTACACCTGCATCAGGCGCGCAAAGCGGAAATTACTCTTCAATGACAACTGCGCTTAATGTTTCAGGCCTTATAACTAAAAAATATATGGCCGCGCAGCTGCCCAACGATGTGGTAATCAGAACGTCGCAGCTTGATTCGCTGGAAGACAGTATTTTACTTTGGGTAAGCAATCAAACAAATGCCGATAAAGGCATAGACTGTGTATATGCAATTGAAGACCCAGACGCTTCAACTGTTTATATGGCTGTTTCAATCAACACCGCTACGGGTGATATAGTAAACTGCTATTACCATGATTACTATATTGAAGCCGCAGATGAAAGCAGCGGTTGGGTAAGCGAAGCCGATTTGGGCGACACCATTACAGCTTTGGAAGACAGCGGCACTGTATATTCAATTACAGACACCCGCTTCCATGTTGTGTGCGAATATGAAAATATTGAAAGCACATACGGCGGTAAGCATGAATATCTTAATGAAGACGGCACATTTGAAAGTATTTATATTCCGTTTGTAAAGACTCTTGGGGACGAGTCAGAAACAGATATAAATGACCTTACGCTGTCAACAGGTATTCCGGGGCTTATTTTCGGCTTCCAGCACACAACGCTTGCATCTGAAAGCACACAGAGCTACCCGTTTATTATATGGGACGGTGAAACAAGCCTGCAAGAAACGTCAATTTCGCTGAACATAGGTATTTCTGCCAACACACCGGCATACACCACCATAAACATTTATGTTTGCGATGATGAAGAAATAACCGATTTACAGGCGATTTATGATGAATCATATGCGTTTATTTCAAGCTATTCCGCCGCTGATTTCAGCGACAGCGCTGCATATGACTATTATGTAGCTGCGCTTAAGAAAGCGCTTGAATTAATGGGCACGCCAATCACAACATCAAACGCGCTTGGCATTTCACCCATAAAGGCATTTCTTGCAAACACAGAAACAGTAACGTCTTTCTATGGCGACAAAGCATATGTTCCGCTGACAAGCAGCGACACTGCGCCCGCCACGGTAAAAGCCAACGCAACCTATAATACGGCTGACGGGCTCTATTACCAGACGGCTTACACAAACGCTGCTAATGAAACTGTTTGGGCAAACCCGATTTACACAAACACAGCTCTTACTGACGATGACGTGTTTGACACAGACACTGCGCAGTATGACGGCACAACATATACAATTGGTGTTGACGCTGCCGGCACAGCTGTTGTTAAGGTTGACGGCGTGTGGTATCTGCTTAACAGCGCTGCATATGACACCGAATGGTATGACATAGACGACAGCGGCGAGGCAGTTTTCTATAACAAGCCCTATATCAGAGACACCGTGCAGTCAACAGACGTAAACGGGGCTGCGCTTTACAGCGAAACAACATATGTTTACAGAGACGCAAACGGAATCAAGGTAAAATCAACAGACAATTGGGCATATAAGCTTTGTGAAACAAATTACGAAGTGGTAAGCGGCGAAGAAAACCTTGGCCTGTTCACCGCGGCAATTTACAAGCTGCAATATGCAAATGCAATTATCAATGATTATATCAGCGCTTCGGGCGCAAACGCGCTTTACACCGAAGTTATGGCCGTGCGCACCAATCTTAATGTAAACAACTTCGACTCTCCGTCTTACAAAAAGATGGTTGAAGCCGGCCGTGAAGCCGAAAGCATGATTTCAGCGCTTGACATTCCTTATGTTTACAGCGTTGGCGGCGAAGTAATATTCACCTGCTATGAATCTGAGGCGCTTGAACAGCTCAGCGCTTATAACGACACAAATGCAACCGGCTATACTTTAGCTGATTTGAGCGCTGTGCAAGACGATACTGCTGCTGTAAAAGTTACTTCCACTTCTTCGCTTTTCGCCATTAATGAAGCTATAAGGCTGTTCAACATATATGTTTCATATGTGGTTGAAAGGGGCTATCTGGGCACTGCGCTTGAAAAAGAAATTTCCTGCGCTGCCTGTGGCAAGCTGTCAAACAGCACAGAACTTTCATATACAAACATAACGGTTGACACGACTAACGCGTCTTACACCGTAAACGGCACAACATATACAGCTTCTTCCAATGCAGACCAAACCGAATATTCGGCAGAAAGCTGGGCGGCTTTCATTACTGCACTTGACGCGGCTGTTAACGCCGCATCTGCAGGCAACGGCACATATGCTTACAAAACCGCAGGTTACTTTAACATAGCGGATAAGGACTCTTACGTTTATCAGGTAACCGACCTTTACACGCTTAAAACAGCGCTTTCAAACGCTGAAAATAATCTGTCGGCTTAAGCGTCTGCCTTTACGGCACTGTAAAATTCGGCGCCCCGATTGCCCCACGGCAGTCGGGGCTGCTTTGTGAAAGGAAAGTATATGAGTAGTAAAAACAAAACGGCTGAAAAGCCAACCGTTAAAGGCGAAAAAAAGCACCGCCTTGCAATTGCTTTAACAGCGGCGGCGGCCATAGTTTTGGCGTGTCTTATAACTGCAGCGGCAGTTTTGTCAAATTCAAAATACATTTACACAGCTGCGGCATATCTTATTCCGCAGTCATATACAGACCCTGACAGCGGGGTTACGTTTTACAGGCAGGCGGCGGGCGATTTAAATTCCGAAAGCGAAGAGGAGCTGCTTAGCGCATACAGTTATTATTATATAGACGACGCCGGCGAAGAGGTAAATCTGACAGACGGCGTTTACCGTTACCTTTCCGAGTCCGGCGAACAGATAAACGTGGGCGTTTCAATGGGCTTTGTGCTGCTGGCAGTAACAAGGGTTAAAAAAATCATAGCCGTTTTCAAAATTATTACAGCCCTGCTGGCAATCGGCATAATAATAGGCATAATCAGTTGCTGCGCACGCCATAAAATCAAACGCAGAAAAAAGCAAATATAAAAAACATAAAAAGGCATAAAAATACCCCATGGCAGCTTCAAAGCGCTATGGGGTTTAAATTTTATGACAGCAGCATTCTGTCGTTGTCCAGTTCGCCTGATGTTGTGGTTTTGAATTTTTCAAGAAGCTCATGCGTTGTGAGCTTCTTTTTTTCTTCGTCTCTGACGTCGAATATTATTTCGCCGTCATTCATCATTATCAGCCTGTTGCCTATTGCTATGGCGTCTTTCATGTTATGCGTTATCATAATTGTGGTAAGCTTATCTCTTGCAACAATCTGTTCTGTTAATTCCAGCACCTTGTGCGCCGTTTTGGGGTCAAGCGCAGCCGTGTGTTCGTCCAGCAGCAGCAGCTTTGGCTTTTTCAGCGTGGCCATAAGCAGCGTTATTGCCTGCCTCTGCCCGCCTGAAAGCAGCCCGACTTTTGACGTAAGCCTTGTTTCAAGCCCCAAATCCAGCGATTTCAAAATGTCTATATATTGCTGCTTTTCCTTTTTTCTGAAGCCCGGCGAAAGGGTGCGCATTTTGCCGCGGCGTGAAGCCAGCGCAAGATTTTCAATAATTTGCATATCTGACGCGGTGCCTGTCATTGGGTCTTGAAACACCCTGCCAAGATATTTCGCACGTTTATGTTCTGCAAGCTTTGTTACATCAACCCCGTCTATCAGTATTTTCCCGCTGTCTGCGGGGTAAACGCCCGCTATTATATTAAGCAGGGTTGACTTGCCCGCCCCGTTTCCGCCTATAACGGTTACAAAATCGCCCTCTTGCAGGGTAAGGTTTATGTTTTTGAGCGCACATTTTTCGTTTACTGTGCCAGGGTTAAACACCTTGGAAGCATTTGTTATTTCAAGCATTACTAACGCACCTCCTTGCCTGACTTTTTGGCAAGCTTGCCTTTAATATTATTTTTCCAGTAAGGAATGGCAAGGAACAGCGCAACAACAAGCGCGGTAAACAGCTTGAGGTCGTTTGAATTAAGCCCAAGCCTGAGAACAAATGTAATTACAATATAGTAAATAACACCGCCGAACATGGCTGCCAGCAGCTTAAGGGCAAAATTCTTAAACAGCTTGCCGAATATAACTTCGCCTATAATAACCGCCGCAAGTCCTATTACTATTGCGCCGCGGCCGGTGCTGACATCTGCAAAGCCCTGATATTGTGAAAGCAGAGCGCCTGAAAGGCCCACAATTCCGTTTGAAATTACAAGCGCTATTATTTTTTTCCCGTTTGTGTTTATGCCGTTGGCCCTGGCCATATTTATATTATTGCCGGTGGCGCGTATTGAATGGCCGACTTCGGTGCCGAAAAACCAATAGAGCACCGCTATTATTGCCACAGCAAAAATCAGGCCTATTACTATTGATTTATTTATAAACCTTAAGCTTACTATTAAATCATAATTATTTACAGATATAGCCTGGTTTGCCTTGCCGCCCAATATGCGCAAATTTATGGAATAAAGCGACAGCTGCGTAAGTATGCCCGCCAAAATGGCCGGAATTCCGAACACTGTGTGAAAGATACCTGTTGCAAGCCCGGCTAAACAGCCCGCAAGAAATGCAATAAGCATGGCAAGGTATATGTTCATTCCGCTAATAGTGCACATTACCAAAACGGCGCCGCCGGTGCTCATTGTGCCGTCTACCGTCAAATCAGCAAAATCAAGTATTCTGTATGTAATATAAACCCCGATTGCCATTATGCCCCAGATTATACCCTGGGCCACGGCGCCCGGAAGCGCAGATAAAAATGCCGCCATATTTTCCTCCTGCTGCGGTGCTTTTTAATAGGGCCTGGCGTAATCGCCCACCGGGGCATGCCCCGGCGCTGACTTATTAAAAAGCCGCATAACAATTGCTTGTGTTTTCTGCCGCCTGTTTAAGCCGGGCGGCGCGCCTTAGTGCTGTGTTAATATTTACGCCAATGCGCTGCAACACGCCTGAATCCGGCTTTCATGCCGGGTTAGCCCGCGCCGCAGACTTTAAAACGCAAAAGGCGATAAAGCTGCAAAACAGCAAGCATTACCGCCTTTCATTACATTTAATTCAATAAAGACTTATTCTTCTTCTGTGGCAATTGCAACATAGCCGTCAGGAACGGTTATGCCCAAAGCTTCGCAGCGGTCTGCGTCATACTCTTTTACAGGTTCTGTATCATATTGAATTTCAACTGTGCCGGGGTCAGTGCCGTTTTGAAGTATATCGGCAGCCATTTCGCCGGCAATATAGCCTATGTTATAATAGCTGATTGAAAGCGTTGCAACGCCGCAGCCTGTGCATATGCCCTCTTCGCCCGCAACAATCGGAACACCCGCAGGCTCTGCAATGTTGTTTATTGTTTCAGTGCATGAAGCAGCCGTGTTGTCAGTCGGAATGTAAAGCACGTCACATTCGCTGCAGGCGCTTGTGGTTACTGACGCAATGTCATTTGAATCTGAAAATGCAAATTCTTTATATGCTATGCCAAGCTCGGTGAGCTCGCTTTCAATAACCGAAATCTGGTATGCAGAATTCGGCTCGCCTGAACAGTAAATTAAGCCAACCTGCTCGGCATCAGGAAACAGTTCTTGAATCATGGCGGCCTGTTCAGCCAGCGGCGCCAAGTCAGCAGTGCCGGTAATGTTGGTGCCGGTTGTTCCCGTCCAGTCGCTTATTTCAAGCGCTGTTGCATAGTCTGTAACAGATGTTCCCACAATCGGAATTGTGTCTGTTGCCGCCTGTGCTGCCTGAAGAGCGGGCGTTGCGTTTGCCATAATTAAGTCAACGCCGTCTGCAACAAAGCCGTTTACTATTGTGGCGCAGGTTGAAGAGTCGTTTGCAGCGTTTTGCAGGTCAAATGAAACATTTTCTTCGCCCAATTTGTCAATCAGAGCCTGCTGGAAGCCCTCTGTTGCAAGGTCAAGCGCGTCATGCTCAACAAGCTGGCAGATGCCCACTTTGTAAACCTTGGCTGTTTCTTCTGAACCTGAACAGCCGGCAAAAACAGCCGCCACCAGCATAACTGCGCAGCAAACGGCAAGGAACTTTTTGAAATGCTTTTTCATTGGATATGTACTCCTTTATAAAATTATTTTCTGTGCGGCATGCGCACAGCCGCCCTGCTTTAAGACATAAAAGCGTTAAAGTAAAGCTATGTTAATATTATAGCACTTACAGAAGTCACTGTCAAAGATATTTGTTCACAATTAAATCTTTTTGTGATTAATCACCAAATGAGCACAAGTTCATTTGGTGATTTTGCAGTGTTAAAGCTGCTGGGCAATGTTGTAAATAAGCTGTTTTGACTTTTCCCAGCCAAGGCACGGGTCTGTAATTGACCTGCCGTAAACGCCGTCGCCTATTTTTTGGCTTCCGTCTTCAATATAAGACTCTATCATAAAGCCTTTTATCATGCTTTTTATGTCTGCGCTGTGGCGCATTGAATGCAGCACCTCGTTGGCTATTCTGATTTGTTCCATGTAATTTTTGCCGCTGTTGGCATGGTTAGTGTCAATTATGACGGCAGGGTTTTTGTATTTGCCGCAAGAGGCATACATATTATAAAGCCTTATCAAGTCTTCATAATGGTAATTCGGCTTGTTCATGCCGTGTTTATTGGTGCTGCCGCGTAAAATAGCATGCGCCAGCGGGTTGCCTGCAGATTCAACTTCCCAGCCGCGGTAGATAAAAGTGTTGGGGCTCTGCGCAGCCGTAATGGCGTTTAGCATTATGGAAAAGTCGCCGCCTGTCGGGTTTTTCATGCCGCACGGCACGTCCATTCCGCTTGCCGTGAGCCTGTGCTTTTGGTTTTCAACGCTCCTTGCGCCAACCGCCACATAAGACAGCAGGTCGCTCAGATACCTGTAATTGTCAGGATACAGCATTTCGTCTGCCGAAGTCAGCCCCGTTTGCAAAAGCACCTTTGAATGCAGCGAACGCACGGCTATTATTCCCTCATACATATCGGCCTTTTCATTGGGGTTAGGCTGGTGCATCATGCCCTTATAACCCGCGCCGGTTGTTCGCGGCTTTCCGGTGTAAACGCGCGGAATAATTATTATTTTGTCCTTAACTTCAAGCTGCACGCCGGCAAGGCGGGTAACATAGTCAAGCACACTGTCTTCCCTGTCTGCCGAACAGGGGCCTATTATTAAAAGAAATTTATCACTTTTGCCAAGAAACACATCTGCTATTTCCCTGTCGCGCTCTTGCTTTGTTTTAAGCGCCTGTTCGCTTACAGGAAAAAGCTCTTTAACTTCTTTCGGCACCGGCAGCTTTCTTATAAATTTCATGTTTTTCATTGATTTGTCTGCTGTAATTTCCATTTTGAATTCCTTATTAATTTAATATTTTACTTATTGTAACTCTTTACCGCTTTCTTGTCAATAAAACAGCGCGCCCGCAGCCTTTCAGCCGGGCGCGCCTGTGCTTTAATAGGGTGAAGCCAACTTAAAAATTGTCAAGCAAAGATTTGTAAAATTCGCAATAATCAACCCGCCTGTCGGCAGTAAAAGCCATGGCTTCACGCGGGTGGCGGTTGAGCTGGCCGGTAAGCATATACTGAATGTCATATCCCCATTGCACACCGCCGGCTTTCAGCGGCAGCATATATTCCTCTATAAAAGTGAGCAGGCTGTATAAATTATATTTCGGGTTTCTTAAAAAGCTGAGCAGCAGCTCCATTTGGCAGTTGCCGGCGCCACGGCCCATGCCCTGTGCCGTTGCGTCAAGATATGACACACCGTATGACAGGGTTTCAATTGTGTTTGCAAAGGCAAGGTTTTGGTTGTTGTGCGCATGAAAACCTATTGCCTTGCCGTATTTTCCGCCCGCTTCAAGGTATTTTTTTGCAAGCTTTGCCGCGTTTTCCGGGTAAAGAGAGCCATATGAATCAACAAGATATATTACGTCAACAGAGCTTTGCCCCAGCATGTCAAGAGCTTCGTCAATCTGGTCGTTTGCAGCCTGGCTGATAGCCATGATATTGCATGTGGTTTCATAGCCCAGCGCATGAAAGTATTCAATCATTTCAATAGCCGCCGGAATTTGGTGAATATAGCACGCCACGCGCACCATATCTATAACAGATTCGGCTTTCGGAACGAAATCCTCTTTAAAATCGCACCTGCCCACGTCAGCCATAACTGAAATTTTTAAATCTGAAATATTTTCGCCCACTATGTTTCTTATGTCAGACTCATCGCAAAACTTCCACTTGCCGAATTTATTGACGTCAAACATTTTTTTTGAAGCGCGGTAGCCAAATTCCATATAGTCCACACCGCTTTTTATATTTGTTTTGTAAAGTTCTGTTACAAATTCGTCTGTAAATTCAAAATTGTTGCAAAGCCCGCCGTCTCTGACAGTAGCGTCAAACACCTTTACGTCTGTTCTTACAGACATCAAATTACCTTTTCTGGCAGCCACTTTAGTTCCTCTTTTCATTAGCAATATGATATTTAAAATTGCGCTTTAGCGCTTTAAACCCCCAATACTTCACCGGGTGACTGCTATTATAACAAACAGCCATGCTTTTGTCAAGAGCGAAAGCATGGCTGTGTTCAACAGGCTTTTCAGTAATTTGCCCCCCGGCGGGAATTATGCGCCGCGCTGATTAAAAGCCGGCGCCCACGCGCAGGCGGCAGGGGTTTCTCCTAAATTATAACCCGGACTCTGATAACCCCGGCAATTTTTTCAATGTCTTCGGTAACTTTGTCTGCGGGCACTTCGTCAACATCAATAATACTGTAAGCTATGTCTCCCCTGTTTTTGTCTTCAAAATTTTCAATATTTATGCCGTCTCTGCTTATGGTGTCGGTAATATTAGCAATCATGTTCGGCTGGTTTTTATGAATAACCGTTATTCTTGCCGCGCCGGTTTTCGGCGTTGAAACAGTGGGCATATTTACTGAATTGACAATGTTTCCGTTTTCAAGAAAATCAATAAGTTCCATGGCGCCCATGGAAGCGCAGTTTTCTTCGCTTTCAGGCGTTGACGCGCCAAGGTGAGGCATGGCTATTACGCCGTTTACCCCTATAAGGTCAGCAGACGGGAAATCTGTTACATAAGCTGCCATTTTGCCCTCTTCAAGCGCTGCCGTAATGTCTGCGCTGCACGCAAGGTCACCCCGGGCAAAGTTCAAAATGCGCACTGAATTTTTCATTTTTTCAATATTTTTTGCCGAAATCATTTCTTTGGTGTCCGGCGTAAGCGGCACATGCAGGGTTATATAGTCTGCGTCGGCGAAAACTTCGTCAATATCCGCCACTGTCTTTACACCCTTGTTCAGGCTTTCGGCCATTGAATCATTTAAAAACGGGTCATACCCGATTACTTCCATTTCAAGTCCTATGGCGGCGTTTGCAACAAGGCGCCCTATGGCACCAAGACCTATAACGCCAAGCGTTTTGCCCTTGATTTCGGGCCCGGCAAACGCTGACTTTCCTTTTTCAACGCTTTTTGACACGTTTTCATCGTTTTTTATGGTTTCGCACCAATCAACAGCCCTTATTATTTTACGGCTTGAAAGCAGCAGCGCACATATTACAAGTTCCTTTACCGCGTTTGCATTTGCGCCTGGTGTGTTAAACACAACAATGCCCTTTTCTGTGCAGCCTGCCACGGGAATATTGTTTACGCCCGCGCCCGCCCTTGCGATTGCCAGCACAGTGCCCGGCAGCTGCATTTCATGCATAGAAGCCGAACGCACCATTATGGCGTCAGGCATTTCGGCATTGTCTGAACATTCATATTTGTCTTTTCCAAACTTAGCAAGCCCCACTGGTGAAATTTTATTAAGGGTTTTGATTTTATACATTACGCATTCTCCTTTTCAAATTTTTCCATAAAGCTTACAAGCTCTTTTACGCCGTCAATAGGCATTGCGTTGTAAATTGACGCGCGCATTCCGCCGACTGACCTGTGCCCTTTCAAATTGACAAAGCCTGCGGCGGCGGCTTCTTTAATGAACTTTGCATTAAGCTCTTCGCTGTCTGTTACAAACGGCACGTTCATAAGCGAACGGTCTTCTTTAACAACGGTGCCCCTGAACATTTTGCTGGAATCAAGGAAATCATAAAGCACTGCGGCTTTCTTTTCATTATGTTCCTTTAAGCCGCTTAAGTCGCCGAATGTTTCTTTTATCCATTCAAGCACAAGCTTGCATATATAAATAGTCCAGCACGGGGGCGTGTTGTAAAGCGAATCTGCGTCTGCCTGCACCTTGTAATTCATCATCACCGGGCAGATGTCTGCCGCGGCGCCAAGCAAATCTTCGCGTATTATGGCAACAACAAGCCCTGCCGGCGCAACATTTTTTTGCGCGCCGAAATAAACCATGCCAAACCGGCTGATGTCAAGCGGCTCTGAAAGTGCGCAAGACGAAATGTCTGCAATAAGCACCTTGTCGCCCACGGGCGGCAGCTCTTTATAAACAGTGCCGTAAATTGTGTTGTTCATGCAAATATAAACATAGTCTGCCCCTTCGCGAAAATCTTCCGCCTTGGTTTTCGGTATATAACTGAAAGTTTTATCTTCAGAGCTGGCAACCGCTTTCGCGTCGCCGTATTTGCGAGCTTCGGCAAATGCTTTTTTTGCCCACTGCCCCGTAATAATATAGTCTGCCTTTTTATTTTTGGTCATAAAGTTAAGCGGAATGGCAGAAAACTGCGCCGAAGCGCCGCCCTGCAAAAACAGCACCTTATATTTTTCGGGTATCTTGTAAAGCTCGCGCATAAGCGCCTCTGCTTCCTTTATAATATCGTCAAACACCTTTGAGCGGTGGCTCATTTCCATAACAGACTGGCCGGAGCCCTTGTAATCAAGTATTTCGGCGCCTGCTTTTTTTAAAACCGAAACGGGCAGTGTTGACGGGCCCGCACTGAAATTGTAAACTCTTGACATGTGAATCCCCCTAAATAAAAGAACTTGGCAAAGGCGCTGCTGCGCCGACGTTGCAAAAAGCGCTTTGCCGCAGGCAGCCTTGCCCTTGTTTATTTTTGCTGTAAAGGCCAAAAGAAGCTTGCGTTTCAAAAGGCTTTTAGAATTTTTATTATAAAGCTGTTATTTATTTTGTCAATGGTGTATTGCAATATTTGGCTATTTTGCCGAAAGATTGACAAACAATTATCAATATTTAGCTCTTGAAGCCCCGCAAATAAATAAATTTATGCCGCAAAACAAAAAACAAAGGGGCAGGCAGCCCCCTTGTTAAATGACTCTGAAACCATTATTCAATTTACTGCTTGAGCGCGCTTTTCATTGGCGACAATTTTTTCTTTTTGGGCTTATATATAGGCGGGTTTTCAAGCTTTTTTGTATATTTCTTTTTCTTTTTGAGCAGCCTGTTGATTTCGTGCACCGGCCCCGCCATATATTCAGACATATATTTGTCGGCAACAGCCATCATTTCAGGGTCTCCCCTCATTTCGCCGAGAATTGTAACGCCTATAATGTCCTGCACTTCGTTGGTGCCGTCTTCATATATTTCACAAAGCAACTTAAACAGCTTTTTCTGCTGGGCTTCGCTGCCGTTTTTAATTATGTCAAGCACCAGCGGCGTGCCGTATTCCACAAAAAATGTTTCAGCCAGAAATTCGCCGTGTTTTGCTATGTTTTCCTTGATTTTATCTTTTGATTCGGGGAAAGCGGTGCCGAAACGGTTTGCAAGCGAATCGGTGTCATAGCTTATAACACCGTTTTTTGCCTTTGTCCTTGAAACCGCCTTTGGCATTTTAACCTTGTCAAGGTCAACTTTTTTTCTTGCGGCAAAAAGAGACCTGACTTCATAACCTATTTCATTGGCAAGCGAACGGCAGTCTTTATCTTGGGCGTCTGCGCATTCAAATAATGAACGTGAAATTGTTTCAAATTCGGTTTCGGCCCCCTTGTCGTTATAAGCGCATTCAAAAGACAAAATGTCTGTTTCACTGTCCCAATTAAGCCTGTAAAGGCCCTTGTTCCCCTTGAAAGTTACAATGTTGTCTTTTTCACCCCTGATTTTTGAAAAGCCAAGTTCTTTATTTACGCTGTCAAGTGCTTTTTCAATTTGAATAAATGCAGTTGTAATGTCCATATTTTTTTCCTTTCGCCGCCGTTTTCATTAAAAATTATTGCGCGCTTGCGGCAGGCTGTTATTTCTGCGGTAATATTCGGCCGGCTCTGCGCCCGAACACCGACATTTGACAGGTGCCCCGCGGCACTTTTCAAATATTATATCACCTGTAATTGAATTTGTCACTATACAAAATTAAAATTATACTTTATTAATTTGTTGAATAAATTTTTTATATGTGATATACTATGAAAACTGTAAGATATTTAAAATAAAAGCACACCGTTTTCCCAAAAAGCGCCTGATTCGTTAACGGCGGGTTTTAATTGTGAATATTTTGAGTATTTTAAAAATTTGCTGCGCCGGCGGTTTAAGGCGGCGCGTTTTAAAATAAGGCGGGTGGTTTTGATGAACAAACTTAAAATATGCGTTTTGTTCGGCGGCGCCTCATCTGAACATGATGTAAGCCTTGTGTCTGCTTCAAACGTAATAAAAGCCCTTGACAAAAATAAATACGACATTGTGCTGCTTGGCATTACCAAGGGCGGCGAGTGGTTTATTTATAGCGGTGGCTGTGAGCTGCTGCCCGGCGATAAATGGCTTGAAAGCAATAAAATTACAAAGGCGTTCATATCGCCTGACACTGCTGTGCACGGCATAATTACAGCCGGCGGCGAAAGCATTTATATAGACGCGGCGTTTCCGGTGCTGCACGGCAAAAACGGCGAAGACGGCAGCGTGCAGGCTCTGCTTACCCTTGCCGGAATACCTTTTGTCGGCTGCGGCATGACTTCGTCTGCCGTGTGCATGGACAAAGAACTGTCAAACGCTTTGGCAGACATAAACAATATGCCGCAGGCTAAATGGCTTGCCGTTACAAAAACAGATTACCTTAACAATGCAGACGAATTTGTGCTAAGGGCGCAAAAAGAGCTTGGCTTTCCTATTTTTGTAAAGCCGGCGAACGCGGGCTCTTCTGTGGGCGTTTCAAAAGCAACAAACGCTACAGAGCTTGTTTTGGGGCTTGAAAACGCCTTGACAGAGGACTGTAAGGCCGTGCTGGAAGAGTTTATAGACGGCTGGGAAGTTGAATGCGCAGTGCTTGGCAACGCAAGCCCGATAACAGGCGAAGTGGGGCAAATAATAGCCGGCGCGGAATTTTACGATTTTGACGCAAAATACAACAACCCCCTGTCGCAGACAGTTATACCGGCGCAAATTCCGCCTGAAAAGCAAAATGAAGTCAAAGCCGCCGCACTTAAAATTTATAAGGCTTTCGGCTGCCGCGGGCTGTCGCGGGTTGACTTTTTCGTTGAAAAAAAAGGCGCTCGCGTGCTTTTTAATGAAATAAACACCATTCCGGGGCAAACTTCCATAAGCATGTACCCGAAAATGCTTGAAGCTGCCGGCATTCAGTACGCCGAGCTGATTGACAGGCTTATAGAACTTGCTCTTGAAAGATGAGGAAATATTTATGGACAACAGACCTATAGGCGTATTTGATTCGGGGCTTGGCGGGCTTTCAGCGGTGCGCGCAATTTTAAAGCTTCTGCCCAACGAAGACATAATCTATTTCGGCGACACGCAGCGCGTGCCTTACGGCTCAAGGTCCGAAAAAACAATTGAACAATATGCAAGGCAGGACATTGAATTTTTAGAGCAATTTGACTGTAAGCTGATTTTAGCGGCTTGCGGCACGGTGTCGTCTGTTGCAAAAAACGCCGCAAAATGCGCGAAAGAGCCGTTTATAGGCGTTGTAAGCCCCGCTGTAAAGGCGGCCGCGGAAGCCACAAAAAACGGCAAAATAGGCGTTATGGGCACATGGGCCACAATAAACAGCGGCGCATATGACAGGGAAATCAAGAAATATTCTCCGGGTTATAAAACTTTCGGCGTGTGCTGCCCTGTTTTGGTTTCTTTGGTTGAAAATAACTGGATTGACGACGATGACAGCATTACGCGCGAAATTATAAAGCGTTACCTTGCGCCGCTGCTTAGCGAAGGGGTTGACACCATTATATTGGGCTGCACGCATTTTCCGCACCTGGCGCCCATTATTCAGCAGGAAGCGGGAGCCGGCGTTTCTCTTATTGACACAGGGCGTGAAGCCGTGCTTGAAGTCAAGGAAATTCTGCGCCGGCAAAAAATGGAAAACAGCGCCGGCCACAGCGGTAAAATTCGTTATTACATATCAGACAAAACACAGAATTTCTGCATGATTGCCAAGACCCTGTTAGGCGTTGACATTTCGGAAAACGTGACTTTCCGTGAAATTTCCGAAAAAAGCTGATATGAAAAAGGTTTTAATTGACTTTTCGGCCGTGCACACTTCCGGCGGTGAAAAAGACTTGAGCAGCGGGCGTTACACCGGCCTGTTAAGGCTTGACAGCGGCGCATATGTACTGACTTACAGCGAAGGCGCCGGCGCGGCAGACGTGGCAATACGAATTTTTACAGATAAAAGCGCGGTTAAAACACAGCGCTTTGACAGGCGCAGAAACTGCCTGCTTATTCAAAAAGGCAAAATAACGCGAAACATTTATAAAACAGATTTCGGCGATATGCAGCTTGACACTGCGGCAAGATGCATAGACATAAAAAGCACCGGCGACGGGGTTAATTTTATTTTTTCATATGACATAATACAAAATTCAGCCCTTATAACCCGGTGCGAAATAAATATAAAATGTAAATATGTAAAGTAACAGAGGGAATTTAAAATGTCTCAGATAGTAAAAAATGTTGAATTAACCCTGAAAGAAAAAATAACCGACGCGCTCGGCAGGGCGGTTGCCGCGGGGAGCCTTAGCGGTGAAATAATACCGGCCTTTTCAATAGAAAAGCCTGCCAACAGGGCAAACGGCGACTATTCGTCAAACGTTGCAATGGCAAGTGCAAAGGCATTTAAAATGCCGCCGCGCAAAATTGCCGAATGCATTGCCGAAAATATAGACCTGGCAGGCACTTATTTTGAAAGGCTTGAAATTGCCGGCGGAGGATTTCTTAATTTTTTCCTTTCTCAAAAATATTACGGCGACATATTAAAAGACATAATGGCAAAGGGCGAAAAATACGGCAGCTCTGATTTCGGCGGCGGCAAGCGGGTGATAGTTGAATTTGTTTCTGCCAACCCAACCGGCCCCATGCACATAGGCAACGCCCGCGGCGGCGCAATCGGCGACTGCCTTGCAAGCGTGCTTGAATTTGCCGGTTACAGCGTAAGCCGTGAATTTTATGTAAACGACGCCGGAAATCAGATTGAAAAGTTTGCAACATCTCTTGAAGTGCGTTATTTGCAGCATTTCGGCAGCGGCATTGAAATGCCGGAAGACGCATATCACGGCGCAGACATCACCGCCCATGCCGAAGCCTTTGCGCGCGAATTCGGCGACATATATGTAAACGCAGACAGCGCCGCACGGCGCAAAGCGCTGGTTGATTATGCGCTGCCGAAAAACATTAAAGGCCTTGAAACTGACCTTTTAAAATACAGAATCAAATATGACCGCTGGTTTAGGGAAAGCACGCTGCACAAAGACAAAAGCGTTGAAAAAATTATTGAAAAATTCAAAGCCATGGGGGCCACATATGAGCAAGACGGGGCGCTTTGGTTCAAAGCGTCTGATTTCGGCAATGACAAAGACATTGTTTTGGTGCGTTCAAACAAAATTCCGACATATATTGTGCCTGACATTGCATATCATTACAACAAGCTGGTGACAAGGGGCTTTGACAAGGCTATTGACGTGCTTGGGGCAGACCACCACGGCTATGTGCCCAGAATGAAAGCTGCGCTCAAAGCTTTGGGAATTGACGAAACGCGCCTTGACTGCATAATTATGCAGATGGTGCGCCTTGTAAGAAACGGCGAAACGGTTAAGCTGTCAAAGCGTTCTGGCAAGGCAATAACGCTTAACACGCTGCTTGACGAAATACCGATTGACGCAGCGCGGTTTTTCTTTAATTTGAGAGAGGCAGATTCGCATTTCGACTTTGACCTTGATTTGGCGGTGGAACAAACAAGCCAAAACCCGGTTTATTATGTTCAATATGCGCACGCGCGCATATGTTCAATTCTTAAAAAGGCAGACGAGGCCGGCATAAAGCCCGCGGAGCCTGGCGACAGCGAGCTTGGGCTGCTTTCAAGCGCTGAGGAAAGGGAACTGATTTCCCACCTTGCCGCACTGACAGGCGAAATTATATCTGCCGCGCAGGATTATGACCCTGCAAAGATAACGCGCTATGTAATAAATCTGGCAACGCTTTTTCATAAATTTTATAACGCGCACAAGGTAATGGGCAGCGATGAAAAGCTGACCGCGGCGCGGCTGTATTTGTGCGCAGCCACAAAAACAGTTATTAAAACCGTGCTTGAAATGTTTAAAATCACCGCGCCCGAAGCTATGTAACGGAGGCTTGATATGAGCAACGAAAAATTAAAAACACGCGCGCTGCACAAATTCGGTGCAAGGCTTATGAAATATGTATATAAAAACCCGCAAAAAAACATGCTGCGCCTTGTAAAGACAGGAAAGCTGTTTGCCGGTGGAATGTTTCCGAAAAGCACCTTTGAACGCCCGGTTGAGATTATTTCTGACGAAACTAACGTGTGGCACAAATTTTTGTTTGACGGGCTACAGGATTTAGACCGAGACCTGTTTAGCCACGCAGCGCTTACATTTGCCATTGATTTGGGTTTAAACGGCACTAAAACGCTTAGAAAAAACAGAGAAAAGCTTGGCTGCAACATTCCCTGGGTTATTTTGCTTGACCCGACTTCGGCGTGCAACCTGAAATGCCGCGGCTGCTGGGCTGCGGAATACGGCCACAGCTCTAACCTGACGCTTGATGAAATGCGAAAAATAATAAGTGAAAGCAAACAGCTGGGCACGCACTTTTTCATGTTTACGGGCGGCGAGCCGCTTATGCGCAAAAAAGACATTGTAACCCTTGCCCTTGAAAACCAAGACTGTTTATTTCTTGCCTTTACAAACGCAACGCTTGTTGACGAAGCTTTTTGCATGGATTTGCTCAGGTGTAAAAACTTTGCCCTTGCCCTTTCAATTGAGGGAAGCGAAGAAACAAACGACATAAGGCGCGGCAGCGGAATATATGCAAAAACGCTTGAAGCCATGGCGCTGCTTAAAAAGCACGGCTGTCTGTTCGGCACTTCCGTTTGTTACACAAGTGAAAATTATAAAGCCGTGACTTCTGACGAATTTTATGACAAAATGATAGAGAGCGGCGCCAAATATATGTGGTTTTTCCACTATATGCCGGTGGGCAGCACGGCAGACACACGGCTGCTGCTTTCACCCGAACAGCGCCGCCATGTTTACAGCGAAATCAGAAATAAACGCAATTCAAAAACCGGCAAGCCGATATTCACCGTTGATTTTCAAAACGACGCGGAATTTGTGGGCGGCTGCATAGCCGGCGGCAGAAACTATTTTCATATCAATTCAGAGGGCGACGCAGAGCCTTGCGTGTTCATTCATTATTCAGATTCAAACATCAGGGAAAAAAGCGTGCTGGAATGCCTGAAATCGCCCCTGTTTACCGAATATTACAAGGGGCAGCCGTTTAATAAGAACATGCTGCGCCCATGCCCAATGCTGGAAAACCCGCAGGCGCTGGTTAAAATGGTGGGGCGCACAGGCGCCAAGTCAACCAACCTTATGTGCCCGGAAAGCGCAGAAACGCTGTCGGCAAAATGCGTTGATTATGCAAAATCGTGGGCGCCCGAAGCAAAGGAAATATGGGAAAGCGCCGCGCGTTTCAAGCCCTTTACCCAATATTACAGGGACACCGAAGAGGGGCGCAAAAATTATAACCCCGGCGATTTTTAGGCAAAACGTTTATGAGCCGGCACAAAAATGCAGAAATTTTTTAGGCATTTTTACGGTTGAAATTTAATTTTTGGGGTAGTATACTAAAATTACTGTCGAGTTGCTGGCAAGCGTAAATCCGGGCTTCGGATTTACGCTTTTTTTATGCCGAAACGCGCTCAAAAACAACCTGGCAGGCTGTTGAGCCGGGGGTGTTTCCCCGCCTTTTAAGGGCGCGGCATGGGGCGGCAGGTAAGCGCTTATTGAAGGAGTGGTATTTTTGGAAAACACAAAAAAAGAAAAAAAGGTAAAACTGTGGAACAAAAATTTCATAATTATAATAGTAATTAATTTTATGATATTTTTAAGCCACCTTATGGTGCTTTCCACATTTCCAATATTTATTACGGACGTTATGGGGAAATCAGACACCCTGTCAGGCGCATGCGCAACGGCGTTTTCGCTTGTGGCGGTGGTTTGCCGCCCGTTTGTTGGTTCAATGCTTGACAACGGCAAGCGCAAAAGCATTCTTATAATAGGCATAATAGGCATGGCGCTTATGCCAATGGGCTATTTGGTTTCTTACACATTAATCACATCTGTGGCGCTTGCCGTGGTCTGCCGCATGGCGCACGGCATTGCGCTTGCATGTTCAAACACATCAACATCAACCATAGCCACAGACATTATTCCAAAACAAAGGTTTTCAGAGGGTATGGGCATGTTCGGCATGGCAACCGCGCTTGCAACAGCCTGCGCGCCCGCAATAGGCGAAGCGCTGATTTTAACAAATGCAGACGGCAGCAAAAATTTCATGCCGCTTTATTTAACAGCCACCGGTGTTATGGTTTTGTCTCTGATACTGTTTTCAATGCTGAAAACGCCGAAGCTTCAGGTTGAAAAAAAACCGTTTTCAATAAAATCTCTTGTTGACAAAGACGCCCTGCCGGCGTCAATAGTGGCGCTGATTTTCCTGCTTACTTACGGCGCGCTTGAAAATTTCACGCTGAAATTTGTGCAGGAAAGCAGCAGCATTACCCTGTCAGGCGGCATTTATTTTACGCTTATGGCAGTTATGCTGTTTTTAACGCGTGTCACCATAGGCAAGGTGGCAGACAAAAAGGGCGAAGAAATATTTGTTTATACATGCAATCTGTCAATGCTGGCGGCTCTTTTGCTGCTGGCGCTTGTGCCCAACAACGCCACTTTCGTAATTTCAGCGCTGCTTTCGGGCTATGCGTTCGGCGGCGTTGAGCCGTCTTTACAGGCAATGGCAGTCAGCATTGCGCCGCCTGAAAAAAGGGGCAGCGCAAATTCAACTTTCCTGTGCGCATATGACATAGGCATAGGGCTTGGCGGCGGAATTGCCGGCGTGCTGATTGACACAGTGGGTTATAATTATATGTTTTTAATTATAGGGCTTGCAAACGTGCTGTCAATAATTATATATCTGTTAATCGGCAGGCGCCACCCTTCTTCAATAAGCTACAGAATTAAACAGGGCATAAAGGCCGAATAGTTTAAACCCGGCAAGGTTTGTATTGGCAATGCCCCAAATACTGCATTAAAAATATTCAGATTACTTAATTAAAACAAAAAAGCTTGCGGGTCTTTCATGGCCCGTAAGCTTTTTGCCTGTTTTGGAGCAGGTGAGGGGAATCGAACCCCCGTGTTCAGCTTGGGAAGCTGACATTCTGCCATTGAACTACACCTGCAAATATTGAATTGGCGCCGGTGAATTGCCGCACATGGTAAATTTCTGCATAGATTATAGCACAGTTAAAAATGTAAGTCAATGAAATATTAAAAAAGAAAATTAAGAAGCCGCCGCACCGCCCCAGCCGCTGATTAAAAGTCAGTCTTAAAATATTTTGCTGCCGTTTTCAACCGGCCTTTCCGCCGAAAGCAAAACAACGCCGCCGGCAGTGCCCGCCCCAAGGATCAACACTTCGCTTTTTACCTGCGAAATTCTTATGGGCGGAAAATTAACCACCGCTATTACCTGCCTGCCTATTAAGTCAGCCGGCGAATATATTTGCGTGAGCTGCGCAGATGAATTTTTAATGCCGATTTCATCGCCGAAATCAACTTTTAATTTGTAAGCGGGCTTTCTTGCCCCTTTATTTATCTCGGCGGCAATAATTGTGCCCGCACGCATGTCAATTTTTTGAAAATCTTCAATATTTATCATTGCAATAGCCCCCAAAAACAAAATTAAACAACTTAGGCAAGCCCTTATTGAAACCAGTTCAAGGCCTGATTTAACTTTTTCATTGGTTGTCTTTTTCTTTATTTAAAACGTCTAAATACCCGGCAGTTATAATGCCTGACGGCAGCGCTATAATTGCAACCCCCACAAATGCAGAAAGCACGGTAAACAGCCTTCCGGCTTCCGACGCGGGCGTAATGTCGCCATAGCCAACGCTTGTTAATGAAATGGCCGCCCAATAGATTGCGTCAAAAAAATTATTAAATGTGTCAGGCTCAATATTAAACATAACAAGAGCGGTAAACAGCACATAAAACACCGCCATTGAAAAAACCGCCAATAATGATTTAGACTGCTTTTTCAGCACATTTGCAAGCCTTGCTATGTTTTTTGAATATCTGAATATTTTGAAGCTGCGAAACACCTTGAATGTTCTTACAATTCTAAACAGCCTTAACACCTTAAAACCTGTGTTAATAGGTATAAGAGACGGCAATATTGACAGCAAATCAATAATTGCCATTGGCTGCAGCGGGTAAAGGAAATATGATTTTACGCCTTTATTTAATTTAATCTTTGCGGTAATAAATCTTAATATGTAATCTATAATAAAGACGGCTACTGTAATTTTATCAATAACAGTTAAAACGGCGGCGTCAGATTTTAGTGCTAAAGGAATCATGCTTGCAATAATAGAAACCAGCATGACTATATCATAAACAGAACTAAGCTTTGAGCTTTCGTTGCCGGACGGTTCAATTATCTCATATAGTTTTTGCAGCATTATTATCACCCTGTTTATTAGATAATGGCTTGGCATAAATATTCAATAAGGACTTGCCCGTTATTCAACGTGGGGGCGGCAGCCGCTGCCGCCCCAGCAGGAGATTGCACCACCGCTGATTAAAAATCGGACCCCCGAAGCCTTAAGTTATAATAAAACAAAAAAGGCAGGAAAGCCTGCCCTTTCATTTTGGCAGCGGTATAAGGATTCGAACCTTAAATAACGGAGTCAGAGTCCGGTGTGTTACCGTTACACCATACCGCTGTGTATTAAGCCGCCGTGTTTGATATCAGCGACTTCTATTATAGCTGAATTGCATTTTTTGTCAAGTATATTTTTTATTTTAGTGAAAAACAACCGGCTTTTATTGCTGTTTCAGCCTTATTGTGCCGCTGGTAAGAGTTTTTATTTCACCGCCGGCAAGGCGCACCCTGAGCGCGCCGCTGTCTTCCACAGCAATGGCTCGCGCCGGTGTTTCGGCGCTGTTTTCGTAAATAATTATATCTTTTCCTATTACCATGCTGTGGCTTTTATAATATTCAATATATTCCCTGCCGCCGTCTGCAATTTCAAATATCTGATTTACAATCTCTGCAATCAGTTCATTTCGGTTTATATCTGCGCCAAGGGACGCGGCTTCAGGTGCCCCTGCCGGAAAGCTTTCGGTGTTTATATTAACGCCAATACCTATTATTATGCTGGAAACACACATAGATTCAAAATCTGTTATGGCTTCAGTAAGTATTCCGGCAACCTTGCCGCCGTTTAAATATATGTCATTTACCCATTTTATCTGCAATTTGAAATCACAAAAATGTTCAATAGCGCGGCAAACTGCCACAGCGGCGGCCGTTGTTGCCGTAACGGCCCTTTGCAGCGAAGAATTCGGGTGCAGCACCAAACTCATATAAATTCCGCTGTCTGCCGGGGAATAAAAGCTTTTGTTTCCCCTGCCCCTGCCGTCTGTCTGCCGGTTTGCTATAATAAGCAGGTTTTCACCGCCGGGCTGTGCTATAAGCCTTTTCGCCTGTGAATTTGTGGAATCAATAGATTCATAATATATAACGTCAGCACTGTATTTGAGCAGCGATTTGACATGTTCAGCGCTGATTTTGCCGCTTTCCTGCACGAGCTTGTAGCCCCTGTTGTTTACGGCATCTATTACACAGCCGTCTGCCTGAAGCGCTTTTACGGCTTTCCAGACGGCAGCACGGCTTTTGGCAAATCGGCCGGCCAGTTCCTGCCCGCTGACATATTTGCCGGCGTTTTGTTTTAAATATGTGTAAATGTCGTTTTTAAGACTCATCTTTTCCCCTGATTTAAATAAGCTCAACCATGGCAAGCTTCAGCCGCCGGCGGCGGGAAATTGCACCACCGCTGATTAAAAGCAGACCCCCGCGGCTTTACTAAGCGGGCTGCCGTTTAAGCGTCATTTTACAATATAAAATATTGCCAGCGTGCCCGGCCCGCAGTGCGACGAAATTGTGCACCCGGCGTCTGCCGTGATTATTTCTTTAAATTCATTTTTGCCCTCAATCAGCCCTTTGGCAAACGCTATTGTTTCACCCGGCACATTGCCTGAATTAGCTATTACTATTCTTGACTTGTCTGCCTTGGCTGCGTCTTTCAGGCAGTCGCTTACATACTGTTCGTAAACGCTGGAAATTTTACCCCTGTATTTTTTGGCAACGTCCATCTTGCCTGTCTGCGGGTCAACTGCTATAGACGGTTTGATTTTAAGCACATTGGCGCCGAATTTTGCCACGCTGCTGCACCGCCCGCCGCGGTGCAGGTATTCAAGGCTGTCAAGCACAAATGTTGCAGACACCTTTGGCACCAGCGAATTGATTCTGGCGGCTATTTTTTTTGCGTCCATTCCCCTGTCGCGCAAATCGCATGCTTTAAGCACCAAAAGCCCCATGGCCGTGCAAAGGCTTTTTGAATCAACGCAATATACATTTTTAAATTCCTGCGCCGCTATCAGCGCGTTTTGAAAGCTGGCCGAAATTGCAGACGACAAGCCAATGTGCACAACTGCGTTTCCCGCGTCGCTCGCAGCTTTGAAAAAGTCGTAATATTGCGCCATGCCCACCGCCGCCGTTTTGGGCATATTTCCTGTTTCGGAAACATAATCATATATATTTTGCGGTTTTATTTCAACGGAATCAAGATATGAATTTTCGCCAAGCAGAATTGAAAGCGGGAATATTTTTATTTCTCTTTCATAAATAAAATTCTGCGGCAAATCGCTGGTTGAATCAGCGGTGATAATGACTTTCATGTAATCACCTGTAAAAACTAATGTGGATTTTCAGCGGCTGCACCGCCAAACGGCGGCGCCGAATAACGGAAAGCCCCTTTTACACCGGCCGAAAAATCAATTTTACACCGGCATGAAAGCTTCCCCTTTTTAAATTGTATCATAAAAAAATAATAACGCCACTATTATTTTTTCCATTTAATTAAAATTTAAGAATTACAAAGATTGGCTTGCAAATTAAGCCGGCAACAAATCAAAGCAAATTTTCAGCGTTTGCACCGCCGTTTTGAAACGCTTTGTCAAAATCAAATTTTAAGACTTTTCTGTCTTTTACAAGATAGCAGCTGCCGCAGGCAAGTGAAAAAATGCTTTTGTCATGCCTGAGCGAATCTGAATACACGTCTTCAACGGCCCGGCCCGGGAATTCGGCATGAAACCTTTTTACCTTTTCGGCACCGCGGCAGTTTTCGCCGATTATGGCGCCTGTTTTCGGGTTATGGCGCGTGCATATCAAATTTTTAACCCCAAGTCTTTTCGCAATTTCACAAAGCAAAAAGTCTGGCGACGCGCTTATTATGACGCATTCCCTTTTTCTGCTTTTAAACCAAGGGTTTACCTTTTTTTCATATTTATTCCAAAAGCGGCAAACCGCCTTTTTAAGCGGAATAAAGCGCACAAAGCAAAAAATGTTTTTCTTAAATTGGTTTAAATTAATTATTTTAAAAGCCATAAGAAAAGCAGCCCCGGCAATAAACGGCAGGCAAAGCGCCGCCCATGGGTAATGCACAAGGCACCACACGGCAAAAAGCGACCCGCTGTCAAACGGAACTATGGTTTTGTCAAAATCGTAAATATCAATTGCTTTCATATGTTGTCAACGTCAAAATCAATGTTTATAACTTTATTGCTGCTGAATTTTGTAAGCTTTACCCCCGCCATTTCAAACATTTTTTTGCTTGCCATGTTGGCTTCGGTGCCCGCATATTTGTCGCTTATGTAAACCACTTCGCTTAAACCCGCCTGAATAATGGCCTTTGCACATTCATTGCACGGAAACAGCGCCACATATATGCGAGACCCTTTTAAGCTTCTGCCGTTTGTGTTCAAAATTGCATTGAGCTCCGCATGGCAGACAAACGGGTATTTGGTGTCGTTTTGGTGTTCCCCCGCCCTTGCCCACGGCAGCACATCGTCTGAACAGCCGCGCGGAAAACCGTTATAGCCCACGCCGACTATTCTGTTGTCTGAATTCACTATGCAGGCGCCCACCTGGGTATTCGGGTCTTTGCTTCTGTTTGCCGAAAGCAGGGCAATGCCCATAAAATATTCGTCCCACGAAATATAATCGCCGCGTTTTGTCATTGCTTAAGCCTCTTTCCTATATTATTCTGTTAAAAAGTTCAATAAGGGCTGCCCATTATTCAACGTGGGGGCAGCCGCTGTCGCCCCAGCGGGAAATTGTACTCACCGCTGATTAAAAATCAGACCCCGAAGCCTTAAGCAATCGGGAGGCGAACAGAACAGCCTAAAGCTATAATTTTAGCACCTTGCGCCATTTTTTGCCTTAATATACGCCAGTATATCTGCGTCAAAGAAATGACGCCATGCACAAAAAATTATTGCTTTAGGTGCGCTGCAGTTTATCTTTGGAAATTTTTTTCAAAGGCAAGACACAAAAACGCAGGAATACTTTCGTATTCCGAGTATTTTTAACGCAGTATTTGGGAAAAATTGCCAAGATAAACCTTGTCCTGTTCGGCCCCCCGATTGCTTACGAGGCAGAAACATTTTCCCCTAAGTTATAAAACGCTTTTTAAAGCCTTGGCGAAATCGCCAAGCTCGGCGCATTTTATGTCATAAACCCTGCCGCTGTCAACCAAAGTGTTGAATTCTTTATTGACAGGCAGCTTTGCA
The DNA here is from genome assembly GCA_021199275.1 of Clostridiales bacterium. Taxonomy (GTDB): domain Bacteria; phylum Bacillota; class Clostridia; order Oscillospirales; family Acutalibacteraceae; genus Eubacterium_R. The sequence goes on from JAJQIJ010000013.1 coordinate 153,764, forward strand.
AGCACCTTTACGCCCAGCTCACCCGCCAGTTCGTCTGCCCGGGAAGCGCCGAACACGTCAAGCTTTTCACCGCAGTGTGGGCAGACATAATAGCTCATGTTTTCAACTATGCCCAGCACCGGCACATTCATCATTTTTGCCATGTTATAAGCTTTTTTGACTATCATTTTTACCAAGTCCTGCGGTGTTGACACTATTACTATGCCGTCAACAGGCATGCTTTGAAACACTGTAAGCGCCGCGTCGCCCGTGCCGGGCGGCATGTCAACAAACAGATAGTCAAGCTCGCCCCAGTTTACATCGCTCCAAAATTGGCCTATAACGCCGCTGATAACCGGGCCGCGCCAAACAACCGGCGCAGTTTCATCTTCCAGCATTAAATTAATGCTCATAATCTTAACGCCGTTTGCAGCTGTAATCGGCATAAGTGAATCGCCGCGCTGAACGCACTGTTCGTTAATGCCGAAAGAGCGCGGCACGCTCGGCCCTGTTATGTCTGAGTCCAAAATACCGACTTTCAGCCCCAGCGCCGCACATTTTGACGCTATAAGGCATGACACAAGGCTTTTGCCGACCCCGCCCTTGCCGCTTACTATTCCTATTACCTTTTTAATTTTTGAATGGCTGTTTGCGTCTATCAAAAAACTGCTTTTGTCATTTCTTTTAGCGCAGTCAGCGTCACATTCATTACAATTTTTGCTGCATTCGCTCAATTAAGTCACCCACAAATCAATAGTTTCTTATTATTTTAACCACTTTCCCCAAAATTGCAAGCTCTGAAACAATAATTGGCTCAAATTCATCATTTTCAGGCTGAAGCCTAAAATGCCCGTTTTCCTTATAAAAGCGTTTTACCGTGGCTTCGTCTTCAATAAGCGCAACAACTATTTCGCCGTTTTCTGCATGTGGCGTGCGTTCAACAATGGCTATGTCGCCGTCTAAAATATGCGCCCCAATCATTGAATTTCCTTTTACGTGCAGGGCAAAATATTCGCCCGCGCGCTGTGTTTGCACGGGTATATAGCCCTCAATATATTCTTCGGCAAAAACCGGGTAACCGGCAGCCACTGTGCCTACAACAGGCACCTGCGTTACCCTGCTGTCTGCCCCGGCAATGCGAATGGTGCGCTTCAGGTTTGGTTCGCGCGTTATGTAGCCGGCGTTTTCAAGGGCATTTAAATTATATTGCACCGTGCAGGTTGATTTGAGCCCCACCGCCTGCCCTATTTCCCTGACCGACGGCGCAACGCCGTTTTCAAATATAAAATTTTTTATATATTCAAACACCGCTTTTTGCGTTTGGTTAAGCTCCTTCATAATTTACCTGCCTTTGTGCATAATATTAAAAGCAAACGCCCACGGCAGGCATAAAAAGCGCCTGCCTGCTGCTGCAAGGCGGCAAAGGGCTGCAAAACGAAGCTGCCTTGCCTAATTTAAAATATAATAGCACATTTATATAACCATGTCAAACATTTGTGCTACCGCCCGCTGGGCGGCGCAGGTCGGTTAAGCAGCCCGGCTTACACCAAAAATTACCGCGCGCGCAGGCAAAACTTTTTGTTTTTAAAATTTCTTATTGAAAAAAGTGTTGACAAATGGCGCGTTATATAATATAATCAATCTTACTGAAATTCGCTGAGGCATATATGGCTTTATAGCTCAGTTGGCTAGAGCATGCGGTTCATACCCGCAGTGTCACTGGTTCGAATCCAGTTAAAGCCACCACAGGGTGCTAAGCCTGCATACAGCGTTTTAAGGCTTATCACCCAAAACGGCCCGGTGGTCAAGCGGCTAAGACACCGCCCTTTCACGGCGGTAACACGAGTTCGATTCTCGTCCGGGTCACCATAAAATCCGAAAGGCAAATGCCTTTCGGATTTTTATTTTTTTATTTTAAATTTGTAACGGGCAGCGCCCGCATTCAGCGCTTTGTGTGTTTATTAAACCGCCGCCGAAAAAATTAAACGGCGCACGCCGCCTTATGTGGCGGGGCAATTTGATTTAGTTATGTCATTCAGAAACATTGCCGCTTTCTGAAATTTCACTTTGCGCTAAGGCGGCGCTTTCGTCTGCCGTTCCAGCGCTTTTGGCGGCTGCCTGCCTGTCTTTTTTCTTGAAGCGCCGCGTCACGTCTAAAAACATAAGCACAGCCATTACAATGCACACCAAGTCTGCCACGGGCTGGGCATAAACTATGCCGTCAAAGCCTATAAACCTGTCCATAATAACCAAAAGCGGCAAAAAGACTATGCCCTGCCGCGCAAGCGACAGCACCAGGCTCTGCACAGACTTGCCCATGCCCTGAAAAGCGAAATTAATTGTAAACATAATGCCTATGAACGGGCCCGCCAGCATAAGCCCGCGCAGAATTTTAACGCCGTAATAGGTAACCATGGCGTCGTTTTCGCCGTTAAATATATTAATTATATTGTCTGTAAAGCAATAATAAATTGCGGTAAGCACGCCGCCGAGTATAAGAGTGCAGGTAATTGTAAATCTTATGGTGGATTTCATTCTTTTTATATTCTTTGCGCCGAATGAATAGCCTATCAGCGGCTGCACGCCAAGACCAATGCCCATTTGCAAAAATACAACCAGCATATTTACTTTCATTGCAACGCCGAGCGCGGCAACGGCAGCTTCACCGTAATCTTTCATAAAGTTGTTTAATATAATGTTTGAAACGCTCATTAAAACATTATTTATGGCGGCGGGAATGCCCACGGGAATTACGTTTTTGGCAATTCCGTCTCTTACCGAAAAGCGTTTCGGGTTGCAAGACAGCAGCGAACGCCCGCGCATAAGATAAACCGCATAATAAACCACGGAAGCCACGTTTCCTATAACAGTGGCAACGGCTGCGCCGCCCACACCCATGTCAAGCGCTAAAATCATAACGGGGTCAAGCACAATGTTGGTAACCGTGCCTATCATCATGCCGGTCATTGATTCCTTGGCGGCGCCTTCGCCCCTTATAAGATTGCTGGCGGTAATTGACACCACAATTGCCGGGCCGCCTATTGCTATATATTTAAGGTAATCGTAAGCATAGTCTATTACTTCGCTGCTTTGCCCGCCAAGCGCTGATATGAGCGGGTTTATAAATATAAGAATCAGCGCCAATATTACCGCGCCCGAAAAAATTGACGAAAATATTGCAAATGAACTTATCTTTTTTACTTTATAATGGTTGCCTTCGCCCATTGAACGCGAAATATATGCCGAACCGCCCACGCCGAATATATTGCCGAACGCCACAAAAAACAAAAACACAGGCATTGTAATGCTGACTGCCGCGGTGGCGTTTGTGTCTTTCATAAGACTTACAAAATATGTGTCTGCCATGTTGTAAATAACATTTACAAGGCTTGACAGCACAGACGGCACGGCAAGCGCCGCCACCGCCCGCGGTATTGGGTATGACGAAAATATTTCTTCTCTTTTTTCCTTTGTTGCCATTTTTCCACCTTCTGTTACTGTTGATTAATATAATGGCTTGCCCGTTATTAAACGTGGCGACAGCCGCTGCCGCCCCGGCGGGAAATTGTACTCACCGCTTATTAAAAACCGGGCCACGAAGCCTTTAGATGCGGGGGGCATTCCCCCCTAAATTATTGAGCAATTACAAATTTTGGCTGATAAGCGCAAATTCGCCCATTGAAAGGTCTTCCGCCCTTGCGAGTGGGTTAATTTGCAGCTGTGAAAGCAGCGCTGCCGTTTTGTCTTTCGGTAAATTCAAATTGCTTGACAGGCTGTTTGTAATATTTTTGCGCCGCTGCGAAAACGCGGCATTTACCACACGGAAAAACGCGGCTTCGCCCCCGGGCTCAAACAGGGTGTTTTTTCGCATGTTAAGGCGTATAACCGCGCTGTCAACCTGCGGGGCGGGCACAAAGCTGCCGCGCCCGACCTGAAATAAAAGCTGAGCGTCGGCATAATAATTAACCATAACCGTTATTGCCGACGAGCCCCTGCCGGGAATGTCAGCCGTTATGCGCTGCGCGGTTTCCTTTTGCAGCATAAGCACAATGCTTTCAAAGAAAACGCCGCTTTTAAGCAGTGCTGAAATTATGGGCGTCGTTATATAATAAGGCAGATTTGCGCACACTTTTATGCAAGACATGCCGGCAAATTCGTCTTTCACAAGCTGCGCCAAATCAAGCTTTAAAAAATCTGCGCAGATTATTTTCAGGTTGTCACGCGCGCCGAGCGTTTCATTTAAAATGCTTATGAGCCGCCTGTCTGCCTCAACTGAAACCACCTTGCCGGCGCATTTGCACAGCTCTTGGGTCAGCGTGCCGATTCCGGGGCCGATTTCAAGAACACCTGTTTTTTCGCCCGCGCCGAGAGCCGCAGCCATTTTTGGGCAAACCGCAGGGTTTACAATAAAATTCTGCCCCAGCTTTTTTGAAAACGAAAAGCCGTTTTCGGCAAGTATTTTATTGACTGTGTTTATATTGCATAAATCCATTTCCGGCAGCACCTCCTTTAAAGAGCCGGGCTGCTTTACAGCGCCTGCCTTTCTTTGGCTTTTAAGCCATTTGCACTAAAAGCAATTCCGCCAAGGCGCACGGCGCGGCGTTTATTGTGCATTTTGGCAGAAAACACCCGTAATTGCGCAACTGCTTTAGTTGCCCATAAGGCGCCTAATCAATGCGTTATTGTAGCACAATAAAAATCATTTTTCAATATGTTTGCAACATTTTTAAATTTATTGTTGACAAACAAATACGCTTTTGCTATAATCTGTGTTAGTCGATTAACATTAGTTAACTAACTTTAATCAAACCGGCGACTCAAAGCCACGCTTTTATCGCCATTTTACAGAGAGGTGATTTTTTGGACAATGACGCAGAAAAATGCCGCCCGGCGGAAAATCCGGCCCCATTGTGCAACGACTTAAAGGAAATCTGCTTTTTTCCGCTGTTTCCGGTAATAAACTATCTTTCAAGGCTGGTACGTGAAAATTTCAGAAGCACGTTAAAGCAAAACGGGCTTTACCCCGGGCAGGAAGAAATTTTGCTTACCATTATGTTCAACGCCGGAATAAAGCCGCAGGAACTTGCAAACAAGCTTTCAACAAGTCTTGCCAGCATTTCCGTTTCGCTAAAGCGCCTTGAAAAAGCGGGCTTTATAATTAAGAAGCCTGACGAAAAAGACGCCAGAACACGCCATATATATATAAACGAAACGGCGGCCGCGGCGCTTGGGCGCATTCACACAGAGCTGCAAAGCTATGAAAGTGAAATAATAAAAGACTTTAAAAACGAAGAGCTTGAAAACTTAAGAAATTACCTTGACAGGCTTATCTATAATGCGTCCGGGGTGGAAAATTATTCATATAAACGCCCGCCGGAACACGAAAGGAGATGTGAGGATTGACAAAAGAAAAAGTCAAAAAAACAAAAAGCAAAACAAAGCTCACAACATATCTTAAAGGGCTGTGGGTGCCTGCCATAATAGGCTCTTTCGGCATGGTTATTGAAGCGCTGTGCCAGCTTTTGCTGCCAAAGCTTATGGGCGTAATAATAGACAACGGCGTTACCCCGGTTTTAAACGGCACCATGAACGAAGCAGACGGCAGGGCATACATATTGAAAGAGGCAATTCTTATGATTTTGATTGCGCTTGTGGCCATAGCCGGCGGCGTTTTCTGCATGTATGAGTCGTCAATAGTAAGCCAGAAATATGCCTATAAAATCAGAAATGCCATGTTTGACAAAATAGCGAAGTTTTCATTTGCAAACATAGACAAATTTTCAACCGCTTCGCTGACTACAAGGGTTACCACAGACGTGACCACCGTGCAGAATATGACAATGATGATTTTGCGCATGCTTATAAGGGGGCCGTCTCTTTTAATCATAGCTTCATTTTTTGCAATTACAATCAGCCCGCGCCTGGCGCTCATAATACTTATGGTGCTGCCCTTTATAGCCGTGGCGGTTGTGGTAATTATGAAATACGGCTTTCCCATGTTTCAAAAAATGCAGAAAAGAATTGACAATTTGAACAGAGTTGTTCAGGAAAACCTGATAGGCATAAGGGTTGTTAAGGCGTTTGTGCGCGAAGAAGATGAAAAGAAAAAATTCAAGCAGGCAAACGACGCCCTGTCAAAACAGGGGGCAAGGGCTTCCGGGCTGATAATTATTGCAATGCCCGTAATGATGCTGCTTTTCAACCTTACAGTTGTGGCGGTGCTGTATAACGGCGGAATTCAGGTGAGCACCGGCGACTTGTCAACCGGCGAACTTATAAGCTTTATATCATATGTTTCGGAAATACTTATGAGCATGATGATGCTGGCAATGATTTTGCTGCAGGTTGCAAGGGGCAAAGCCTGTGCAGACCGTATTAAAGAGGTGCTGGACACTGAAAGCGAAATGAAAGACAATAAAGATTCAGACCTGAAAGTAACCGCCGGCAAAATTGAATTTAAAAATGTTGATTTCCGCTATTCAGACCAGACGGACGGCGACGACATATTGACAAACATAAGCTTCACCGCAGAGCCCGGGCAGGTAATCGGAATTGTGGGCTCAACGGGCTGCGGCAAATCAAGCCTTGTTTCGCTTATTCCGCGGCTTTATGACGTAACGCGCGGCAGCGTGCTGATTGACGGGGCTGACGTGCGCGACTACGGCATGACTGCCCTGCGCGACAGCATAGGCGTTGTGCTGCAAAAAAACACCCTGTTTACCGGCACTATTAAAGAAAATATAAAATGGGGCTGCCCAGACGCCACTGACGACGAAATAATTGAAGCCTGTAAGGCGGCGCAGGCGCACGACTTTATCATGTCTTTCCCGGACGGATATGACACGGTGCTGGCGCAGGGCGGGCTTAACCTGTCCGGCGGGCAAAAGCAGCGCCTTTGCATAGCGCGCGCCATGATTAAAAAGCCGAAAATTCTTATTCTTGACGATTCGACTTCCGCGGTGGACACGGCAACCGAAGCTAAAATCAGAAAGTCATTTTATACAAATTTGAAAGACACCACCGTAATTATAATAGCCCAGCGCATAAATTCAGTTGCAGAGGCTGACAAAATTTTGGTTATGGACGACGGGCAGATAAAAGGCGAAGGCGTGCACAGCGAATTAATTGAAAGCAACACCATTTATAAAGAAATTTACACAACGCAGTTAAAGGGGGTTGGTGAATAATGGATAACGCAAACACAGAAAAGCTTAAAAGCAAGGCAAGCCCGAACAACCGCCCGGGCGGCGGCCCCCGCGGCATTCCGAACGGCGGCTTTAAAAAGCCGAAAAACACAGGCCGTGTGGTAAAAAGGATTTTGCAATATATTGGCAAAAGCAAATACTGGCTTATTGTTTCACTGTTGGCCGTTTTGGGCGCAACGGCATTTTCCGTATTGGCGTCTGCAAGACTGCAGCCCCTTATTGACAAGGCGATTTACCCTGTTTTTGACAAGTCAGAGCTTATAAAGCAGCTGGTTATTCTTGCGTCGTTTTACATTCTTTCATCAATTATGAACTTTGCGCAAAGCAAAATAATGGTGAACATTGCATATAAAACCACAAACATTATAAGGCGCGATTTATTTGACCACATGCAAACCCTGCCGATAAGATATTTCGACAGCAAAACACACGGTGAAATAATGAGCCGTTTTACAAACGACGTTGACAACATGCAGGTTATGCTGGAACAGTCTGTGGTGCAGCTGATTTCAAGCGTTTTCACGTTTATAGGAATAGTTGCAATGATGATTTATTTCAACTGGAAGCTGTTTTTAATTGTGCTTGTGTTCCTTATAATTATGGTAAGGGTTACTGCGTTTATAGGCAAAAAAACGCGCAAGCATTACCAGGCGCAGCAAAAAAACCTGGGCATTATGAACGGCTATATTGAAGAAAATATTGAAGGCATGAAGGTTGTAAAAATTTTCAACCATGAAAACACCGTGACAAATGAATTCGGCGAATTAAACACAAACTTCTGCCAAAGCGCTACAAAGGCCAACTTTTATTCGGGCATAATGGGGCCGTGTTCGTCAGGCATAAACAACACCGCCTATGCGGTGGTAACCGTTTTGGGCGCCCTTATGGTAATTATGACAGGCGGCACATTTTCAGTGGGCTCGCTGACCTCATTTTTGACTTATTCAAAGCAGTTTTCACAACCCATTCAGCAGATTACAAACCAGATGAACAACATTTTTTCAGCGCTTGCCGGTGCTGAAAGGGTGTTTGAAATTATGGACATGGACAGTGAAATAGACGACGGCACCGTAACGGCAGTTACAAAAAAAGACGAAAACGGCAACGACGTTTATTATTGGGACGACGGCGGAAAGCTGACTAAAATAGAGGGAAATATAATATTTGACGGGGTAACGTTTTCATATGTCGAAAACAAGGTTGTGCTCAAAGATATTAACCTTTATGCTAAGCCAAACCAGAAAATTGCGTTTGTCGGCTCAACCGGCGCCGGGAAAACCACCATTACAAACCTTATAAACAGGTTTTATGACATTCAAGAGGGCACCATAACATATGATTCAATAGATATAAGGCGCATTAAAAAGGCTGATTTGCGCCGCTCTATGTCAATGGTGCTGCAAGACACAAGCCTGTTTACCGGCACAATACTTGACAACATTCGCTATGGCAGAACAGACGCGACTGACGACGAATGCATAGCAGCCGCAAAGCTTGCAGCCGCGCATTCATTTATAAGGCGCCTGCCTAACGGCTATAACACCGTTATAACGGGCGGCGGCGAAAACCTGTCTCAGGGGCAGCGGCAGCTGCTTTCAATAGCAAGAGCGGCGGTTGCAAAGCCTGTTGTGCTTATTTTAGACGAAGCCACGTCTTCAGTAGACACGCGCACAGAGCTGCACATTGAACACGGAATGGACCGCCTGATGGAAGGCAGAACAGTGTTTGTAATAGCGCACCGCCTGTCTACCGTAAGAAATTCAAACGCCATAATGGTGCTTGAACACGGTGAAATCATAGAGCGCGGCGACCATGACGATTTGCTTGGCGCGCAGGGCAGGTATTACGAGCTTTACACCGGCAAGGCAAAGCTGAGCTGACATCAAATCAATAAAAAAAGAACCGTCTCACATTTGTGGGGCGGTTCTTTATTGAGTGTAATTATTCAGCCGTGTTTTCAGCCGGTGCGGTTTCTTCGGCAGTGCTTTGGGCCGGGGCTGTTTCCTTCGCTTTCTTTTCGCCGGAAATGAATTTATAAACTATTGCAGCCAGGGCGCCGCCAACCAACGGTGCGACAATGAAAACCCACAGGCTGCCAAGCGGCTCTGTATTGCCTGAAATGGCAGAAACGATTGCGGGGCCCAAGCTTCTTGCCGGGTTTACGGACGTGCCTGTAAGCCCAATGCCCAAAATGTGCACAGCAGTCAGCGTAAGGCCTATAACCAGCCCGCCGAAAGAGCCGTGGTTTGCTTTTTTGGAAGTAACGCCCAAAATGCACATAACAAATATAAAGGTCAGCACAATTTCAACCAACAGCCCTGCCGCAGCGCTGCCGTTTACGCCTGACAGGCCGTTTGCACCGAAGCTGTCAGTCATGTCAACAATATTACCAAGCCCGAATATGGCTGCTAAAATTGCCGAGCCGCCCAACGCTCCCAGGCACTGCGCAATGACATAGCCGATGAAATCGCCCACGCTCATGCCGCCGTTTATCAAAACAGCCAGCGACACGGCAGGGTTAACATGGCAGCCGGAAACATTGCCAATGCAATATGCAGTTGCCACAATTGCCAGGCCAAACGCCAGCGCGGTTAAAATATAGCCGCCCCTTGCGACATTGCAGCCCACCAGCATTGCGGTGCCGCAGCCCAGAATTACCAGCACCATGGTGCCTATAAATTCGGAAATGTATTTTTTCATAAAACCCCTCTTTTCTAAAGTTTGTAAAAATATTGTCTCACCGAAAAATATGTTTGTCAATATATTTTTGCTTTTTGAAATCAATTTGCAACAATTTTCCGCCCCCTGCGCTACATTTTTTTAGTTTTGTGCTTTTTTACCGTTTTTTTGTAACAAAAAGCTTTGATTTTCAACATATTTCACGGTTTTTTGCCTGTTTTCTGTGTGTAAAACATAAAAATCGCCACATAAGCTATTGCTTTTGATTTTTATAGGTTTTATAATAAAAATATATAATTTGCGGAGAGAGCTTTTATGTGCAAGCTGAAAAAATTTACCGGGGTGCTGCCGCTGCTGGCAGCGGTGCTTGCTCTCGGGCTGGCGGCAAGTGCCCTTTCGGCACAGGCCGGTGAAACAACTGTTATAACAGCTCAAGGCGGGGGCTACAGCGTGGCCCTTAGCTTTGATGAGTATGCCCTGCTGCCGGAAGACACACAGCTTGTTGTAAGCGAATATGACGAAAGTTCGGAAATTTGGCAGGCGCGTTATGCCGAAGCCGCAGAGCTTTACGGCTGGGAAAGCGGGCATGACTTCAGCCTGCTGAGCATAAGCCTGATGTCAGGAACTGATGAAATAGAGCCCGCCGCGCAGGTTGACGTTGCAATTTCATTTTCCGCCGGCAGCAGCTCACAGTACACCGTAACTCATTTCGGCGAAGAAAGCACGAAATCAATAGCCTGCGAAACAAGCAGTGACTCCGGGGTGCAAACCATTACTTTCAGCACCGGCTCTTTGTCTGACTATGCCGTGTCTGAAAACACTGATTATGAAATAATACTTGCCTCTGCTCAAAAGCTTTTAAGCGCAGCGGCAGGTTATGGCAACAATGTAAAGTGGAACGAAGAAGAGCTGGCAGAGCTTTGCCTTGAGGGCTATTATTCCATGTGCGACCTTTTAGATGAAGCATATTCTTTGGAAAGCATTACCGAAACAGAGCTTCAGGCGCTTGAAACTGTTTATGACGAATATATGGAATATTTGCTTTGGGCATATGGCTTTGACCCTTACGGGGCAAGCGCCGCCGCCATTGATTATGATGAAATCGTTTTAAGGGCAAACCAAGCTCTGGGCACAGACGGCCTGGGCTGGCTGAGCAGCTCAAGCGATTCCGGCACCATAACCTTTGACAAAGACAGCACCGCCCTTTGGGAAACCGGGCTGGGGCTCAGCGAATATGAATGGGCAGACGAAGATTCAGACGGCGTAAACGATTATGACACCCAAGCCGAGCTGCCGGGCGAAAGCTCAGAAACGGCGGGGTCTATTTGGTACAGCGTTGAATATGACAGCATACTTGCGGGAAATTACCGCGAATACCATGTGTACAACGCCAACCAGCTGCATGCCCTGCTTTATTATTATGACAGCACAAACGCCCTGTTTTCCACATATTTAAAGGAATCGGGCGGCGTAAATAAGCTTGGTATAGTGTTTGAGAGCGACATTGACCTGGGCGGCGCCGGTTCGGTTGCGTGGACATCGTTTAGAAACACGTCTGTTTATCTTGACCTTGACGGCAACGGCTACACAGTTTATAACGGCTATTTCCCGTCAAACACAAATACTTTTCTGGGCACCGGAACCAGTGCGGCAGACAACCTTGTTGCAGTTCATGACCTTACGTTTTACGCCATGTACATAGGCCACGCCAACGGCATGTTCGGCTCTAGCGTAAACCGTGTTTATTTTTACAATGTCAACTGGGAAAACTGTCTTGCCAACGAAATAACTTCCAGCAGTGTTGCAATTGTACTTGGGACAAATTATACCCGTGTATACATGAAAGACTGTTACACACAAAACTGCCATGTTCTGGGGCAGAGCCACAGCAGCCTTTTTGCCTCTTACGACGGCGACAATGTGTCCAGAACAAGCCGCCTGCTGGGCTCAGGCGAAAGCGCAAGCAATTATTATTACGGCAATGTGCCGGAAAACGCGCAATATTCATATGACGGCGCGGCTTTGACGTCAATTGAAGCTGTAGAAGCCGTGTGGAACGGCAGCTCTGTTACATATGAGGGCGAAACATACACGCTGAACACCTATTCGCCGACTATTTATGAAAACTGCGGCACGCTTGACTGCGGGCTTTATGTTACCGCCAAATCTGCCGGGCACAACGGCGGCTTTGTTGCGTGCCTGCAAGGCGGCATGATTTTCAAAAATTGCTTTTCCACCACTGACTGCTACAGCAGCACCCAGTGCGGTGTGTTCACAGGCGCCTTAATCGGCTCAGGCGTCGGCTTTTATTACCCCGATGTCTGCGACGACCCTGACTGCGACGACTCAGACTTAAGCAGCGGCGAACATGCGTCTGTTTTAACCAATGTGGTGTTTGAAAACTGCTGGACAAGCGGCTCTATTGAGGGCTCGTCTAAAATAGGCGGCTTTGTGGGCATGATATTTGACGACTACCGCGCTGCCAATTCAGATTACCGCGGCCATGCGCTGTTTAAAAACTGCTATTCCACATCGTCAGTCGGAATGGAATATTCCGGCAGCTATGTGGGCGGCTTTTGCGGGCTGATTATAGGAAATATGCGCGGCAGCACCACAGACGGCGCGGCTGAATTGCAGCATGTGTTTAAAAACTGCTATGCCGCGGGCGAAGTGGGCGGCATAACCACAGACACAGACGCGTCTTCCACAGCAAACACCATAGGCGGCTTTATAGGAATGTATTTGAATGTTCAGGCGGGGTTTGTTTACAGTTCCACTTACCCGCCGTCTGCCGATTACCTGCTTGGCGTTGTGGGTGAAGACGACGCGCCAAACAATGTTGCGCGCATGATTAACTGCTGCTATGACATGCAAACCACTGCAATGCGCGAGCGCAGCATTGGCTCAACAGACACCACATATTGGAAAAATTTAAGTTCAAAAACACCTCTTGCCAACACTTTAGACGGGCTCAGCGGGGTTTACACCCAGGCCAGCACACAGAAAAACGTGGCAGGGCTGACTGACACCGAAAATATTATGGGCTCTTCCGGCTGGACATATTATGACGAATATTACCCGATGACGACTGGCACTTTGAATTACACATATACGCCCACCGGAAACGAACGAATTGACGCTATGTATGCCGAACGCGGGCAGCTTTATAAATATTACAGCATGGTCAGCGCCGCAACGGTATTTCTTGACCATTATGACGAAATTCTGTCTGACGGCAGCGACCTTGACGCAAATTCAAACGTAATAGCGGCAGGAACAACAGGCGCCACCGCAGACGCCACCATATATGACACGGTAAGAGATATTACCCGCAAATTTACATTTACAAGCGCTGAAGTTGACAGCGAAGTGACATGGGAAACTTCCACCCAGCGAAATGAAGCTTACGGCTTTTATGACCAACTCGGAGACGGGTTTGAGCTGACATGGCAAGATGACGGCGAAGAAATAAGCGGGTCATATAACCCGAATGTTTTAACCATTTACCAAGACGGCGACACATGGAAATGCGCTGACTTTGCCCCGGGCAAGCAGTGGGTAAACGTGTCAATTGGGGTGGGCACGCGGTATCTGCGCCTTTTGCCAAGCGCTTATTTGAACGCCGGGGGAATAATTTCGGTGGACGTCACCGTGAGCGACGACGACGAACAGACTGTAAGCAACACAGTCAGCATGTATGTGCCAAACAGCAATGCGTCCGGCGGGTGGGACGCCGTTACGACAAGCGCATTTTACCATTATATCGGCGTGGCTTATGCAATTACAGACCGCACGCGCCAAGATTCTGAAACGGCAGACATTTATGAAAACCAGTTGCTGACTCTTGCAGATTCAGACATACAAACAGACGCTGTTGACCAGTCAAGCTTTGCATTTTACAGCGGCTATCTGCGCACGGGCGACAGCACGGCAGTGGGGCTTGATGACAGCGGCGAAATGCTTGAACAGACATATCTTTATGAATACAGCACAAGTGAAGTTGACAGCACGCGAAACCTTTCAACCGCCGGCTCAACAATTGTAAGGGTTTACTATGCCACTGACGAATCCGGCGGCGAAGGCGTTTATGACGAAGAAACCGGCGGCACCATGATTGAGCTGAGCCTGGGCGATGAAATTACAGACAGCGATACCCTGTCAAAGTTTGAGGGTGAAACGCAATTTGAAGTGGCAGACGCGGGCTTTTATTACATGATTTACCAATGGCGGCTTAACGATGGGCGTTATCTTGAAGACGTAAAACTGGTGCAAATAACTTCAGAAGCATATACGGTGACTATGGCCACGGGCATTAAAGACAACACGCATTCTGTGGACTCTGACGGTTACACGTCTATTGACCAATATGTAGACATTACAGGCAAGCTGACATATGACACGGCAGACGGCAGCCTGTACCCGTCTGACGAAACCGGCTATGCCGCATCTTATGAAAGCTATTATGATGACGACAGCATTTCAGTCGGCTATGATTACAATGAAACGGCAGATTTTACCAGCGGCAGCTACGGCATGAAATCAATAACGCAGGTGCAAACGGGCAACAGCACTGTTGCCGGCTGGAAAAATGACGACAAATACCGCTTAGTGTCTGTAATTTTGCAGGCCAATGACGGCACCGGCTTTACAGAGGTTGACCGAATTAACGTGTCTGACACCGGCACGGACACATTCGGCACCGCAGTCAGCGGAATGATATGGAAATATACATATACAAGCTACACCGCCACGCAGGACCCGGAATATAAAACATATACCATTGTGCGTGTTGACGACGCGGTGAAATATTTAACTGTGTCCGGCGAAGCGGACAGCGGAAACGGCGTTACACAATATTATATAAATTTGGACTTTTCGCAAACGGTAAACGACTCTTCAGACGGCTCAGACGGCTCTTCTGCCCTGTCCAGCGGGCAGAAAAATATTCGCGTTATTGCGCTTTATGAACAGGTTTCAACACCGGTGAGCTTATACAAAACAGACGAGCATGGAAACGCCCTGTCAGGCGCGGTGTTTGCGGCATATTCAGCTAATGAAAGCGGCGAATATTTGGCTGACGGCGAAACAGACCTGTATATTACGCTGACAGACGGCGATTACACGGTTGACGAAGCAACGGGCGTAATTACAATAACCGGCGGCGACCGGGCGGGCTATACCGTTACCCCGAAATATGTTGGCACAACTGACGAAAACGGCGAGCTTATATTTGCCGACAGCAGCGGTGTTTATTACAGCGAAAGTGAGCTTCAGGCGCTGTTTGGCGACTATTTCCTGCTGCGTGAAATTTCCGTGCCGGCAGGTTACAGAAATGCAGGCGACGCAGTGCTGCTTACATTTTCAGGCGGAATACTTATTTTGGCAGACGGCAGCACGGATTCGGCAGACATTGAAATAAACGCACGTGTGACTGCAACCGGCTCTTTGTACACCGCCGCAGATTCCGGCAGTTCAACAGATTATGCCGAAGTCAGCTATGCAAACGACGCGTCGGCTTATTATTCAATTAACGAAACTTCCGGCGAAGTTGAAATAAACGGCACCTTGTTTGCCGTGGTGCTAAAGAAAAACGGCGCCACAGCTTCTTCAGTTGACAGCTGGTACCCGGTTGACTCTCAGGGAAATGTAACCGCGCAAGCGGGCTTGGCGGGGGCAATAGCCGCCGCGCAGGCAGCCGGCAGCGACTGTGTATTTGCCGCAAATTCAGATATTGACGCGGGCTTTACCGGCATGGAAGTTTATTTGACTGACCTGCCGGGCGACATTACCGAATATTTCACTTACCAGTGGAACACGGCGGAAAACCCAAGTGTTGAAAGCGTGCTTGAAAGCTGTGAATACATTGTGGCTTATTATTACACCACGGCAGATTCTCTTGCCGGCGCCACAACAGACAACACCGTGCGCGTTATAAGCCACGAGGGTATTGTAACGGCAGACAACAGCAGCAGCCTGGCAGATTATTCGGGCTTTAGCATTGCCTGGGGCGCACAGCTTGACGTTATAAACTATGAAAACCGCGTTTATTTCCAAAAAACCAATGTTGACGGCGACAAGGTAAACGGCGCTGTGTTTGCCATTTACAGCGCCTTGCAAGACGGAGACAGCTATTATTACATAGCAGACGACGGCACTTACATTTACCTTGGCGAAGACGAATTCGGCACAAACCGGGGAAATGCAACGGTAAACGGCGAAACCGGCAGTTACAGCATATCTGCCGGAAAATCTTTCACTCTGGGCGAAGAGGGCGCCGTGTCAGCTGACGGATATGGCGTTATTACCGTAACAGTCGGCAGCAGCACATATACAATTACACCGGTGCAGCTTTCCGCCACGCATGACTGCGCAGATGTTGACAGCACAAACAACAGCGGCACGGGCCACTTTACTTTGCTTGAAAGCGGCAGTTATATAATGCGTGAAATTTACGCGCCGAACCCCTATGCGCTCAACAGTGCCGAAATTGCAGTCAGCGTAAGCGTCTCTGCCGTTAGCGCTGCGGTTTTGCAGGGCAGCAGAATTACGGTGGCAGACGCTGAAAATTTTGACAATGACGAATATTCGCTTATTGACGTGGTGGCTGAGGTGACTGACCAATATAAGGTAAACATTACAATTGACAAAATTTCTTCAAACGACGAATCGACGCTGGCAAACGCCCAGTTCATACTTTACTTTAAAGACGGCGACGCTGTATATTATTACAGCTATGACGCGGAAAAAGGAATTGTAATCTGGACTACAGATATAAATGAGGCTGACATACTTTCAACGTCAGACGAATCCGGGGCTTACTCTGCAATCAGCATTTACAACCTGACAGAGGGAACATATTATTTAGAAGAAATTGCCCAGCCGGACGGTTATTACCTGCTTGAAGAGCCGCTGGAAATTACGGTTGACAGCAGCGCCACGGTGTCAATAACATATAACGGCAATACATACACCGCCGACTCTGTTACAGACGAAACGCTGTGGGGAGTCAGTGCCGGGCAGTCTGAAGACAACGACGCTGTTTGGACTCTGACTGTGCCAAACTATACAGGCTATGAACTGCCGGGCCTGGGCGGGCGCGGCACCGGGGCATTCACCGCGGCGGGGATAATGCTCTGCGCCGCTGCGGCTGTGCTGTTTACAAAGCACAAAAAGCGCGCAGAGTAAATATATTTTTTCATATAAAAAGCGACGCCGCGGCGCCGCTTTTTTATGGAAACGCGCAGGCACATCACTTGAAGCTTTAAAAAATTTAAAATTTTTATTTTTTCATTAATGTTGTTGCAATTTTGCTTTAAATAATGTTATAGTAATATTAAAGAAAGGGAAAGGAGTTTCAATATGAACGAATATATTGAACACGTAATTAAAACAGTTGAAAAAAGAGACAACGCAAAGCCCGAATACATACAGTGCGTAAAAGAGGTTTTTCGTTCTCTTGAAAAAGTTATTGAGCAGCACCCCGAATATGTCGAAGACGACCTGCTCACCAGAATGGCGGAACCTGACAGGCTTATAACTTTCAGAGTTGCCTGGGTTGACGACAACAAGAAAACACAAATCAACAGGGGCTACCGCGTTCAGTTTAATTCAAGCATAGGCCCCTATAAGGGCGGGCTCAGGTTTCACCCAAGCGTCAATTCGTCAATAATGTACTTTCTTGGGTTTGAACAAACCTTTAAGAATTCTCTTACCGGCCTGCCAATGGGCGGCGCAAAGGGCGGTTCTGACTTTGACCCAAGGGGCAAAAGCAAGGGCGAAATAATGCGCTTTTGCCAGTCGTTTATGACTGAGCTTTACCGCCATATCGGCCCCAGCGTTGACGTGCCTGCCGGCGACATTGGCGTGGGCTCACGTGAAATAGGCTTTCTTTTCGGGCAATATAAAAGAATCGCAGACGCATTTGAAAACGGCGTTATTACAGGCAAGGGGCTGTCTTACGGCGGCTCTCTTATAAGGCCGGAAGCCACCGGGTACGGCGCGGTTTATTACACATGCGAAGTTTTCAAGCACCAGGGCGACGACATTAAGGGCAAAACATTCGGCATATCAGGCTTTGGCAACGTGGCTTGGGGCGCATGCAAAAAAATTGCCGAGCTGGGCGGTATTCCGGTTACCATTTCCGGGCCGGACGGCTATGTTTATGACAAAGACGGAATTGTTACAGACGAAAAAATAGCTTATCTGCTTGAAATGAGAGCGTCAGGCAGAGACAGATGCGAAGATTATGCAGATAAATTCGGCGTGCCGTTCCACAGGGGGCAAAAGCCGTGGGGAGTTAAGGTGGACGTGGCAATGCCGTGCGCCACGCAAAACGAAATAGGCATTGCGGAAGCAAAGCAAATTGCAGCAAACGGCACAAAATATTACATTGAAGTTGCAAACATGCCCACCACGGAAGAGGCTCTTAATTACCTTATGGCGCTTGACAATGTTATTGTTGCACCGTCAAAGGCAGTAAACGCTGGCGGTGTGTGCGTGTCAGGCCTTGAAATGAGCCAAAACAGCCAAAGGCTGTCATGGAGCGCTGAAGAGGTTGACACAAAACTGCACAATGCAATGATTGCAATTCATGCAAATTCAGTAAATGCGGCTGAAAAATACGGCCTTGGCTATAATCTTGTGGCAGGCGCCAACATCGCCGGGTTTGAAAAGGTTGCCCAGGCCATGATGGAACAGGGCATTTACTAATAATTTGGGCAAAACCCAAAGACCTTATTTAAAAAAAGTTTCAAACAAAAAAGCGCTAAACGGGCGGCAGTTAAACTGCCGCCCGTTTTCATGCATAAAATTTTTAACGGCTGCTTGCCCGTTTCACGAAACGCCCAAAAAACGGCAAAGCCGCTTTGGCGCAAATAATTTTTTTACGCCGAAAGCAAAAGCTTTCAGCCGTTTAAATAAAATTCCCGCATATCATCAAGCCTGAGCAAAACGGGGCTTTGCCCCATGCCGACGCCAACGTCAATATCAATCCACGTGTCGGTTTTCAATATTTTGCCTTTATATTCCTCGCCGTAATACATTGTGGGCGTGTGGCCGAATATAACCGTAATGTCGTCAAAATATCTGTCTGTCAATTGCGGGCGGTTCCAAATAAGCTCATGTGCGCAATATTCTGAAAGCTTTTTGTCAGGGCTGAAATTTTCAAAGCCCGAATGCGTAAAAATAAAATCTTTTTCATTTACGCTAAACGCCTCGTAAAAGGCCGCTTCATTTAAAAAGTCAAAAATATCACGCACGGCTTCAGGCGATTTTGCGTTAAGTTCGCCCAGTTTTTTTAATGTCACCCCGCCACCGTTTTCCAGCCAGTTTGTAAAAAGCTGCATTTTGCCGCTGTCAAGCTCAGCTATTGATTTTTCAGTAATTTCATCAAGCATAAAAGAGCAGGAAAGCATCATGGCTTCATGGTTGCCAATTAGCAATTCCATATTGGCCTGCCCCATTATGTGCTGCAAAAGCTCAATTCCATGCTCGCCGCGGTCTATAACATCGCCGAGTATCAGCAAAAAATCGTTTTCGGAAAAATTTGCCTTTTTAAGCAGCTTTTGAAAATTTTCAGGCTCAAGCCCGTGTAAGTCTGCAGTTACATAAATCATTTTTGCCCCCTGTTTCATATTAAATAGTCTTGCACAGGTTAATGAGAAAAGCCGCCAAGTATAAACTTAAGCGGCTGTCCTGCAACAAATCAATTACGCAATAATATTTTATCAGCCTGTCATTAAAAAGTCAATGATTTATTTTAACAAAATGAAATGCTTTTAAAAACAATTTTACAATAATTTACTGCTGTAAAATTGACAAAAGCTGCAAACAATATTGTTGCAAACGCAAAATTTTATGAAAAAGAGGTGTATATACAATGGCAACAGTTCCTGAAGCACAAGAAGCTCTTAACAGATTTAAGATGGAAGCTGCAAGCGAGGTTGGCGTAAACCTTAAACAGGGCTACAATGGCGACCTTACGTCAAAGCAGGCCGGTTCAGTAGGCGGTCAGATGGTTAAAAAGATGATTAAGGCTTATGAAGAATCTATGAAATAAACCCGGCAGTTAAACAGCCCGGCGAAAGAAACCGCTTTCGCCCAACGGGCAAGCCCTTATTGAAGCCGCAGCCTTGCCGGCAACAAAACAATTGCCGCCAAGAGCTGCAGACTTTGTTTCAGTGCAAATGTTACTCTGCCCGCCGCCTGTTTCGGGCAGCGGCGCCTCAGAACAATATATTTGCAAAATTCGCGTAAAATTGTGATTTTACGCATTATGGCAAAGAACGCTTTGCCGAAAGCTTTAGCATTTTGATTTTGCGGCGCTGTGCGCCGGCTGCGCAAAAAGCTAAAAATAAAAACGGCGCCGTGCAACAGTACGGCGCTGTAATTTAATTTTGCCTGTCTTTTTGCTTTTCAAGGCGCAAGCGTGCAAAAAAGCCTGAAAGCAGCGCTGCGCATTCGTCTGCACGGACACCGCCTACAAGCTGCACCTTGTGGTTATAGGGCAAATCATTAAAATTTATTACCGAGCCGAAAGAGCCCGCTTTTTTGTCCCAAGCGCCGAAAAACACGCGCTTTATTCTGGCGTTTATAATGGCGCCCGCGCACATTGGGCAAGGCTCCAGCGTTACATAAATGTCGCATTCGGAAAGGCGCCATGCGCCCAACTGCCGGCACGCAGAATCTATAGCTTCTATTTCGGCATGGTAAAGGGCGTTTTTGCCAAGCTCGCGCCGGTTTCTGCCCCTGCCCACCACCTTGCCGTCTTTCACAACAACGGCGCCCACGGGTATTTCCCCCTCTGCGCCGGCGGCGCCGGCAAGGGCAAGCGCCTCATTCATAAAATCATTAAAGTCACACATGCTTTTCACTTTACAGTTCAGTCAGGCAAAAATATTAACCGCGACAATAGCAATTGGAATTAACATGCCGGGTGTAAAAAAGAATGTAAAAATCTTTTTTGCCAATGAATTTTCAAATGGCTTCGGCATTTCTTTGCGTGCATTTTTAAAGGCGCCTTTAAAGCAAAGTATTGCGCTTGTAACTATACCGACAACAAGCCAAAATGCATATAATATCAGCACTGAATTGCTGCTGATAACGCCAAGCAAGCCGCCTGAATCACCGGCTATATATGCCAAAATGCTGCTGAACACGCTCATGCCATTATTGCATGCGTGAATTATAACGGCGGGCACAATGCTGCCTGTCTTAATTGTAATATAGCCCGTTATAAGCCCGACAATAGTTGCAAAAACGAACTGAACAAAGTTGCCGTGTATAATGCCGAATACAATGGAAACGCTGACAACGGCAAACGCCTTGCCGTATTTTTTTAGCAGCCCCATTGTGCAGCAGCGCATAGCAAACTCTTCGCATATTGCGGGCATAAGCGAAGTGCCTATAACGCACATCAAACAGGCAAACACAGAATCTATTTCCGGCGAAGACGATGAAGTTGTAAGTTCAACGCCGAACATTGATGCAATATAAGATAATATACCCACCACATAGTCTGCGCCGACGCAGCACATCATGCCAAACCCGGTCCACAAACAAAGCATTTTGGCGCTTATTTTTTTTGCCGGCACAATGCTGCCCTGATATTTGTCTTTGTTTATAAACGCCATTAATCCAAAAGGCACCACCACGCAAAAAAGAGAAACGCCTATGGCTGTGAAAGCTTCATTAAAAACCGCAGAAGAAATGTAAAGGCTGTATATTTTGCTGCTTGAAAGCAACATTGAAATCAACGTCTGGCAAAACAGATAAAGGCACAATGTCAGCCCGACTATATTGCCAAGAGTTCTTATCTGCTTTCTTTCAGCCTTTGCTTCGGCAATATATTGGTTTTTGAGCCGGTCAGCTTCCGACTGATAATTATATTGCCAGCCATTTGGGTTGTATGGGTTATATGGGTTATAATTTGAATAATTATTTTGCCCGTTTGTGTAATTGCCGTTGTTATATTGGTCCACTGCTTTACCTCTTTAATCAGTCTAATTTTTCAGCAAGCTCCTTAATAAGCTCTTTTAAGCTGTCTTTTGTTTCGGGGTGTGTAAGTCCGACTTCAATATTCGCCTGTAAAATGCCGAATTTATTACCCATATCATAGCGCGTGCCTTCATAGTCAACCGCTATAACCCCGTCGCGGCGGGCAAGAGTCTTCATAGCGTCTGTCAGCTGAAGCTCACCGCCTGCACCGAGCGGAGTTTCTTCCAAAATGTCAAAAATTTCCGGCGGCATTACAACCCTGCCCAATATTGAAAAATTGCCCATGATTTCGTCAGGCGCGGGCTTTTCAATCATGTCTGTGCAAAGGTGGCAGCGCCCTTCAAGCGGCTGTGTTTTGAGCGAACAATATTTTGTAATTGCAAGGCCAGGAACTTCCTTAACGCCCACCGCGCCTTTGCCGTATTTTTCATAAGCGTCGCACAGCTGTTTTGTGGCCGGGTTTTCAGATATGATTACATCATCGCCGTAAAGCACCGCAAAGGGTTCATTGCCTATGAAATTTTTAGCGCAAAGCACGGCGTGGCCCAACCCGCCCGTGGTTTTCTGCCTTAAAAAATATATATTGCCGAAGTTTGAACATTCAAGCACATCTTCATAAATCTTTTTCTTGCTTTCATTGCCAGCAAGCTTTGTTTCAAGTTCAAACGCATGGTCAAAATGGTCTTCAATAGCGCCCTTGTTTCTGTTGGTTATTATGAGCACCTCTTCAATGCCCGAAAGGAAAGCTTCCTCAACAATATATTGAATGGCCGGCTTGTCAACAATATTAAGCATTTCTTTCGGCACTGCCTTTGACGCCGGCAGCACCCTTGTGCCCATGCCCGCAGCCGGAATTATTGCCTTTCTTATTTTCATTTTACAAAATCCTCCTTAACCCAAGTTTAAAAATATAATAAAATTTGCCTTTCGGCAAAATTTACCGCAAAACACAAAAGCTTCAGGCTGCCCGGCTGTTTTGGCGCCTGATTTTTTGTCAAAGCCCCAGCAGCGACGCCAAAAATTGAAAAATAAAATATGCAAGTATGGGCGCCAATATGCTTACCCCGCCCTTTCTTGCCAGCATCATGCGCCTTAAGTCGCGGCTGTTTATTTGCTCTTTCGGCAGCTGCATTGAGCCAAGCGAAAACATGCCGCCGCTGTCAATCTGTTCGTCTGCTTTTTTTACAATTTTTACCACCCTGCGGCGGTATATAGAGTCAGCAAACAGCGCGCATAAAATGTTTATTACAACCCAGCAGCACAAAATCACAATATATGCCGGCGCCGCGCCCTGCATGGCTGCAATATATTCGCTGCTTTGAGAAAGCGCCATGGCTTCCTGCGCGGTGCTGGCTTCACTTAAAAGTTCATTTATTACGGCGATTTTGTCTGAAAAAACAGTAAATGTTACAAGAGACGCTATTACATTCAAAAGCATTACCAAAATGCCCTGCGCCACCATTTTTCTGTAAAAGAAATAATATGCGCCGAAAAAGAACGCGCTCCAGTTCCAGTTTATTTTTTTATGTTTTATGAATTTTGGCATAAATTTGTCGCAATTGCTGCCGACAACCGTGGCCGCGTCAGCCAGCGGAACGCCGTCTATTTTTTCACTGCTTCTTTCATATTTAATGTCAGGAGAGGGCACAATAAGTCTGGGGTCAGGCGAATATTGCCCTGAAAAATTGCGGCTTTGACGCGCCGAGCATTTGGTGCAAAACATTGCCCCGCGCCTGATTTGGGCGCCGCAGTGTTCGCATGTAACATATTCGCCTTGTTCGGCATTGTCTTTTTTTGGCTGTTCGGCGGCTTTTTCCTGCCCTGTGCCGCCGTCGGCAGCGCTTTCAATGCTTTTTGCATATGAAAAGCCTGCTGCATGCAGCGCTTTGTTCGGGCATTCGCCTGCTTTTTTATAACAGCCCCTGTGGCATGGCGTGCCGCAAACAGGGCAAACCACTATATCATCGCCATCTTTAAACGGCTTGGAACAGACGGGGCAATTTTGATTTTCAAAAACTGACATTTTATCACCTGAACAAAATAAAATTTGCAACTCAATTGAATTAGCGCTGCCCCATGGGCGTTCAATAAGGGCTTGCCCGTTATTCAACGTGGCAAGCGACAGCGGCGCTGCCGCCCCCCCCGGCGGGAGATTGTACTCACCGCTCCTTCAAAATCGGACCCACCCCGCCGCCTGTAGAGGCGGGGACATTTCTTGCCTAAGTTACAATTACGGCAAATATGCAACGAAGCGTGGCAATATGTTTTTTCTTTAAAAAATATTATACGTTTTGTAATTAAAAAAATCAACAGTTATAAAAAAATTTATTGCAGTAAAGGTAAATATTGTATATAATATATCAAAATCGCAAAAAGGTTTTGATTAAATGATTGAATTTGAAGATTTAAAGCTCAGCCTTGCGGGTTGTGAAAAGCAGATTGATAATTTAAAGGAAGCGCTTGCAATAGACCTGGTAAAAAAGGAAATTGAAGAGCTTGACGAAAAAGCCGCCATGCCCGACTTTTGGGACGACGCCGAAAACAGCCGCCGGGTGCTTAAAAAAGCGGGGTCGCTGAAAGCAAAGGCCCAGGCCTTTGACGCTCTGCGCCGTGATTTTGACGACGCCATGGTTATGATTGACCTTGCCAATGAAGAGGAAGACGCAAGCCTGCTGGGCGAAATAACACAAACTGTAAATGAAATAAAAAAAAGAATTGACGACATGACTCTGTCAACCCTGCTTGTAGGCGAATATGACAGCAAAAATGCGCTGCTCACCTTTCATGCGGGCGCCGGCGGCACAGAAGCCATGGACTGGGCTGAAATGCTTTTCAGAATGTATAACCGCTGGGGCGAACGCCACGGCTATAAGGTTTCAACTCTTGACTATCTTGACGGCGATGTGGCTGGGCTGAAAAGCGCCACCATTTTGATTGAGGGTGAAAATGCCTATGGCTATTTAAAGGGTGAAATGGGCATTCACCGTCTTGTGCGCATATCACCGTTTGATTCCAGCGGCAGGAGGCACACATCTTTCGCGTCTCTTGAAGTTATGCCGGAAATTGACGACGATGTGCAAATTGACATTCGCGAAGAGGACATTGAAACAGACTTTTTCCGCGCTTCCGGCGCAGGCGGGCAAAAGGTAAACAAAACATCGTCTGCAGTCAGGCTGACTCATATTCCCACCGGCATTGTGGTGTCCTGCCAAATAGAGCGTTCACAGCACCAAAACAGAGAGGTTGCAATGAAAATGCTAAAGTCAAAGCTCGTTGAAATAAAGGAACGCGAAAATCTTGAAAAGATTGAAGATATTAAAGGAGACCAAAAGGAAATTGCCTGGGGCAGCCAAATTCGTTCATATGTGTTCATGCCATATACCATGGCAAAGGACCACAGAACAGGCTTTGAAATGGGCAACATAGCCGCCGTGATGGACGGCGACATAGACGGTTTCATAAACGCATATTTAAAACAAAAAAGCATTGAAAACGCCGAAATGAACAAAATCTGATTTGGGCAAAGCGCGCTTTCTTTCAGCTAAAAATCTACCACTTATATTATTCCTCCTTTCGTAAAACATAATTATGAAAGGAGGTTTTAATTTGAAAAAAATAATTGCTTTGGCGCTTTTTTTGTCTGTGCTGCTGTGTTCCTGCACGGCAAACACAGGCACAAGCGACGCCGAAAGCAGCTCAACTGGCGCTGACGCTACCGACGGCAGTTCCACAACCAATGTTGCCGAAACAACTCTTACGGCGTCTGAAATGCTGCTGAGCTTTTCGCAATACAGCACAGAATCTGTAACCTGGGGCAGCGGAAATATTACAGACCATGAACGCCCCGCGGAACCGACTGCGCTGCAAAACAAATACAGCGAGCTCGGCGGGCAGTGGCTGCTGGAAGATGAAAAGGTTGTCTGCCTTACCTTTGATGAGGGCTATGAAAACGGCTACACCGCAGATATATTGGACACGCTGAAAGAAAAGGGTGTTTGCGCTATTTTCTTTTGCACATATGATTATGTGAAAGACAACCCCGAGCTTGTAAACAGAATGATTAACGAGGGCCACATATTGGGCAACCACAGCTACAGCCATTATAATATGACTGAAACGGACGTTGACACGACGTCTGACGAAATCACTATTTTGCACGATTATGTGGCTGAATATTTTTCTTATGAAATGACTTATTTTCGTTTCCCCGAAGGCGCGTTCAGCGAACAGAGCCTTGCCGTGGCGTCAAGCCTGGGTTACAAAAGCGTGTTCTGGAGCTTTGCATATGCAGACTGGGACACGTCTGCCCCGCCGAGCGAAGAAGAGGCGTTTGAAAAAATCACGTCTTCAACACACAACGGCGCCATTATTTTGCTGCATGCCGTGTGTGAAGCCAACGCTGCTGTACTGGGCGATGTGATTGACGAAATTGAAAGCCAGGGCTACACCTTCACAACAGAGCTTTAACAAAAAATACAGGCGGCCATGCCGGCGCGGCCGCCTGCCTTTTTCAGCTGCATAAACCAAAAAAAATCTTTTTTTACCCGCTGCGACACAAGCTGCTTTGTGCGGCGCGTTTTACATATTTTAAGGCATTAAAAATTATTTATTAATTTTAACTTTAAGTATTGTTATAAAGCAAAAATTAATATATAATCTATATTATATTACCGAATGGCATGGTTGTTTAAAAGCGCGGAAGGTGAAAAAATGATTTTAACAAGGGATATCGGCATTGATTTAGGAACTGAAAATACGCTTATATGCGACAAAAAAGGGCGCATTACCGTAAACGAGCCGTCTGTTGTGGCGGTTGACGTAAAGTCGCGCAGGGTGCTGGCCACCGGCAACGAAGCGCGGGCCATGATTGGCAGAACGCCCGGCTCTATTATTTCTGTAAAGCCGCTTAAAGACGGGGTTATTGCAGATTTTGACATGACTGCCGATATGCTGCACGACTTTATGTCACGTTCGTCAAAGCACTCTGTTTTCACCAAAACACGGGTTGTAATTTCAGTGCCAAGCGGCGTTACGGAAGTTGAAAGGCGCGCTGTTGAAGACGCTGTGCGCGCAGCAGGCGCGCAGGACGTTGAACTTATAGAGGAATCAATGGCGGCGGCTTTAGGCGCCGGGCTGCCTGTTTTTGAAGCAACAGGTTCCATGATAGTTGACATAGGCGGCGGAACAACAGACATTGCTGTTTTATCGCTGGGCGGCATTGCCGCCAGCAAAAGCATAAAGGTTGCCGGCGGCGAATTCAACGAAGCCATAATCAATTATATAAAAAAGCAGCACAATTTACTTATAGGCGCCATTTCGGCAGAAGACATAAAGCTTAAAATCGGCTCTGTTGCGGCATATGACGGCGAGGGGGCAATTGAAGTCAAGGGCAGAAGCCTTGAAACCGGGCTGCCGGGGAGCGTTGAAATAACGTCTGAAGAAATAAGGCAGGTGCTGCTGGAAACCGCGGGCATAATAATAAACGCCATTCACGAAACGCTTGAAGTCACTTTGCCGGAACTTTCCGCAGACATAATTGACAGGGGCATATATCTTACCGGCGGCTCTTCGCTTTTAAGGGGAATGCCGGAACTTATAATGCAGGAAACAGGCATTGAAGTACACACCCCCGAAAACCCGCTTGACTGCGTTGCGAAAGGCGCGGCAATAAAACTCAGAAGGGCAAGATAAAATGAAAAGACTTTTTAAGACAAGCCGCTTTAAGGTGATTACGGCAATAATAGCGCTGCTGCTTGTGGGCGCGCTTATCTGCGCTGCTAACGGCTCAGGCGAAACCGTGCAGTCCACCGTAATAGGCACGGTTTTTGCACCGGCAAACTGGCTTGCCTCTAAAATTTCAGATTCAATTACATATGTTTTCGGCGAAGCGTCAGGCAACAGCGAATATCTTGAAAAAATTGACGAGCTTGAACAACAGGTTGGCGAGCTGCAAAGCGAACTGGCTGATTATGAAAATCTTAAAAAGCAAAACTCTCTTTACAAGGAAGCGCTGGAATTAAAAGAGGATAACGAAGATTTCACATTTGTAGAAGCCGCGGTTATTTCGCGCGACGCGGCTGACGTTTTCGGGTCTTACACCATAAACAAAGGCACGCTGAGCGGCGTGGAAGAGGGCGACGCGGTAATTTACGGCAGCTATCTTGTGGGCATTATTGACAAGGCATACCCCGCATACAGCGTTGTAAAAACTATTCTTGACCCTGACTTTTCAGTGTCTGCTTACGAAATTGTGTCCGGTGAAATTTCATATGTTACCGGTGATTCCTCGCTGGCGCTTGACGGGCTGTGTAAAATGGCAAACCTTGATTCCGCCACCGCAGTAACTTACGGTTCTGTAATAGCAACGGCGGGAATAAGCGGCAACATTCCGGCGGGGCTTATAATAGGCACCGTTACCGAAATAGATTCCGAAAAAACGTCAATTGCAGCCTATGCCGTTATAGAGCCGGGCACAGATGTGCAAAACATTTCAAACTGCCTTGTTATAACAGACTTTGAAAGCGAGGGCTGAAATGGAACTGTCAGCTAAACGCAGATTTTTCAAGGGCGCAGTTTTAGCCGCGCTGGCTTTAATAAGCGTGCTTATTCAAAACACCCCTGCGCTTTCAATAGAAATAGGCGGCGCAAGGTGCTTTTTGGTTTTGCCTGTGTGCATTGTGCTGGGAATAGGCGAAAATGAAGCTTCGGCGGCGCTGCTTGGGCTTTTCGGCGGCATGCTTTGGGACATATCATCAAGCGTGCACATGGGCTTTAACGCAATTTTTCTTTGCATATTTTGCTTTTTTTCAAGCGCGTTTATATCTGTAATTCTGCGAAACACGTTTATAACGAACATGCTTTTTACTGTTTCGGCGTCATTTCTTTACGCCCTGCTTTACTGGCTTATTTTTATAATAATAAAGGGCATGGACGGCGCGCAAAACACATTGTTCAGCTTTTATCTGCCAAGCGCCATTTACACAGCCGTTGTGTCTGTGGCGGTATATTTTGCGGCAAAAAGCATAAAGCGGCTTTTAAACCGCGAAAAAAAGCGCGCCTGAAAACAATGCTTTTAGGCGCCAAGGCGAAAAAATAAAATCAAAGCGGAAAGGGGCCCTAATATGAAAAACAGACACGCAAGCGTCCGCAGCACGGTTTGCATTTTTCTTGTTTTACTTGTCATTCTGGGCTTCGGCTATGATTTATATGACATTCAAATTACAAATCATGAATATTATGCGTCTCAAAACAACACAGTCAGCACCTATACCGTGTCTATTGAAGCTGCACGCGGCGAAATTGTTGACAGAAACGGCAATTCGCTTGTTACAAACAGGCAGGGCAATTCAATAATTTTAAACGCCGCATATTTCCCGTCTTCGTCTGAAAACGATGAAAGAAACGCCATAATTTTAAACCTGATAAATTTATTTGAGCAAAACGGCGAAGAATATGTAAACAACCTGCCGCTTCAGCTGCAGGACGGCGAAATTGTTTTCACAGACGACGAAGACGCCGTTGAGCAAATGAAAAGCGAAGATATGCTTAATTTGCAAAGCTATGCCACCGCGCAAAACTGTTTTGACGCAATGGTTGAAAAATACGGCCTTGAAGATTACAGCGTAAAACAGGCCCTGAAAATAGGCGCCATAAGGTATGAACTGACGCGGCTGCAATTTTCAATAGAAAACCCCGTAACCATTGCAGACGATGTGAGCGACGAAACCGTGGCGGCAATAAAAGAAGACTCTGACAGCTATTTGGGCGCCGACGTCAAGGTGGTGTCTTACCGCGAATATGCAGATTCATCTCTTGCGGTGCATATTCTGGGCACCGTAAGGCAAATAAACGCCGAAGAGTATGAAGAGCTGAAAGACAGCGGCTACAGCATAACAGACACAATAGGCGAAAGCGGCATTGAAAAAGCAATGGAAGACGAGCTGCGCGGCACCCCCGGTGAAATGACAATTACAATTGACAGCGACGGCAATGTTACCGAAGAAATTACCAAATACCCCGTGCAGGGCAACACCGTGGTGCTTACAATTGACAAGGACTTGCAGGCTCTTGCGCAGGAAAAGTTAAAAGAGACCTGCGACGAAGTCAGCCTTTCGTCAGGCGCAGGCGCAGTTGTTGTGGAAGATGTAAACAGCGGTGAAATTCTTGCCGCCGCGTCTTACCCGACATATGATTTGGAAGATTATTACAACAACTATTCAGAACTGGCTTCTGATTCGCGCCAGCCGCTGTGGAGCCGATTTGCGCTTGGCACATATGCGCCGGGCTCTACTTTCAAGCCGGCAATGGCATGCGCCGCGCTTGAAGAAGGCGTAATTACAGAATCTACCACGTTTTACTGCCGAAGCTATTTTGAATATTATGACATCACTTTCAGCTGTCTTTCATACCATGGCAGTGAAAATGTCAAAACCGCTCTGCGCGATTCATGCAATGTGTTCTTTTATAACTGCGCGCAAAAGCTGGGCATTTCAAAAATGAACGAATATGCGTCAATGTTCGGGCTGGGCGAAAAAACCGGGGTTGAAATCAGCGAAGCCGCAGGCACGCTGGCAGGCCCGGCAAGCGCTGAAAAATATGGCACCACTTGGCAAATGGGCGACACCATTCAGGCAGCCATAGGCCAGTCAGACAACCTGTTTACACCGCTGCAGCTTTGCAATTACTGCGCCACTATTGCAAACGGCGAAGTGCGTTATGAAATGCATTTTGTAAAATCTGTTATCAACACATCTTCCGGCACAGTGCAGGAAACGGGCTCAACTGTTGCGCAGGAGCTTTCAATTTCATCAAACACCATTTCGATTGTGCAGGAAGGCATGCGCCTTGTTGCCACCACCGGCGCGCCGGCGTCAGTCTTTTCCGGGCTTGATGTTGACGTTGCGTGTAAAACAGGCACATCGCAGGTAATCAAAAACGGCCAAACCGTAAATAACGGCTTTCTTATAACATATGCGCCGTATGACAACCCGGAAATTGCCGTGGCTTCTGTTGTTGAGCTTGCCGGGTCAGGCACATCTACGGCTGACATAACCGCGTCAATAATAGACTATTATTATTCGTCAAACACAAATGAAAAGTCAGCTGAACTTACGGGCGAGCTGCTGCAATAGAGTCAATGCCAAAGCTTTGTTTTTCACTTTTGCTTGTCTTTTCGCCCGGCGGCTGCTGAAAAAGCCTTTTTTAACATTTCAGGCAAACTTTTTCAGAAAAAGCAAGCACCCGCCACGCTGCGATAAAATATTTGAATCTTTTTATTGAATAAATACTGATTTTGTGTTATTATTGTTATTGGTGCCGCTTAATGGCACCACGGAGGTATTTATGAACATTGCTCTTATAGCACACGACGCTAAAAAGGAACTGCTTGTGCAGTTTTGCATTGCATATTGCGGAATTATGAGCCGCCATGAGCTTTGTGCAACCGGCACCACCGGGAAACTTGTGCACGAAGCAACGGGGCTTAATATAAATTGCTTTCTTGCGGGCAGCCAGGGCGGCGGGCAGCAGATTGCAAGCAGAATTGCATGCAATGAAATTGACCTTTTGCTGTTTTTCAGAAACCCGTTAAACCCAAAGCCCACAGAGCCGAGCGACAGTGATTTGCTGCGCCTGTGCGACGTTCATAATATTCCGTTCGCCACCAATATAGCCACCGCCGAAGCTCTTATTCGCGGCGTGGAACGCGGCGATTTTGAATGGCGTGAAATAGTAAACCCCAGATATAACTTAGGCAAGAAATTTCCCCAGTCTCTATAGGCGGCGGGGCCCGATTTTGAAGGAGCGGTTAGTACAAGCTCCCGCTGGGGGCGGCAGCATCGCTGTCGCTTGCCACGTTGAATGACGGGCAGCCCTTATTGAACCCTGCGGGCAAAACATACAGATAATTGTTTTTCCTCAGAACATATTTATGTAAAAGGGGCGGGTTATTGAACTGCCCTTTTTGCTTTTCACGCCGGCGGAATTTGTGCCGCTGCCCGCAAGGACTTACCCATAGTTATGCCAATTGAAAATATTTTTAAGGAGACAGCATCATGGCGCTTATTACAAAAGCTGTAAAGGGCACGAAAGACGCGCTGCCCAAAGAAATTTACAAGCTGCAATATGTTGAAAGAATAGTTATGAATGAGGCGCGCAAATTCGGCTTTAAGGAAATCAGAACGCCCGTTTTTGAACACACAGAGCTTTTTGAACGCTCTGTCGGCGGCACGACTGACGTGGTGCAAAAAGAAATGTACACGTTTGACGACAAGGGCGCCCGAAGCATAACGCTGCGCCCTGAAGGCACTGCCGGCGCAGCACGGGCTTTTCTTGAAAATGCGCTTTCAAACGAAGCTTTGCCGCAAAAGGTGTGTTACCTTACTTCCTGCTACCGCTATGAAAAGCCGCAGGCAGGGCGGCTGCGTGAATTCCACCAGTTTGGCGTGGAATGCTTTGGCGCACAGTCCCCCTTGGCAGACGCTGAAATCATAGCGCTTGGCGCCGACATATTTGAAAAGCTGCAAATTAAAGACCTTAAGCTTGAAATAAATTCTATTGGCTGCCCCACATGCCGCAGCGAATACCACCGTGCGTTAAAGGAATATTTTAATGCAAAAAAAGACGGCCTTTGCGAAACATGCCTTGGCAGGCTTGAAACCAACCCAATGCGAATTTTAGACTGCAAGTCGCCGGTTTGCGCAGAAATTGCCGCCGGCGCGCCGGTTGTGCTTGATTACCTGTGCGGCGAATGCAGCGAACATTTTGAAAAGGTGCGCCAATATCTGACAGCGCAGGGCATTGACTTTGAAATAAACCCCAAAATTGTAAGGGGGCTTGATTATTACACAAAAACCGTGTTTGAATTTGTGTCTGATTCAATAGGGGCGCAGGGCACGGTTTGCGGCGGCGGCAGGTATGACGGGCTGATTGAAGAACTGGGCGGCCGGCACACGCCGTCTTTGGGCTTTGCGCTTGGAATTGAGCGGCTGCTGCTGCTTATGAACAACCAGGGCTCTTATTTCCCGGCAGACGAAAAGACAGACATGTTTTTAATTGCCGTGGGCGAAAATGCGCAGCTTAAATGCGCCCAAATTGCCGGTGAAATGCGCCGCGCGGGCTTTAGCTGTATTTACGAACTTAATTCCCGCAGCCCAAGGGCGCAAATGAAATATGCAGACAAAATAGGCGTGCGTTTCACTGCTGTGATAGGAGACGAGGAAATCGGGCAAAACCACGCAGTTATAAAAGACATGCAGGGCGGCAGGCAATACGACGCCAAGCTTTCAGACTTTGCCGGCTGCTTTGGCAAAATTACAGTTTAAAGGAGAATTGTTATGGACAAACTCGGCAATTTAAAACGCACCGACTATTGCGGGCAGCTGCGCCGGGCTGACTGTGAAAGGCAGGTTGTGCTTTTCGGCTTTGCACACCGCCAGCGCGACCTTGGAAACCTGATTTTCATTGATTTAAGAGACAGGACAGGCATAGTGCAGCTTTCATTTAATGACAAAACCCCGAAGAGCGTGTTTGAAAAAGCGCAGGGCGTCAGGGGCGAATATGTGCTTGCAGCCATAGGCAGGGTAACGGAAAGAGAAAGTAAAAATGCCGATTTGCCGACCGGCGACATTGAAGTTGCCGTAAGCGAGCTTAGAATTTTGTCAAAGGCGCAAACACCGCCGTTTGAAATTTCAAAAGCAATGTCTGTGGGTGAAGAAACAGCGCTTAAATACCGCTATCTTGCGCTTAGAAACCCACAGCTGACTCAAAATATAATAACACGCCACGAGCTGGCTGCTGCATCAAGGCAATATTTCACAGATAATGGTTTTATTGAAATTGAAACGCCCATGCTTATAAAGTCAACCCCGGAGGGCGCGCGGGACTATGTTGTGCCCAGCCGCCTGCACCCCGGCAGCTTTTATGCGCTGCCGCAGAGCCCGCAAATTTATAAGCAGCTGCTTATGATTGCCGGGTTTGACAGGTATTTTCAGCTGGCGCGCTGTTTTAGAGACGAAGATTTGCGCGCAGACCGCCAGCCCGAATTCACACAAATTGACCTTGAGGCAAGCTTTGTAAATATAGACGAGCTTATTGAAATTGAAGAGGGATATATTAAATATGTAATGAACAGGGTGCTGTCTGTAAATATAGACTCACCTGTTCCGCGGCTTACTTATAAAGACGCCATGGAAAAATACGGCACAGACAAGCCTGACACGCGCTTTGAAATGACTATTGAAAACATTTCAGACTGGGCTCAAAAAACAGATTTTGCCGTGTTTTGCGACGCTGTCAGCAGCGGCGGCAGCGTAAGGGCCGTTGTTGCTAAGGGCGGCGCTGCGGCGTTTTCAAGAAAGAAAATAGACAAGCTGACCGAGTTTGTAAAGGGAATAGGCGCGAAAGGGCTTGCATATGTGCGCCTGGCAGACGGCGCGGCGGCATGTTCATTTTCTAAATTTTTGAAAGACGGCGAGCTTGACGAGCTTATAACGCTGCTGGGCGCGAAAGACGGCGACTGCATATTTATAGTCAGCGGTAAAAACAGCACGGTTTTGCCGGTTTTGGGTGCGCTCAGGTGCGAAATTGCAAAGCGCCTTGACATCATTCCCAAAAATAAGTGGAACTTTGTATTTATTACCGAAATGCCGTTTTTTGAATTTAACGAAGATTCAGGCGAATGGGTTGCCGCGCACCACCCTTTTACAATGCCAATGCAGGAATGTATTGACAAGCTTGACAGCGACAAGGGCGCGGTGCGCGCCGAAGCATTTGACCTTGTGCTTAATGGGGTTGAACTGTCGTCCGGCTCAATGAGAATTACAGACTGCGAACTGCAACGCAAAATGTTTGAAGAGCTTGGAATGGCAGACGAAGAGATTGACGCAAAATTCGGCTTTTTGGTTGAAGCTTATAAATATGCCGCCCCGCCGCACGGCGGCATGGGCATAGGCCTTGATAGGCTTGCAATGCTTATGTGCGGCGCAGACAGCTTGAGAGATGTAACGGCGTTTCCCAAGCTGCAAAATGCGAGCGAAGCCATGAGCAGCGCGCCGTCAGAAATAGACAAGGCGCAGCTTGACGAGCTGCACATTAGCTTAACGGGTGAAAAGATATGAGCAATTTTTTTGCAATGCTGTCTCGAATGAAGCTGATAAACCGCTGGTCTCTTATGCGCAGCTCTTTAAAAGAAAACATTGCCGAACACAGCTACAGCGTTGCCGTAACGGCACATGCCATATGCATTATAGGCAACGAAAAATTTGCCAGAAATTATGACGCTCAAAGATGCGCCGCACTTGCCCTTTACCATGATTCAACTGAAATTTTGACGGGCGACATGCCAACCCCTGTCAAATATTACAACAGCAAAATCAAAGATTCATATAAAGAAATAGAGGGCATTGCGGCAAACAGGCTTATTGAAATGCTGCCGGAAGAGCTTCAAAAATATTACAGGCCGTTTTTCTTTAAAGACAAAAAGGACGAAGAGCTTTGGGCAATAGTTAAAGCGGCAGACAAAATTGACGCTCTTATTAAATGCATTGAAGAAACGCGCGCAGGCAACCGCGAATTTGAACTTGCCCTGGCGCAGCAGCAAAAAATTATAGATTCGATTGACCTGCCGGAAGTTCAATATTTTGTAAATGAATTTTTGGGCGCTTATTACCTGACGCTTGACGAACACACGCGCGGGGCGCAGAAATAGCCGGAAATCGCCGAAAGTCCCCCCACCCCTTTCCAAAAAACTGAACAGCTAATAAAAAAAAACACGCCGCAAGCTTTGTGCGGCGTGTTTTTCATGTTTTATTGGAACTTAATTTTGCTTTATTTTTGTGTGATTTAGACAATTAAGTAACCGTTTTAATTAAAATTCATATCATATTATTGGTGATTTTAGACTAAAATCTGTTAAAAAAATTTATCAATAAGTATTGACATTTAAAATATTAGTGCTATAATGTCTGCAATCTTAAGAAAGGGGGCGTTCGGTATGTTTGAACTGTTAATGAAATGCGCGCGTATACTCGCCGAAGGCGACAGGGCTTATGTGCATAAAAAATAAGCCGAACAGCATTCCAAAATAAAAGCACACGGTTTTAAAGCTTTGCTTTACCCGTGTGTTTTTTTATAATTATAGGGTCTTAACAGCCATTAAATGAGGGGTGACAGCCGCTGCCACCCCACAGCGTGGGGGTTATGAAACAGACAAAGAAAAAGGTGAACTTTGCCGCCTTACAAGGCCGGGTTCACCTTTTTAATGTTATTGAGCCATAATTTTTCTGGCTATTTTTTTCATTGCCGCCTTGCCGTCGTCGCCCAGCGGAAGAAACGGCGCCCTGCATTCACCGACGCTGACTCCCATTTCGCCAAGCAGCGCTTTTTCGCACTGGAACACGCCGTATTTAATTATTTCGGCTATTATTTCATTTGCCTCTTTTTGGCCCTGCTGCGCTTTTTCAATGTTGCCGGCATTGAAATCATTATATATTTGCTTAAACTTTTTGCCCATAAAGTTATAGGTGCTGCCGATTGCCCCGTCTGCGCCCATTGCAAGGCCGGAAAGCATCATTTCGTCAAACCCGTTATAAACTAAAATTTCACGTTCTAAAGTTTTAAACTGTTCAAGGGCAAACATGTCCATAGACGTGTGCTTAATGCCAATGAACTTTTCGTTTGAAAATAACTTGTTGGCAATGTCTTTGCTGAGCGTAAAACCGCTTGACGCCGGGAAATTATATATAATCATGGGCAAAGACGTGCTGTTTGCAATGTCGTTATAATAGCCCATAATAGCCTCAAGCGGAAATTTATAGTAAAACGGGGCGACTGCCGAAATAGCGTCATAGCCCAGCTCTTCGGCGCATTTTGCCATGTCTATTGCAGCGGCGGTTGAAATTGCGCCGACATGTGCAATCATGGTTTTGCGCCCGGCGTTAGCTTCTATGGCATATTTAAACAAATCTTTGCGTTCGTCATTAGTAAGCAACAGCCCCTCTCCGGTGCTGCCGCCGACATAAAAGCCGTCTATCCCGTTTGCAATGTTAAAATCAACCAGCTGCTTTACACCCGCAGCGTCTACCTGCATGTCTTTGCCGAACGGAGTCAGCAGCGCAGATAATATTCCTTTAAACTTTTCCATCTTCACTTACCTTACTGAAATATTCTTTATTTGTTGCAGCCGCAGCACCCAGACAGCCGGCGCTGTTTTTAAGCTTTGCCGGGGTCATCATGCCGGCCGCCC
Source organism: Clostridiales bacterium (assembly GCA_021199275.1). Taxonomy (GTDB): domain Bacteria; phylum Bacillota; class Clostridia; order Oscillospirales; family Acutalibacteraceae; genus Eubacterium_R. The sequence continues at coordinate 190,862 of JAJQIJ010000013.1, forward strand.
TTTCGGGCAGCATTTTAATGAGCCTGTCCCACCAATATTCTTTGAGCTGTATAAGCCCGCCGCCCACTAATATAACGTCAGGGTCAAGCAGGTTTTGCGTTGTCATTATAACCGCGCAGAAATCCTGCAAAAATTTGTTCAGCGCAAGCAATGCGCTTCCGTCCCCGTTAATGGCGGCTTTCATAAGCTTGTCGCTTTCTTCAACCTTGACTTCAAAGCCGAAATCAAGAGCTGTTCTTACAAGCCCTGTTACGCTTACATATTGCTCTGCGCAGCCAAGCTCGCCGCAGGTGCACTGCCTGCCCTGTGGGTAGAGCGGAATATGCCCCAGGCGCGCCGCGTGAAAGCGTGTGCCTAAAAGTATATGCCCGTCAACCGCAATGCCGCTGCCGAGCCCCGTGCCGAGAGTAAAGAGCACCGCATTCGGCTTGTCTTGCCCCGCGCCATATGCCATTTCTCCGACAAGCGCGGCATCTGCGTCATTTAACACCGTGACTTCCCTGCCTGTGTGTTCGCTTATAAGTCTGCCAAGCGGCAGCCCTGTAAAGCCGGGCAGGGTTTCCGTTGCATAAACAACTTCACCGGTATAAGGGTTTATGTCGCCCGCAGACGCAACGCCTATAGGCGCGTCATTGTCTGCCATGGGCAGCAATTCGTCTATAAGCGAAAACAGCGAGCGAAGCACTGCGTCTTTGCCCTCTTGCGCATTGGTGGGTGTTTTGGTTTGAAATATTATGTTGTCCTTTTCGCAAACGACCCCTTTTATAAAGGTGCCGCCTATATCAATTCCTATAATTTTCATTCATCAAATACTCTTGCAAATCTTTCAGTAATATCTTTAGGCCGCGTAATGGCGGTGCCTATTACAACCGCCCACGGGTTGCAGCGAAGCACCTGTTTAAGCTGACCCACTTCCCAAATGCCGCCTTCCGCAATAACCTTTGCCCTGAGCTCATTGCTCATTTTACTGAGCATTTCACAGTCAGGAATATCAATTCCCTTTGTGTATTCTGTGTAACCGCGCATTGTGCTGCCGACATAATCAAAACCCATGTCGTCTGCTGCTTTGGCCTCTTCAAATGTTGAACAGTCAGCCATTATTTCAACACCCGGCGCATTTGCGCGAATGTAATCAACCAAGTCTTTAAGCTTTTCGCCGTGCGGGCGTTTGCGCGCTGTGGCGTCAAGGGCAATTACTTCACAGCCTGTGGGTATAAGTTCCTTTACCTCTTTAAGAGTAGGCGTAATATAAACGTCGCTGTCTTCATAAACCGCCTTGATTATGCCTATAACCGGTAAAGACACCTCTTTTTTTATAGCGGTAATATCTGACACATAATTTGCACGAATTCCCACGGCGCCGCCCTGCTGCGCTGCACGGGCAAAATGGTGCATGATTCCAAGCCCGTAAAGCGCTTCGCCCTTTACCGCCTGGCAGGAAACAATAAGTCCTCTTGGTAAATTTGCCATTTTTCCACCTTTCAATTCAATGTTGATTGCCGTTAAGCATGGGAAGGCGCCGTCTATATAACTTAGGCAAAAAAATTCCCCAAACTGTTAAACGGCGGAAAATCAGGTAAAAACCTGCCCGCTGTTGGGGCTGGAGCCTAAGCTTCAATGCCCGCCGATTGTAAAAAGACGCCGGGGCACAGAAAGAAACACGGCATCACGGCATCTTTGCATTAATGGCTTGTCGAAAAAACGCCCTGCGCCGAAAACGTTGCCGAATCTTGCCGAGCCGTTTTATCAACTTTACATATATTACTATACAGCATAAAAAATGTCAAGAGAAAGAATATTTTATGGGTGTGTATTTGCCATAAAATATTTCATTTTTAAGCGTCTGCGCCGTCAGTCGCCCTGACATGCAAAAGGCGCCCGCACAATGTGCGAACGTCTTTCGCAAAAAGAACAAAATGAAAAACCGCGCGCTTTGGCAGGGCGCCGCCAAGCAAAGCTGTTATTCGTATCTGAGCGCTTCAATCGGGTCAAGCTTTGCCGCTTTGTTGGCGGGGGTATAGCCGAAAATTACGCCTACAAGCATTGAAAAGCCGGTTGAAAGTATTATTGCCGCAACAGACGGGCTTGCGGAAAAGCCTATTAAATTGCTTATTACCGCGCCCAGCACAACGCCTATAACAATGCCTATAAGTCCGCCTATCAGGCATATCACCACAGATTCGGTTATAAATTGCAGGCGAATAGAGCCGTTTGTTGCGCCGAGCGCCTTTCTTGTGCCTATTTCCTTGGTTCTTTCGGTAATGGACACAAGCATAATATTCATAACGCCTATGCCGCCCACAAGCAGGCTTATTGCCGCTATTGCCGCTATTGCATATTGAATTGTGTTAAGCATGCTGGTAAGCGTTTCAAGCATTGATTCTATGGAACTTGCTTCGCATGTCCACGTGTCGTTTTGTGTGTAATATGACGCAAAATAGTCGCCGGTTGTGTTCATAAACGCAGTTGTGTCTACGCTGTAATTCGGAATTACCGTAAACGACTGCCAGCCCGCTGAATCGCCGGTAAGTGCCCTTGCCGTTTCAAGCGGTATATACATGTCTGTCACAGTGTCAGAGCTTGACGAAAGCAGCGAAGACGACGTATCTTCTTCATATTCATAAACACCCTCTATATAAAAAATGTATGGGCTGTCTGAAATGGTAATTGTGATTTTCTGCCCAACGGCGTCTGTTGCCGAAATGCCCAGCGCGTCTTCAACAAACACGTCAGACACAACGCACACGCGCCGCTGTAAGTCCCTGTCGTTGTCTATAAATCTGCCGCTTAGCATAGTTATTTCCTGCGAATCTGCATAGTCGTCGTCAACGCCGGTAACCGTGGCGGCGGTTGTTTCTGACGAATCGTCTGCATTTATAACCGTGCCCGACCCCACAGACCTGGTAAGCACAATATAGGCAATACTGTCTGAAAAGGCGGCGCTGTATTCTGCCAGCATTTCGTCTGTTATAAGGTCGCTGTCATCAGGTGTGGAAGACGCAAACATTGACAGCTTGACATCGCTGCCGGAATCTTCTGTTGAATCTTCGTCTTCGCTGCTTTCTGATTTTTGGGTCAGCGAAACGGTTATGGAATTTGCGCCGAGAGACGACATTGAGCTGCTTACCGAATTTGTAAGCGAAGTGCCCACGGTGTTTATGGCTATAACAGACCCCACGCCAATAATTATGCCCAGCATTGTAAGAATTGAACGCATTTTGTTCATAAAAAGCGATTCAACGGCAAGCTGAATGTTTTCAAAAAAAGCCAATCACACCGCCCCCTTTGCTTCGCTTATAATCTGCCCGTCCTTCAGGGTGATAATTCGGTGGCATTCCTGCGCAAGTTCCCGGTTGTGCGTAATGAGCACTATGGTTTTGCCCTCTTTTTGATTTAAGTCATGAAATATGTCCATAACCGTGCGGCTTGTTGCCGAATCAAGGGCGCCGGTGGGCTCGTCTGCCAATATTATTGACGGCTCGTTGGCAATGGCCCTTGCTATTGACACGCGCTGCTTTTGCCCGCCTGAAAGCTCGTTTGGCTTGTGCTTCATTCTGTCGGCCATGCCGACGCTTGTAAGCAGCTCTTTCGCCCTTTTATAACGTTCCTTTTTAGCAATTCCGCCGTACATCATGGGCATTTCAACGTTTTTAACAGCGCTCTGCCGCCCTATAAGATTAAAGGTTTGAAAAACAAAACCCACCTTTTTGTTTCTTATGGCTGAAAGCTGCCTGTCATTTGCAAGTGAAACGTCAACCCCGTCAAGAATATAGCTGCCGGCAGTCGGCCTGTCAAGCGCGCCCAGAATATTCATAAGCGTTGACTTGCCGCTGCCGGATTCGCCGACAACCGCCACAAATTCGCCCTCGTAAACGCTCAGATTTATGCCGTGCAGCACTTCAAGTTCGTTTGGCTGGCCAATAAAAAAGCTTTTTCTTATGCCGGAAGCTTTTATGATTTCTTTTTTGTCAGCCATTAAAAACCACCGCCCGAAAAATTGCCGCCGCTTTCGGGCATGCTGTTATTTCCCATGTTGCCGCCTCTGCCGGACATGCCGGCGGAATCGCCCGAATCACCGCCGCCGCCGAAAAGAGATGACAAGTCAAAGTCGGAGCTGCTGTCCTCTTCAGTGGTTTCAATTCCCTCGCTCAGGTCTGCTGACGAACGTATAACGTCGCCTTCGCTCAAATCGTCTGACTCTATTTCAATATAATAATCATTTTGTTCGCCGGTGGTGACATAGACCTTTTCAAACGTCATGTCTGTGCCGGAGCCGCCTGTTTGGCGGTATACATAATCGCCGTTGCCGTCGTTGTCATTGCCGACTGCGTCAATCGGCACCTGATATACGTCTTCTGTGGAACTTACTATTATTTCAACCGAAGCGTTCATGCCGACAAGCAGCTCTGTCGTTTCGCTGTCAACGGTAACTTCAGCCCCGAAAGAGCCGTTGTTGCTTGAAATCGGGTCTATTTGGGTAAGCGTGCCGGTAAGCGTTTCGTCAGACGCGTCGCTTGTAATATTGCAGCTCAGCCCTATTTCGGCATTGTTTATGTCTGCTTCCTGAATTGTAATTGAAATTTTAAGCTTGCTCAGGTCGGCAATGGTTGCCACGGCGTCCATGCCCGTGGCTGACGAGCCCACCGTTGCATTCAGCGACACCACGGTGCCGTCCTGCCCCGCCGTAAGTTCACAGTCAGCAAGAGAGCTTTGCAGCTCTTCAAGCGTGTCGCTGGTCTGCGCCTCTTCAAGCTGTTCCTGCGCACTTTCAAGCTGCTCTTTCGCACTGGACGCGGCGTCTTCATATTGCTCATATGTCTGCATGGCAGATTCATATTGCGAATATGCGCTTGTATATTCGCTTTCAAGGGTTGAATAATTGCATCTTTCCTTTACCGTTTCCAGCTTTTTAGCCTTTTGACACAGCTTGTAAAGCGTGTTTGTGCCGCTTGAATATGATATTGTGCTGCCGGTAAGGCTCTTTACTTTTGAAACAACGCCGTCACAAATGCTGTCTGCCGTTTCGGAAACAGTGATTGATGTTGAAGAGCCTGAAGATGAAGATGAAGAAGATGAAGAATCGCCCGAAGCCGAAGCGATGAGCTGCTGGGCGGACGAAGAAGAGTCTGTGCCGGACGACGTGCTGCCGGACGAGCCGCCGCCCGAAATGTCATAAGTGCCCGTTTCGCAGCCGCCGTAATAGTTTTGCACGGCAGAAACATATTTTTTTGCCGCGCTTATAAGTTCGTCTGACGTGGCAGAGCCGCTTTTATAATTGCTGAGCGCCGTTTCGTAATTGGAAAGCGCCTTTACATATGCCGCGCCCGCCTTGTTGTAAGCCGCAAGCGCGCTGTCATAAGCGCTTTGGTAAGATGAAACTGCATTTTTCGCGTTGTTATATAAAACATATGCGCTGTCAGATTCGGCCTTTGCGTCTGCAAGCTCGTCTTCATAATCGCTAAGCGCGTCGCACGCGTCATTATAGCTTTCAAGCGCGCTGTCATATGACTTTTGTGCGCTTTCTACTGCTTTTTCAATGTTTTCCTGCTCTTTTTCAATTTGTTCTTCAAGCTCTGAAGTGTCAAGCGTGCAGATTACATCGCCCTCTGACACCTCGTCTCCCACGGCAACGTTTACTGTTTTAATTGTATATGAAAGAGACGTGGTTACACTTGACGTTGCAGAGCTTTCAACGCTGCCCGTTGCCGCAATGCTTTCTTCAAGCGTGCCCTTTGTAAGAGTCGTGGTTCTGATATATGAATATGCTGTGGTTGAAGAATTTGAATTTGCCAGCAAAACAGCCCCCGCAACAATTGCAGCAACCAAAATTAGTGCAATAAGCGCCGTTAAAAGCCTGTGCTTTTTAACCCAGTTCTTTAATCTGCCGCGTTTTTTGGGCTTTTTTGACCCCTTGCCCTTTTTCACGCTTTCGCTGCGCAATTCCTGCGCATTGCGGCTTTCTGCCAATTCCTCAGCGCCCGGTGCAGTCTCTGTTTCATTTTTAAAGTCATAAATATTTATGCTGCCTTTTTTCATTGTACCGTTTCCCCGCTTTCATCTTTTTTGCTTTCGGCTTTATCTTTTTTAAGGGGTGCGCAGCATGCCGCGCCCGCAATCAGGGCTGCTATAACCGAAAACACCAAGGCGCCTGCGCAGGCTGTCAGATATTGCTGCGCCTGAGCCCCCGAAGCCATGCCGCTGTTTTCACCTGCACCGGCTTCGCTTTCAAAGCCCTGCACAATGTCTGAATCAATGTCGCCGTCAAAGTCGCCGCCACCGCCGGCACCCGGGCTCTGTGAATCTGCGCCGTCGGGAATTTCCAAGTCAAAATCGCCGTCGGGGCCGCTGTCTGATTTCGGGCGCTGCTGCATTTCGCCGTCTTCTTCGCTGCCGCTCGTTATATTAACAGCGCTTTCATTTTGCATTAATGCAGACGTCAGCGGGCTGCTGACTGCCGCGCCGAGCCCCGTGCCCAGAGCGCCGAACAAAAACACAATTAGAAAAGCCTCTGTAAAAAGCTGCTTTTTTATTGCTTTTACCGGCACGCCGTTTGCGCGCATATTTGAAAACATGTTTTTCTTTTTATTAGTGCTTACAAAATTTATAACGGCAATTAAAATTATTGCCAAAACAGCCGCCCCGGCGGCAATAGCCGCAGCGGCAGCTGAATATGCCCCGCCCGGCTGTGCCTGGCCGCCGAATTCGCCGCCTTCTGTTTGACTTTCACCGCTTATTTCGGCGTCGCTGGCTGCTTCGGTTTCACTGTTTGTTTCGGTTTCGCTGTCTGTGCCATCGTCGCTCAAAGTTAGGTTTATAAGCGCCGTGGCAGCGCTTACCGTTTCACTTTCATCGGCAGTGCTGTCTGCGCTGTCGCTGCTTTGCAGCGCGCCGGCATTTTTATTGCCAAAGCCCCTGGTGCCCTGCGTGTTCATGGCGAACATAGATATACATATCGCCGCGGCGGCAATAAAAGCAATTACCGCGCTGAGCGCTGTTCTTGCCTTTGCGTTTTTCATTCCGTCTAAAATTGCTTTCATAAAAACATTTCCTTTCCGTAATAAAGCCCAAGGCGGCGGGGCAAGGCTGTTGTTTGCATTTTTATGCCGCAAAGCCCTGCCTGCAGCCGCACCGTGAAACAAAAGATTTATGATATGCTAAGATATTACCACCGGCTTTTGATGTTTTTGCAATGCATTGAAAGTATTTTTGTAAACAACAATTTAACGGTTTGTTAATTTATTTAGCATTTCTGCCTTTGAATTTAAACGCCGCCGGTAAAGAAAAAATACTAACGGGCTGCCCTGCAAAATTGCAAAACAGCCCGTTGTGCATTTATTCAGCTTTCGGCGCCCTATTCCTGCACCGGCAACGTAAAATAAAATTCAACGCCGCCCTGTATATTTCTGACTCCGTATTCGCCGGAATGCTTTTCAATAACGGTTTTTACAATATAAAGCCCCAGCCCCACATTGTTGCCCGGTGTTCTGGTGCGCGCCTTGTCTGACTTATAAAAAGCGTCCCACAAATTGGCTATGTCTTCATCAGCAATATTGCGCCCCTCATTTTTCACCGTGAACACGGCGCTTCCCCCGTCTTTTTTAAGAGAGATTTCTATTTTGCCGCCGTTTGGCGTGTGATTTATGGCATTTGAAATATAGTTTTTCATGGCCTGTTCAATATATTTTTTGTCTGCCGTTACATATATTTCGCTTTCAATTGTGCTTGATACCACAAATTTTTCAAGCATTGGCGTAAATTTGCCGGCGGTTTCATTGCACAGCTCAGACAAGTCGGCAATTTCAAAATTCATTTTGGACAGCCCGTTTTCAATAGATGAAATGTCAAGCATGCTCATAACCATTTCATTTAAATTTTCGGTTTCCTCTATAATAACGTCGCAATAGCGGTCTTTATCTATATTTTCAACGTTGTTTTTAAGATTTTCGCTGTATATCTGCAAAAGCCCAAGCGGCGTTTTCATTTCGTGCGACACGTTGGCAATAAATTCACGGCGCATTTTTTCAATATGCTTTTGGTAGTCAAGGTCTTTTTGCAGCGCTTCATTTGCAACACGCAAATCTTCAATGGTTTCTTTCAGGGAATCAGACATTGAATTTACGCTTACCGCCAGGCTGCCCAGTTCCTTTAAAGGCACGGTTTCGTTTGCACGGCTGTCAAAGTCGAGCTGCGCAATTTTTTCGGCAACGCCTTCAACGTCAACCACCGGGCGGGCTATCCACTTTGAAATAAACACGGAAATTATAATTGCTATTATCAGCGCAAACGCCAATATGCCGGCGCTCATCTGTGAAAAAACCGTAACTGTAGACGATATTGATTCAAGAGATATTGACATAATAACATAAACGTCTTTGTCGTCTTGCGTAAATTTACCTGTAAGCACAATGCTTTTTCCGTCTCTCGACTGTTCGGAAATTTTAATTTCAGGCTCCTGCGAAAAGTCGTCTGTATTATAGCCCAAAAACTGCCCCAGTGATTTTAAAGAGCTGTCGCCGGTTTCGGCATTTTCCTTTTCAAGCAGCTGGGAATCCGTCGCTTCGCCGTCTGCTTCGGGCGGCTCGCTGTCTGCTTCGGGCGCGTCTTCGCCGCGCTGCATGCCGCCGAACTGTTGTTCAAATTCAAAATTTGTATATTCAGACGAATATATGCTGCCGTCTTCAGTCATAAGAGTCAGCTTTATGCCGTATTTGTTTTCCAAAATAATTGCAAGGTCGTTCAGCTCTGAAAAATCGCCGCTGTCGCTGTAGCTTTCTTTCACTGTGTAAAAGCTTTTTTCAATGCTGAGCTTCCCGTGGTATATAAAAAGCGGCTCAAGAAACAGCAAATTAAACACGCTTTGCGCAACAATTATAAAAACGATTACAAAAGCAAAGCATATTATTAGCCATGTTTTAATTGATATTGATTTTTTTGATTTTTTGCGCACTTTTATATCTTTTGACATAAGCCGTACTTCCTGACACGCTTTCTTTGCATGAATTTTAAATAGCTTCAAACCTGTAGCCCACGCAATGAATAGTTCTGATATAGTCAGCAGTGCTTTTGAGCTTTATTCTCAGCTGCTTTATGTGCGTGTCCACAGTCCTTTCGCCGCCCTCAAAATCATAGCCCCACACATTGTTCAAAATCTGGTCTCTTGTAAATGTTATTGACTGGTTGTTTAAGAAAAACATAAGCAGGTCATATTCGCGCCGGGTAAGTTCAATTTCTTCACCCTTTACATAAACGCTGCGCCTTACTGCGTTAATAGTTATGTCTCCGGCCACTATTTCATTTTCGCCTGCCTTGCCGAAACGGCGCAGCACGGCTTCAACCCTGGCAAGCAAAACCGTGGGTGAAAACGGCTTTTGTATATAGTCGTCAGCCCCGCTGTTAAGCCCGTTGATTTGGTCATATTCCGCGCCCCGCGCAGTCAGCATTATAACCGGCACTAAAGACGCGTTTTCACGCAGCTCTCTGAGCACCTCAAAGCCGTCTTTACCGGGCATCATAACATCTAACAGCACCAGGTCTATTTCAGTGCTGTTTTCCCAGTATTTTTCAACGGCGTCGTCCCCATCATATGCCTCTATTACATAAAACCTGTTGGCTTTAAAAAAGTCTTTCAAAGCATAAACCATTTTGCGTTCATCGTCTGCAATCAAAATGCATCTTTTGTTTCCAACCATAATTTTTTACCTCTTTCAAACTTTTTTAGCTTGCCCGTCTTTACCGGGGCTTAGGGCGGCATGCCACCCCCAAGTCAGCAATGGCGGCGCCCCGCCATTCAACGTTTTCGCCGGTGGGTTGCACCGCCGCCGAAAAAATTAAGCACCGCCCGCAACCTAAAGCAGCGGGGAACATTCCCCCTAAGCTATATAGTAAAACGTTAATGTGATATATAT
>JAJQIJ010000017.1 GCA_021199275.1 Clostridiales bacterium
CTGCCCAAACCACAGCCGAAGCTTCAACGCAGGAAAGCACAACTGCCCAAACCACAGCCGAAGCTTCAACGCAGGAAAGCACAACTGCCCAAACCACCGAAAGTAAAAGCAGCGCTTCTGTTTCATCTTCAAAAGGCCGTTCGTCAGGCATTTCGCTTACGGCGCAAGAAACAGTCGCTTCCGGTGAAGACGCCGCCGGCATTTCCTGGGTGCTTGACAGCAACGGCACGCTTACCCTTTCAGGCACGGGTGCAATGACAACCTACACATCTGCAACATACACTTCTTCGCCCTGGTATGAATATAAAGACCAAATACAATCATTAATAATAGGCTATGGCATTACCAAGCTTGGCAACTATTCCTTTTATGGCTTTACAGCCCTTACATCTGTTGCTGTTGAAACTGAAACAGATTCATCAGGCTATGAAATAACCACGCTGCAGGCATTTGGCTCAACCACATCAAACCAATACACATTTTATGGCTGCACAGGCATCACCACATTAAAGCTGCCCGCAAATATTCAATATCTTAACTACACATTTACAAACTGCACCGGCGTGACTGACCTTACACTGGTCAGGACTGACTCGTCTACATACCCCGGTTATGTTTCAAACGCATATGGCAAAAACACGGCATTTAGCACCACCACCGTTAAATACACCCCGTGGTATTTAAGCAGAAACAACACAATAAACATAACCCTGTGCCGCGGTGTAACAGAAGTGGTTAACTATGCCTTTTATTCCTGCTCAAACATAGGCACTTACACCGCCCCGTGTGACGTTAAATACCCAAATTCTACCGGCTCATTTGGCAGCGCGGTTATAGAATCTGTTTATTTAACCGCCGGCACAGTTTATAACACTGTTTCATATGCGGGCTCTGCCATTTCGCAAACGGCAGCCCAGTGCACCCCGTGGTATCAGGCAAAAGCTAAATCAGTTACTCTTGCAGATGTAATTACCGAAATCTGCGAATATATGTTTTACAATGCAACAGCGCTGACAAGCGTTGACCTTGGCGAAGTTACCACCATAAACGCCAATGCTTTTTCTGGCTGTTCCGCGTTGGAAACCGTTACTCTTGGCAGCAATGTTCAGTTTATTGGCGCCAACGCATTTAGCAACACGGCATATATTAAAAATGATGACAATTATGAAGACGGCGTGCTTTATAACGAAACATATGTCATAGCGGTAAACAGCGCCATTCTTGCCGAATATGAAATTAAAGACGGCACCACGCTTGTGGCTTACGGCGCCTTTCAAAATGTAAGCACATGCACGCTTACACTGCCGTCCAGCCTGTTATATATAAACGATTTTGCGTTTGACGGGTGCACGCTGCTGCAAAGCTTTGATTTAACCGGCCTTGTTTCCCTTGGCACTTATGCGTTCAGATATTGCACTGCGCTTGAAAGCGCAAACTTTACCGGCGCTTCAATCACCGCCATTCCGACTTATGCGTTTTACGGCTGCACAAGTCTTGAAACAGTTACACTGCCAAGCGCTGTAACCACCGTTAATTCCTATGCATTTTACAGCTGCACTGCGCTTTCTGAAATAAACCTTTCAAATGTTGCCGACATATACACCTATGCGTTTAGCTTATGCACAGCGCTGCAAGATATTGACTTTAGCAGCGCCACATCTGTCGGCGCCAGCGCCTTTAGAAATTCCGGTGTTACAAGCGCTGTGTTTAAACAGGACTGCAGCATAGCGGCTAATGCCTTTGCCAGTTGTGAAAGTCTTGAAAGTGTTGACTTGACTAACTGTTCGTCATTAACCGGTGACGCATTTCTAAGCTGCACTGCGCTTACAGACATAACCGTGGCGGCTGACGCGCAGTATTCAGGCTCACCTTTTGACGGCTGCACCGCCATAACCACCATTACAATTGCGCCCGGCACCAGCGGAATTATTAAAAACGGCTCTGAATCAAACAACCAATTCACCACAACAACCTGTAATTACACACCGTGGCACATGACTTCAAACAATGAAATCAGTGTTACAATTCAAGACGGGGTCACTGAAATAGGCGTATATGCCTTTTACCAAAGCACCGCAAAAAATATCACTGTGCCTGACAGCACCACGGTAATTAATTCTTATGCTTTTTACGGCGCTGAAAATTTAACTGGCATTTCACTGCCCGAAACGCTTGTTCAAATAGCCGCCTATGCTTTCACAAACTGCGGTTATTATAACACCGAAAGTAATTGGGACTCTTATGGCGCGCTTTACATTTGCAATTATCTTATTGAATGCACAACAGACAGCAGCACCGTGGTAATAAACAGCGCCGCAATTGGCGTGGCAGACAATGCATTTGAAAACAGCGCGAATATTACAGACTTAACACTGCCCGTTACCGTTTGCCAGCCCGCCGGCACTGCGCCGTTTGCGGGGCTCAGCGCTCTTGAAAGCGTAACTCTTACAGCTGGCAAAACCACCGCCCTTGCGGATTTCAGCATAGCAACCACCGCTAATTCGCCATGGTATAACAGCGTGTCAACGTTTCAGACCCTTGTTATTGAAGATGAAGTCACCCAAATAGGCGCATATGCGTTTTATAACAGCACTGCCCTTGAAAACATTACTATAGGCAACGGCATTGCAAGAATAGGCCGCTATGCGTTTGCCGGCACCGCGTTTTATAATGACAGCACCAATTGGGAAAACGGCGTGCTTTATTATGACACATATGTAATAGCCGCCAATGAAAGCGATATGCCAAGCGAATATGAAATTAAAGCCGGCACCACGCTGCTTGCGGCTTATGCGTTTTATAATTTCAGTTCAATATCGCTTGCCGTGCCGGACACGGTTGTTTACATAAACGAATATGCGCTTTCGGGCTGCAATGTCACGTCAATAGCACTGGCAGCCGGCACAACTGAAATTGCCGCTTATGCGTTTTATAACTGCACCGGGCTTACAAGCATTGATATACCTGACACCGTTCAGTCAATAGGCGAATATGCGTTTTACGGCTGCACAGGCCTTACGTCAATTGAAATACCCAGCGGTGTTACCGAAATAAAGGAATATACATTCTATGGCTGCACAAGCCTTGAAAGCGCAGATATTCCTGACACTGTTGAGGCTATTGGCGAATATGCGTTTTACGGCTGCACGGCGCTTGCCGGTATTGAATTGCCAAGCGCAATAACCGAAATTAAAGAATACACTTTTTATAACTGCGCGTCACTTACCGAAATTGACCTGCCTGACAGCTTAGAGTCAATAGGCGAATATGCGTTTGCCGGCAGCGGCCTTTCCGCCGTTTCACTGCCAAGCGGGGTAACAGACATTGCCGCAGGTGTGTTCAGCCGCTGTAAGAGCCTTACGTCAATTGACATTGGCAGCGGCGTTACTTCAATAGGAAACGACGCGTTTGCCTCAAGCGCTCTCACGTCTGTCACAATTCCGGCAAATGTTGAAAGCCTTGGCACCGGCGTTTTCCGCAACTGTTCTGCACTTGAGTCTGTAACGTTTGAAGAAACGGCGCAGATAACTGAAATTCCGGCAAATACATTTAACAACTGCACGTCGCTTACAAATGTCACAATTCCGTCAAGTGTTGAAACAATAGGCTCTTCGGCATTTAAATATTGCACGGCGCTTGAAAGCGCAGACTTGGCAAGCGTCAGCGAAATCGGCTCAAATGCATTCCAGGGCTGCACATCGCTTACTGAAATAACAATACCGGCAACATGTGAAAGCGTTGGCAGCTGGGCTTTTGCTGACTGTGTTGATTTGGCAAGCGTTGAAATAAGCGAGGGTGTGCAGAAAATAGGCTCTGCGGCATTTTACAACTGCAAGTCTATTGAAAGCATAACAATTCCGTCAAGCGTTTCCGTTTTAGGAGACCAGGCGTTTTATAAATGCACATCTCTTGAAACTGTTGACTTTGCAACAGACAATGGTGCCATTTCATTAACCGAAATAAGCAACTGGGCGTTTGCCGGCTGCACCGCGCTTAGCGAATTCACCATTCCGGACGGTATTACGGCAATAGGCGCATATGCGTTTTATGGCGACACGGCTCTCACGTCGCTTGATGTCACAGACAGCGTAACGCTTATAAACTCTTACGCATGGGGCAACTGCACCGGGCTGCAATCAATTAATATAGGAGAGCAAGTCAGCACAATAAACGATTATGCGTTTTCAGGCTGCACCGAACTTGCCGAAATAACCGTTGATGCGGCTAACACATCTTTCACAGCCGAAGACAATATTCTTTACACATATGACCTGTCTGAAATTGTGCTTTACCCCAACGGGAAAACAGACATTTATTTTGAAGTGCCAGACACGGTTACGGAAATAGCTGCCGGCGCATTTGAAAGCGACACGCTTGAAAGCATTGTGCTTGGCGAAACGGTTGAAACAATTGAAAGCGGGGCGTTTGCAAACTGCACAGCGTTAACAGATGTTGTTGTGTTTAACTTTGACGCTGCAATAGGCAGCTCTGAAACAACCCTGGGCTCGTCCGGCGCGGTTACGCTTTATGCTGAAAGCTATTCGTCAGGCTACACTTATGCAAAGGGCTATGACAGCGTTACATTCAGCGCCCTTGAAAATTATGAATATACAACAGATTCTCATCTTTGGTTAAAGAGCGCTGTTGAAGATGTAAATACATGCACCACCGCTTTCACCACAACATATACCTGCGCTGTTTGCGGCGAAACTACAACTGAAGAAACAGCCGCGGCAGGCCACAGCTATGACAGCGGCGAAATAACAACAGCCCCCACCTGCACCGAAGCAGGTGTTAAAACCTATACCTGCACGGTGTGCGGCGCCACAAAAGAAGAAACTGTTGCGGCAACGGGCCACAGCTATAACAGCGTTGTAACAGCGCCCACCTGCACTGCGGGCGGTTACACAACATA
>JAJQIJ010000029.1 GCA_021199275.1 Clostridiales bacterium
TTGCACTAAACACTCCTTGTAAGCTTGAAACTTGCGGCGATTGGCATGCTTGCACTTTAGATTGGGACAATATACAAATGTTTGAGAGTGAGGGCAGTTTGTGGGGTGATTATGGTATTGAAAAAGATAAAGAGCTTGCGTATATAGAGGGGAAATACAACGTGGCAAATCATATAAGAGCGTTACTTGATTTGTTGTTTATCGGTAATTTTCCTACTGCGCAAGGAATGAATAACGACTATATATGCAATGAAAAATATGACAAGGAAATTTTTGATAAAGTCATAATGATGTCCGAACTGCCGCATTGGAATGAAATAGACAGGTTTATGACTAAAGAATATTTAAGAAAATGGGTTAATTATAAATCAGAAAAAGGAATAACTACAAATCATTATGTGGCGACTGCTGATTTTAATCAGCGGTGAGTACAATTTCCCGCTGGGGCGGCAGTGTTACTGCCGCCCCCACATTGAATAACGGGCAGACCCTTATTGAATAAAGATATATAAAAAAGCAATACTTTTTTACACTACCATAAAATTAAAATAGGAGAATTTATTATGGCAGCAAAAATTTTAATGGTTGGAAGCATTATGATGGATCTGATTTTACAGATGCCACGTGTTCCACACCCAAGCGAAAGCATTCTTGGAACTACCTATTCCAACGCCGGAGGAGGAAAAGGCAGCAATTCCGCTGTGGCAGCCGCCAAAGCCGGCGCCGAAGTATCTGTATGCGGAACACTGGGGCAGGACGCCAATGGAGAAGCGTTGGTTGGCATGTTAACCGACATTGGAATCGACGTGTCTAATCTGGTTCTGAAAGAAGGCGCGAATACGGGAATGGCTGTGATCATGCTGGAAGAAGATGGCATGAACCGTATCGCTATCTACACCGGCACCAACAACGATACTACACCGCAATCTGTGGACGCTGCTTTCAAAGGAAAAGAATACGATGCCCTGATGATGCAGCTGGAGATTCCTCTGGAAACGAACGTCCATGCCTTTGAACTGGCAAAAGAACGTGGAATGATTACCTGTCTGGATGCAGGACCTGCTCAGGATTATCCTCTGGAAAAATTTAAAAACATCACCATCCTTTCTCCAAATGAAACAGAAACAGAAGCCCTTGTTGGTATTTTACCAACAGATGATGAAAGTTGCATAGCAGCCTCCAAAATTCTTCAGGAACGTTCCGAATGTAAATATGTCGTTTTGAAAATGGGGGATAAGGGTTCCTTTATTTATGGAGAAGGTATCAGCCAGATGATTCCCACCTTTAAGGTGAAATCTGTTGACCCGACTGCAGCAGGCGACTGCTTTACTGGTGTTCTCGTAAAACAATATGCAGAAACCGGAGATATCATTGCTTCTGCAAGATATGCGAGCGCAGCCGCTGCCATTTCCGTGCAACATCTTGGCGCGCAGCCATCTCTGCCGACAAAAGAAGCTATTGACGCTTTTCTGGCAGAGCGAAGACAGTCCGTCGGCTGGCAGATATAACTTAGGGGGGATTTCTTGCCTAAGTTATAGAAACACACAAATGTTTTGTTTGTTGCTCTGCCGGTTGCTTAGGCCAGCTTATTCAGATTTGCGCTGTTTATGTTAATCAGTATACCATATCAGCACTGTAAAATCAAGGCAGCGCGAGCCCGGCTAATGCAATTCAACAAGGGTTTTGCCGGCGCTCAGGGCAATAAAAAGCACCTGCAAATGAACCCTAAAAGTTGCGCTTTAATGCAGGTGCTTTACTTGGCGGAGTGGGTGGGATTCGAACCCACGAGCCCGTGAGGGCTACCTGATTTCGAGTCAGGCCCGTTATGACCACTTCGATACCACTCCATATATTATGCTGAGCTACGGGCACTATTGAATTTTACACTATTAATTTCATTTTGTCAATCGGTTATATTGCAATAAATCAGATATTATGGTAAAATTCAATATACGGCGGGGATATAATGCCCGGCCGGTTAAAGGACAGCACATGCCGCTTTACCACAAATGACAAGGAAAGTCGTTAAATAAGAATTCCCCGATGTTAGCCGCAGCCCCCACAGCGGAGATTGTATTCACTGCTGATTAAAAACCGGGGCCTGCTGCCTGCAAGAGACGGGGAACATTCCCCATAAGTTATGTCAGAAAGAGTCAGGAAACCATTTTTCCTAAGTTATTGAAAGCAGAGATTAAAATATGATTGCAATTATAGACTATGGAGCAGGTAATTTGATGAGCGTAAAAAAAGCGCTGGACTATATAGGCGCAGAAAATGAAATTACCAATGACGCAGACAAAATAAAACGGGCAAGTCATGTGATTTTGCCGGGGGTCGGCTCTTTCGGCGCAGCTGTCAGCGCAATGCGTGAACGCGCCTTAGCAGGCGTCGTGTGCGAAGCCGCGCGCTGTGAAAAGCCGTTTCTTGGCATATGCTTGGGGCTTCAGCTGCTTTTTGGTGAAAGCGCAGAAAGCCCGGGCGAACAGGGATTGGGCATTTTAAACGGCAAAATTTGTGCCATTCCGCCAAATCTTGGGCTTAAAGTGCCACATATGGGCTGGAATTCAGTGTCAATTAAACAGCCGGGCGGCATTTTCAGCGGCATTCCTGACGGCAGCTATTTTTATTTTGTGCATTCTTATTATCTTAACGGGGCAGACGAAAAAGATGTTGCTGCGACTGCCGAATAGTGACTTAATATTCAATGTGCCGTGCAGCGAGGGGCGCTTGCAGCAACACAGTTCCACCCTGAAAAAAGCGGCGAAGTGGGGCTTGTGCTGCTTAAAAACTTTGTTGCAATGGGGTGTTGACATGTATGCAAAAAGGATTATTCCCTGCCTTGACATAAAAAACGGCAGGGTGGTAAAGGGCGTTTCATTTGTAAATTTGCGTGACGCGGGCGACCCTGTAAGTTGTGCTGCGGCATATGACAAACAGGGGGCAGACGAGCTTGTTTTGCTTGACATAACAGCCACGCATGAAGGGCGCGGCACAATGACAGACATTGTGCAACAGGTTGCAAAAACTGTGTTTATTCCTTTTACAGTGGGCGGTGGAATAAGAAATGTAAATGATTTCAGCGTGTTGCTGCGCGCGGGGGCTGACAAAATAGCGGTTAATTCCGCTGCGGTTAAAAACCCGCGGCTTATAAGCGAAGCAGCGCAGCAGTTTGGCAGCCAGTGCGTTGTGTGCGCAATTGACGCAAAAAGAACCAAAGCAGGCGGCTGGGAAGTTTATTTAAACGGCGGGCGCATTCCCACCGAGATTGACGCAGTTAAGTGGGCTCAGGAAGCTGAAAGGCGCGGCGCAGGGGAAATATTGCTGACTTCAATGGACGAAGACGGGCAGAAAAACGGCTATGACATTGAACTTACTCGCGCCATTTCAAAAAATGCGGGTATACCTGTAATAGCGTCAGGCGGCGCGGGTAAAAAAGAACATTTTTATGACGTGTTCACCGCAGGCATGGCGGACGCAGTGCTTGCAGCAAGCCTGTTTCATTTCAACGAACTGTCTGTCCCCGAACTTAAACGCTATTTGGCTGAAAAAAACATTCCGGTTAGACTATGACTTATGGGGATATTCCCCCAAGTTATTTTTCAATAATCAGCATACCATATCTGAACTGTAAAAAAGGCAGCGGCATGTCAAATAAGTCGCTATGTATAACTATATTAACCGGATAATTTGTTATTTTTTTCTGCTTGCTGTCAGTTGAAAACTAATATCGATTAACTCCATAATCTGATTATCTGATACTGTCCCATTAAGGAGAATACTTAACCAGTTTGTCTTATTCATGTGATATCCCGGAAAAAAGCCAGGTGACTGACGTAGCAAATCAATCATCAAAGGCTCACATTTCACATCAAGAATCTCCACGACATCTATTCCCGGTAAGCCAAGTTTATTTTTCGGAACATCCATAACAATGCCATACCATTTTTCGTTATCCTGATGGCGCAGAACTGCATAGGAAGGATACCGCATCCACAGGTACTCTGGCATTGTTCCATACTGTTTTAATACATAATCAAAAATCTGCTGCCTGTTCACTTTAATCCTCCATCATATCAATATCTTTCGATTTAACTACCGGTGCAACCGTGGTTTAGTTTCCTTTTTCAGCCTTGCCCTGTGTATTATTTAGCGGCAAACAGCCGATTTTGTCTGACCTTAATGCCCCGCCGCTGTCAGCGAATCGAACAGTATAAAGTCTGCAGCTGAACTTCGCTGAACTTCAATATTTTCACTTCCCGCATGAAACGATTTCTTTTTACATGAAAAGCCATATATTCAGGGCTGAATTTGTTAGCCATAGCGCATCACTCTCGTTTGACATAGTGATTTACTTGCCATTT